>NZ_JALMEU010000010.1:0-188304 GCF_028048155.1 Pantoea leporis
ATCTGCATATAGCGAATTAAAACTAGTAGATGGCTGAATTTGCATGAAAATCAGTAATAAATTGCACTAAAAACTTCGCGGCAATCACATTTTGTAATCCAGGAACAGAGACAATTCCCGCAACCAGTTAATAGATGCTTTACTCAATCCTTTGGCGCTAATTATTCGCAAGGAAAAGAGGTAAGCATGACTGACTCACAACACCAGAAAGTGGCTATATCTGAAACGGCAGCCGACAGTAAAAAGCGTATCTGGGCGATTGTCGGCGCATCATCCGGCAACTTAGTTGAATGGTTCGATTTCTACGTCTACTCCTTCTTCTCACTCTATTTTGCCCATGTATTCTTTCCAAGCGGTGATACCACCACCCAGTTGCTGCAAACAGCAGGCGTCTTCGCAGCTGGTTTTCTGATGCGCCCGATCGGCGGATGGTTATTTGGCTATATTGCCGATCGTCACGGTCGCAAAGCCTCAATGCTGATCTCAGTGTGCATGATGTGTCTGGGATCATTAGTGATCGCCTGTCTACCGGGCTACGGAGAAATTGGCCTTGCCGCGCCTGTCATTCTTCTGCTGGCACGTATGTTTCAGGGATTATCGGTTGGTGGGGAATACGGTACCAGCGCCACTTATATGAGCGAAGTAGCACTGGAAGGACGAAAAGGATTTTATGCCTCTTTCCAATATGTGACGCTCATCGGCGGCCAACTGTTAGCGGTGCTTACCGTTGTAGTCTTACAGCAAATTCTCAGCGATGAAGAACTTCGCAGCTGGGGCTGGCGTATTCCGTTCTTCCTCGGGGCGGCGCTTGCTGTGGTGGCATTGTGGTTGCGTCGTTCTCTCAACGAAACTTCAGAGAAAAAACACCGAGAACATCGTGACGCCGGCAGCATTACGGGATTACTGCGCAATCACACCCGTGCATTTCTGATGGTGCTGGGCTTTACCGCAGGCGGTTCGCTAAGCTTCTATACCTTCACCACCTACATGCAAAAATATCTGGTAAATACTGCCGGGATGGATGCGCGCAGTGCCAGTGGATTAATGACCGGTTGCTTATTGGTATTCATGTTGATTCAGCCGATAGTTGGCGCGCTGTCAGACAAGATTGGTCGTCGTGCCTCAATGATGATTTTTGGTGCCGGGGCAGCTATCTGTACGGTTCCGATTCTGCTGCTGCTGCAAAATGTGCAAAGCAGTTGGCTGGCATTTGCCTTGATCATGCTGGCGCTAATCATCACCAGTTTCTACACCGCTATCAGTGGCATTTTGAAAGCAGAGATGTTCCCGCCGGAAGTCCGCGCGCTGGGCGTTGGGCTTTCCTATGCGGTGGCGAATGCTATTTTTGGTGGTTCGGCAGAGTACGTAGCCTTACTGCTGAAAAGAGAAGGTATTGAAACCAGCTTCTTCTGGTATGTTTCGGCAATGGGCGCTTTAGCATTCCTGGTATCGCTGATGCTGCATCGCAAAGGGAAGGGGATTGCGCTGTAGTTACTGACTGAGATTCCACAGTGCGATACCGCTGGCGGCGCCGGCGACATCCCAGCTAAGATCTTTCCAACTCCAGCCGCTCCCCGCTGAGCGGCTGTCATATAACTCTTTCCCCACACCAAAACTTAACGAAAACAGAAAGCCGAAACGCAAATTCTGCCCGCGGCTGTGATTTTGATGCTGAGAAATCTCGCTTCCTGCAGCAGCCAGAACAGCAGAAGAGAAGTAGTGTTGCGCTTTGTCTTTGCCGGTCCAGTTATCCTGAGCGACATGCGCACATCCACTACACAGCAAAACCACGCAGAGAATAGGCGCACGCATCGGCTAAAGCAGACGGCTAATCAAGCGATCGATGCGAATACGGCGCAGGCGACGAATCAGCTTGCGCACCTTTGCCGGATAATCGGAGATACTTTCCAGCTCGCGATAATGCTGCACCACGGAAGTATGCTCACGAATCAGCGCCAGCTCTTTTTCACGCTGCTCGGCCAATTGATTGAGAGGATCGTGAATCAGCACCGCATTTTCCAGATCCAGTCGCCACGCCCGAGGATTGAGGTTATTACCGGTGATCATCATCCATTCGTCATCCACCCAAATGCCTTTCAGGTGATAACTGTTTTCGCCATCTTTCCACAAGCGTACCGTCAGCTGACCATTATTCACGTAATACTGCAACCGGCTCAGGAAGCGACGCAGGTTAATCTCATAAAGATAAGGCAGCGCCCCGATAATCTTAAACGGCTGTTCTGGCGGGATGTAGAAGTCATTGGCCGTTTTGTCGCCAATGATGATTTCAACTTCTTTACCCTGACGCAGTAAATGAATCAGGTTACGCACCAGAATGGCCGGCAGGTTAAAATAGGGCGTACACAGCGTCAGCTTGCGCTCAGCGCAGGGCATCAAATGGAAAATGGTTTTGTTCAGCAGGCTACGTTTGCCCAAGCCAACCAGCGGCGTGACGGCAAGGCAATCATTATCTGCATTGCCGGTAAACTGATAGTTAAAGCTGCGCAGCTCCTGACGGAACTGACGTGTTTCGTTTTTGATTTCCGGGCTGGAAGGGCGCTCAGTTTTATCGAGGCGGTTAACCGCATCGGAATCCTTGAGATTTTCGCAGATCCACGCATACATGGTATCGGTAAGCTGTGGATTGCGGATCAGCTGATAACGGTCATAACGGTATTTATCATGCTGATGCAAATAGACATCGTTCAGGCTCGCGCCGCTGTAGAGCAGCGTATCATCAATGATAAACCCTTTCAGATGCAGCACACCGAGCGCTTCGCGGGTGTTAACCGGAATGCCATAAACCGGAATAGCGATATCCGGGTGCTGAGTCGCCATTTCGCAATACCAGTCAGCGTTGGTCACGCCGCGAGCAGCGCCAATACGACCACGCTGCGCACGATGCCAGTCAACCAGAATACAGACATCCAGCTCCGGACGTGCCTGACGCGCTGCGTACAGCGCCTGCATTATTCCGCGACCGCCGTCATCATTCTCCAGATACAGCGCGGTGATACAGATACGCTTTTCTGCTGCGGCAATTTTCGTCAGCAGGGTTTCGCGAAACTCGGCAGGCGAGTAAAGCGTCGTCAGATCCGACACGGATTGTGACAGTTTAGGCAGCTGTGCGAGGTGTTGTTGGTGTTTATTACGTTTAAATTTAGACAACATCACAGTGCACTTCTTCTCTGTTCATTGCATGGCCTTTTGCCATCAAATCATGATCCTAACGGTAAATAATACCATCAACCGGCCTGTAGAGGAGGAATTTTACCTTTCTGTACAGGTTAGCTGATGACATCACCGAGCGGCAAATTCAGGCTGACAATGCCATCATCCAGTTGAATATTCACGCGAAAATTGAGCTTTCGCGCCAGCGTGATCATGCCGCTATTGTTTGGCATGGTGATACCGTTCAATTGTTGCAGGCCATGATCGCGCGTATAGCGAATCATCTTCTCCAGTAAGCGCCTGCCCATGCCCAAGCCTTTCAGGTCAGACCGCACCAGCACGGAGAATTCAGCATCGATATTATCGGCATCGGAGATCGCACGTGTTACGCCAATGATCTCGTCGACGCCGTTGTGCTGCCGTATAGCGACAATCGCCATTTCGCGGTCGTAATCAATTTGCGTCATATTCGCCAAATCTTCATGGGTGAATTCATTGATTTCACTGAAGTAACGATAGTAGAGATCTTCTTTCGTTACCTGGGCGATAAAGGCGCGCAGCTGCGGTTCATCTTCCGGCAGGATCGGGCGGAACAGGCAATATTGCCCATTTTTCAGCTGCACCTGCTCTTCAAGATGATGCGGGTAAGGACGAATAGCCAGCCGTGTTTCGTTATCACCATTAAAAGGCGCCAGCTGCAGCGTGACATCCAGCAGCGTGAATTCGTCGGCTGATGCCAGCAGCGGATGAATATCCAGGCGCTGAATCTCCGGACAATCGACCACCAGGTTTGAAACCTGCACTAACAGCTGGCTAAGCCCGGTGATATCCAGTGGTCGCAACGCGCTACGGCTGCGGACTTTGCCGCTTTTCATCGCCTGAATCACCAGATAGCGCGCCAGCGTCATATTCAGCGGCGGCAAAGCCACGGCGGCTTGCTTGTCGGGCTGCCACTCCACGCCGCCTTCGCCCAGCAGGATGATGGGGCCAAACAGCGGATCCTGTTCGACCACCACACGCAACTCCTGTGCTCCGGCGCGATTCGCCATACTCTGCACCAGCAAACCATCAACATGCGCATGTGGATGGGTTTCACGCACGCGATCAAAAATGGCTTCAGCCGCTTGTTCCACCTCTGCGGCGCTGCGCAGATACAGCATTACGCCTTGTACCTCTGACTTATGCGGAATATCCGGCGAACGCAGCTTGAGCGCGACCGGATAGCCAATCTGATCGGCGATGCTGGCAGCCGCGGCGCTGTCGCTGGCAATCCAGGTGGGCAGCGTCGCCAGGCCATAAGCCTGCAACACTGGCTGCACTTCGTGTGTGTCCAGCGTGGTGATGCCTTTATCCAGCGCTTGCTGAATCAGCTGATGCGCCTGCGCGCTGTTCTGCGTCAAACCAATCGGCAGCGCGGGCGTCTCACGCAGTTGCTTCTGGTTGCGGCGATATTCCACCTGATGCATGAAAGCGGTAACGGTACCTTCCGGTGTGCGCCAGGTGGGAATGCCAGCCTGAGTAAACGCGCGTCGTGCGCTCTGCGAAGAGTATTCGCCGCACCAGTTCGTCAGCAAAGTGACCTGCTTGCCACGCGGATGTTTGGCAACCGCAGCGATAATCTGCTCGGCGGTCTCGCTCGAAGGTGAAACGGCGCTTGGCGCATGAATGATCATCAGTGCATCAAGTTCATGGCTATCCAGCAGCCGTTCAATGCAGGCGACATAGCGCGCTGGTGTCGCGTCATCTTTCAAATCCAGCGGATTGCCGCGGCCAACGCCTTCTGGCAGCAGTGTGGCCAGCGCCTGCAAGGTTTCGTCACTTAACGTCGCCAGCTTACCGTTGCGCGCATACAGTTCATCCAGGGCCAGCGCCGCCGGGGCCGCGCCGTTGCTGATGATCATCAGTCGATCGCCGCGTAATGGACGCATATGGCTCAGCGACTCAACCGCCGTAAACAGTTCATGTGTATCTTGTACGCGCAGTAAACCGGCGCGCTGAATCGCCGCATCCCAGGCAGCGTCCAGTCCGCTGTGAGTACCGATCATCGCCTGCGCCTGATGGCTGCGACCACTTTTTATCACCAGAATCGGTTTATTACGCGAGGCGCTGCGCGAAGCGGAAACAAAGCGACGCGCATCGCTGAGGTGTTCGAGGTAGAGCAGAATGGCGCTGGTTTTACCGTCGCGCGCGAGGAAATCCAGCAGATCATCAACGTCGATATCCAGGCTATCACCCAAGGCGATAAACCATGAGAAACCGAGGTTACGCTGCTGCGCCCAGTCGAGAATGGTGTTAGAAACCGCGGCGGATTGCGAAATAAAAGCAATGCGACCTTTAGCAATCGGCACCGGCGAGAAGCTGGCATTCAACCCTTGCCACGGCGCCAGCAAACCTAAGCTGTTGGGCCCAAGCAGGCGAATTTGCCATTGACTGGCGCAGGCTTTCAGCTCTTCCAACTGGCTGGATGGCGCCGAGAGAATAATACAGGCCTTACAACCTTTTTCGCCCAGTTGTTGCAGCAGTTCGAGATTACGTTTGGCGTGGGTACAGATGATGGCGAGATCGGGCGCGAAGGGCAGGCTGGCGATATCCGGCCAGGCCAGCACGCCGCTCACCGCTTTATACTTCGGCGTCACCGGCAATACCGGACCGCTAAATCCACCGGCCAGCAGGTTACGCATCATAAAGTAGCCGGCGCGCCCCGGTGTAATTGACGCACCGATTACCGCGATTGATTTAGGTCGTAACAGCGCTTCCAGTCCGCGTTGGCTCATCATCCGCTCCTGCTATCAAGATTGGCATGATTGTAAACGCTTTTTAGCGCGCGTGCCGATTCACCGATCGCAGGCTGAGAGCCAGCTTCAGATTCCGCTACTCAATGCTTCTTCCAGAGCATGAATCGGATGATGCGGTTTCCCCGCCAGATAAGCATGACGGAAGCGGGCGAAATAGTGCTGCAATTCTGCGGCGGCGGCGAGATCCCCGGCCTGTTCCAGCAGCGCGGCAGCAACTTCGGCGGTGCAGTGCTGGCCTTCGCCGTGGGCCTCGCGCAGCGTGTAGCGCGAGGGCGCAGACACGTTGAGCGACATCACCGGCAACGCATCCAGCCACGGACTTTTGCGGAACATCTTGCGCGCTTCCGTCCAGGTGCCGTCGAGCATAATAAATAGCGGCGGTTTGCCGGTAAGCGGCGGGCTGGTAAGCACTTCGCGATCGGCATCTGCGTAAGACGCAGGGAAAACCACCAGTGGCTGATAATGCGCGTTCTTCACCGCCGCCAGCAGCGCGGCATCCGGATCGGTGCGTGACCAGCCAAACGCCTCGGTGTCCGGCAGCACATCGGCAATTAACCTTCCGGTATTGCTCGGCTTCATCGGCTCGGTATCGAACATCACCAGACAGAAGCGACTGCGCGCTTGCTGAGGCTGGATGGTGGGACACAGACAGTTTTTCTGCGGCAGCAGGCAGCGTTGGCAACGAATGACACGATTACCGCGCGCAAGAAACGGGCGCGTGGCGCGCGCTAAACGTTGCGCACGTAAGCGCAGAACGGCATTTTCAAACATAAATTCGCAGGCAGGAGAAAAAACGCCAGTGTAATGGAATTAGCCGGGAAAGGTAATAAGGAAGGCCAGCTCGCGGCTGGCCATCAGCGGTTTACAGCGATTCGTCGAGCCACTCGTTGAAGGGCGCTTTCGGCATTGCGCCATTCAGCATGTCGACCATCTCGCCGTTCTTGAACAGCATAATCGTAGGAATGCTGCGAATGCGGAAACGCGCGCTAAGCGCGGGTTCGGCTTCGGTATTCACTTTCACGAAGCGCACCTTGCCGCGCCGCTCGTCGGCGACATCTTTAAACACCGGTGCGAAGTTAACGCACGGGCCGCACCACGGCGCCCAGAAGTCGATCACCACCGGCAGATCGTCTTGCAGATACTTATCCAGCGTGGCCGCGGTCGCGTTGGCGACTTCACCGTTGAATAGCTCGCCGCCGCAACGACCACATTTTGCTCCATCAGCCATGCGCGACTCGGGCACGCGGTTGGTTGCCTGACAGGAGGCACAAACTGTATTCATATTTACCTCAACCCGGACCTGTAAATCTGATGATTGCCGGACATTATGAAAAGGTTGAGTGCTATGCTCAATCTGGATTGCCCAATAGGTTCAATAGTTGATAGCTAAGCACCGACACATCAGGTAATCTTCGCGCTCTCAATGCTGGAGGAACAGATGAACGACGAATTTAAAGGCAAAAGCGGCAAGGTAAAAGTGATGTACGTACGTGATGAGGAGAGTGGTCAAAAGCCGAATCCCCGTACCGGCAAAGGCGGCCGTCCTGCTGCGCGCCAGGAAGATAATCGTCGTTCTGGTCCTCGCAGCGGTGCACGTAATAATGAAGAAGGTGGCCGTGGCGGCGCACGCAGCTCGGCACCGCGCGGTGCGAGCAATACCGAACGTGGCCGCAGCTTTGGACGTCGTGACGATCGTGGTGACGACAACCGCAGTTTCGGTGATTCGCCGTGGCGCACCGTTTCTCGTCCGCCGGTCGCGGATGAGAGTCAACTGGATGATGCCGCGAATAAGCCGGTCATCGATCCCGAGCAGATTCGCCGTCAGCGTCAGGAAGAGACGCGCGTCTACGGTGAAAATGCCTGTCAGGCGCTGTTCCTGAGCCGTCCGGAAAGCATCGTGCGTGCCTGGTTTATTCAGAGCGTAACACCGCGTTTCCGTGAAACCCTGCGCTGGCTGGCGGCCAACCGCAAAGCCTATCATGTGGTTGAAGATGCTGAGCTGACCAAAGCTTCAGGTACTGAACACCACGGTGGCGTGTGCTTCATCATCAAAAAACGTATGGGCATGCCGGTTACCGAGTGGCTGACCAGGGCCCCCACCAAAGATTGCGTGCTGGCGCTGGAAGATGTCAGCAACCCGCACAACCTTGGCGGCATTATGCGTAGCTGCGCGCACTTCGGTGTGAAAGGTTTGCTGGTGAATGATGCTTCGCTGCTGGAGTCAGGTGCGGCAGTGCGTACCGCCGAAGGTGGCGCTGAACACGTACAGGCAATCAGCGGCGAAAGCTTTGCCGATGGCCTGGAAGCGTTCCGTAAAGCGGGTTACACCATCGTTACCACCTCAAGCCACGAAGGCACACCGCTGGCGAAAGCTGAGCTGCCTGCCAAAATGGTGCTGGTGTTGGGGCAGGAGAGCGAAGGTCTGTCAGACAGCGCTTTCCAGCAGGGCGATCTCAGCCTGTCGATTGGTGGCACCGGCAACGTTGAAAGCCTCAACGTGTCAGTGGCGACCGGTATTCTGCTCGCCGAATGGTGGCGTCAGAACGCATAAAAAAACGGGCCGCAAGGCCCGTTTTTGTTTGTCTCGCTTAGTGAGCACCACCGCCGCCACTGCCCGCACCAAATGGTGGACGCGCAAACCACACCAGCACCAGCAAGATCAAGAACACGCCCGCCGATGCCCAGAAGATCTCATTCGCCGAAATAATCAGACCCTGATTGGTAATTTGCTGCGCGATATACGCCGAGGCCTGCTGCTGGGTCATGCCCATGCTTTGCAACTGGTCATACATCTGCTGTGAATTGACGTTGTACGGATTCACCGACTCCGACAGATAGCTATGATGCATCGATTCACGGTTACTCCACATGGTGGTAGTAATCGAAGTACCGATGGAACCTGCCAGCGTACGCACGAAGTTCGACAGGCTTGATGCCGCCGCCATACGTTCTGGCGGTAAGCCTGACAGCGTAATGGTGGTGAGCGGCATAAAGAAGCACGCCACCGCAAAGCCCTGAATAAACTGCGGCCACGCTGATGCACCAAAATCCATTCCCGGCTCAAACGTGTAGGCGCGCCAGTAGAAACAGACGGCATACATGATGAAGCTGAAGGTCACCAGCTTACGCATATCCAGCTTGTGGGCGAAGCGGCCAATGATCGGCGACAGGATCACCGGCAGAATCCCCACCGGTGCCGACGCCAATCCGGCCCAGGTGGCGGTGTAGCCATATACCTCCTGTAACAGCTGCGGCAGCAACACTATCGAGCCGAAGTAAAGCATATAGGCCAGGCTAATCGACAAACAGCCGATGGTGAAGTTGCGCATCTTGAACAACGACAAATCGACTATCGGATGGTCGTCGGTGAGCTCCCACACCAGCAACACCAGCAGCGCCACCACGGCGACCACCATCAGCACAATGATCTCGGTTGAGCTAAACCAGTCGAGCTCTTTTCCGCGATCCAGCATCACCTGCAGCGAGCCAATGCCCACCACCAGCAGTACCAACCCCACCATATCGATCCGGCGGATTTCGGTTTTGGTTTCACGTCCACGCAGCGTTTGCAGCGTCAGTAACACCACCACCAAACCAATCGGTACGTTGATGAAGAAGATCCAGCCCCAGTGATAGTTATCGCTGATCCAGCCGCCGAGAATCGGACCGCAGATCGGTGCCACAATCACCGTCATCGCCCACAGCGAAAGCGCCACGCTGCGTTTCGCCGGCGGATAGTTGTTCAGCAGCAAACTTTGCGACAGCGGAATCAGCGGACCGGCAACCACGCCCTGAATGACGCGGAAGAAGATCAGCATCTCCAGGCTTTCGGACATGCCGCAAGCCCAGGACGCCAGCACAAACAGGATGGTCGACCAGGTAAACAGCTTCACTTCACCGATGCGCTTCGCCAGCCAACCGGTTATCGGAATCGAGATGGCGTTCGCCACCCCGAAAGAGGTAATCACCCAGGTGCCCTGCGAGTTCGAGGCACCGAGGTTACCGGCGATGGTCGGAATCGCCACGTTAGCGATGGTGGAGTCGAGTACCTGCATGAACGTCGCCAGCGACAGGGCGATGGTCATCAGGACTAACGGCGCACCTTCAAGCGGTTTTTGTGCCATAACAGCCTCCCGCGGCGTTAGTCAGCGTTGGCACGAACGATGTCAGTAATCAGCTGGTTAACCGGCGCGAGGTCGATTGCCAACGCATTACTTTCATACGCGGCTTGCGAACGCACGGTGCTGGCCAGCGTGGCACCCTCTTTATTTTGGGTATCCACTTTCACCAGCGTGGAGAGGCCGATACGCAGCGGATGTTCCGCTACTTGTTTCGGATCCAGCTCGATACGCACCGGCAGACGCTGGACCACTTTAATCCAGTTACCGGTGGCGTTCTGCGCAGGCAGCAGCGAGAAGGCGCTGCCGGTACCCATATCCAGACCCACCACTTTGCCGTGATACTCGACGTCATCGCCGTAGATATCACTGATCACCGTGGCCGATTGGCCGATACGGACACCTGCAAGCTGGGTCTCTTTGAAGTTTGCATCGATCCACAGATTAGTGGACGGCACCACCGCCAACAGCGGGGTGGTGGTGGAGATTTGCGAGCCAACCTGCACGCTGCGACGTGAAATGAAGCCATCAATCGGGCTACGGATTTCAGTACGCTGCAGCGCCAGCCAGGCATCGCGCAGCTCAGCCGCACTCTGCTGTACCGCGGGCTGATTTTCCAGCGAGGTATTCAGAATCATCGCCTGGTTAGCGTTGTATTGCTGCACTGCCACATCCAGCTGCGCTTTGGCTGTCGCCACGGCATCACGCGAGTGTTGCAGCTCTTCGCGGCCAATCAGATTAGACGCGCCCAGCGGCTCGCGGCGTTTCAGGTCAGCTTCGGCCTGTTCCAGCGCGGTTTGCTGCAGCTTGATGGTGGCTTGATACTGTTTGCCATTGATCATCAGCTGGTGGGTTTGACGCACGCTGGTGGCCAACGCGGTCTGCGCTTTTTCAAACGCCTGCTCGGCATCGGTTTTATCCAGCGACACCAGGACGTCGCCTTTCTTCACCACGTCGGTATTATCAAACCACACTTTATTTACGCTGCCGGAAACCTGCGCCATCACCTGCACCTGGTTGCCCGCCACGTACGCATCATCGGTTTCCTGGAAGTGACGCAGCACCAAATACCAGTAAGCCAGATACGAAACACCAATAATTACAAACACGATAGCCAGCAGGATCAGCACACCTTTGCGCTTCTTCTTTTTATTCGCTGGCTGTTGCGGGCTTTGAGCTTCCGCTGTCGCACTCATGTCGTTCTCCACGTTTTCCATTTAGTCGGGATGTGCCGATCCTTCAACACGGTTGCCCGAGTCAAAAAAGCCAGCACTTAAGCGCTGGCCGGACAAAAGGGGATTAAAATAGCGATTTCGGAAGGTGATTGTGTCGCACTTCTTGCTATTAGCGCGACAGGGAAGCGATAACCTGATCTTCGTCCATTTTATCGAGACGGTTAAGTAACTTACGGGTAATCGATTCCAGCTGATCCTGCTCGTTAGTAGAGAGCGAAGACCACAGGTATTGCAGGCTCTGATGCTGCGGTGGCAGCAGCTGGCGCAGGAATTCATTGCCTTTTTCGGTCAAATGCAGATGCAGGCAGCGACGGTCGTTCTCGCTTTCACGACGTTCGATCCAGCCGCGCTTCTCCAGCTCATCAGCGATACGCGTGGCATTGGTGCGTGAAGAGCCGAGGGCAGAACTCAGTTCTGAAGGCTGAATGCTCTGATTTTCCTGTGCATCAAGGGTAATCAGCGCCATGAATAAGGTCTCGTTAATTCCCTGCGCCTTCAACATTTTGTTGCGATTATCCAGCAGTTTACCCTGCATGTGCATGCACAAGCGGGTCAAAATGATCTCCTGCAGCGGAAAATCTTTATGGCGGTTAGCACGGATGTTAAGCATCTGTTCAATGGGAGTAAACGAACTTTCCATTTTAAAAAAACCTCTTAGTTGCAACTGGTATAGTAATGATGGTGACAGATTAAGCGTAGTCACAATTTCCGCAGGTGATTGTTAGCACGATCACATAGTCAACATCTGACATTCCAGGTTGTTCCTTAACCCTGGGCATTTTGCCCTGACATCCCACCTGAACATACAGGCAGCCGATGCCATCAATTCATCTCGGGAAACCTTTTTACAGATAAATAATTTCGCGAGAAAAAATAACTCTGGTGAATAACTGCGCTGCTAACCATAACAAACCCAATCATTAATGAATAGTATTGCTCAGCGGTTTAGAACCATCTTTACGATTTCTAAACACTTTTCGCGCGCCGCTTATCCACGTAAATCAAGGTGTTGATTAACATGCTCTTAACAACGCCCGCGCGAATGCGACACCAGCCTAAGTGATGGAATTTGATCGCTAAACGGGAAGCAGTCATTGCGTGCGGATAAGAGAGATAATCATTTGTAGGTAATAGTAACCGAAAAAATTATTTCAATGGTGTGTTAATTAACAGGACGTACCAGTGCGCTATAGCGCACGCTTCGCTTATCGGGGGAAAGGAAAAGGGGGAGGCAGCCGTTTTGCCGTAGCGGCGCAATTTATTGCGCTGAGTTCTTAAAGTGGATTGATTGCATGAAAAACGGCGCGATAAATCGCGCCGCTACAATACCAACGCTAATGTAAATGCGTTACTTCGCTGCCGCCAGTGCGTCCTGAATCCACTTATCGAATTCCGCCTGGTGACCTTTGATCCAGCCATCAACGTGGCCATTGATATCGGCTTCAGAAGCATGGCCCGCATGCATCGCCGCATTCTCGGCGTTGATGTCGCCAATCGGCAGCTTCATCTCAGCAAACAGCTTTGCCGCGGCCGGATTTTTCTCGGTCCAGGCTTTGTTGGCGACGATATGCATGGTGTTCACCGGGAAACCGTAGTTAGCCCCGTTCGCCAGCTTGGTATCGACTTTGCTCTGCTCGCCCGGCAGTGAAGAGAACGGTACCTGCAGCCATACCACATTTTTACCCGGCTTCAGCACGTCGCTGACCCAATACGGCGTCCAGGTGTAATAAAACACCGGTTTGCCCTGTTTAAAACGCGTGATGGTATCGGCGATCATCGCCGAGTAGTTGCCCTGATTGTGCTCCACGGTGTTGCTCAGCTTGTAGGCATCAATCTGGTGATTAATCACCGCTTCACAGCCCCAGCCTGGCGTACAGCCGGTCAAATCCGCTTTGCCATCACCATTGGTATCAAACAGTTTGGCGATCTTGGGATCTTTCAGCTGTTCAATATTGGTGATGTGATACTGCTCGGCGGTTTTCTTATCGATCAGGTAACCCTGAGCCGCGCCACCGACGTAAGTGCCCTGGCGATAAAACTTCGCATCGCCGCCCGCGGCTTTATACATATCGTCGTGCAGCGGTTTCCAGTTGGTGGCAATAAAGGTGGCATCACCGGCTGCGATGGTGGTGTACGCCACGTTGTAATCAATCTCGCTTGGCTTCTCAACGGTATAGCCGAGTTTCTCCAGCGCGCGGCTTACCAGCAGCGTCTGGAAGGTCTCTTCAGAGATGGTACTCTGCGTCGGTTTAACGGTGATGCCTTTACCGGGCAGGTCGGCGGCGGACACGTGCGTCGCGGCGAACGTCGTCAGGACGGCGGCGATGAGAGCTGTCTTGCGCATAGTCATTCCTTATTTTACGTGTTACGTCGAAGACGGGCGGCCGCAGCGGACCGCCCATTGAAATCAGGCTTTTTTACTGAAAGGGCGCATCAGCAGACCGAGCGGGCCAGTGCTGTACCAGTGACGGCTGCCACGGCTGCGGCTGTCGCGGCCCATCGACTGCGTCAAGCGATCGAGGATGATGGCGAGGATCACGATGCCCACGCCGCCGACGGTGGCGAGGCCCATATCCAGGCGACCAATGCCGCGCAGCACCATCTGACCGAGACCGCCAACCGCGATCATCGAGGCGATCACCACCATCGACAGCGCCAGCATCAGCGTCTGGTTTACGCCAGCCATGATGGTCGGCATCGCCAGCGGCAGCTGCACTTTGAACAGCATCTGACGCGGGCTGGCACCGAAGGATTCACTCGCTTCAATCAGGTCGGCTGGTACCTGCTTAATACCAAGAATGGTGAGGCGCACAATCGGCGGCAGCGCAAAGATAATGGTCACCACTACGCCCGGCACGTTGCCGATACCAAACAGCATGACGATCGGCACCAGATAGACGAAGGCTGGCGTGGTCTGCATCGCATCTAGCAGCGGACGAATAATGCGCGCGGCACGTTCACTGCGCGCCAGCCAGATGCCGAGCGGCAAGCCGATGATGATGCAGAACAGCAGGGCGGTTAGCACCAGCGCCAGCGTCACCATCGCCTGCGACCAGGCACCAATCGCGCCAATGGCAATCAGCGAGACCAGCGTAGCAATCCCCATCGCCGGGCTGGCAATCTGCCAGGCGATCAGTGCGAACACCACAATCGCTACCGGCGCGGGCATGCCGAGCAGTAACTGCTGGAACGCGCTGAGGATGTAATCCACCGGCACGCGAATGCCCTGAAACACCGGGCGGAAATGGCTGACCACCCAATCAATGCCTTCAGTCACCCAGCTATCAAGCGGAATCCAGGTTTTATGGAACGGGTCCATGAGGTTGAAATGTTCCGGCGCGGGAGCGGGTGCGCTGCTCAGCCAGTCGCTGCTGCTGGCAGCATTGCTGGCGGCATCGTGGCCACCGCTGCTGGCGGCGGAGGGATCGCCCCATGCATCGGCGCTGCCGGAGCTGCTATCTGCAGGCGCGGCACCGCCGCTCGCCCAGGGATCGCTGCTGCTGGCGGCGGGGCTGGTATCAGTGGTGGCAGGTTGCTGGGTGGTTTGGCTGGCGCTTTCCCACGGATTCGCTGTTTGTTCGCTCATGATTAGGCTCCTTCACGGTCTAAAGCACGCAACAGCATGCTTTTCGAAATGATACCGACGTACTGATTCTCTTCGCTGACTACCGGCACGGCGCAGGGCGCTTGTGCCACATGCGACAGCAGATCGTTCAGGGAGGTATCGGCAGGAACCGCTAAGGGCGTGTCGAGCAGCGCGCTATCCAGCCCTTCACCGGCCGCCAGCGCGGCTTTCAATGAATCGGTGGACACCACGCCAACAAACTTCTGTTTCTCCAGCACGTAGCCATATTCGCGATCTTCATCCTGCAGCAGCTTGATGGCGGATCGCGGACCAAAACCGGCGGCTTTGCGGATCAGAGAACCCGCACTGCGACGCGCAATATCTTTGGCGCTAAACACGTGACTAATATCGACGCCGCGGAAGAAGGTGCGCACATAATCGTTGGCAGGATTATTGAGAATTTCATCCGGCGTGCCGACCTGTACCACTTCGCCGCCCTGCATAATGGCAATGCGGTCGCCAATACGCATCGCTTCATCGAGGTCGTGAGAAATAAATACAATGGTACGCTGATGTTTGGCCTGCAGTTTTACCAGTTCATCCTGCATTTCGGTACGAATCAACGGATCAAGTGCTGAGAAAGCTTCATCCATTAATAAAATATCAGGATTAATCGCCAATGCGCGGGCTAATCCAACGCGTTGACGCATACCGCCAGAAAGTTCATCGGGATAAGAGTGGGCGTAATTATCCAGGCCAACCTGACGCAATGCTTCCAGCGCTTTTTCCTGACGTTCGGCTAAAGGAATGCCGGCTAATTCCATGCCAAAGGCGGCATTATTTAGCACAGTCATGTGTGGCATCAGCGCGAAGGATTGAAATACCATACTGATCTTATTTCTGCGGACTTCACGCAGTTCTGATTCCGATATTTTGGCAATATCGACACCGTCTATGATTACCTGGCCGCGAGTGGGCTCGATCAGACGATTGAGAAGGCGAACCATGGTGGACTTACCTGAACCTGAAAGCCCCATGATGACGAAGATCTCGCCTTCTTCAATGGCCAGACTGGCATTTTTGACGCCAACAGAGAGGCCGGTTTTTGCCAGAATACTCTCTTTGCTTTCGCCTTTATCGATCAGCTTAAATGCCTTTTCGGGATTATCCCCAAATACCTTATATAAATTCTTTACTTCGAGTTTAATTGCCATGCAGTAATTAATTTCCCGGTTAAATGTTTAACTATTTCTTGTTGTGGTCCTGATTAAAATTAAGCGCCCTATACCCTAACATAGTGAAATTATCTGACAACCCTGAATGGCGATATTCGGCGGCGCGCGCAGCAGTCAATGGCTAAAATCGCCAGTGCTCACAAGGGATGCGCGCGGATTAATTTTTTGCATTTGAGAAGTGAATTTATGTGCGTTTCAGACTGTTTCTGGTGCAGAGCGGCCGAAAATCAATCCAAAAAGAAGAAATATAAGTGAAATAAATGGGTGAGAAGAGCGGAAATAAGATTGGTTTAAAAATTAATTATCACTGAATCAATACGCTAAATAATTCGCGTCACAGCAAGGCGACAAGCCCACTCGACCCAGCAGCATAGTGAACTATGTGACTGGGAAGAGTGGGCGCAGTCAACGCTGCTGTGCCAAAAGTAGGTGCCTCCAGGCAACGCGAAGTATGACGCGTATTAAAAATTCCAGTCTTCGTCTTCGGTTTCTACGGCTTTCCCCATTACATAAGAGGAGCCTGAACCTGAGAAGAAGTCGTGGTTTTCATCGGCGTTGGGCGACAGCGCGGACAAAATCGCCGGGTTCACGGTGGTCAGTTCGGCCGGGAACAGCGCTTCGTAGCCGAGGTTCATTAGCGCTTTATTGGCGTTGTAGTGCAGGAAGGTTTTCACCTCTTCCGCCCAACCGACTTCACCGTACAAGGCTTCGGTATACACCACTTCGTTTTCGTACAGCGCCAGCAGCAAATCAATCGCGAACTGCTGCAGCTCTTCGCGGCGGCCAGCATCGACGTTTTCCAGCGACTTTTGGTACTTATAGCCGATGTAGTAGCCGTGTACCGCTTCGTCGCGAATGATCAGGCGAATCAGATCTGCGGTGTTGGTCAGCTTGCCACGGCTCGACCAATACATCGGCAGCCAGAAACCGGAGTAGAACAGGAACGATTCAAGGAACACGCTGGCGATTTTCTTCTTGAGCGGATCCTCGGCGCGATAGTGCTCCAGCACAATCTTCGCCTTGTTCTGCAAGGCTTCATTCTCTTCACTCCAGCGGTACGCCGCATCGACATCTGCGGTGTTACACAGCGTGGAGAAAATCGAACTGTACGAACGCGCATGCACTGCTTCCATAAAGGAGACGTTCGACAGCACAGCTTCCTCGTGTGGCGTAATCGCATCTTCCATCAGGCCAGGCGCACCAATCACGTTCTGGATGGTGTCGAGCAGCGTCAATCCGGTAAACACCCGAATAGTCAGCTGTTGCTGCTGGTGGTCCAGCGACTGCCATGCGGGCAGATCGTTGGAGAGCGGCACTTTTTCCGGCAGCCAGAAGTTACTGGTCAGTCGGTTCCACACTTCGAGGTCTTTTTCGTCCTGGATGCGGTTCCAGTTAATCGCTTGAATTGGTTTGAGTTGCATAGTTTTCATCACAGTGAGCAGGAGACGCAGCCCTGCACCTCGGTGCCTTGAAGCGCCATCTGGCGCAGACGAATGTAATAGAGCGTTTTGATGCCTTTTTTCCACGCGTAGATCTGCGCTTTGTTGATATCGCGCGTGGTGACGTCGTCGCGGAAGAACAGCGTCAGCGACAGGCCTTGATCGACGTGCTGCGTGGCTTCGGCGTAGGTATCAATAATCGCTTCCGGCCCAATGGAGTACGCATCCTGATAGAGGTCGAGATTGTCGTTGGTCATAAACGGCGCCGGATAGTAAACGCGGCCGGTTTTGCCCTCTTTACGGATCTCAATGCGCGACACAATCGGGTGAATGCTGGAGGTCGCATGGTTGATGTACGAGATCGAACCGGTGGGCGGAATCGCCTGCAGGTTCTGGTTGTACAGCCCATGTTGCATCACTGCTGCACGCAGCACTTGCCAGTCGGCCTGCGTTGGCAGAGTCAGTCCGGCATCGGCGAACAGTTTTGCCACGCGCGCGGTGCGCGGCAGCCAGCGCTGTTCGACATATTTATCGAAGTAACTGCCGCTGGCGTATTTCGACTCGGCGAAACCGTCGAAACTCTTCTGATGCTCCTGCGCCAGCAGATTCGAGGTGCGCACGGCGTGATAGGTGACGCAATAGAAGTAAAGATTGGTGAAATCCAGCGCCTCTTCTGAACCGTACGCCATGCCTTCGCGCGCCAGATAACCATGCAGGTTCATCTGACCGAGGCCAATCGCGTGCGAGCGGCGATTGCCTTCCGCCACCGAAGGCACCGAATTGATCTCACTCATCTCGGAAACGGCGGTCAGTGCACGCACGGCGGTTTCCACGGTTTGCGCCAGATTGCGCGAATCCATGGCATGCGCAATGTTGAGCGAGCCGAGGTTGCAGGAGATATCTTTGCCGACGCGACGATAGCTAAGATCGTCATTGAATTCGCTGGCGCTGTTAACCTGCAAAATCTCGGAACAGAGATTACTCATGTTGATGCGCCCGGCAATCGGGTTGCTGCGGTTCACGCTGTCTTCAAACATGATGTACGGGTAGCCCGATTCAAACTGAATCTCCGCCAGCGTCTGGAAGAAATCGCGCGGCTTGATGTAGGTTTTGGTGATGCGATCGTCCGCCAGCATCTCGTCGTAGTGCTCGCTGATGCTGATATCACCAAAGGCTTTGCCGTAGATGCGCTCGACATCGTACGGCGAGAACAGCGCCATATCGCGATTCTCTTTCGCCAGCTGGAAGGTGATATCCGGGATCACCACGCCGAGCGACAGCGTTTTGATGCGGATCTTCTCGTCGGCGTTTTCACGTTTGGTATCGAGGAAGCGGAAAATATCCGGGTGATGCGCATTCAGCCACACCGCACCTGCGCCCTGACGTGCACCCAGCTGGTTGGCGTAAGAGAACGCATCTTCCAGCATCTTCATCACCGGAATCACGCCCGATGACTGGTTCTCAATGCGCTTAATCGGCGCGCCCGATTCACGCAGGTTGGAAAGCAGGAACGCTACGCCACCGCCGCGTTTCGACAGTTGCAGCGCCGAGTTCACCGCGCGACCAATCGATTCCATGTTGTCTTCGATGCGCAGCAGGAAGCAGGAAACCAGCTCGCCGCGCTGCTGCTTACCGCAGTTAAGGAAAGTTGGCGTAGCTGGCTGGAAGCGACCGCTCAGCATCTCCGCCAACAGCTCGCGCGCTAAGGTTTCATTGCCGCGTGCCAGCGTCAGCGCCACCATGCAGGCGCGCTGTTCGAAGGTTTCCAGATAGCGTTTGCCGTCGAAGGTTTTCAACGTGTAGCTGGTGTAAAACTTCCACGCCCCGAGGAAGGTGTGAAAGGCGAACCCTGCCGCATCAGCTTCATCGTGCAGCTGACACAGGAAATCGAAAGCGTACTGATTCAGCACCTCGGCTTCGTAGTAGCCTTCGGCCACCAGATAGCGCAGGCGCTCGCCTGCCGAGGCAAACTGCACGGTATTGGGTTGTACATGCTGCAGGAAGAACTGGCGCGTCGCTTCGTGATCTTTACTGAACTGGATGCGGCCATCGGCGTCATACAGGTTCAGCATCGCGTTAAGCGCGTGGTAATCAGTCAGCGAGCTGTTTAGGGTGTCTGTCGTTGCCAAAATTGGGTCACTCCCGCTTTTACATTAGCGATATCGTCGGGGGTTCCCATCAGCTCAAAGCGGTAGAGATAGGGAACCTGACATTTCTGCGCAATGATGTCGCCCGCCAGGCAATAGCCTTCACCGAAGTTGCGGTTACCGGCAGCGATCACCCCGCGAATCCCGCGTCGGTTGGCATCATCATTGAGGAATTGAATCACTTGTCTCGGCACCGCACCGCGCGAACTGCCGCCGCCGTAGCTCGGCACCACTAAAATGTAGGGCTGTTCGATATGCAGGCGCTGCTTGCCGTCAACCGGAATGCGGCGGGCAGGCAGCCCAAGACGCGTGATGAATCGGTGCGTGTTTTCCGACTGGCTAGAGAAATAGACCAGTGGAAACATGGCTTATCCCCCGACGGCCGCGAGCTGGCTCAGGCTGGCAATTTTGTCGGGACGGAAGCCACTCCAGTGATCGTCTTGCGTCATCACCACTGGCACCTGGCGATAGCCTAGAGATTTGAGGTTGTCGATGGCTTCAGGTTGGGTATCAAGGTTGATCAGCTGATAGTCGATACCTTTGCGGTCCATGGCATTTTTTGTCGCATTGCACTGGACACAGTTGTCTTTGGTGTAAATAATAATGCGCATGATTCGTATTTCCCTTTGATTGCGGTCAGATTGCGAGATACGAAGCAAATTCCTGTTTGCATCGAACTTCGTCCTTGACGACATTTGGTAGTTAGTTGATGGGTTGAATACTAGATGTAGTGGGTAAAAGGGTCAAGCCCACCAGATATAGGGTTTTGTGATTATGATCTTCGGATATTCGCTAAGGCCAGAGATCATGCGCCTTCCAGGCCGGAAAAATTTTTTGTAAAGGGAATGGAGTGGGAGGGTTGGTTGGATTTTGTGCAATTTGACCCTCATCCCAGCCTTCTCCCGCAAGCGGGAGAAGGCGCCGATCCAGCATAGGTGTTACAGTTGAACGCCACCTAAACATTCCCTCTCCCGCCTGCGGGAGAGGGTTAGGGTGAGGGAAAGCGCGCACTATCTCGCGCCCACAAAAAAGCCCCGCATCAGCGAGGCTCATTGCATCAACGAACACAGGCTTATCGGCGTGAAGATACCAGTAGCGCGCCAAGCACTAAGCCTATCGCCGCACCGACGCCCACGCCGTGCCACGGCTTCTCGTGGACATAGGCGTCGACCTGCGTACCCGCATCACGCGCCGCTTGCGATACGCGACTCTGTCCGCCGCTCAGTTTGGCACGCGTCTGCTTCAACAGCGCCTGCGCCTGGCTACGGGCATTATCAACTTCGTCTTTAGCTTCACTGCCATAAGATTTAAGTAACGCCTCTAGCGAATCGGCCAGTTCGTTTACATCCTGATTGATATCAATGTCATCGTTTTTTGCGCTTCGATTAAACATTTTTTAGCTCCCTTTGATTTAAAACGTAATACTTAGTGTAGACGAAGCGTGATTAAACGCAGGGATGTGCCAGGCTTTAGGGAAAATTCCGAATGCCCATGCCATCCTGCTGCTGTAAGGTTGCGGGGCTGTGAGAAGAGAGGAGCAAGCATGTATTTACGACCAGATGAGGTAGCGCGCGTACTTGAGAAAGTGGGCTTCGAAATGGATACCCAAACGCCAAAAATTTACGGTTATCGTCGCGGCGAAAACTATGTGTACGTCAATCGCGAAGCGCGTATGGGACGGACCGCCTTAATCATTCACCCGACGCTGAAAGAGAAAAGCCAGAGCTTTGCTGAACCAGCTTCAGAGATGAAAACCTGCGATCACTACACGCAATTCCCACTCTATTTAATGGGTGATTCGCAGGAGCATTACGGCATTCCGCACGGCTTCAGCTCGCGCGTTGCGCTTGAGCGTTATCTGCAAGGCGTATTTGGCGCCTGAACTTGCGCCCCGTTTCACGCGGGGCGGCAAACCCTGACTCAATCCTCTCCTTCTGCCCCGTTGCAAATCCGCACGCTGACGCGTATAACCTTGTGTCCATATAGATGTTCAGACGTCCATACGGATAAATATCATGCAAACTCAGGATACGCCTCCACAGGAAAACTTTAAGCGCACCATGAAAGTACGGCATCTGGTGATGCTGTCGCTGGGCGGTGTGATCGGAACCGGGCTGTTCTTCAATACCGGCTACATCATCTCAACCACCGGTGCAGCCGGCACCTTGCTGGCCTATCTGATTGGTGCGCTGGTGGTGTGGTTGGTGATGGTCTGTCTCGGCGAACTGGCCGTAGCGATGCCGGAAACCGGCGCGTTCCACGTCTATGCCGCGCGCTATCTCAGTCCGGCCACCGGTTATACCGTCGCCTGGCTTTACTGGCTCACCTGGACGGTGGCGCTGGGTTCCAGCCTGACCGCCGCCGGGTTCTGTATGCAGTATTGGTTCCCAAGCGTGCCGGTGTGGACGTGGTGTCTGGTGTTCTGCATCGCTATTTATCTGCTGAATATCGTCTCAACGCGCTTTTTTGCCGAAGGTGAATTCTGGTTCTCCATCATTAAAGTGATCACCATCATCGCCTTTATCATTCTCGGTGCGGGTGCGATCTTTGGTTTTATCCCGATGAAAGACGGCAGCGCTGCGCCGGGATTACACAATCTCACCGCTTCCGGCTGGCTGCCGCACGGCACGCTGCCGATTCTGATGACCATGGTGGCGGTCAACTTCGCTTTCTCGGGCACGGAATTGATCGGTATCGCTGCCGGTGAAACCGAGCAGCCACAAAAAGCGCTGCCGCTGGCGATCCGCACCACCGTCGCACGGTTGATCATCTTCTTTATCGGCACGGTATTTGTGCTGGCGGCGCTGATCCCGATGGATCAGGCCGGGATCGTTAAAAGCCCGTTTGTGCTGGTGTTTGAAAAGATCGGCATCCCGTACGCGGCGGATATTTTCAACTTCGTGATCCTCACCGCCATTCTCTCCGCCGCCAACTCTGGCCTGTATGCTTCTGGCCGTATGTTGTGGTCGCTGGCTAATGAGAAGACGCTGCCGCGCTGTTTTGCGCGCGTCAACCGTCGTGGCATTCCGGTGCTGGCGCTGACCGTGAGCATGATTGGCGGCTTGCTGGCGCTGTTCTCCAGTGTGATTGCGCCGGACACAGTGTTTGTGGCGCTGTCGGCGATTTCCGGTTTTGCCGTGGTGGCGGTGTGGCTCAGCATCTGCGCCTCACACTATGTGTTCCGTCGTCGCCATCTGCAGGCGGGCGGCAGCTTACAACAGCTGGCGTATCGCGCGCCGCTCTATCCGCTGACGCCGATTCTGGGCTTCCTGTTATGCCTGCTGGCGTGCGTCGGACTGGCATTCGATCCATCGCAGCGTATTGCGCTGTGGTGCGGCATTCCGTTTGTGCTGTTCTGCTATGCCGCATACCATGTCACGCAACGACGCAAGTCATCCCTTAAGGCTGAGGAGGCCAACGATGTCGCGTAATCCTATCGCGCAGGCTCTAACCCAAACTGACACGTTGATTCTGGATGGCGCGCTGGCGACCGAGCTGGAGGCGCGCGGCTGCAATCTGGCCGATGCGCTGTGGTCGGCCAAAGTGCTGATGGAAAATCCTGAGCTGATTTATCAGGTGCATCACGACTACTTTGCTGCCGGCGCGCATGTGGCGATCACCGCCAGCTACCAGGCCACGCCGCAGGGTTTTGCCGCGCGCGGCTTAGATGAAGCGCAGGCGCTGGCACTGATCACCCAGAGCGTACAGCTGGCGCAGCGCGCGCGTGATGACTATCGCGCATCTTCCGCCAGCACCGCGCCCTTGCTGGTGGCCGGTTCGGTCGGGCCGTATGGCGCTTTTCTGGCCAATGGTGCGGAGTATCGCGGTGATTACGCGCTGCCGGAAGAGGAGATGAAAGCGTTCCACCGTCCGCGCGTGAAGGCGTTGCTGGAAGCGGGTGTCGATCTGCTGGCCTGTGAAACGTTGCCGTCCTTTACCGAAGCGCAGGCGCTGGTGAGTTTACTGGCTGAATTCCCTGCCAGCAGCGCGTGGTTCTCCTTTACCCTGCGCGATGCCGAACACATCAGCGACGGCACGCCGTTGAGTAAAGTGGCTGAGCTGGTGCATGCGGCACCGCAGGTGGTGGCGGTTGGCATCAACTGCGTGGCGCTGGAGAGCGTAACGCCCGCTCTGCGCCGCTTCCAGGCGCTGTGTGATAAGCCGCTGCTGGTCTATCCGAACTCCGGCGAGCAGTACGATGCCAGCAGCAAAACCTGGCACTCCGCGCCGTCGGGCTGCACGCTGCATGACAAATTCGCTGAATGGCAGCAGGCGGGCGCACGTCTGATTGGCGGCTGCTGCCGTACCACGCCGCAGGATATCGCGGCGATTGCTGCCTGTTGTCAACCGCAATAAAGCGCAGAAAATCATCAGTGATAGCGCGATTAAGCACAGAAGGGCAGTTTACACTGTCCTATCTGATGCTGAAGCGGACCTGCTATGAACCTGCGACCTCTTTTTCCTGCCTGTGCGCTGCTGCTGAGTGGCTGCGCCACCATTGTCGGCACTGAAACGCAACCGGTGAAAATCGACTCCCTGCCGCAAGGCGCGCGTTTCACCGTGCAGGATGAGACCGGCCGCGCAGTGGCGCAGGGCTATACGCCGCAAACCGTCGAGCTGGCGAAATCGACCGGGAATTACTTTGGTAAGAAGCACTATCAGGTGATGCTGGAGAGTCCGGGCTACGTGCCGTTAACCTTGCCGATCGAGGCCAATGCCAATCTGTGGTATTTGCTCGGCAATATTCCGCTGTTGGGCTTCCCCGGCTGGCTGCTGGTCGATCCCTTCTACGGCGGCATGTACGATCTCAAACCAGAACATCCGCAGCCGAAGCTGAACGTCGTCGGCGCGCGGGGTTAATAAGCCCGCACCGATCGTAGCGGCGCAATTTATTGCGCAATCTTACCGCGAAAAAAAACAGCGCAATTAATTGCGCCGCTACAAATCATTCAACAGTTTGAGTTACTGCGCGGTAGGCTTCACCATCGCATTGGCGCTTTTATGCTGCGCCAGATGCTGCTGCTGGAAAATGCACATGCGGATGGTGTTGCGGTATTCGCCGTTGATAAAAAATTCGTGCTTCAGTACGCCTTCCACCTCAAATCCCAGCTTGGTGTAGATATGCACCGCCTTCTTATTCTCTTCATCGACAATTAGATAGAGTTTGTAGAGATTCAGCACCGAAAAGCCGTAATCCATCGCCAACTTTGCCGCTTTGGTGGCTAAGCCTTTGCCTTGATGGGAAGGATCGATAATGATTTGAAACTCAGCGCGGCGATGCACGTGATTAATCTCGACCAACTCCACCAACCCGGCTTTGTGTCCATCATGCTCCACCACAAAGCGGCGCTCGGTCTGGTCATGGATATGTTTGTCATACAGGTCTGAAAGCTCGACAAACGCTTCGTACGGTTCTTCAAACCAGTAACGCATCACGCTGGCGTTGTTATCTAATTGGTGCACAAAGCGTAAATCTTCCCGCTCCAGCGGACGTAACTTAACCGTCATACGGTGTTCCTTGTTGTTGAATGTTGCTCCACGATGCGGCCCTGCGCCATACGCGCCGCACGATCGCACATGTGATCGATCACATCCGGATCGTGGCTGACCAGCACCATGGTTAAACCATCTTTTTGCTTTAGATCGTTGAGCAGGTTGAGGATCTCAGCCTGCACCGACATGTCCAGCGCCGAGGTCGGCTCATCCAGCAGCAGGATCTTGGGTTCCAGCAGCAGGGCGCGCACAATCGCTACGCGCTGACGCTGACCGCCTGAAAGCTGATGCGGATAGCGATCCGCCAGCGCCGGATCGAGCCCGACATGACGGAACCCGGCATTAATGCGGTCGTCGATGTTATCACGTTTGAGCATTTTCAGCGGTTCCGCCAGCGTGCGGCGCAGGCGATGACGCGGATGCAGCGAAGCGTAGGGATCCTGAAACACCATCTGCACATCGCGGCGCAGCTGGCCGGTAAACGCTTTGCCGGGCTGCACGGCGGTGCCCGCCAGCGACATGCTGCCGCTCCAGTGCGGATTCAATCCCGCCAGCACCCACAGCAGCGACGACTTGCCGCAGCCGGACGGGCCAACCAGACCAAAACACTCACCGGCCGCGACCTGCAGCGACACATCGTGCACCACGGTGCGCAGCTCGTAACCTTGCTTGTGCGAAACGCTGAGGTTCGCTAACTCAATCATAATTCTTCTCCAGCGCGGCACGATCCAGCACCGGCAAACGCTCGCCGTGCGTGGCTTTACTCGGACGACAGGCCCACAAGGTGCTGGTGTAAGGATGGCTGGCGTTGGAGAGTTCGGACGCCGGCAAGGTATCCAGCACGCGGCCCTGATACATCACCATCACACGTTCGCAGTGTTCGGAAACCTGTTGCAGATCGTGGCTGATCAGCAGCAAACCCATGTTGCGCTGCTCAACCAGACGACGAATCAGCGCCAGTACCTGATCGCGCATCGCGTGATCGAGCGCCGACGTAGGTTCATCGGCGATCAGCAGTTCAGGATCGGTGATCAGGGCGATCGCCAGCATCACGCGTTGCCCCATGCCGCCAGAAAGTTGATGCGGATAGCGTTTCATCAGCTGACGCGGGTCGGGCAAGCCCACCGCATCCAGCATCTCGCACACTTTCTCTTTACGTTCAGCGCGGCTCAATTTGTGGTGCAGCACCAGCGGTTCTTCCACCTGCCAGCCAATGGTGCGCGTGGGATTAAGCGCATATTTCGGATCCTGCATCACCATCGCTACTTTGCTGCCGCGCAGTTGAATCCAGTCACGCTCGCGCAGGCTCAACGCATCGGTGCCGACAATCTGCAAACGGTCGGCCTGCAAGTGCAGCGAAGGTGACAGCAAGCCCATCAGCGTGCGCGCGGTGAGTGATTTACCGGAACCGGATTCACCCACCAGCGCTACGCGCTCGCGGCCAATTTGAAAGCCGATGTTATCGACCAGCAGCGCATCATCGCTGCGAATCGTCAGGCCTTGTACATCAATTAACAGATCATTTGGCATGACGAGTATCCAGTCGGTCACGCAGGCCATCGCCTGTCAGGTTAAACGCCAGGCTGGCGAACAGAATCGCGCCGCCGGGTGCGGCGGCTACCCACCATTGGTCGAAGATCACTTTACTGCCTTCTGCCACCATCGAACCCCATTCGGCGGTAGGCGGTTGCACGCCCATGCCAAGGAAGCCGAGGCCCGCCGCTGAAAGAATGATTCCGCCGAGGCTCAGCGCGGCACGTACCACCGCCGTTGGCATACACAGCGGCAGAATGTGGCCAAACATCAGGCGTAAACCGGTGATGCCCTGCATGCGCGCGGCGGCGAGATAATCACTGCGGCGCAGCGCCAGCGTTTCCGCGCGCGCCTGACGGGCAAACGGCGGCCAGCTGGTGAGCGCCAGCGCCAGTGCGCCATTCATCAAGCCGGGGCCGAGCATGGCGACCAGCGCCAGCGCGATCACCAGATTCGGCAGCGACAGGAAGATATCGGTTATGCGCATCAACACGCGCTCGGTCCAGCCGCCCACGTAACCGGCGGTGATGCCGACCAGCAGGCCAACCGGAATAGTCAGCACCAGAATCAGTGACACCAACAGCAGCGTTGGGCGCGCGCCATAAATCACGCGTGACAGCAGATCGCGGCCAAAGCCATCGGTGCCAAACCAGTGCAGCGCCGATGGCGCCTGCAAACGCTGGGAGATGATCTGCGCATTGGGATCGAAAGGCGCCAGCAATGGCGCGAACAATGCCATCGCCACCACAATCAGCACCAGCGTCAGGCCGATGGAAAGCGAGGTCACGCGCGCGCGGCGGCGGCGCGGACGCAGCGTTTCCAGTTCAGAGAGTTGTTGAGTCATCGGGTTCTCGGATCGGTTAACCAGGTCAGGGCATCGGCCAGCGCGTTGAGCAGAATAAAGCAGCTGCCAATTAGCAAGGTCGAGCCGAGAATCGCCGGTACATCGGAGGAAAACAGCGCGTTAGTCATGTAGCGACCAACGCCCGGCCAGGCAAATACCGTTTCAGTCAGTACCGAACCTTCCAGCAGCGTGGCGTAGGAGAGGGCGATAACGGTAATCAGCGTGCCCAGCACGTTGGGGAAAATATGACGCAGTAAAATGCGGCCACGGCTGGCACCTTTCGCACGCGCCAGCACCACATACTCTTTACTGCTCTCTTCCAGCAGCGCCGCGCGCAGCAGGCGCGTGATACCCGCCATCGCCAGCAGGCCGAGAATCACCACCGGCAGCCACAAGTGGGCAATCGCATTGCGGAACATCTCGGGATCGCCGGACATCCAGCTATCAATCAGCACAAAGCCGGTTTTTGGCTCCAGCGTGTAGATCCAGATGTCATCAAGCTGGCCCGGTCCGGCGGACCAGTGCAGCACGGCATAAAACAGCAGCAAACCCAGCAAGCCGAGCCAAAACACCGGCACCGAGTAGCCGAGCAGCGAAACAAAACGCGCCACGTTATCGATGATGCTGCCCGGCTTCCACGCCGCCAGCAGCGCTAAGGCAATGCCGAACACCGCGGCAAAAATCATCGCGCAGGTGGCCAGCTCAATGGTGGCCGGGAAGGTGCGCATCAGGTCGGCGCTGACCTGTTGATTGGTCAGATGCGATAAGCCGAGATCGCCGCGCGCCAAATGGCTGATATAGCGCCAGAACTGCACCAGCACTGGCTGATCGAGGCCGAGATCGTGGCGCACCTGCGCGTAGGTGGCTTCGCTGGCGTGATCGCCTGCGATCTGTTGCACCGGATCGACTGGCGAAAGGTGCGACAGCATAAAAGTGAATGCTAACAAACCAACCAGCGTCACCAGCAGCGAGAGCAGGCTGGTGACGATGTGGCTAACGCGTTGCCAAAGTGGCCGGGCGAACCCGGCCTGTGAAGCTGACACTGCCATTACTTAGAAACCTGCGAGTAATACACCATGTCCGGGTTGATGCCCTGCACATAGCCTTGCAGATTGTCGCGCAGCGCAATCAGGTTTTTCGCCTGCAAGCCAATCACGTACGGCGAGTTCTTCAGCACTTCACGCTGCATCGCCTGATAGAGTTCGACGCGCTTGTTGTTATCGCTCTCGGCGGTGGCAGCCAGCGTTTGCTTGTTCAGCTCCGGGATGTGCCAGTCAGAACGGTAAGCCACAGTTTTGCTGCCATCTTCCGGGTTGTAAGCGAAGGACGCGGCGTTAGTGTTGGGATCGAAATAGTCTGCGCCCCAGGCGTTCAGGGTGGCTTCATATTTGTGCGCCTTCACGCGGGTCGAGACTTCAGAGCTCAGGCCCGGTTGCACTTCCACCTTCACGCCGCCTTTGGCAAAGCTGCCCTGCAGCGCCTGCGCGATATCGAGGTAAGGCGGCTGGTTGCTGGTGGAAAGCGTGAAGCTAACGTTGGTCAAACCGGCTTTCTTCAGAATCGCTTTGGCTTTTTCAGGATCGTAAGTGTATGGCGTGTCATTGATTGCGCCGAGGAAGCCTTTCGGCAGGAAGGTTTGATGCACGTCGAACTGGCCTTTCAGCAGGTCGTTAGCGATACCTTTATAGTCGAACAGATATCGAGCTGCTTCCCACAGCGCCGGGTTCTTCAGCACCGGGTTTTCACCGATGTTGAACTGGATGTAATAGAGAGAAGCCATCGGAATCGCTTCGGTCTTCACGCCCGCTTTGCCTTTCAGCGAGGCGATCTGATCCGCACCGAGGTTACGCGCGATATCCACATCGCCCTGTTCCAGCAGCAGACGACGCGCAGCCGGTTCCGGAACGTTTTTAATCAGGATATTTTTCAGCTTCGGAGCGCCCGCTGGCGAAGTTGGATTCGCGCTCAGCAGAACCGCTTCGTGCAGCACCACTTTACGAATCTGATACGGGCCGCTACCGGCAGAGTGAGTACCGAGCCATGCGTGGCCGAAGTCACCGTTCTTCGCGTTGGCCTGCGCGGTTTTCTCATCAACAATCGAAGAGACCGGCGCGGAGAGCAGGCTGAGCACATACGCCGGGCTGACGTTGGCGCTCCAGCTGATCTGTACGTGGTTGTCATCAACCTTTTTCAGGAAGGTATCGACGTTGTCTTTATTCCAGCCAAGTTGGGTAAGAATAAAGGAGGGATCGAGGTTGAGTTTCACCACGCGACCCAGTGAGAAGATCACATCCTCCGGACGCAGCGGATTGCCGCTGGCGAACTGAGCACCTTTGCGTAGTTCAAACGTCAGGCTGCGATTATCGCTGCCCGCTTGCCAGGACGTGGCCAGCGTTGGCTGCAAATCGGTTGGATTAGTGGGATCGGACTGAACCAGGCGCTGATAAATGTTAGTGAACGCTTGCACCGTGGTGAGCTCGAAGCCCTGCGCGGGATCGAAGCTGTCGGCATCATCGGTAGACTGGGCAATCACCAGCGTATCTTTCGGCGTCGCTGCCTGAACCGAGAAGGCGGCTACCAGCGATAACGCCAGCAGTGATGGAATAATTTTTTTCATGTTGTTTCCTTGCCTAAAAAAAGTAACGCGAGTTTACGAGAGCGCAGCAGTGAAGAATAGTCAATTTCAGGCTATGCATATGCATTAATGATCTAAGACGCATGGTTCAGTTATAAGGGAAAACCGCACAATCCGTAGCGGCGCAATTCATTGCGCAAAGTGTGGACGGGCTTTGGGTGCAGGATCGTTAACGCAAAATCGCGCGATTAATCACGCTGCTACGGAATGTGCATGTGAGGTAATATCAACTCAACTGCAACGGAATATAAATGATTGGTGACTAGCCGATTATTAACTTTACTTCGTTACTTGCCAGAATATAATGGCCGCAATTTCAAAGCAGGAGAGTTCAGTTGGACAGTCACCCTTTTAGTTGGTATCACAAGGCAAGCTGACGCGCGAACTTTTTTGTCGCTGCTTGCCAACACGGCGGGCAGCAATCCTCTCTTTTCTGATGATTGTTCCCTTTAAACGACATTGTAACGGGCCAAAGCCCGTGGGGATATCATCATGCACATGATTTTTAACACACTTTTCCCTCCGCCTCGATACGCGCGCTGAACTTCAGCGTGCTGATTGGCGCTGCACATTAGACGGCTTTTCGCTGTTCGATTGCGTGGTGTTTACCTTCGTCTTTATTTATTACTCGTTATTTTGCGAGCGACTCTTTTCGTCTTTAATTTCCGGGAGGTGATATGGAAATTCCCGACAGGTTATTTTTAATTTAACAAACGCATTGCCGTTAATTTAATTTGTGTGCCTCGCACGCAGGGATTTTTATTGCCGTAATAAAGAGGAATGTCACTATGACTGACATGAAACTCAACCAGGACAAAAAAGCCTGGAACACCACGCGCCAGCCGCGTCAAAAAACACCGCGTTACCTGATTGAAGATGAAGCCGGTTTTACTGCCGACGAAACGCTGGTGCGTCTGCGCAGCGATGCGCTTGGCCTGAGTGAACGTGAAGCCGAGGCGCGCCTGAATGTATATGGCCGTAATCAGGTCGAACACGACAAAGCGCCACCAGCGTTGTTGCAGTTGCTGCAGGCATTCAACAATCCGTTTATCTATGTCCTGATGGCGCTGGCGCTGGTGAGCTTTTTCACTGATTTCTGGCTGCCGCTGCGCAACGGCGAGGAGACCGATCTGACCGGTGTCATCATCATTGTGACGATGGTAACGCTCAGCGGTTTGCTGCGCTTCTGGCAGGAGTTCCGTACCAATAAAGCGGCGCAGGCGCTGAAATCAATGGTGCGCACCACCGCCACGGTGCTGCGTCGTGAGTCAGCGCAACAAGCGCCGCTCAAACAGGAAGTCGATATCGCCACGCTGGTGCCGGGTGACATCATCTATCTGTCGGCGGGGGATTTGGTGCCAGCCGATGTGCGGCTGCTGGATTCACGCGATCTGTTTATCAGCCAGGCGATTTTGACCGGCGAATCGTTACCGGTTGAGAAGTATGACGTCACCGGCCACGTCACCAGCAAAAGCAGCGGTGCCAGCGAACAGGGCACATCGCTGCTGGAACTGGGCAGCGTCTGCCTGATGGGCACCAACGTGTCCAGCGGCAGCGCCAAAGCGGTGGTAGTGGCAACCGGCAGCGAAACTTACTTCGGTAGCCTGGCGAAATCGATTGTGGGTAATCGCTCACAAACCGCCTTTGACCGCGGCGTCAACAGCGTGAGCTGGCTGCTGATCCGCTTCATGTTGGTGATGGTGCCGGTGGTGTTGCTGATTAATGGCCTAACCAAAGGCGACTGGCTGGATGCTTCACTGTTTGCGCTGGCGGTAGCGGTAGGTTTAACGCCGGAAATGTTGCCGATGATCGTCAGCTCCAACCTGGCGAAAGGCGCCATCGCCATGTCGCGGCGTAAAGTGATCGTCAAACGTCTGAATGCGATTCAAAACCTCGGCGCGATGGATATTCTCTGCACCGACAAAACCGGCACGCTGACGCAGGACAACATCATTCTGGAGCATCATCTGGATTGTGCTGGCGTGGAGAACTCACGCGTGCTGATGCTGAGCTGGCTCAACAGCCACTATCAAAGCGGCACGCTGAATCTGATGGATCGCGCCATTTTGCAGTACGGCAAAAACCGCGTCAGCGAAGCGGTAAGCGATACCTATATCAAAGTGGATGAGCTGCCGTTTGATTTCATTCGCCGTCGCGTCTCGGTGGTGGTGCGCGATCGTCGTCTCAATCAACAGATGCTGATCTGCAAAGGCGCGGTGGAAGAGATGCTGAGCATCGCGACTGCCGAGCGTGAAGGCAAACTGGTGCAGCCGCTGAACGAAACGCGTCGTGCAGAACTGCTGGCGCTGGCACATCAATACAATGAGCAGGGTTTTCGCGTGCTGCTGGTGGCGAGCCGCGTGCTGGCGGAGCCAGGTTTACAGCAGCCGCTGAGCGTGGCGGATGAGCAAGGCTTAACGGTAGAAGGACTGCTCACCTTCCTCGATCCACCGAAAGAGAGCGCCGCCAAAGCCATCGGCGCGCTGCGCGACAATGGCGTTAGCGTCAAAGTGCTGACCGGTGATAATCCGGTAGTGACCGCGCGCATTTGCCAGCAGGTTGGCATCGACAGCGGCGCGATCGTCACTGGCGACCAAATTGCCCTGATGAGCGACGAGCAGTTGGCAGACGCCGCCGCGCAGAGTGCGGTATTCGCTAAACTCACGCCGCTGCAGAAATCACGCATCCTGCGCGCGCTACAGCAACAGGGCCACACCGTTGGCTTCCTCGGCGACGGAATTAATGATGCGCCGGCGCTGCGTGATGCTGATGTCGGGATTTCCGTCGATAGCGCGGCGGACATCGCTAAAGAGTCCTCCGATATCATCCTGCTGGAAAAAGATTTGATGGTGCTGGAAGAGGGCGTAATGAAGGGACGCGAAACCTTCGGCAACATCATTAAGTACCTGAACATGACCGCCAGCTCGAACTTCGGCAACGTGTTCTCGGTGTTGGTGGCGAGCGCCTTTATTCCGTTCCTGCCGATGCTGGCGATTCATCTGCTGATTCAGAACCTGATGTACGATCTGTCCCAGCTGGCACTGCCGTGGGACAAAATGGACCGCGAGTTCCTGCGTAAGCCGCGTAAATGGGACGCGCGTAATATCAAACGCTTCATGTTGTGGATTGGGCCAACGTCGTCGATTTTCGATATCACCACTTTTGCGCTGATGTGGTTCGTGTTCGCGGCGAATACGCCAGAAATGCAGTCGCTGTTCCAGTCCGGCTGGTTTATTGAAGGCTTGCTGTCGCAAACGCTGGTGGTGCACATGCTGCGCACGCAAAAGATTCCGTTTATCCAGAGCCGTGCGGCGCTGCCGGTGCTGCTGACCACTGCGTGTGTGATGATCGCCGGCATTCTGCTGCCGTTCTCACCGCTGGGCGCGATGGTGGGATTGGTGCCGTTGCCATGGGCTTACTTCCCATGGCTGGTGGCAACGCTGCTCGGGTATTGCGTGGTCGCGCAGGGCATGAAAATGCTCTACATCAAGCGCTTTGGCCAGTGGTTTTAAACACATGGAGGTGAAATGCGTAACCGCAATCTCAATAAGGTGGTGTTTCACCTGATAATGATGATGGTTGTCATGGTGGTGTTAACGCTGGTGTTTCGTTAATGAAAAAAGGGCAGGATTTCCTGCCCTTTTCTTTACTCTTCGTCGGGCTGGTAATACTGCACGCCGATCTCAATGCGCTCGCGGCCGCTAGCTACACGATGGCGATTGCTGTCGCGCAGCGAATAGATGCAGCCGCAATACTCCTGCTGATAGAAACGTTCGCGCTTGCTGATCTCAATCATGCGTGACGAGCCGCCACCTTTCCGCCAGTTAAATTCCCAGTAGAGCATATCGGGATAGTGCGCCGCCGCGCGCACGCCGCAGTCGTTGATCTGCTGCATATTCTTCCAGCGCGAAATACCGAGTGAACTGGTGATCACCGGGAAACCGTTTTCATGTGCATACAGCGCGGTGCGTTCAAAGCGCATGTCGAAACACATGGTGCAGCGCACGCCACGTTCCGGTTCCCACTCCATGCCACGCGCCCGCTCAAACCAATTGTCTTTATCATAATCGGCATCAACAAAGGGCACGCCAAACTGCTCGGCAAAGCGGATATTCTCCTCTTTACGCAGCTCATACTCTTTCAGCGGATGAATGTTTGGGTTGTAGAAGAAGATGGTGTAATCGATGCCGGAAGCCAGCATCGCTTCCATCACTTCGCCCGAGCAGGGCGCACAGCAGGAGTGCAACAGGACTTTATTATGACCGTTGGGTAAGGGCAGCGGCTGGCGGGTAAAGGTGTCAGACATGAGCATTATTGGTTAATGGAGTGTTGGGTAAAGTCTAAGGGGATAGCGTTAAAGATGCAAAGTTGAGGGAAAACAGGCAATAAAAAAAGGCCGCAAACGCGGCCTCTGGATTGAGCGAAGAAAGTTATTCAGTCACTTTCTTCTTCAGATCGCTGGCACCTTCTTTGGTTTTATTCCAGCCTTTCTGCGTGCCTTCTTTGGTGGCATCCCAACCTTTCTCAGAACCTTCTTTGGTTTTATTCCAGGCTTTCTGCGTACCTTCGCTGGCTTTGCTGGTCAGGTTATCGCTTTTACCTTCTGCCGCATGCTTCGCTTTCAGCTGCTGCTCTTTACCTTCGTTCTGCGCCTGATGCAGTTTTTCTTTAGCGGTGTTCGCACCGGCCTGCGCGTTAGCGACAGTTTCATCAGTTGCATGTGTGGTCGCGGCAAAAGCCGAAGATGCCATCAGAACGGCTGACAGTGCAATAATGGTCTTTTTCATAATTCCCTCTTTCATGAAATATGTCGTCTCAGGTAATCATCCTGGCACAGGCCGGGATGGAAAGATTTAAGAATAAACCAGGAATGAAAAAGGTCTAGTTTCGCTGGCAAAATCACCAGTAGATAGCATTTTAGGTTGTTGCAGGAAGGGATAAGAGCCACCTGAGCTGTGGCTCTGCAATATTAATCTGCTATCTGCCTGGCGCAGCATAGCAGTGGCGCAACGTGCAACGGTTGCGTACCGAGGTTGGCAATCAGGGATTGAACGTTACGCTGGTAACGTTGTGGAATCCGGGTGGCAATAAACACGCGATAGCCGAGGCGTTTATCGCCAGCCTGCCTGAGCTGTGGAGCCGCCTCTACTCTTCGTCGCGCTCTTTAGCGGCGCGCTGACGATCATAGAACTCATCTTCGGCGGCGATAATCTCATCCATCAATGAGTTCATATCCACTTCATGCACCTCTTCTACGAAGAGACCGGTGAGCGGCGTTTCTGGCGTCAGCTTTCCATCTTCATATAATTGCCAGATCTCTTTCGCATAGCGCGTTTGCAAAATCTGCGGAGCATATTGCCCGTAATAGGCGGTGATGTTGTTCACATCGCGCTCAAACATCGATTCAGCGTGGTTGTTTGCCGCGGCATCAACCGCTTGTGGCAAGTCGATAATCACCGGTCCGTTGGCATCCTGCAGCACGTTGAATTCCGACAGATCGCCATGAACAATGCCGGCGCACAGCATGCGCACGATATTGCGGATCATGGTATCGAAATCCTTCAGGGCGTTCTCTTCGGTCAGGAACACATCGCTCAGGCGTGGCGCAACCAGACCTTCTGCGTCTGTGACCAGCTCCATCAACAAAACGCCGTCGATGCAAATGTAGGGCTGCGGGACGCGTACGCCAGCATTCGCCAGGCGGAATAACGCATCAACTTCCGCGCTTTGCCAGGTCTCTTCTTGCTGCTTGCGCCCGAATTTCGACCCTTTTTGCATCGCACGTGAATTACGGCTGTTGCGGACTTTGCGCCCTTCCTGATAATGCACAGCCTGCTTGAAACTTCGTTGTGTGGCGTCCTTGTACACTTTCGCACACTGGATTTTGCCGCCCGTTAACACGGTATAAACGTCAGCTTCTTTGCCGCTTCTTAGTCTTTGTAGTACTTCATCTACCAGGCCATCATCGACAAGAGGCTGGAGTCGGTTTGGGATTTTCATGCGAGTCGCCTTGAAAGAGTCCAGATACAAAAAAGCCCGTAAGGCTTGCGCCATACGGGCTCTTAGGACTTCATCGAATGACTCTGGTGATCATCGATGGAGAATTTTGGTGGAGCTGGCGGGAGTTGAACCCGCGTCCGAAATTACTACACCGTCGGCACTACATGCTTAGTCAGTCTTTACATTCGCCGGCCAGCTGCGGACAGACACGCCACTGACAAACTAGCCTGATTAGATTTAGTGCTTCAACCCCAGGCAAGGCATCCACACGATCTCTTTTGGGTTTGACCTCTCTTGATCCCCGTCTTAAGAGCGGAAGCTAGGGAGAGAGGGCTTCAAAGCAGGTTATTAAGCTGCTAAAGCGTAGTTTTCGTCGTTTGCGACTATTTTTTTGCGGCTTTTTACGAGGCAAACCGCCCCTCGGCATGCTCCTAAGGCTTCACAATCCCGTCGAGTCCAGAATCAGCCCCAAGAAATTTCAATACTACAGACAAGTGACGCTAAAATCCAGCGCTTAACGCTTTGAATTCTTCATAATGCGCGCTTTGTCCATCTTCCATTCGCGCTCTTTTACGTCGTCACGCTTGTCGTGCTCTTTCTTACCGCGCGCCACACCGATTTTCAGTTTGGCCCAGGCATTTTTCCAGTACATCGACAGCGCAACCACGGTAAAACCTTCGCGGTTGACGCGACCGTACAGCGAATCGAGTTCACGTTGTTTCAGCAGCAGCTTGCGGCTTCGCGTGGGATCACACACCACATGCGTCGAAGCAACCGCTAGCGGCTGGAAAGTAGAGCCGAACAGGTAAGCTTCACCATCGCGCAAAAGAATGTAGCTATCGCTGATGTTAGCCTTACCGGCACGGAGTGATTTGACTTCCCATCCTTGCAACGACATACCCGCCTCGAACTCTTCTTCAATGAAGTATTCATGACGTGCGCGTTTATTGAGGGCAATAGTGGCTGAACCGGGTTTGTTAACTTTTTTCTTTGTCATAGTGCGGCGTAGTCTACATCACTCAGTTTATGGGCGCATCCCCTGTCCTGCAGGGCGGTAAAAAACACTCCATTTTAGCACAGCAAGCAAAGCCGTGAATTTTTGTTTGGTGACTGAAAATGGTATTATTCAATGGTTTTGTGATGAACAGGAACCATTATGGCCCAGATTAGTCGTTCAGCGCTGGTCCCTTATAGCGCTGAACAGATGTACCGTCTTGTGAATGACGTGGATGCTTATCCTCAGTTTCTGCCGGGCTGCACCGGCAGTCGCGTGCTGGATAACAGCGGAGATCAAATGACCGCGGCCGTTGATGTCTCGAAAGCGGGCATCAGTAAAACTTTCACTACGCGCAACACGCTGATCAGCAACCAAAGCATATTGATGCAGTTGGTTGATGGCCCGTTTCGTAAATTGACCGGCGGCTGGCATTTCACTTCATTAGGTGATGATGCCTGCAAGGTTGAGTTGAACCTCGATTTTGAGTTCACCAATATGCTGGTAGAAATGGCGTTCGGCCGCATCTTTAAAGAGCTGGCAAATAGCATGGTGCAGGCGTTCAGTCAGCGCGCAAAAGAGGTTTATCGTGCCTGATATCAGCGTGGAAGTGGTTTACGCACTGCCAGATAAGCAGTATTTGCGTGCCGTAACGCTTGAAGAAGGCGCAACCGTGGAGCAAGCGATCAAGGCTTCGGGGTTGCTGTCACTGCGTAAAGATATTGACCTGAACTCGAATAAGGTCGGCATTTATAGCCGCCCGGTAAAATTGGGTGATGCCGTCCAGGATGGTGATCGCATTGAGATCTATCGTCCGCTGATTGCCGACCCGAAAGAGTTACGGCGTCAACGCGCAGAGCGGTCAGCTGAGAAGAAATAGTCGGAATGTAAAAACGAAAAAAGGCGCTTAAGCGCCTTTTTTATTGCCGTTCACTTAGCCTTCTTTGCCAGAGAGCTTCGGCTTATTGTCGATATTGGTCAGCTTTCCGTTGCTGTCAAAGGTCAGCGTCAGCGTTTGCTGTTTCACACCTTCATGACCTGGTTCCTGGCGGAACACGTAATACCAAACGTTGCTGCCAAACGGATCGCGCATCATCGGCGTACCGAGCGTGTAGGCAACCTGCTGCTGCGTCATGCCGTTGTGAATTTTCGACACATCGTTGGCGACCAGGTAATTCCCCTGATTGATATCCGGACGATACACAACGCGCTCAAGGGTGGAACATCCAGCGGTCATCATCAACATTACTACTGCCGCGGCAGTCAGCGTTTTACAGCGCATCTATACATTCCTTTTCTGGGGCCAAACGCCTTTCAGCAGGCTATTTTTTTGCCATCAAATTCTGAACTCTGCCTGCGGCAGGCTTTATTACTCAGACGACATAACTGCCGATGATAATAAACCTTTTCGCTATTTGAAACCTCTACAGAGCAAGCATATGACCACCAGCCGGGAAAAAAGTGCGGTATCAGGCGGCTAAAAGTTCTTTAGCGTTGGCCAGCGTGTTGCGCGTCACCTCGCTGCCGCCCAGCAAACGCGCCAACTCTTGCAGACGCGCGCGTTTATCCAGCGGCTGCATATGCGTTTCTGTCATCGCACCATCGGTCTCTTTGCTGACGTAAAAGTGCTGATGACCGCAGCCGGCAACCTGCGGCAGGTGCGTGACACACATAACCTGTGTTGACTCGCCCAGCTGACGCAGCATTTGACCGACAACAGCGGCGGTTGGGCCGCTGATGCCAACATCTACTTCATCGAAGATCATTGCCGGTGTTTCCATTTTCTGTGCGGTAATCACCTGAATCGCCAGAGCGATACGCGACAGCTCACCGCCGGAAGCCACTTTGCCCAGCGGCTGGAGCGGCTGGCCTGGGTTCGTCGTAACGCGGAAATCAATGCGCGTTGCGCCATCTGCGGTGAGTTGATCGGCATTGAACTCCAGCACAATGGCAAACTGGCCGTGCGGCATTGCCAGCGTGCGCATGCTTTGCGTAATCAGCTGGCTCAATTCTTGAGCGGAATGCTCGCGCAGTTGATGCAGATTTTCAGCGCTGACTAACGCGGCTTTGTGGTGGGCGACAACTTCAGACTGCAAAGTTTCCTGATCGCTCTCTTGTTGCGAAAGCAATTCCGCTTCATCCAGTAGCTGCTGATAAAGCACCGGCAAGGTTTCAGGTGCGACATGGTGCTTACGTGCCAATGCAATCTGCCGTGACAGACGTTGCTCCAGCTCATGCAGGCGATTGGGATCGAGATCCAGACGTTCGCAGTAGTGACGCAGTTCATCGCTGGCTTCACTGAGTTGAATCGCGGCTTCCTCCAGCAGATTGAACACGCCGCTGACTTTATTATCCAGCGTCACCAGTTCGCCCAGCATGTGACGAGCGCTATAAAGAAGGCTCTGCAGGTTGATGTCATCCCCATCGGCGAGAATTTGCAGCGCTTGCTGGCTGGTGGACAGCAACTGGCCGCTGTTCGCCAGGCGTTTGTACTCTTCATCAATCTGTTCAAATTCGCCCAGCTGCGGGGCAAATTCATTGAGTTCTTTCAACTGATACTGCAGTAGCTCGCGACGGGATTCACGCTCTTGCGAAAGCTGCTGATGTTGTGCCAGCGCACGGCAACTCTGATGCCAGCGCTGATAGTGCTGGCGCATTTCAGACAGCAAATCATCGTGGGCTGCATACGCATCCAGCAGATGTTTTTGGTGATCGGATTTGAGCAGCAACTGGTGAGCATGCTGGCCGTGAATCTGAATCAGCAACTGGCCCAGTTCACGCAACTGCGACAGCGGCACCGATGTGCCGTTGATAAAGCCACGCGAACGACCATCCGCGCTAATCACACGCCGCAGCAGACACTCATTGCCTTCATCCAGCTGATTCTCCACCAGCCAGCGTTGTGCGGAAGGCGAAGCTTTGAGCTGGAAACGGGCGCAGATATCAGCACGACTGGCACCCTGACGCACCATATCTGCCTCAGCGCGGCCGCCCAGACACAGGCCCAACGCATCGATGGCGATAGATTTACCTGCGCCGGTTTCACCCGTGATCGCCGTCATACCACGATGAAAATCGATCTCCAGTTCACGAACGATAGCAAAGTTACTGATGGTCAGTTGTGCCAGCATAGAATCACCTGTATGTAAAAACAGATATGGTTTTACGTACAGTATATCCTGGTTTTTTATACAGTAAAGTAGTCAGCGCTGATTTTCAGAACAATTTTTTAGACCAGCCCAACTTTGAACTTAAGGTATTAAAATAGTTGTAATTTTTAGGATGGATAAGATTGAGATGATTGGCGCTACGGCGGATCAGGACATCTTCACCTTCCTGAATTGGCAAGGCAATCTGGCTGTCGCAACTGATCTCGAGATCGCTGCGCAGGGAAGAAAAACGCAGGCGGATGGTGCTGCTGCTGTTGATGACCAGCGGACGCGCAGAAAGCGTATGCGGGAACATGGGCACCAGCGTAATCGCATCCAGCGACGGCGTCAGAATAGGGCCGCCCGCCGAAAGCGAATAGGCGGTGGAGCCGGTCGGTGTGGAGATAATCAAACCATCGGAACGCTGTGAAAAGGCAAACACCTCATCAATATAGACTTCGAATTCAATCATATGCGCAACTTTACCGGGATGCAGCACCACTTCATTAATGGCGCTACCAATGCGCGGCGAGCACGCTTCTTTGCATACCTGCGCCTCCAGCAAGAAGCGGCTCTCGACGAAGTAATCGCCCTGCAGCACATCTTCCAGCTGTTGTTGTGCATTGTCCGGATCGAGATCGGTGAGAAAACCGAGGTTGCCACGGTTGATGCCAATCACTTTGATGTCATAGCGCGCCAGCACGCGGGCAGCACCAAGCATGTTGCCATCGCCACCAACTACCACAGCTAAATCAGCGCGTTGACCAATATCCGCAAGGCTGCCGGTTTGGGCATTTTTCAAATCCAGTTCGCGCGCAATCTGCTGCTCGACAATCACCTCATAACCCTTTGCCGTTAGCCAGCGCCAGAGCATTTCATGGGTGGTTAACGCAGTAGGATGGCGCGGATGGCCGACAATCCCGATGCAGTTAAAGTGTTTGTTCATTTAGCGCGAGTTCCTTATAAGCCAAAACGGCCAGGCAATGTGATGGGTTTACTTGAAACCGTCAAACTGATCCCCATAATAAGCCAACCAGCGAGATGAATGTGCAAAACGCGGAGAAATTCATGAGTAGTAAAGAACAGAACACCCCAAACGAGCAAGTCTCAGACGAAATTCAACAGGATCAGCAGTACGTGGACGCAGAGACAACCGCTGAGGTGGATCCGCGTGATGAGCGTATCGCGCAACTGGAAGCCGAGTTAGCCGTGTCGCAAACCGGCGTGCGTGATGCACAGCTGCGTGCGCAGGCGGAGATCGAAAATATTCGTCGCCGTACTGAAATGGACGTGGAAAAAGCGCATAAATTTGCGCTGGAGAAATTTGCCAACGAGCTGCTGCCCGTGATCGATAGCCTGGAGCGCGCGCTGGAAGTGGCAGACAAAGAGAACGCTGAACTGGCTTCGATGATCGAAGGTATCGAGCTGACGCTGAAGTCGCTGCTGGGCGCGGTGCGTAAGTTTGGCGTGGAAGTGGTGGGCGAAACCAATGTGCCATTCAATCCAGAGATCCATCAGGCGATGTCGATGATGGAATCAGAAGATATGGCGCCAAATCACGTGCTGATGGTGATGCAGCGCGGTTACACCCTCAATGGTCGCCTGCTGCGTCCGGCGATGGTGGCAGTGACCAAAGCCAAAGGCTAATCTGTCGCTGTAATAACAACGGCCGCTTAATGCGGCCGTTTGTTTATTAAGGCAACACCGGCATCCAGTCAATGGGTGACTGGCCCGATTGGCTCAGCAGCGCATTCGCCTGCGAGAAGTGTTTACTGCCAAAAAAGCCACGATGCGCGGAGAGCGGAGAAGGGTGCGGCGCTTTCAATACATGATGACGCTGCGTATCAATGATGCTGCCTTTCTTCTGCGCATGCGAACCCCACAGCAAGAAAATTACCCCTTCGCGATGCTGATTGATGGCGCTGATGACGTTATCGGTAAAGGTTTCCCAGCCAAAGCGCGCGTGCGAATGCGCCTTACTGGCTTCCACCGTTAACACGGTGTTCAACAGCATCACGCCTTGTGTTGCCCAGCTTTCAAGAAAACCGTGTGTAGGACGCACAAAGCCGGGTACATCCTGCTCCAGCTCTTTGTACATATTTAGTAATGACGGCGGGATCGCCACGCCGGGCAGCACAGAGAATGCCAGACCATGCGCCTGATTCGGGCCGTGATAGGGATCCTGCCCCAAAATCACCACTTTGATATCGCCCAGTTCGGTCAGCCGAAAGGCATTAAACACATCCTTCTGCGGCGGATACACCGTTACGCCGGCAGCGCGTTCATTGGCCACCGCTTTCAGCGTTTCCACGAAGTAAGGTTTCTCTTTCTCTTCAGCCAGCACGTCGTGCCAGGTCAGCTTCTCAGCCATCGTTGACTCCCTGCAAAATAGTGCGCTTAGCTTAACGTGTCGGACTCAACAGCAGAAGGGTAAAAATAATTTGAATATTTACGTAAAATTTTAATTAGCAAAGTTTTTATGAATCAATTTGTTAGGTTTTAAGCGTGTAATCGTGACTGGACGAAATTGATACAGGTCAAAACGGCGCATTTCCTGCAGTGATATACCACAGCATTCCAAAACCTTATGAACCTCGCTGCCCAGTTGCGACAGCGTAAAGCCCTGGAGACCAACTATGATTACCGGTATTCAAATTACTCAGGCAAATAATCCACAGCTGTTGAACTCATTCTGGCTGCTGGACGATGATAAAGCCGAAGCGCGCTGCCTGTGCGCCAAAGGGGATTTCGCAGAAGATCAGGTTGTTGCTATCAGCGATCTCGGCGAAATCGCTTACCGTGAAATTCCACTTGAGCAGAAACCGCAGGTGCGCATCGAAGGTGGTCAGCACCTGAACGTTAACGTGCTGCGCCGCGAAACGCTGGAAGATGCCGTCAATCATCCGGAAAAATATCCGCAGTTGACCATTCGCGTATCTGGCTATGCCGTGCGCTTTAACGCGCTGACGCCAGAGCAGCAGCGTGACGTGATTACACGTACATTCACCGAAAGCCTGTAATTGCAGCGCTGACGAAAAGACACACAGCAATACAAGCCGCGCCAATGTTGATTGGCGCGGCTTTTTTTATCTGGCGAGTTTAAAAGAACGGTTCTTCAGGGCGGATGATAGCGAGAGCGCGTTTTCGCTACGCTTAAAACAAAAAAATCGCCTCAAAAGAGGCGATTAATTACAGCGAGTGCTGTTTTATTCCGCACCAGACTTTGGTGCATCGCTACCGCTTGGCTTGCGGCGTTTACCCACATTTTTGGTGTCGCGATGACGTTGCTTGACGCGCGGTTTCTCTTGTTCTTTCTCTTTACGCTCTTGACGCTTCGCAAGTGCTTTTTTCGACGGTTTTCCCGTCACTTTAGCACTTGGCGCACGGCTTTCTGGACGCAGCTCATCAATCACACGCGCTTTTAACGGCTCGTTGATGTAACGGGTGATTTTGCCCAGCAGCACGTGATCGTGCGCTTCAACCAGCGATATCGCGGTACCTTTACGGCCCGCACGCGCGGTGCGGCCGATGCGGTGCAGATAGGTATCTGCGGTGCGCGGCAAATCGTAGTTAATTACGTGCGAGATATCGTCGATGTCGATACCGCGCGCAGCAACGTCGGTGGCAATCATCACCTTCACGCGGCCATCATTCATACGCTTGATGGCTTCGTTACGGTTGACCTGCACCATTTCGCCTTCGAGGTAGCTGGTGCGGATGCCCGCTTCATGAAGCCAGGTAACCAGCTCATGCAGGCGCTCACGTTTGCGCACAAACACAATGACGCGCGTGGCATCTGGCTGTTTCAACAGGTGAATCAGCAGCTTGTTCTTATGCTCTAAATTATCGGCGCGGTAATACCATTGCTGGATTTTTTTGCGTTCGCTTTTGCTTGGGTCGGCCTCAATAAACACAGGCTCGTTGAGCAAACGCTCGGCGAAGTCTTTGATGTGCTCACCTTCCAGCGTCGCCGAGAACAGCAGCGTCTGTTTGCGCCAGCGGGTTTCTGCGGCGATGGTCTCGATGTCCTGCGCAAAGCCCATATCGAGCATGCGGTCAGCTTCATCGAGAATCAGCGTTTCTACGGCGCGGCAGTCAAAGTTCTCTTCTTTGATGTACTGCAGCAAACGGCCGGTGGTCGCGACGACAATGTCCTGGTTTTCACTGAACACTTCGGCATGGTTCATATACGCCACGCCCCCGGTGATGGTGGCGATATCCAGATGCGTGTGTTTAGCCAGCTCGCGCGCGTGATCGGCAACCTGCATCGCCAGTTCGCGCGTTGGGGTGATGATCAGAATGCGTGGTGGGCCTGATTTCTTGCGCGGGAAATCGAGCAAATGCTGTAAAGCGGGCAGCAAAAACGCTGCAGTTTTCCCCGTCCCGGTTGGAGCCGAACCCAGAACGTCACGGCCTTCCAGCGCGGCAGGAATGGTCTCGGCCTGAATAACAGTAGGGCGAGTGAAGCCTTTTTCCTGCAAAGCTTGTAGCAGGCTTTCGTCGAGTTCGAGTTCGGAGAATGTGGTTACGGTCATGGTCTACCTCAGTTTGGGGCGCTGATTATAGACAGAACGAATATAATCTTCATCTGTTTGTGTAGGTATTACCGGCGCAGGTGAATTCCCATCGCCACCACGTTACACTTCCGGCAGTAAAAAATTCAATGGTAGTGAAGTATGTCTCAGGACCAGCCGCACGCGCGGCCGACGTTAAGAAAAGACGGTTTTACCTTTAAGCAATTTTTCGTGGCGCACGATCGCTGTGCGATGAAAGTCGGCACCGATGGCGTGTTAATCGGGGCCTGGGCGCCAGTAGCCGGCGCGCGTCGCATCCTCGATATTGGCTGCGGCAGTGGCTTGATTGCGCTGATGCTGGCGCAACGTACGCCCAATTCGGTAGAGATTGATGCCGTCGAACTGGAAGCCAGCGCAGCGCAGCAGGCGCAGGAAAATATGCAGGCTTCGCCGTGGGCGGATCGCATCCACGTCCACCATCAGGATATTGTCACCTGGAGCGAACAGTGTGAAAAACGCTTTTCGCTCATCGTCAGTAATCCGCCTTTTTTTGCGCCCGGTATGGCAACCGGCAGTGTCGCGCGCGATACCGCACGCAGCACCGCCACGCTCGACCATCTGACGCTGCTGCGTTGTGCCGCCCAGTTGATTGAAGAAGAAGGGCTATTTTGCGTGGTGCTGCCGGCTGAAGCTGGCGAAGCATTGATTTCACTGGCGCTGGCGGATGGCTGGCATTTGCGTTATCGCTACGATGTCGCCGCCTATGCGCAGCGCCCGCCGAATCGCGTGGTGTTAGGTTTTTCTCCCTCCGCCGGCGAAACCTTGCTGGAACGTCTCGCCATTCGTGATGAAGATAAAAGCTATTCAGCCGACTGGCTCAGCCTGGTGAAAGACTTTTACCTGTTCCGCTAGCTTCGGGCTGCAGGATGGTCGGTAACGCTTCATCCAGCAGATCGGGATTGTCGAGGGTAAAGTGTAGCCCTCGGCTCTCCTTGCGCTCCAGCGCACAGCGCACCATAAGTTCGGCGACCTGCACCAGATTGCGCAGCTCAAGAAGATTGTTAGAGAGGCGGAAGTGCGCGTAGTACTCGTCAATCTCCTGTTGCAGCAAATTAATGCGCCGCAGCGCGCGCTCCAGACGTTTGGTAGTACGCACAATTCCCATGTAATCCCACATGAATAATCGCAGTTCATGCCAGTTATGCTGGATTACTACGCGCTCATCGGCATCATCAACGCGGCTTTCATCCCACGCGGGCAGATGTTCTACCGCCGCGATGTCCGGCAAGCGGGCGATCATATCTTCAGCAGCAGACCAACCGTAAACCAGGCACTCGAGCAGGGAGTTGGACGCCATGCGGTTTGCGCCATGTAAGCCGGTGTAACTCACTTCGCCAATCGCATACAGTCCGTCAACATCTGTACGGCCTTGCTGATCGACCATCACGCCGCCGCAAGTGTAATGCGCGGCTGGCACAATCGGAATCGGCTGTTTAGTGAGATCGAGGCCAAAGGTCAGCAATTTTTCGTAAATCATCGGGAAGTGCGCGCGCACAAAGCTTTCCGGCTGGTGGCTAATGTCGAGATACATGCAATCGACGCCCAGCCGTTTCATCTCATGGTCAATGGCGCGCGCCACAATATCGCGCGGTGCCAGCTCGGCACGCTCATCAAAGTCAGGCATAAAGCGAGTGCCGTCAGGACGCAACAGCCAGGCACCTTCACCGCGCAGCGCTTCAGTCAGCAGGAAGTTTTGCGCCTGCGGATGGAATAAACAGGTGGGATGGAATTGATTAAATTCGAGGTTCGCTACGCGGCAACCGGCGCGCCACGCCATGGCAATGCCATCGCCAGACGCCACGTCCGGATTGGTGGTGTACTGATAGACTTTCGCTGCACCGCCGGTGGCTAACACCACGGCGCGCGCGCGGCAGGTTTCCACCTGTTCACGTTTACGGTTCCAGATCCACGCGCCAACTACGCGGCGCTTGCCGGGCAGGCCAAGCTTATCGGAAAGGATCAAATCCACCGCATTGGTGCGTTCAATAATTCGGATGTTAGGATGGCTCAGCGCCTGGCTTACCAGCGTGGTTTCCACCGCGCGGCCAGTGGCATCGGCGCTGTGCAGAATGCGGCGATGGCTGTGCCCACCTTCGCGCGTGAGGTGGTAACGCGCTTCACCCTCAGCCTGCGGCTCTTTATCGAAGGCAACGCCGTTATCAATCAGCCACTGCACGCAGTGACGCGCGTTGCTGGCGATAAAGCTCACCGTATCGCGGTCGCACAAGCCGGCGCCCGCAACCAGCGTGTCTTCAACGTGTGATTCGATGCTGTCCGTTTCATCAAACACCGCCGCAATCCCGCCCTGCGCATACAGCGTTGAGCCCTCATTCACCTGCGCTTTACTCAGCACGGTAACCTGATAATGCGGCGCTAAGCGCAGCGCTAACGATAAACCTGCCGCACCGCTGCCGACGATGAGGACATCACACTGATATTCCGGGAGAGAAGTCATGATGTTTAATTTACTAAACAAAAGGTGGCTTGAGCATAAGCCGTGATGGGGGTACTGTGAAGTATTTTGAACCAACTGCGCGGAAAAATTATTCAGCGGGTAGAGATAGTAGCGTGAATTCAGTGAGTTAACTCTGAAATTGAGCACAATGTGTTTTTTATATCAAACACTCTGAAAATTCAGGGAATAAAGGTGAAAATGACGGCGTCATAAGGTACTCTGCCAGCGATTATCGGTGCCGCAAAAGACACCACCAGCGTGGCAAGTCGCTACACTGAAAGACAATCAACAACAATGATGTCGTGGTTCCGATACGGAAAATTCTGGTCGTAGTGAACTTCGGGCCAAAGGGCCACTCTAAGCGCATGCTTGCTCAGAACAATGAGATGTGCTGGCAGTTCACTTACGCATAAAAAAGTTTTGGGGAGATATTACCTCGGATGAGCGAGCAGTTAACGGATCAGGTTCTCGTTGAGCGGGTTCAGAAGGGAGATCAAAAGTCCTTTAATTTACTGGTGATTCGATACCAGCATAAAGTGGCGAGCCTGGTTTCACGCTATGTTCCGTCAGGCGATGTGCCTGATGTGGTTCAGGAATCGTTTATTAAAGCGTATCGCGCACTGGAATCGTTCCGTGGCGACAGCGCCTTTTATACATGGCTGTACCGCATCGCGGTAAACACAGCGAAAAATTATCTGGTTGCTCAGGGGCGACGTCCGCCATCCAGTGATGTGGATGCTATCGATGCGGAAAATTTCGAAAGTGCGGGTGCACTGAAAGAAATTTCGAACCCTGAGAACTTAATGTTGTCTGAAGAACTGAAACAAATCGTCTTTCGTACCATTGAGGCGCTTCCCGAAGATCTTCGTATGGCCATTACCCTCAGGGAATTGGATGGTCTGAGTTACGAAGAGATTGCCGTCATCATGGATTGTCCGGTCGGTACCGTACGTTCGCGTATCTTCCGTGCACGAGAGGCTATTGATAATAAAGTTCAACCGCTTATCCAACGTCAGTGATAACGGCTACTGGAAGGGTACCAAGGCATGCAGAAAGAAAAACTTTCCGCTTTAATGGATGGTGAAACTTTAGATAACGAGCTGTTGGCATCGTTGTCGAAGGATGCGGATCTTCAGCACAGCTGGGAAAGCTACCATCTCATTCGCGACACCTTACGCGGTGATATCGGAGAAGTGCTGCATTTTGATATCTCCGCACGTGTGGCGGCGGCCATCGAAAACGAGCCGGCACGCAAAGTCACTTCGCTGATCCCTGAAGCGCAGCCTGAACCGTCACGCTACGAGAAGATGCCGTTCTGGCGTCGTGGTGGCAGCTGGGCGGCACAGCTGACGCAAGTTGGTGTTGCTGCGTGCGTCTCACTGGCGGTGATTGTCGGTGTTCAGCACTACAACAGTTCACCAACCGGCAGCGCGACTGAAGCGTCTGATTCACCGGCATTCAATACCTTGCCGATGATGGGTAAAGCGTCGCCGGTCAGCTTAGGCGTGCCTTCTGAAGCCTTCGACACCAACAGCTCTAATCAGCAGGTGCAGGAACAGCGTCGCCGCGTGAATGCCATGCTGCAGGATTATGAACTGCAACGTCGTCTGCATGCCGATCAGGTTCAGTTTGAGAAAAACGATCCGCAACAGGCTCAGGCTAATGTTCCCGGAAATCAGTCGTTAGGAACTCAGCAGCAGTAATGAAGCAGCTTTGGTGTGCCGTTAGCCTGCTGGCAGGCAGCCTGTTTTGCTCATCTATCGCCTCGGCGCAGACCTCTGCGTCCGGGGCGTTGTTGCAACAGATGGAGCAGGCAAGCCAGAACCTCAACTACGAATTTGCCTACATCAATGTCTCGCGTCTTGGCATTGAATCTCTGCGTTATCGCCACGCGGTTATCGACAATCGTATCTTCGCCCAACTGTTGCAGATGGACGGGCCGCGCCGTGAAGTGATTCAGCGCGGAAACGACATCAGCTATTTCGAGCCGGGATTAGATCCCTTCTCGCTGCCGGGCAATCACATCATCGATGCTTTACCTGGTTTGATGTTTGCCGACTTCTCCCGTTTGGGTGAGGCCTACGATTTCATTCCGGTGGGCCGCTCGCGCATGGCCGATCAGATGTGCGAAGTGGTGCGCATCGTGTCACGCGATGGCACACGCTACAGCTATGTCGTGTGGCTGGATGTGGACACTAAATTGCCGCTGCGTATCGATCTGCTTGATCGGGACGGTGAAACGCTGGAACAGTTCCGCGTCATCAGCTTTGCCGTCGATGAAGGCGTACGCAATCTGATGCAAGGGCTGGAGAAGGCCAACTTGCCGCCATCGCTGTCGTTACCGGCCGGTGACAAAGTGGAACTCAGCTGGCAGCCAAGCTGGCTTCCGGCGGGCATGAAACTGATCTCACAAAGTCGCCGCGATATCCCGTCGATGAACAAAACTGTCGAATCGCGCCTGTACAGCGATGGCCTGTTTAGCTTTGCCATTAATGTTACGCCAGCAGATAAAAGCAGCAGCGTGCAGGCATTGCGCACTGGACGTCGCACGGTGCAGACAGAAGTGCGCAATAATAACGAAATCACGGTGGTGGGCGAGTTACCGCCAGCCACTGCCAAACGTATTGCGGACAGCATAGATTCGGGTTCACCAAAATGATGAAAGAATGGGCCACCGTGGTGGCGTGGAAAGAAGGCATTGCCACTCTGCACACGGAAGCGAAAACGTCTTGTAACAGCTGCTCGGCGCGTAAAGGCTGCGGCAGCCATGCGCTTAATCAGCTGGGGCCGAAAAATGCCCACGTGATGACTATCGCCAGCGCGGAGCCGTTGCAACCCGGCCAGCGCATTGAGTTAGGGATCCGCGAAAGCAGCCTGCTGGGCTCTGCCTTGCTGGTTTACATGACGCCGCTGTTTGGCCTGTTTTTAGTGGCTGGCATCTTCCAGATGCTGTTCGCCAGCGATCTGGCTGCGGCCTGTGGCGCGCTGTTGGGCGGCATTGGCGGCTTTATCGTGGCGAAAGGGGTATCCAAACTCTTCGGCGATCGCGAGGCTTTCCAGCCGGTGATTCTCAGCGTTGCGTTACCGCCTGATGCGTTGCGCGTGGAAAGCGAAGCTTGATCCCCGTCCAGGCCGCGTTTGATGCGGCCTTTCCCAATCAGCTTAACCGCTGAAATCTGTTGCGATTCCCCACAGTTCCATTCTTTAACGCGCGGCGTTAACAGTGTAATATGCGTCGTCATTAATGAGGCCGACAGGGTTCCGGGTTAAGCTCACTTTCCTGAATGTGTTCGTGCTCAAGTTTCCCACTGATTTTCTACGTGAAGATATTCATATAAATGAAGCACATACGAAATTTCTCCATCATCGCTCACATTGACCACGGCAAATCAACGCTCTCTGACCGTTTGATTCAAATTTGTGGTGGCCTGAGCGATCGTGAGATGGCGGCGCAGGTTCTGGATTCCATGGATCTGGAACGCGAGCGCGGCATTACCATTAAAGCGCAGAGCGTGACGCTCGATTACAAAGCGCAGGACGGTGAAACTTACCAGCTCAATTTTATCGATACTCCCGGTCACGTTGACTTCTCCTATGAAGTTTCCCGCTCGCTGGCGGCGTGTGAAGGAGCATTGCTGGTGGTCGATGCAGGGCAGGGCGTTGAAGCTCAGACGCTGGCAAACTGCTACACCGCAATGGAAATGGATCTGGAAGTGGTACCGGTGCTGAACAAAATCGACCTGCCTGCCGCCGATCCAGAACGTGTAGCGGAAGAGATTGAAGATATCGTCGGCATTGACGCCACCGATGCGGTGCGTTGCTCGGCGAAAACCGGCGTCGGCGTGCCCGACGTGCTGGAACGTCTGGTGCGTGACATCCCGCCGCCAGAAGGCGATCCGGAAGGTCCGCTGCAGGCGCTGATCATCGATTCCTGGTTCGATAACTACCTTGGCGTGGTATCGCTGATTCGTATTAAGAACGGCACGCTGCGTAAAGGTGACAAAGTTAAAGTCATGAGCTCCGGTCAAAGCTACAACGCTGACCGTCTCGGCATCTTCACGCCGAAGCGTGTTGATCGCAACGAGCTGAACTGCGGTGAAGTAGGCTGGCTGGTGTGTGCGATTAAAGACATTCTCGGCGCACCCGTGGGTGATACGCTGACCTTACAACGCAATCCGGCGGAGAAAGTATTGCCTGGCTTCAAGAAAGTGAAGCCACAGGTTTACGCCGGTCTGTTCCCGATCAGCTCTGACGACTATGAAGCGTTCCGTGATGCGCTGGGCAAATTGAGCCTGAACGATGCGTCACTGTTCTACGAGCCAGAGAGCTCAACGGCGCTGGGCTTCGGTTTCCGCATCGGCTTCCTTGGTCTGCTGCATATGGAGATCATTCAGGAACGTCTGGAGCGTGAATACGATCTGGATCTGATCACCACTGCACCAACCGTAGTGTATGAAGTGGAAACCACCGACGGTGAAACTATCTATGTTGATAGCCCGTCGAAGCTGCCACCGCTGAATAATATTGCCGAGCTGCGTGAGCCGATTGCTGAGTGTCACATGCTGCTGCCGCAGGAGTTCCTCGGCAACGTCATTACGCTGTGTATTGAAAAACGTGGCGTGCAAACCAACATGGTTTACCACGGCAAGCAGGTTGCGCTGACGTATGAGATTCCGATGGCGGAAGTGGTTCTTGACTTCTTCGACCGTCTGAAATCAACCTCGCGCGGTTATGCTTCGCTGGATTACAACTTCAAACGTTTCCAGACCTCTGACATGGTGCGTGTCGACGTGATGATTAACTCAGAACGTGTTGATGCGCTGGCGCTGATTACTCACCGTGATAACTCACAATATCGTGGCCGCGACCTGGTGGAGAAGATGAAAGATCTGATCCCACGTCAGCAGTTCGATATTGCGATTCAGGCGGCAATCGGCAACCACATTATCGCTCGCTCAACGGTAAAACAGCTGCGTAAAAACGTCCTGGCGAAATGCTATGGCGGTGACGTGAGCCGTAAGAAGAAACTGTTGCAGAAGCAGAAAGACGGTAAGAAGCGAATGAAGCAGGTCGGCAACGTTGAGCTGCCGCAGGAAGCATTCCTTGCCATTCTGCATGTCGGTAAAGACAGCAAATAAGGATTTTTAATGGCTAACATGTTCGCCCTGGTTTTAGTGATCGCAACGCTGATCACTGGCGTTATCTGGTGTATCGATCGCTTTAAATGGGCACCGGCGCGTCGTGCGAAGCAGGCTGCCGCGCAAGCGCAGGCCGGCAACGCACTCGACAGTAAAACGCTGGCGAAAGTAGCCGCGCAGCCGGGTTGGGTTGAAACCACCGCATCGGTGTTCCCGGTGCTGGCGGTGGTGTTGATCGTGCGTTCGTTTATTTTTGAGCCGTTCCAGATTCCCTCGGGCTCAATGATGCCAACGCTGCTTATTGGTGACTTCATCCTCGTGGAGAAGTTTGCTTACGGTATTAAAGATCCGATTACCCAAACCACACTGATACCAACTGGCCATCCGCAGCGCGGTGATGTCGCGGTATTCAAATACCCGAAAGATCCCAGCGTGGACTACATCAAGCGCGTGATTGGCTTGCCGGGCGATAAAGTGGTGTTTGATCCTTACAGCAAAACCCTGACCATCAATCCTGGTTGCAGCAGCGGCAGTTGCGACACGGCGCTGCCAGTGACTTACACTAACGTTGAGCCAAGCAACTTCATTCAAACCTTCAGCGGCTTTGATGGCAATGAAACTGGCAACGGCTTCTTCCAGGCGCCGCAGGGCGAAACCATGAAGGGCGGCCTGCGTCTCGGCACCCGCAAAGAGACATTGGGCAACGTAACGCACGATATCTTGCTGGTAAACGAAGCGCAAAGTCAGGCAAGCATGTATTATCAGCAGCCGGGCCAGCCGCAATCGACCTGGATTGTGCCGCAAGGGCAATATTTCATGATGGGTGATAACCGCGATAACAGCGCTGACAGCCGCTACTGGGGCTTTGTGCCCGAGAAGAATCTGGTCGGCAAAGCGGTAGCCATCTGGATGAGCTTCGAGAAACAAGAAGGACAGTGGCCGACCGGCGTGCGCTTTAGCCGCATTGGTGGGATTCACTAATTAGCTTCAAAAAAGGTTGGCCTCTCTTTCGGGAGGCCAGTGCACACCAAACAGAACAGGTTGGAACCTCAGCCCTGTTTCGTATGCAGTGATAGGCGCACAGAACAACTGGAATAGCATGAACCCCATCGTCATTAACAAGCTGCAGCGCAAACTGGGCTACACTTTTACTCATCCGGATTTATTGCAGCAGGCACTGACGCATCGTAGCGCCAGTAGCAAACACAATGAACGTCTTGAATTTCTTGGCGATTCTATTCTCAGCTACGTGATTGCCAATGCGCTCTATCACCGCTTCCCGCGTGTGGATGAAGGCGACATGAGCCGTATGCGTGCCACGCTGGTGCGCGGCAATACGCTGGCAGAGATGGCGCGAGAGTTCGACCTTGGCGAATGTTTACGCCTCGGTCCGGGCGAGCTGAAAAGCGGCGGTTTCCGTCGTGAATCGATCCTCGCGGATACCGTTGAAGCCTTAATTGGCGGCATCTTCCTCGATAGCAGCATTCAAACCGTCGAAAAGTTAATTCTCGACTGGTATCACTCACGACTGGAACAGATCAGTCCGGGCGATAAGCAAAAAGATCCGAAAACGCGCCTGCAGGAGTATTTGCAGGGACGTCATCTGCCGCTGCCGTCGTATTTGGTGGTACAGGTGCGTGGCGAAGCCCACGATCAGGAATTCACCATTCACTGTCAGGTGAGTGGCATGGCAGAACCGGTGGTGGGCATTGGCTCCAGCCGCCGTAAAGCCGAGCAAGCAGCCGCCGAACAGGCGTTAATTAAGCTTGGCCTCGAATAAATAGTCACATTGCAGCGTCGAAAGCGGCGCTGCCCAAGTCAGGACTCGAATGAGCGAACTCGAAACATACAGCGGCTTTGTCGCGATTGTAGGCCGACCAAACGTCGGTAAATCCACTTTGCTGAACCAGTTGCTGGGGCAGAAAGTGTCGATCACGTCACGCAAGCCGCAAACCACGCGTCACCGTATTATGGGCATCCACACCGAAGGCGCTTATCAGGCGATCTACGTGGATACGCCAGGGCTGCACATGGAAGAGAAACGGGCGATCAACCGCCTGATGAACCGTGCCGCCAGCAGCTCCATTGGTGACGTTGAGCTGGTGATCTTTGTGGTTGAAGGCACGCGCTGGACACCAGACGACGAGATGGTGCTCAACAAGCTGCGTGATAACAAAGTTCCGGTGGTATTGGCGATCAATAAAGTCGACAACATCCAGGATAAGAGCATTCTGTTACCGCATCTGCAGTTCCTTAGCCAGCAGATGAACTTCCTTGAAATCGTCCCTATCTCAGCGGAAAGCGGCAAAAATGTCGACGCGATTGCGGCGATTGCGCGCAAATGCCTGCCAAAATCTGAGCATCATTTCCCGGAAGATTATGTCACCGACCGCTCGCAGCGCTTTATGGCGTCTGAGATCATCCGTGAAAAGTTAATGCGCTTCCTGGGTGCTGAACTGCCTTACTCCGTTACCGTCGAAATTGAGCAGTTTGTTTCGAACGATCGCGGCGGCTACGACATCAATGGCCTGATCCTTGTTGAGCGTGAAGGCCAGAAGAAAATGGTCATCGGCAATAAAGGCGCCAAGATCAAAACCATCGGCATTGAATCGCGTAAAGACATGGAAGAGATGTTTGAAGCGAAAGTGCATCTCGAACTGTGGGTTAAAGTGAAATCGGGCTGGGCGGACGATGAACGTGCGCTGCGCAGCTTAGGTTACTCTGACGAAGGTTAAGTAATGGAAGGCTGGCAACGCGCCTTTGTGCTGCATAGTCGCCCTTACAGCGAAACCAGCCTACTCCTCGATCTGTTCAGCGAAAGCGAAGGGCGCGTCCGCGTCCTTGCCAAAGGCGCCCGCTCGCGCCGCTCCCAACTAAAAGGTGCACTGCAACCCTTTACGCCACTGCTGGTGCGCTGGGGTGGACGCGGTGATGTCAAAACGCTGCGCAATGCCGAAGCCGTTTCGCTGGCATTGCCGCTCAGCGGCATTACGCTCTATTGCGGGCTCTACGTCAACGAGCTGCTGTCGCGCGTGCTGGAGCAGCAAATTCCCTTCTCTGATATGTTCTTTGATTACCTGAATTGCATCCAAACGCTGGCGGCAGGCAACGGCTCGCCTGAACCGGCGCTGCGCCGCTTTGAGCTGGCGCTGCTCGGGCATCTCGGTTACGGCGTGGATTTTCTGCACTGTGCCGGCAGCGGCGAAGAGGTGGCCGATGGCATGACCTACAGCTACCGCGAAGAGAAGGGTTTTATCGCCAGTTTGGTGGTCAATCAACGCAGCTTTACCGGCCGCCAGCTGCGTGCGTTGTGGGAGCGCGAATTTCCCGATGCTGATACCCTGCGCGCCGCTAAACGCTTTACGCGCATGGCGCTGAAGCCCTATCTTGGCGGCAAACCGCTGAAGAGTCAGGAACTGTTTCGCCAGTTTGTGCCAAAAAAGAAACCCGATGTGGCAAACGACTAGCGCTGGTCGTACCGCCTGATATATTCAGCGCGGTACACTGCAAACACACTGAACACATTTAAGGATTGTCATGGCTGAGTTGCTGTTAGGCGTCAACATTGACCACATTGCCACCGTACGTAACGCACGTGGTACAAACTATCCCGATCCGGTGCAGGCCGCGTTTGTTGCTGAGCAGGCCGGCGCTGACGGCATTACCGTGCATCTGCGTGAGGATCGCCGTCACATCACCGATCGCGATGTACGCATTTTGCGTGACACCATCCAGACGCGCATGAATCTGGAGATGGCGGTAACGGACGAGATGATCGACATTGCCTGCGAAATCAAGCCGCACTTCGTTTGTCTGGTGCCGGAAAAGCGTCAGGAAGTGACCACCGAAGGCGGGCTGGATGTGGCGGGTCAGCAGGATAAAATCAATGCTGCGGTGCGCCTGTTAAGCGACGCCGGCATTCTGGTGTCACTGTTTATCGATGCCGATCACCGCCAGATTGAAGCGGCGGTTGCCAGCGGCGCGCCTTATATCGAAATTCACACCGGTGCCTATGCCGAAGCGCCCGAAGGTCTCGCGCGCCAGGCTGAGCTGTCGCGCATCCGCAAAGCCGCGACTTTCGCCGCCAGTCTGGGCCTGAAAGTCAATGCCGGCCACGGTTTGACTTACCACAATGTGCAGCCGATTGCGGAATTGCCGGAAATGCACGAGCTGAATATTGGCCATGCGATTATTGGCCGCGCGCTATTCAGCGGTTTGGCCGATGCGGTCAGCGAAATGAAGCTGCTGATGCGGGAAGCGCGTCGCTAATGGCGATTCTCGGGCTCGGCAGCGATATCGTAGAGATCGAGCGCATTGCTGGCGTCATTGAGCGCTCCGGCGACCGTCTGGCGCGTCGCGTATTAAGCGAAGCCGAGTGGCAGCAATATCAGGCGCACCAGCAACCGGTGCGCTTTCTGGCTAAGCGTTTTGCGGTGAAAGAGGCGGCAGCGAAAGCGTTTGGCACCGGCATCCGCGGTGGCCTGGCCTTCAATCAGTTCGAAGTGTACAACGATGCGCTGGGCAAACCGGGATTACGTTTCTTTGAGCAGGCCAGGGTGATTGCCAGCCAGCTCGGCGTGAAGCATGTGCATGTGACGTTAGCGGATGAACGCCATTACGCCTGCGCAACGGTGATTATCGAGAACTAAGGGTGCAACACCACGAACTTCTCCCACAGCGCCTCGCGGCTTTCCGGGTGCTGTGGATCGGTAATGATGGTGTTATCAATCGGACAGACGCTTTGGCAGGTCGGCATATCATAATGGCCCACGCACTCGGTGCAGCGGTCGACATCAATTTCATAGATCGCGTCACCTAAGCTGATTGCCTGGTTTGGGCATTCAGGTTCGCACATATCGCAATTGATGCATTTGGTGGTGATGAGCAAGGCCATAGCAGAAGTCCAATAACAGCAGGAAAGGCGCGGGTATTATACGCGCCTGATCTCATCAGACCAGCTTTTTCACCAACGCTTCGCTGTGGCGAATGTGGCTGGAGGCGCGTTCAGGATCGTTTTGTACCAGCGCCATAAACAGCAGATCGGTCAACGCCAGCTGCGCGCTGGTCGACGAGATCGCCGCACTGCGCGTGCTCTGCTCTTCCGCCACGGTGTAGAGGCAAACCGTGGCGCACTGCTGCAGAGCATTCGGCGTAAAGCCGGTAAAGGCCAGCACATCGGCACCGACCTGCGCCGCTTCCTGCGCCGCCAGATTGATTTCGCGACGTTCGCCAGTATAGGAAATCGCCAGCAGCACATCGCCCGGCGCCATCGCTTGCACGCTGGCGAGCAAAGCGTGCATATCCTGCTCCGCCACCGCATTGATGCCGATCTTCATCAGCTTCCACGAAAAATCTTTCGCCACTAAACCGGACGCGCCGATGCCAACCAGCAAAATACGATTGGCATTTTTCAGCAGCTGCAAGGTTTGCAGCAGCTTCTCTTCGCTGTTGATGTCCAGCGTGGCGCGGATCGCCGAGATCTTTTCGGTCAGCAGCTTTTCGCCGACCACTTTCAGCGGATCGTCGCTGAGAATATGGTTATGCACGGTAATCGCATCGCGATCGGCCATCGATTCGCTCAGCGCCAGCTTCAGCGCTGGAAACCCTTTGTAGCCCAGCTTCTGGGCAAACTTCACCACGCTGGACTGGCTAACGCCCGATTCCTCAGCGAGTTTTTGTGAACTGAGATGCCGTGCACGATCCGGCTGCGACAGCAAAAAATCCGCCAGCCGGCGCTCATTTAGCGCCAGTCGAGGGTAGAGCTGACGAATGCGCAGCAATGAACTCATGGTTCGATCCTTAATTCCTTTATCCGCAAACAGCGCGTAAACGCGAAGAATAAACTATTCAAATGGCATTGTAGTCACTGGAATTAAAAATAGCAGCTTTCGCCCTGAACGCCGAAGCTGGCTACACTGTAGTGCAGAAACCACGAAGGATAGAGAAGGAGTGCTGTTTGACAAAGGGTACACAACGACGCGTGGTATTTTTCGATCTCGATGGCACGCTGCATCAGCAAGACATGTTTGGCACCTTTATGCGCTATCTGCTGCGACGTCAGCCGATCAATCTGCTGCTGGTGGTGCCGCTGTTACCGGTGATTGGTCTTGGCATGCTGATCAAAGGGCGCGCCGCACGCTGGCCAATGAGTTTATTGCTGTGGGCGATTACCTTCGGCCACAGCGAAAAACGTCTGCGCCAGCGTGAGGCGGAATTCGCTGAGTGGTTCCGCCAGCGTGTTACTGCGTTTCCGGTGGTGCAGCAGCGACTCACCGACTATCTCAGCAGCAGCGATGCCGATGTCTGGCTAATTACCGGTTCGCCGCAGTCGCTGGTGGAGCAAGTCTATTTCGACTCGGCCTTCTTACCGCGCGTACAGCTGATTGCCAGCCAGATGAAACCGGGCCGCGGCGGAAGTTTGCTGTCGATGCGCTGCCTCGGCCATGAAAAGGTGGCACAGCTGGAGGAGAAAATCGGCACGCCGCTGCAACTGTATAGCGGCTACAGCGACAGCAAACAGGACAACCCGTTGCTGTTCTTCTGTCAGCACCGCTGGCGCGTCACGCCGCGCGGTGAGCTGCAACAACTGGAATAACGCTTCGATTCCGGCAGCAGCATCGCTATAATGCGCCGCCTTTTACTGCCCGCAGGAGTTGCCCGGTGAACCCACAAACTGATGAATATTGGATGCGTTATGCGCTGGAACTGGCGAAGCGCGCGTGGGAGCAGGGCGAAGTGCCGGTTGGTGCGGTGCTGGTGCAGGGCGACAAGGTGATTGGAGAGGGCTGGAACCGGCCGATTGGCCAGCACGATCCTACCGCACATGCCGAGATCATGGCGCTGCGTCAGGGCGGCAAAGTACTGGAAAACTATCGTCTGCTGGATACCACGCTATATGTCACGCTGGAACCCTGCGTGATGTGCGCCGGTGCGATGGTGCACGGCCGCATCACGCGGCTGGTGTACGGCGCTAAAGATGATAAAACCGGCGCGGCCGGTTCACTGCTGGATGTGATTGGTCATCCCGGCATGAATCATCAAATTCAGATTGATTGCGGTGTGCTGGCGGAAGAGTGTGCCGGGATGCTGAGTGACTTTTTCCGCATGCGTCGCGAACAGAAGAAGGCGCTGCGTCAGGCGCAGCGCACCGGTTAATTCATCGCAATTTTCGGTTCGACCGCCGGGTAACCGGCGCCTAACTCCGCTTCCAGTGCCGACTGCTGCGCTAAACGTTTCTCCTGCTCCTGCAAATATCCCACCAGGCTAATCTGATACTTACGGATATTCTCCACGTAGTTATAGGCTTCGTGGCCGCGCGCGTAGCCGTAGGTGGTTTGCGTGTAGTAGCGCTTCTGGCTCAGCATCGGCAAACGCAGCTTCACGTCGGCCCAGCTGTCGGGATTGCCGCCCTGTTTCGCCGTCAGCTTGCGTACGTCCAGCATGTGCGCATAGCCCATGTTATATGCCGCCAGCGCGAACCAGATACGTTCATCTTCAGGAATCGTTTCCGGGACTTTCTCCATCATGCGCTTGAGATATTCGCTGCCGCCGCGAATGCTCTGTTCGGGATCGAGGCGATCGTTGACGTCAAGGCTGTCGGCGGTATTACGCGTCAACATCATCATGCCGCGCACGCCGGTTGGTGACGTAGCCTGCGGATTCCAGTGCGACTCCTGATAAGAGATCGCCGCCAGTAAACGCCAATCCATGCTGGCGGAATATTTCTCAAACAGCGGTTTGATATCCGGCAGCGTGTTATCAATGGCGCGCAGGAAGGTGCGGGTATCAACGTAATCGAAGGTGCCAACGTGGCCGAGATACTTCTCTTCCAGCCGCGCCATCGTGCCTTCCTCGCCCATCTGGCTGTAGAAGTCGAGCATCGCCGCACTCAGGCTGTCGTCTTCGTTACGCGGTAAATACCAGGTGACCGGCTCTTCGTCGGTCACATCAAACGCCACCGCCAGCTGCGGATGAATGCGCTGCAGCAGGCCGATGGTAACCGAATCGCCCACCGTGTAATCGAGTTTGCCGTCAGCAACCGCTTCAAGCAGCGCTTTCTGGCCCTGATCGGTGGAGATCGCCCAGTCGAGATCGGGATAGCTGTCAGCTTTGGCGGAACGTAAAGTTGACAGATATGCCGAACCGGACTGCACAATCAGGCGGCCTTTGAGATCGCCGAGATTCTTCGGGCGAGGCTTATCGATGCGGTACACCAGCTGCTGCGACACCGAATAGTAGCTCGGGCCACTTTGGTAGTGCGCGAGGCGCTCGCTGTTGTAGATCAAGCCGGCCGCCAGCAAATCCGCTTTACCGTCATCGAGGTCGTCAAACAGATCGCCGAGATTAGGACGCACCTCAACTTCCAGTTTCACGCCAAGGTAATCGGCGAAGCGCTTCGCCAGCTCGTAATCCATACCGGCTGGTGCATTGTTAATGGTGTAGTAAGTCAGCGGAGAGTTAACGGTACTGATGCGCAGCACTCCGCGTGATTTGATCTGTGATAGCGCGTCTGTTCCGCCCCCGTACCACGGGATTGAAGGCCACAATGCTAGCGCAAGTAGCACGGTGATCAGACCGATAAACAGATAGTTTATTTTTAGGCGTTTCAAATAGTTGTCTCGTAATGGCTCACAGGCCTCTGTCTTTTAAAGGCAGTATTTATGTTGTTTTAACTCCCAGAGCGAGGGGCATTTTGCGCAACAAAAAGGGGCAGGGCAACTTTTATAGCAAGAATTGTGCAAAATTCAGCCAAACGCCAGGCGCCAGAATTTATGCGCAAACGGTTTCGTAACCCGAGCTGTTTCTCTATAATACCGCCCGTTTTCCCCTGTTGCGCCCAATGAAGCGTCGCCCGGCACTTCAAAGACGAGAGATCTTTAATGATGGAAATTCTGCGTGGTTCGCCCGCTCTGTCGGCATTTCGTGTAAACAAACTGCTGACCCGCTTTCAGGACGCTCACCTTCCGGTGAGTGATATTTACGCCGAGTACGTCCATTTTGCCGATGTTAGTGCACCGCTCAGCGCGGATGAGCAAGCCCGCCTGCAACGCCTGCTGAAATACGGTCCTTCTCTCGCCGAACACGCGCCACAAGGGCGTCTGTTGCTGGTAACGCCGCGTCCCGGCACCATTTCACCGTGGTCATCGAAAGCCACCGACATCGCCCATAACTGCGATCTGCCACAGGTCTTGCGTCTTGAGCGCGGTATGGCCTTCTATGTGCAGGCACCTGAGCTGACGGAAGCACAGTGGCAGCAGCTGGCGAGCCTGCTGCATGACCGCATGATGGAAACGGTGTTCGCTGATCTCAACGATGCGCAGCAGCTGTTTGCTCACCATCAGCCGCAGCCGCTGAAAAGCGTTGACGTGCTGGGCGCAGGCCGCAGCGCGCTGGAGCAGGCCAACACCACGCTGGGTCTGGCGCTGGCCGATGATGAGATCGACTACCTGCTTGATGCCTTTACTAAGCTGGGCCGCAATCCAAACGACATCGAGCTCTACATGTTTGCGCAGGCAAACTCCGAGCACTGTCGTCACAAGATCTTCAATGCCGACTGGATTATCGACGGCGAAAAGCAGCCGAAGTCGCTGTTTAAAATGATCAAGAACACCTTTGAACACAATCCTGAGCACGTGCTGTCTGCCTATAAAGACAACGCTGCGGTAATGGAAGGTTCTGAGGTTGGCCGCTTCTACGCCGATGCGCAGAAGGGCGAATATGAGTTCCATCAGGAAGCCGCACATATCCTGATGAAGGTCGAAACCCATAACCACCCAACCGCCATTTCACCGTGGCCGGGTGCCGCGACCGGTTCTGGTGGCGAAATCCGTGATGAAGGCGCAACCGGACGTGGCGCGAAGCCAAAAGCCGGTCTGGTCGGTTTTTCGGTATCGAACCTGCGTATTCCAGGCTTTGAACAGCCGTGGGAAGAGGATTTCGGTAAGCCGGATCGCATCGTCACCGCGCTGGATATCATGACCGAAGGTCCACTGGGCGGCGCGGCGTTCAACAACGAATTTGGTCGTCCAGCCCTCAACGGCTACTTCCGTACCTACGAAGAGCGCGTTAACAGCCACAATGGCGTGGAGCTGCGCGGCTATCACAAGCCCATCATGCTGGCGGGCGGCATCGGTAACATCCGTGCCGATCACGTGCAGAAAGGCGAGATCGTGGTCGGCGCCAAGCTGATCGTGCTGGGGGGCCCGGCTATGAACATCGGTCTGGGCGGCGGCGCGGCATCGTCAATGGCATCAGGCCAATCGGATGCCGATCTCGACTTTGCGTCAGTACAGCGCGACAACCCAGAGATGGAACGTCGTTGCCAGGAAGTGATTGACCGCTGCTGGCAGCTGGGCGAAGCCAACCCGATTCTGTTCATCCACGACGTCGGCGCGGGCGGCCTTTCGAACGCCATGCCAGAGCTGGTGAGCGACGGTAATCGTGGCGGTAACTTCAACCTGCGCGACATCCTCAGCGATGAGCCAGGCATGAGTCCGCTGGAAGTATGGTGTAACGAGTCGCAGGAACGTTATGTGCTGGCGGTCGCGCCGGAGAAACTGGCGCTGTTCGACGAGCTGTGCCAGCGTGAACGCGCGCCATATGCGGTCATCGGTGAAGCCACCGAAGAGCTGCATCTGAACCTCGCCGACAGCCATTTCGACAATAAGCCAATCGACATGCCGCTCGACGTGCTGCTGGGCAAAACACCGAAGATGACGCGTGATGTTGCCAGCCAGCAGGCCAACGGCGAAGCGCTGCAGCGTGACGGGATTAGCGTAGCGGATGCGGTGAATCGCGTGCTGCACCTGCCGACCGTGGCGGAAAAAACCTTCCTGATCACCATCGGTGACCGCAGCGTAACCGGCATGGTGGCGCGCGATCAGATGGTAGGACCGTGGCAGATTCCGGTCGCGAACTGCGCCGTCACCACCGCCAGCCTCGATAGCTATCACGGTGAAGCATTCTCGCTTGGTGAACGTGCACCCGTCGCATTGCTCGACTTCGCGGCTTCAGGTCGCCTCGCCGTCGGTGAAGCGCTGACCAACATCGCCGCAACCTCCATTGGTTCGCTGCAACGCGTTAAGCTCTCTGCGAACTGGATGGCCGCCGCCGGTCATCCAGGCGAAGACGCGGGCTTGTACGCGGCGGTTAAAGCGGTCGGCGAAGAGTTGTGTCCCGCGCTGGGTATCACCATTCCGGTGGGCAAAGACTCGATGTCGATGAAAACCCGCTGGCAGCAAGGTACTGAGCAGCGCGAAATGACCTCGCCGCTGTCGCTGGTGATCACCGCCTTTGCGCGCGTGGAAGATGTGCGTCGCACCGTGACGCCGCAGCTGCAGGCGGATCAAGACAACCTGCTGCTGCTGGTGGATCTCGGCAACGGCGCGAACACCCTTGGCGCGACTGCGCTTTCACAGGTTTATCGTCAGCTGGGCGACAAGCCTGCCGACGTGCGTGATGCTACGCAGCTGGCGGGCTTCTTCAACGCCATTCAGGCGCTGGTGGCTGAGCAGAAACTGCTGGCTTACCACGACCGTTCCGACGGCGGCCTGCTGGTCACGCTGGCGGAGATGGCCTTCACTGGTCATTGCGGTATCGAAGCCGATATCGCCGCGCTAGGCAGCGATGCGTTAGCCGCATTGTTCACCGAAGAGCTGGGCGCGGTGCTGCAGATCAACGCAGCGGATCGTGCAGCCGTCGAGAAGGTGTTCGCTGACCACGGTCTGAGCGCTAACCTGCACGTGATTGGTAAAGCCCTGCCAGGCGATCGCTTCGTGATCCGCTCTGGCGACAGCGCGGTGTACAGCGAAAGCCGTAGCACGCTGCGCACCTGGTGGGCAGAAACCACCTGGCAGATGCAGCGTCTGCGTGATAACCCAGCCTGTGCCGATCAGGAGCATGAAGCGAAGAAAGACGATAACGACCCAGGTCTGAACGTCCATCTGACCTTCAAACCAGAAGAAGATGTTGCGGCACCGATGATTGCGACGGGCGCACGTCCGCGTGTGGCAGTGCTGCGTGAGCAGGGCGTTAACTCACACGTAGAGATGGCCGCCGCCTTCCATCGTGCGGGCTTTACTGCAGTTGACGTACATATGAGCGATCTGCTGGCGGGCCGTCGCGGTCTGGAAGAGTTCCAGGCGCTGGTCGCCTGCGGTGGCTTCTCGTACGGTGACGTGCTGGGCGCGGGTGAAGGCTGGGCGAAATCCATCCTGTTCAACGGTCGCGTGCGTGATGAGTTCGAAAACTTCTTCCATCGTCCACAAACGCTGGCACTTGGCGTGTGTAACGGTTGTCAGATGATGTCGAACCTGCGCGAGCTGATTCCGGGAAGCGAGCTGTGGCCACGCTTTGTGCGCAACCAGTCCGAGCGTTTCGAAGCGCGTTTCAGCTTGGTTGAAGTAGCGGCGAGCCCATCGCTGCTGCTGGATGGCATGGTCGGATCGCATATGCCAATCGCGGTATCGCACGGTGAAGGTTTTGTCGAAGTGCGTGACGGCGCGCATCTGGCACAGCTGGAGAGCAAAGGTTTGGTGGCGCTGCGCTTCGTCGATAACTTCGGCAAAGTGACAGAAAGCTATCCGGCTAACCCGAACGGATCGCCTAACGGCATCACTGCGGTAACCAACGAGAGCGGACGCGTCACCATTATGATGCCGCACCCAGAGCGTGTGTTCCGTACCGTGAGCAACTCCTGGCATCCGGCAGAGTGGGGCGAAGACAGCCCGTGGATGCGTATCTTCCGCAACGCGCGTAAGCAGTTGGGATAACAAAACAAAGGCCGCTAAACAGCGGCCTTTTTTATTCTGCGCGTTTTGCAGGTCCGCCATTCATGGCGACCTTACTAAAATCCGCATAATCTCTAAACTGTCGGAAAATAACGACAATCCCGCCAATACGTTGTCGTCAAAAGGTGACATTTAACTGATTGATTTATATAGCAAGTAAATTACCACGACAAACACGTTGCTAATCAGCGACACTTTTCACAGACCGTCCGGTCCGCTTTTCTCTGGGAGAGTGCTTCGTCTCTGGCATTCCTCTGATAATAAACGCTATTTATTTATTGGCACGATACTTGCTATACTCCCTACGTGGCTCATTCACCTGTTTATGATTGCCCCGCTTCAGCGGCTGAGCTCATAAAAACCGAATGACGCACCAAACGGAGCCTGTCGTCCACCTCACCGATAATCGTTTGCTTTGCAACGTTATCAAACATCGGGCGCAACGTTGAGTTAGGCTCCACCTATTTTGCAAGCGATGCTGCGGCGTCGCTCTCACGGCAGGCCAAAAGGCCTGCCGTTTTCATATCTGGCCTTTCTTCCGTTTTGATACTTCGCTAGCATGCCTGCAGCTCACATTTAAGGAAGCGCGGTTGTGATGAAATGGCGTCTGTTTCCCCGATCCCTGCGGCAGTTAGTGTTAATGGCTTTCCTGCTGGTACTGCTACCGTTACTGGTGCTGGCGTGGCAAGCGTGGGAAAGTCTTTCGGCGTTAAGCAACCAGGCGGCGGATACCAACCGCAATACCTTTACCGATGTGCGTCGCAGCGAAGCGATGGCGCGTACCGCGCTGGAGCTGGAGCGCAGCTACCGCCAATATTGCGTGCTCGGCGATGCGTCGCTGGCGAAGCTGTATCAAACGCAGTGGACGCGCTACGGCCAAATGCTCAGCAGTCACGCTGCCAGTTTGCCCGATCTGCCTTCCTTCAAAGTGCTGCAAACCACCTTGCCTTCGCTGCAGCAACTGCAGTGCGATAACGGCAATCCTGAGGCGCAAGCCGCCAGCGCGCTGGAGCGTTTTTCCGATACCAACACGCAAATGGTGCAGGCAACGCGTGAAGTGGTATTTTCGCGCGGCTTACAGCTGCAGCGTGAAATCGCCGATCGCGGTCAGTTTTTTGGCTGGCAGGCGCTGATTCTGTTCCTGATTAGCCTGGTGCTGGTTTTGCTGTTCACGGGGATGATCATCGGTCCGGTGAAGCGGGTTGAACGCATGATCAATCGATTGGGCGAAGGTAAGGCGCTCGGCGATAGCGGCAGTTTCCGTGGTCCGCGTGAGATCCGTTCGTTGGGGCAGCGCATCGTCTGGCTGAGCGAGCGGTTAAGCTGGCTGGAAGAGCAGCGCCACGAATTTTTGCGCCACCTGTCGCATGAGCTGAAAACGCCGCTTGCCAGTCTGCGTGAAGGCACAGAATTGCTGGCCGATCAGGTTGCCGGGCCACTCAATGCCGAGCAGCAGGAAGTGGTGGCGATTCTCGATACCAGCAGCCGTCATTTACAGCGGCTAATTGAGCAGTTGCTCGATTACAACCGCAAGCTGGCCGATGGACCGATGGCGCTGAAGCCCGTGGCGCTAAATGAGATCATTGATTCGGTGGTAAAAGTGCACTCGTTGCCAGCCAATGCGCGTGAAATGACCACCCACGTTGATCTGCAAGTGCATCACTGTCTGGCGGAAGCGACGCTGCTGCAGCGGGTGATCGATAACCTCTATTCGAACGCCGTGAACTACGGCAGCGAATCCGGTAACATCTGGCTGCAGAGCCAGCAGAAGGGCAACCAGGTATGGATTGAGGTGGCAAACACCGGCACACCGATTCCGGCTGAAGAGCAGGCGATGATTTTTGAGCCCTTTTATCAGGGCAGCCAACAGCGCAAAGGGCCGGTTAAAGGCAGCGGGCTGGGCTTAAGCATCGCCAAAGATTGTCTGCGCAGGATGCACGGCGATCTGCAGTTGGTAACGCGCAAGGATGCGGATGTCTGTTTTCGTATCATTCTGACGACCAGCGCCGGGAATGCCTGATTAATGAAACTAACCCTATTCAAACTTGTGGCCAGTGCAGTGCTGGTTTTCGGCCTCAGCGCCTGCCAGGCACCGTCACAAGATCGTACGCAGCATAATGGCGTTAGCGTGCCTGAACCGGAGGTACGCCTGCCGGATTATCTGGCGACCGATTGCCAAAACGTGTGGCAAATCGAAACGCCAGCCGCCGCAGGCAATCCGCTCTATTGGCAGCGCGCCATGGATTGCGCCGAGCGCTTATCGCCGGCCGAAGCGCGTGCAGAAGCGCGTCGTTGGCCGGTACAAGGCTGGGCGCGCGCCTTCAAGCAGGGCATTTTGCTCGCGAACGGTAACGTCACGCCAGTTGAGCGGCGTGATTTCGTCACTACCTTAGATGGTTACAGCGCGGCTTATCCGGCGTCGGTGCGTCCGCTGCTCCAGCTGTGGCGCAGCAATCAGGCGGCCCAACTGGAGCTGAGCGAAGCGCGTGGACGCTACGCCGCTTTGCAGCAGAGTAATGACGCGGAGATGGATAACCTGCGCCAGCAGCAAACCAAAATGCGTCAGTCGCTGGCCGATACCCAACGCAAGTTAGAGCGTTTAACCGACATTGAACGCCAGCTGTCGTCGCGTAAAGCGCCTGATAGCAGCGACACATCGCACGGCGGCAGCGATGTGCAAAGTGAGGATCAGTAACCATGAAACAAGCCGCACGTTTATTGCTGGTGGATGATGATCCGGGCTTATTGAAACTGCTCGGCATGCGTCTGAGCAGCGAAGGCTATCAGGTGGCGACGGCCGCCAGCGGGCCGGAAGCGCTGCGCCATCTGCAGAAAGAGAAGGTCGACTTGGTGATCAGCGACCTGCGCATGGACGAAATGGATGGTCTGGCGCTGTTCGGCGAAGTGCAGAAACGTCATGCGGGCTTGCCAGTGATCATTCTCACCGCGCACGGTTCGATCCCTGAAGCAGTATCCGCCACGCAACAAGGCGTGTTCAGCTTTCTGACCAAACCGGTCGATCGTGATGCCTTATATAAAGCGATAGATGAAGCGCTGGCTCAACGCGCGCCGATCAGCGATGACGGCTGGCGCGAAGCGATTGTGACGCGCAATCCGCAGATGCTGCGCTTGCTGGAGCAGTCGCACATGGTGGCGCAATCTGACGTCAGCGTGCTGATCAATGGGCAAAGCGGCACCGGTAAAGAAGTGCTGGCGCAGGCGATTCACGCCGCCAGCCCGCGCGCCACCAAGCCGTTCATCGCCATCAATTGCGGTGCGCTGCCGGAACAACTTTTAGAGTCCGAACTGTTTGGCCACGCTAAAGGGGCCTTTACCGGCGCGGTCAGCGCACGTGAAGGTCTGTTCCAGGCGGCGGAAGGCGGCACGCTGTTTCTTGATGAGATTGGCGACATGCCTCAGGCGCTGCAGGTGAAACTGCTGCGTGTGCTGCAGGAGCGCAAAGTGCGGCCGTTAGGCAGCAACCGCGATCTGGATATCAACGTGCGGATTATTTCCGCGACGCACCGCGATTTGCCCAAAGCGATGGAGAAGAAGAGTTTCCGCGAAGATCTCTACTATCGTCTTAACGTGGTGAATCTGAAAATTCCCGCGCTGCACGAGCGCGCTGAAGATATCCCGCTGCTGGCGAATCATCTGCTGCGCCAATCCGCCGATCGCCATAAACCTTTCGTGCGTAGCTTTTCGGTGGATGCGATGAAGCGGCTGGTCAGCGCCGCCTGGCCGGGCAATGTACGTCAGCTGGTCAACGTGATTGAACAGTGCGTCGCCTTGAGTACCGCGCCGGTCATCGGTGATGCCCTGGTTGAACAGGCGCTGGCGGGGGAAAATACCGCGCTGCCGACTTTCGTCGAAGCACGTAATCAATTTGAGCTGAACTATCTGCGTAAACTGCTGCAGATGACCAAAGGAAATGTCACCAACGCTGCGCGTCTGGCTGGACGTAACCGCACTGAATTCTATAAGCTGCTGTCGCGCCATGAATTGGACGCCAGCGAATTTAAAGAGTAGCTTGCTGCGGCAGCGTCAGGAACAATTATACTAACGGTATCCGTCCATCATGGAGGGAGTAAAAAAGGATCTGTCATGAAAAAGATCGATGCAATTATCAAACCATTCAAACTCGATGATGTACGTGAAGCCTTAGCGGAAGTGGGCATCACCGGGATGACCGTCAGTGAAGTGAAAGGCTTTGGTCGCCAGAAAGGTCACACTGAGCTGTATCGCGGCGCTGAGTACATGGTCGATTTTCTGCCAAAAGTGAAAATCGAAATGGTGGTAGGTGACGATATCGTCGATACCTGCGTAGAAACCATTATGAAAACCGCGCAGACCGGCAAAATCGGCGACGGCAAAATCTTTGTCTTTGACGTGGCGCGCGTAGTGCGTATCCGTACCGGTGAAGAGGACGAAGAGGCGATTTAAGCCCCTTCGCGCATTGCCTGTAAAAGCCTGCCTTGCGCAGGCTTTTTTGTTTTACAGCACCTTGTGCGGGCCAAATACTTCGTAGTGGATGCGATCGGCATTGATGCCGGCATCGACCAGTTGACGTGCGACAAACTGCATAAACGGCAGCGGACCACAGATCCAGAACTGACGATCGGACTGGTTCAGCGCGGAGGACACGCTCGCCAAATCCATCAAGCCCTGAGCGTCGTAACGTCCGACATCGGCACTTTCTGGTTGCCGATACCAAACGTGGCTGGTGAAGTTTGGCAGGCGTGCGCCGAGGGATTTCACCTCTTCAGCAAACGCATGCTGCGAACCAGCTTCCGCGGCGTGCAGCCAGTTAACCGCCGCCGGATGTTGCTGCTGCGCCAGAGTAGCCAGCATCGCCAGCATTGGAGTTTGGCCGACGCCAGCAGAGATCAGCGTAATCGGCGTAGCGGCTTCAGCCTGCAGGATGAAATCACCGGCTGGTGCTGCGCACTGCACAATATCGCCCACCTGCGCACGATCATGCAGCCAGCCCGACACGCTGCCCAGCGCTTCGCGTTTAACCGCGATGCGATAAAATTGCCCATTTGGCTGGTGCGTCAGCGAATACTGGCGATGCTGAATATTTTCACAGCCTGCCGGTTGTAGGCTGATGGCCAGATACTGCCCTGGCAGAAAGGTTGCCACCGGCTTACCGTCGTTTGGCACCAGTTCAAAACTCGTGATCACCGAACTCTCCTGATTGATAGCGCGAATACGAAAATCACGCGCACCGCGCCAGCCGCCGGTTTTCTCTTCGGAGGCCGAATAGATGGCTTCTTCACGCTGGATAAACACATCAGCCAGCACGCCGTACGCTTTGCCCCATGCGGTCAGCACTTCTTCACCCGGATGCAGCAGCTCATCAATTGTCGCCAGCAGGTTTTCACCCACAATCGCATACTGCTCGGGCTGAATGTTCAGGCTGGCATGCTTCTGCGCGATTTTCTCCACCGCCGGCAACAGTACGGCCAAATTTTCCAGGTTGCTGCCATAAGCCACAATGGCGTTAAACAACGCTTCCCGCTGATTGCCGCTGCGCTGATTGTTCATGTTGAATACGTTTTTCAGTTCAGGATGTTGCGTCAGTAAACGTTGGTAGAAATGGCCGGTCAGCTGCGGTCCAACCTGGGCAATGGCGGGCAAGGTCGATTTGATGGTAGCGATGGTTTGCGCGTCGAGCATGGTGAAATCCTCAGAGTGAATTTAAACATGTATTTTAAATGCATCTTATGGGTAATCGAAGCGCCTGTAAATCCCTTGTTGTGATTAAGGATTAAGCAAGAAAGGTGCGGGCTGGCGCGCAAAGCTGAAATTCTTTCGCCATGAAAGTGAGCAAATTTCGTGATTTTCTGGCTTGCAAAAAAGCGTAAAAAACCCGTTCCAGCGCCATGCCAATCGTTTGCGCAAAAAGAGGGGATTGACGCTACCGTCACCTGTCAAAACCGTTTACACTGTTCGCCTTCGCCCCCTAGCCGGGGCCTAAACTGCCGTTAAAAAGTTAGCTGAGTCAGGAGAGTCCGGATGTTAAAGCGTGATATGAACATTGCCGATTATGATGCCGCGTTGTGGCAGGCTATGGAGCAAGAGAAAGTGCGTCAGGAAGAGCACATTGAACTGATTGCTTCTGAAAACTACACCAGCCCACGCGTAATGCAGGCCCAAGGTTCACAGCTCACCAACAAATATGCCGAAGGCTATCCGGGCAAACGCTATTACGGCGGATGTGAATACGTCGATATCGTTGAACAACTGGCGATCGATCGCGCTAAAGAGCTGTTCGGCGCAGATTTCGCTAACGTACAGCCGCACTCCGGTTCTCAGGCCAACTTCGCGGTTTACACCGCGCTGCTGCAGCCAGGCGACACCATTCTGGGTATGAACCTGGCGCACGGTGGTCACCTGACGCACGGTTCCCCGGTAAACCTGTCGGGTAAGCTGTACAACGTTATCCCTTACGGCATCGATGAAACCGGCAAAATCAACTACGAAGAACTGGCTGAGCTGGCACAAACCCACAAGCCAAAAATGATCGTCGGCGGCTTCTCTGCTTACTCTGGCGTGTGCGACTGGGCCAAAATGCGTGAAATCGCAGACAGCGTTGGCGCCTACCTGTTCGTCGATATGGCACACGTTGCGGGCCTGATCGCCGCAGACGTCTATCCGAACCCGGTTCCTCATGCCCACATCGTGACTTCAACCACCCATAAAACTTTGGCGGGTCCGCGCGGCGGCCTGATCCTGGCGAAAAACGGTGACGAAGAGCTGTATAAAAAACTGAACTCCGCGGTGTTCCCGGGTGGTCAGGGCGGTCCTCTGATGCACGTGATCGCCGGTAAAGCGGTGGCGTTCAAAGAAGCGATGGAGCCAGAGTTCAAGACTTATCAGCAGCAGGTGGCTAAGAACGCGAAAGCGATGGTGGAAGTTCTGCTGGAGCGCGGTTACAACATCGTTTCCGGTGGTACACACAACCACTTGTTCCTGATCGATCTGGTCAGCAAAAACCTGACCGGTAAAGAAGCCGATGCCGCTCTGGGCCGCGCCAACATTACCGTGAACAAAAACAGCGTACCTAACGATCCGAAGAGCCCGTTCGTGACCTCTGGCGTGCGTATCGGTACCCCAGCGGTGACGCGTCGTGGCTTCAAAGAAGCTGACGTTCGCGAGCTGGCTGGCTGGATCGCTGACGTGCTGGACAACATCAACGACGAAGCGACCATCGAACGTACCAAACAGAAAGTGCTGGAAATCTGCAGCCGTCTGCCGGTGTACGCGTAAGCTTTACGCTTCTCGATGCAGTGCAAAAAAGGATGGTGCAAGCCATCCTTTTTTATTGCCGTCGCAGCAGTGCTCTGACAAAGTAGCGCCCACTCGTGCTGCTCAGCAGCATTTTTGCTGGAGGGAATATGGCAATCGGCTCCGCCAAATGGCTCGGTTTGGGCTACTTCACTTACTTCTTCTGTTACGGCATTTACCTTCCTTTCTGGAGCGTGTGGCTCAAAGGCACCGGACTTGATGCAGAAAAAATCGGTCTGCTGCTGGGGTGCGGCATGGTGGCGCGCTTTGTCGGCAGTTTGCTGATTGCCTCGCAGGTAAAAAATCCCTCACAGCTGATCACTGCGCTGCGCTTGCTGGCGCTGATGACGTGCCTGTTCGCTATCGGTTATTGGCTGGGACAACAGTGGATGTGGCTGCTGTTCGTGATGATCGGCTTCAACCTGTTTTTCTCACCGCTGGTGCCGCTGAGTGATGCGCTGGCCGCCACCTGGACGCAGCAAATTGGTCTGACATATGGCCCGGTTCGTTTGTGGGGCTCGCTGGCGTTTGTCTTCAGCTCTGCCTTAACCGGCATGCTTGTCACGGCGTTCTCATCGCAGGCGATTCTGGTGCTGCTGTCACTGGGCGCGATCGGCATGTTAGGTGGGATGATGTTAACGCCAGCGACGAAGCCGCAGGGCAGTGAACGTCAGACGTCAACCGATGGTGGCTGGCAGGCATGGCGTGATTTGCTGCGCGAAAATGCGGTGTGGCGTTTCATGTTATGCGTGACATTGTTGCAGGGCGCGCATGCGGCTTACTACAGCTTCAGCGCGATCTGGTGGCATGAGAGCGGTTATTCCGCGTCGATTATTGGCTACTTGTGGTCGCTGGGCGTGGTGGCTGAAATCATCATTTTTGCTCTCAGCAGCCGACTGTTCCGCCGCTGGAGTGCGCGCGATCTGCTGCTGTTATCAGGCGTGTGCGCCATTATCCGCTGGACAATGCTGGGATCCAGCACCGCGTTGCCGTTGCTGATCGTGGCGCAAATTCTGCACTGCGGCAGCTTTACCGTCTGCCATTTAGCGGCGATGCGGTTTATTGCCGCGCGCAAAGGCGCGGAAGTGATTCGTCTGCAATCGCTCTATTCGGCGCTGGCCATGGGCGGCGGTATTGCGGTGATGACTATGATTTGCGGCGTGCTGTTTACGCATCTGCAAGGACATCTGTTCTGGGTGATGGCGTTAGTGGCGCTGCCGGCGTTGTTCCTGCGTCCGCGCGCCGCTTAATTCTCCAGCAACTGGAGAATACGCTGCTGCTGATGACGACTCAGCGGCAGCTCCGCCTGGATTAGCGGCGGTGAAAACAGCGGCAATGAAATGGCATACGGCGTGATCACCAGCGCGATATCGCGCGGCGCGCCTTCACGCTGAAAATGCACGACGTCCTGATAGCTGATGTTGATCGGTAGCAGCGTCATTTCCCGCAGCTGCTGCTCCAGCAACTGCTCCAGCGCCGCATCCGCGCCCGTCAGCAGCAGCACCTGCTTTTCCTGCAATGCACTCTCCTGCATCAGCCAGGCACCAAATAGCACCGCCACCAGACTTATCTCTTCAGCACTAAAGCGCGTGGCAAAGTTACGGCTGAAATGCTCAAGTGCGCGTTCCGTGGTACGCAGCAGACGCGGGTAGAGTCGTGCGACATCCAGCGCCACGCTGTTATCGATGCCGATGGCAAAATGGCTGCGATCCAGCGCCTGCGCCAGATGCGTAAAGAGTTGCTGAGTGAGTTCGGCGCGATTTCTGAAGGTGGTTTGTGCCAACTGCTCAAAGCGCGCAATCAGCGCTTCCACTGACTGCATCAGCTTTACTGCCTGCGGATGCTCCAGCTGCGTAGCGGTTGGCGCGTGAATCAGGCTAAATAGCAGCGTCCAGAAGTCGGTCTCGCTTACATCCGGCGCTAAGTGGCAGCGCTTCTGCCAGTGATGGATGACGTCGTCGGCGGCAGCACGTTCGACTTTTTCCGCCAGCCACGCGCGCTGTCCGTCATTGAACAAGGCGTTTTGGCGCTGGCACAGCGCATACTTCATGAAGATTTGCAGAAACATGCGGTCGCGCGGGCTGAAGTCGCGCGCCAGACGCAGGCTGCAGTGCTGAATCAGCGCCTGCAAGTTGGTTTCATCCCACAGCGCTTTCTCGATTTTCAGGACTTTCAGGCGCTGACGCAGCACCGGGGCAAAATGCTCGCAGACAAAATCCTGCGACAAACGCAGCGCGCGTCGCAGCCAGTGGATCAGGCACAGCCGCCTGTCCAGTTCCGTCCCGTGTATGCGAAAGCTGCCATCGACCATCTGGTGTAGCTCCAGTTGATGGTAACGCTGTATCTCCTCTCCCACATCCGCGATATCCTGTCGGGCGACAACAGGCGCCACGCCATTTAACTGGCAGAGCTTTTCAAGCGTCAACGCGGGAGCGGGCAGAAATAGCAGCAGTAACAGATGACAACGACGCTGGGAACGGCTGAAGAGTGGTGCAGAGGAGGGTGCAGAACTCATCAATGGTTTATCCGCAGGTCACTTTTGAGCTAAGAATAGCTAACTCCACGCGGTAACCTTGCACTTTGTCGTGACTTTTGTTCAGAGCTTTAGGGCGGGTCACAATTTTTCTGGGCCACTCTACACTTCACTTTAAAATTGTTACTTTATAACACATGAAAATTGCACTCATTACGTTTACGCTGTTGTTCAGCACCGCAGCCTGGTCACATCCGCATAGCTTCATTGACATGAAAACCGAGTTCATCAGTGACAACCAACATCTTAGCGGCATGAAAATGGTGTGGACCATGGATGAGATAACCTCCGCCGATCTGTTATACGACGCAGGTAAAGCCAAGCCCGGTGATGTAGTGTGGAAAAAGCTGGCGGCGCAGGTGATGGCAAATGTGCTCGGTCAGCACTATTTCACCGAAGTGTGGCAGGACAAAAATCGGGTCAAATTTCTCAATCTGCCGAAAGAGTACAACTTATCGCGCAACGGCAACAAAGCGGTGCTGGAGTTTATCGTGCCGTTTGGCGAGCCGCAGTTATTGAGCGCGAAGCAGTATCGCATTCAGACTTTTGATCCCAGCTACTTTGTTGATATGTATTACGATAATCCACAGGCATTAACCATGGACGACACCGTTAAATCGCATTGCCAGATCGATCTGCATACGCCGAAACCGGATGACTCGCTGAAGCAATATGCGCTATCGCTGGATAAAGCCGATGCGCCGCCAGAGGATATGGATCTTGGCCAGCAATTCGCCCAAACGGTGACACTGACATGTCACTGATTTCGCTTCCCTCCCGTTCACGTCGTTTATGGCCGCTGTGGCTGATGGCGGCGTTATTGCTGCTAGTGGGCGTGCTGCTGTGGCAGCACTGGTCGCAGATTTTGCTGCAAAGCGTGCTGTGGCAAAAAATCCTCAATCGCGAAATGACGCAGCTTTTGCAGCAGGTGGCTGAACAACCGCAGCATGCGGGCGTGACGCTGATGCTGTTCAGCCTCGCTTACGGCGTGCTGCATGCGCTGGGGCCGGGACACGGCAAAGTGGTGATCACTACCTTTCTTGCCACCCATCCGGCAAAGTTGAAAACCAGCATGAAGCTAACGTTGCTGGCTGCTTTGCTGCAGGGCGGCGTGGCGATTGGTTTGGTAACGCTGATGCTGGTGGTACTGCAAACCTCGTCGCGTCAGATGCATCTCGGCAGTTACTGGCTAGAGAAGGGCTGTTATCTGTTAGTCGTCGCGCTGGGTATTTGGGTCGGTTGGCGTGCATTGCGATCGCTGCGTCAGCAATGGCGTCCTCAGCCAAAGTTGCAGATCCACGCTATTCGCCCAGCGCATCAGCACGATGAACACTGCGGCTGCGGACATGCGCATCTGCCCAGCGCTGCGCAGATGGATCAGGCAGTTAGCGCTAAAACGCAGGCGCTGGTGGTGTTTTCCATGGGGCTGCGGCCCTGTTCCGGCGCCATCATGATGCTGCTGTTTGCCAAAGTGATTGGTGTGTATGCGTGGGGCGTCGCCTCTGCCGTGGCGATGGCGTTGGGCACTGCTGTGACGGTTTCGGCGCTCGGCTTGTTAGTGCAGCGCTCCCGTCTGCTGGCTCAGCGCTTAGGGCAGGCCGGCGGTACTCATCCTGCGACCAGGCTGCTGGTGCCGCTGCTCGCCATGTTAGGTAGCGTGCTGTTAATCGTTGCGGGCGTTGCATTATGGCAAAGTGCCTCGCCGGGCATCGGCGGTGGAATTCGTCCTTTCTGACATTAAGGATATTTGGGTAGTGTAAATATTCCACTGTTGCAAGTATTCTCCCCCTCAACAGTTAATTAAATATCTCCGCTTAGCGCGCTGGTGAAAATAGATTTCTCTGTCTAAGCTCAATTACACCAGTCAATATCCTGGTGGATTAGCAATTATAAAATTTCAGCGAAATATTCTGCGAGGAGAAAACGATGCCTGAAACTCGGATTAATAATGGCAGCGTAGATACGGTGCACGACGTGCATGGCGGCCTACCATTAAAACGTATTTCATGGAGCGCAGTATTTGCCGGCGTTATCGCTGCGCTAATCATTCATATTTTATTGGGGATATTGGGTACAGCGATTGGTGCAACAACCATCGATCCACAACAGGAACAAAATCCGCTGCAGCATCTGGGAACCGGCGCGTTAATCTGGACCGGCGTGAGTATGCTGATTGCCATGGGCGTAGGTAGCTACGTTGCGGGGCGTCTGGCGCAGCGCGAAGGGGCGATGCATGGTTTGTTGATGTTTGGTGTTAGCACCATTTTGACATTATGGCTCGCGATTACCCTGGCGACTGGCGTTATTGGCGGTGCGTTTAATATTTTAGGCGCCGGCGTAAATGCTGTTGGTAATGGAATTTCCGCAGCGGCGCCATCACTGACCAATATGGCAAAAGAGAAGCTGCAGGAAAGTAATATCAATTTAGATGATTTAAAAAACGAATTACAAACTACGCTGCGTCAAACCGGCAAGACAGAATTACAACCTGAGAATCTGCAAAAGGATGTAAATAACGAAGCCAATAACGCGCAAAATCAAGCAGAGCAAACGGCACAAAATCCACAGAATGCTGATAATGATCTGGCTAATTGGTTGAAAGGCGTTATGAATCGTCACTCAGATACATTGCAAGCTGCCGATCGTGATGCGCTGAAAAATATTATCAAAGCGCGCACCGGTAAAAGCGATCAAGAGGTTGAGCAGATTGTAACTCAAACCGAGGAGAGCTATAAAAAAGCCGTGCAACAGTACCAGGAGTTGAAACAGCAGGCGGAGCAAAAAGCCCGTGAAGTGGCTGAGCAAGCGGCGGCCGCAACGGCGAAAGCGAGCTGGTTCACCTTCTTTATGCTGGTGATTGAAGCTGTATTGGCAGCATTGCTGGGGCGCGTGGGTCGCAAGACGCAACCGCGTCAGGTATTAAGCCACGAACGTCGGTAACAAAAAAAAGGCGGCTGATTCAGCCGCCTTCTCGCATTTAGCGCTTCAGCGCTTCACTTAACTCTTCACGCATCGATGCCAGCATTGCTTTCACTACGCGTGGGTTACCCGCAACGATGTTACCTGACATCACGTAACCGTGGTTGCCGGTAAAGTCAGTCACCAGACCGCCCGCTTCACGAACCAGCAGTTCGCCCGCCGCAAAATCCCACGGCTTCAGGCCAATCTCAAAGAAACCATCAACGCGACCTGCAGCGGTGTAAGCCAGATCCAGCGCCGCCGAACCGGTGCGACGGAAATCAGCGCACTGGGTGAACAGTTTGCCAACGATGTTGATGTAAGGGGTTGCGTGCTGCTTCAACTTGAACGGGAAGCCGGTCGCCAGGATGGTGCCATCCAGATCGCGCGCCGTGCTGCCGCGCAGGCGATAGCCATTCAGCTGAGCGCCCTGACCGCGTACGGCGGTAAAGAGTTCGTTGCGCATTGGATCGTAAACCACAGCCACTTCGGTGCGGCCTTTGATGCGCACAGCGATAGAAACGGAGAAGTGTGGTAAACGTTTGATGAAGTTGGTGGTGCCATCCAGCGGATCGATTACCCATTGAATGTCTTGATCTTCGCCCGCCAGCTCACCGCTTTCTTCGGTGATGATGGTGTGTTTCGGGTACGATTTACGAATTACTTCGATAATCAGACGTTCTGCGTCACGGTCAACATTGGTAACGAAGTCGTTGCTGCCTTTCTGGCTGGCTTCGACAGCGTCCGGGGTTTCATAATTCTTGGCAATTAAATTTCCGGCCTTGCGCGCGGCGCGCACGGCTATGTTGAGCATCGGATGCATCGGTATCTCTCGCTGGATGTTAAAGAACGGGGAAAACGGCGCGGAGTATATCAGCGTGTTCAGCAAATGTCCTCTTTTTATGTTAGGATGCGCGCCATCATTTCCCTGACCGCCTCTAATTATGCTGCAGAATATCCGAATCGTACTGGTAGAAACGTCGCACACCGGCAACATGGGCTCCGTCGCACGCGCGATGAAAACTATGGGCTTAACCAACCTTTATCTGGTCAATCCGCTGGTGAAACCAGATTCACAGGCCATTTCCCTCGCCGCCGGTGCCAGCGATGTCATTGGTAATGCGCGCATTGTCGATACCATGGATGAAGCCATTGCCGGTTGTAGTTTGGTGGTTGGCACCAGCGCACGTTCACGTTCACTGCCGTGGCCCATGTTGGATTCACGCGAGTGCGGCATTAAAAGCGTGGAAGAGGGCCAGCAGGCGCCGGTGGCGTTGGTGTTTGGCCGCGAGCGCGTGGGCCTGACTAACGAAGAGTTGCAGAAATGTCACTATCACGTCGCGATTCAGGCGAACCCGGAATACAGCTCACTGAATCTGGCGATGGCGGTGCAGATTATCGCTTACGAAGTGCGCATGGCCTGGCTGGACGCGCAGGAAAAAGCCGCGCCGACGGAAGAGCCTGTCGAATCACCGTATCCGCTGGTTGACGATTTGGAGCGCTTCTATCAGCACATCGAACAGATGATGCTGAACAGCGGCTTTATCCGTGAAGGCACGCCAAGCCAGGTGATGAGCAAGCTGCGTCGTTTATATACACGTGCGCGCCCCGAACGCGACGAACTGAACATCCTGCGCGGCATGATGGCATCGTTCGAAAAGCGCAAAGGTAATGTGGATAATAGTTGAGTAAAACAGTTGGTTAAATAGTTGAGCAATTTACTTGGTTAAATAGTTGACCGTTTTACTCAGGAATGTCAGACTGGCGTCAATTCTTCAGATAACCCGCCGATAACCGGACGGACGCTTACGAGGTTGTATGCTATGAGACTGACATCCAAAGGACGTTATGCCGTAACCGCTATGCTGGACGTTGCACTGCACTCCAATGAGGGCCCGGTGCCGCTAGCTGACATTTCTGAGCGTCAGGGCATCTCATTGTCCTATCTGGAGCAGTTATTCTCACGTCTGCGTAAGCACGGCTTAGTGGCCAGCGTTCGTGGTCCAGGTGGCGGTTATCTGTTAGGCAAAGATTCAAGCGCGATTGCTGTGGGCGCGGTTATTACCGCCGTTGACGAATCTGTCGATGCCACTAAATGCCAGGGCAAAGAGGGCTGCCAGGGCGGCGAGCGTTGCCTGACCCACGTTTTGTGGCGTGATCTGAGTGAGCGCATCAGCGACTTCCTCAACAACATCACGCTGGCGGAACTGGTGAATAATCAGGAAATCCTTGAAGTGGCCGATCGTCAGAACACTGTCGATAATCGCCGCTTCCAGCAGCATCGTGTGCAAGAAACCATCAACGTTAATCTGCGCGCTTAATCAGTTCTCCTTCGGCCTTTCCTGTTCATACGGGCGAGGCCGAATGTGCTATAAAGACGTATGATTTTTTATACGGAGTTTTAGCGCAATGAAATTACCGATTTACCTGGATTACGCAGCCACTACGCCTGCGGATCCGCGTGTTGCCACCAAAATGATGCAGTTCCTCACAATGGATGGCACTTTCGGTAACCCCGCGTCCCGTTCCCACCGTTTTGGCTGGCAGGCTGAAGAAGCTGTTGATGTGGCTCGCAATCAAGTTGCTGAGCTGGTCAATGCCGATCCCCGTGAAATCGTTTTTACCTCCGGCGCGACCGAAGCGGACAACCTTGCGATCAAAGGTGCCGCGCAATTCCATCAGGCGCGCGGCAAACACATTATTACCAGCCAAACCGAACACAAAGCGGTGCTCGACAGTTGCCAGCAACTGGCGCACGAAGGCTTTGATGTCACCTTCTTACAGCCGGGCAGCGACGGTATCGTTACGCCGCAGATGCTCGAATCTGCACTGCGCGACGACACGGTGCTGGTGTCGCTGATGCACGTCAATAATGAAACCGGTGTGATTCAGGACATCGCCGCACTCGGCGCGCTGTGCCGTGCGCGTGACATCCTGTTTCACGTTGATGCCACGCAAAGCGTCGGCAAATTGCCGATTGACGTCACTGAACTGCCGGTGGATTTGATGTCGTTCTCAGCGCACAAGCTGTATGGACCGAAAGGCATCGGCGCGCTGTGGGTGCGTCGTAAACCGCGTCTGCAAATTGATGCACAGATGCACGGTGGCGGTCACGAGCGCGGCATGCGTTCGGGCACGTTGCCGGTGCATCAGATTGTCGGCATGGGCGAAGCCTACCGGATTGCGCGTGAAGAGATGAGCAGCGAAATGGCGCGTCTGGCCGAGCTGCGCCAGCGTCTGTGGCGCGGTATTAGTCAATTGGGTAACGTGAACCTCAACGGTTCGCTGGAGCAGGGCGCTCCGAACATCCTCAATATCAGTTTTGCCCACGTCGATGGCGAATCGCTGATTATGGCGCTGAAAGATTTGGCGCTGTCATCCGGTTCCGCCTGTACCTCGGCCAGTCTCGAACCTTCCTATGTGCTGCGCGCGATGGGCGTTGAGCAGGAGCTGGCACACAGCTCGCTGCGTTTTTCGCTCGGACGCTTCACCAGCGCAGAGGAAATTGAGTACGCTATCGAGCTGGTCAATAAAGCGGTAACACGTCTGCGGGCACTTTCGCCTGCGGCAAACGCCCGCTAATTCATGCACCCCTTGCGCCGGTTCTGGCGCAAGGTGACACCTAACGCAAACGGAGCCACGCGATGACAACACAACCGATGATAATTACGCTCAGCTCCCAGGCCGCCGATGCGCGCTGGGGTGACAAAGCGCTGCTGAGCAGCAACGAAAGTGGCATGACCGTTCACCTTACTGGCGCAGACGCGCTGATGAGCATCCAGCGCGCGGGGCGCAAGCTGGACGGGCAGGGCATTCGTCACGTCTCGCTGCAGGGCGAAGGCTGGGATGTGGAAAAGTGCTGGGCGTTCTGGCAAGGCTACCGCAGCCCGAAAGGCAAACGTCAGGTCGAGTGGCCGGAATTCAATGAAGACGATCAGGCTGAATTTGCACGTCGTCTGAAGATTGTTGACTGGGTGCGCGACACCATCAACCTGCCGGCGGAAGATCTTAGCCCGGAACAGCTGGCGCACAACGCGGTTGATCTGATCAACGAAGTGGGCGGCAAAGCAGTCAGCTATCGCATCACCAAAGGTGACGATTTGCGTGTTCAGGGTTACGCCGGTATCCACACCGTGGGCCGCGGCTCCACGCGCGCACCGGTGTTGCTGGCGCTGGATTTCAATCCAACTGGCGATGAAGATGCGCCGGTTTACGCCTGTCTGGTCGGTAAAGGCATCACCTTTGATACCGGCGGTTACAGCCTGAAGCAGAGCGCTTTCATGGACTCAATGAAGTCCGACATGGGCGGCGCGGCAACGCTGACTGGCGCGCTGGCGCTGGCGATTTCACGCGGTCTGAATAAGCGCGTGAAGCTGTATCTATGCTGCGCAGACAACATGGTCAGCGGCAACGCGTTCCGTCTGGGCGACATCATTCGCTATCGCAACGGTAAAACCGTGGAAGTGATGAACACTGATGCGGAAGGTCGTCTGGTATTGGCCGATGGCCTGATCGATGCCAGCGAGCAAAATCCTGAACTGCTGATCGATGCGGCAACGCTGACCGGCGCGGCGAAAACCGCGCTGGGTAACGATTATCACGCGCTGTTTACCTTTGACGATGTTCTGGCGGAATCGCTGCTTGGCAGCGCAACCGGCGAAAACGAAGCATTCTGGCGTCTGCCGCTGGCCGAGTTCCATCGCAGCCATCTGCCTTCGAACTTTGCCGATCTGAATAACATCGCCAGCCCGTCACATGCGGCGGGTGCCAGCAGTGCGGCGGCGTTCCTATCGCATTTCGTCAGCAAATATCAGCAAGGCTGGCTGCACATTGACTGCTCCGCGACGTACCGCAAAAGCGCGGTGGATCAGTGGTCCGCAGGTGCGACCGGTTTGGGTGTGCGCACCGTCGCCAATCTGTTACTGAAATAATCCTCATCACGGCAGGCGCAAGCTTGCCGTCTTTTTTGGAATACGATAAATGAGTAACCGTCTTGAAGAGGTGCTGAAGCTGGCGGCTACTGAGCCTGCGCACCGTCCGGAATTTTTCCAGCTGCTGCTGGAAGCCGATGTGTGGGTGCCAGGCGAAAGTCCCGCCGAACAGTTTGATGCGACTTCGCCGGTCGAATTACAGCATTGGGAAAAAGAGGATGGCGGTAGCGTGATCCCGTTCTTCACCTCGGAAGAGGCGATGGGCGAGGCCATCAAAGATGAACAACCTTACCTGCGCATGCCGGTGCGCACGCTGTTTGAAATCACGCAAGGCGAAACGCTGTTCCTCAATCCGAAACTGCCTGCGGGTAAAGAGTTTTCGCCGGGTGAAATCGCCCATTTGATTGGCGAAGAGGGCAGTGCGCTGAGCCAGCAAACCGTGCTGGAAGGTGGTCATGCGTTGCTGTTGTCCGAAGTGGCCGAGCCGCCAGCGCAGATGATTGATTCGTTAACGCAACTGTTTGCCAAGTACAAACAGGTACGCCGTGCTTACATCGCCAGCATTCGTGAAAGCGCCAGCGAAGCACCGAACCTGCTGATTGGTATCGAAGCTGATAGCGATATCGATGAGATTATTCAGGCGGCGGGCGGTGTAGCGACGGATACGCTTGCGGATGATGCGCCCATTGATATCTGTGAAGTGGTTAATGAAGATCGCGGCGTGAGCCACTTCTTTACTGCCCACATCACGCCGTTCTATGAACGTCGCTGGGGCAGTTTCCTGCGCGATTTTAAGGGCAGTCAGCGGATTATATAATGCGTGGTCGCCATTGATGGCGACCTGCTATCACTTCTCGATCGGTAAATCGTCGCGGCTGCCCCATTCGCCCCACGAACCGTCGTACAGCGTCACATCCCGCACACCCAGCGAGGTGAGCGCCAGAATCACCACCACCGCCGTGACACCCGAACCGCAGCTGGCAATCACCGGCTGATCCAGTTTTACCCCCGCCTGAGCAAACAGATCGCGCAGTTCCGCTGCCGGTTTCAATTCACCATTTACCACTAAACTGTTCCACGGCACGTTCAGGCTGTTGGGAATATGCCCGCGCAGCAAGCCCGGACGCGGTTCATCCACTTCGGCGTTAAAACGGTTCGCCGCACGGGCATCGACAATCTGCGCGCCGCCTTCGTGGCTGATCAGCAGCACGTCGGTCAGACGTTTCACCTGTGCGCCATCATAAGTCGCTTCGAATTCACCTTCCGGCAAACTAACCGGGCCGGTGGCGACATCGAAACCGGCTGCCTTCCAGCCCTGTAATCCTCCGGCCAGAATCGACACGTTTTCGCAGCCAAAGGCGCGCAGCATCCACCACGCACGCGGAGCCGAAAACAGGTTGCCTTCGTCATACACCACCAGATGTTTGTCCTGGCTGACGCCCAATTCGCGCATTGCCACCGCAAAGGATTCGGCGCGGGGCATCATGTGTGGATAAGCACTGGTGTGATCGGACAAGGCTTCAATATCGAAGAACGGCGCATTCGGCAGATGACCAGCCAGATATTCAGCCTGCACATCACGTACGGCTTCCTGGCCAGGCGGTAACATGCGGGCATCAAGCACCTGCAATGTTTCCTCGGTGTAATGTTCTTTCAACCAATCAGCGGACACAAATATGGCTGTCATAGCAACCTCTTCTCAGCAAACGGGAAACGACCAGTCTCCGGGAATGTGAACGCTATCTCAAGGGTGTGATTGCTAAAGTTGGCGGGTTGATGTGAAATTGCGCGGAATGACGTTTTCTTAACTTCTGGGACTGGTGAGGGAATTACCATGGCAAAACGTTTTAACCGGCTGCTGCTCAGCGCGCTGATCGGTGCTGGATTACTGGGCGGCGGGACCTTGACGATACACGCGGAGGAAGCGGCAACCGCAACAGCAACGCAGAAATCGCTGTCGGTTATCGATCTCTCCGAGCTGCAACTCGACGGCGCCGCCGCGCTGGTGTTGAGCTTCAACACGCCGCTTGAAGCGAAGCAGGATTTCGCTGCGCGCGTGCAGATTATCGATGAGAAAAGCGGCAAGGTTGATGGCGGCTGGGAGCTGGCGCCAAACGGTAAAGCGTTGCGTTTTCGTCATCCTGAACCGTCGCGCAAGTTGACGGTTAACGTCGATGCCGGTCTCAAAGCGGCCGATGGCAGCACCTTATCGAAATCTTTTAGCCAATCGCTCACCACGCGCGATATCCAGCCGATGGTGGGTTTTGCCAGTCGCGGATCGCTGCTGCCGCTGCGTCTGACGCAGGGATTGCCGGTGCTGGCGCTGAATGTGAATAACGTCGACGTCGATTTCTTCCGCGTGAAAAGTGCCTCGCTGGCCGATTTTCTGGCGCAGTGGAATTACGGCAACAATATGTCGTACTGGGAATCACGCGAGCTGCTGAAAAATGCCGATCTGGTTTACGGCGCCCGCTTCGATCTTAATCCGGCACGCAACACGCGCGAGAAAATGCAGCTGCCGCTGGGCGATGTCGATGCGCTGAAGCAGCCGGGCGTCTATCTGGCGGTGATGAAACAGGCCGGAACCTACAACTACACGCAACCGGCGACACTGTTTACGTTGAGCGACATCGGTTTGTCGCTGCACCAATTCCCTGAACAGCTGGAACTGTTTGCCCAAAGCCTGAGCAACGGCGCGCCACTTGGTGACGTTAGCGTGCAGCTGCTGGATGAGAAAGGAAAACAACTCGCCAGTGGCACCAGTGACAGCAACGGTCATTTGCGCCTACCGGCAAATGCTAAAGGCAAGCTGCTGCTGGCGACACAAAAGGACCAAACTTCGCTGATCGATCTTAATCGTCCGGCGCTGGATCTGGCGGAGTTCCCGATTGATGGTCCGCAAGGCTACGACAAACAGTTGTTCGTATTTGGTCCGCGCGATCTCTATCGTCCGGGTGAAACGGTGATCGTCAACGCGCTGCTGCGTGATGCTGATGGCAAACCGTTGCCGCCGCAGCCGGTGAAAGCCGACGTGGTGCAGCCGAATGGCGAAGTGTCGCAGACCTTTGTCTGGCAGCCGGAGAACGGCGTCTATCAACATCGCTTCGCGATACCGGCTGCGGCGATGACCGGCGAATGGATGCTGCGTATCAACAGTGGCGACAACCAGCCGCGCAGCTGGCCGTTCCACGTCGAAGACTTCCTGCCGGAGCGCATGGCGCTGGATTTGACCAACAGCGCGCAGCCGTTGGTGCCGGATGACGACGTCACCTTTGCTGTTGAAGGCCGCTATCTGTACGGCGCGCCGGCTGCGGGTAACGAGCTGCAAGGGCAGCTGTTCCTGCGTCCCGCGCGTGAAGCGGTGGCCGCGCTGCCCGGCTATCAATTTGGCGATATCACTGAAGAGCTGAAACGTTCGCTCGATGATGTGGATGAGAAGCTGGATGAGAGCGGCAAGCTGCAGCTTAACGTTGAGAGCAGCTGGAAAGAGAGCCATTCACCGCTCAATCTGATTCTGCAAGCCAGCCTGCTGGAAACCGGCGGCCGTCCGGTGACGCGCCGCGCGACTCAGGCGATTTGGCCGGCAGCGGCGCTGCCCGGCATCCGTCCGCTGTTTAGCAGTGAATCGGTATATGACTATCGCAGCGATCGTTATCACGATGAGCCGACCGTGGCAGAAAACAGCCTCGCGGAATTCGACGTGGTCTACGCCAATCCGCAGGGCGAAAAACTGGCGGCGTCAGATCTTGATGTGCGCCTGATCCACGAACGCCGCGACTATTACTGGAGCTTCTCTGACAGCGAAGGATGGCAATCGCGCTTCGATCAAAAGGATCTGCAGGAGGATCAGCAGCGCATCTCTATTGCGGCGGGCGGCAGCCAGAAAGTGAGTTTCCCGGTGGAGTGGGGCACCTATCGCCTGGAAGTGCATGCCGGCGACAATATCATGAGCAGCGTACGCTTCCAGGCCGGATATGGGTGGCAGGACAATACCAACGGCACCGGCGCGCTGCGTCCGGATCAGGTCAAACTGAAAATTGATAAAACCGCCTATCAGGCGGGCGACACCGCGCATGTGCAGGTGGAGTCGCCTGCTGCCGGCAAAGGCTATCTGATGGTGGAATCCAGCAGCGGCACGCTGTGGTGGCAACCGCTGGAGGTTCCGGCGGGCGGCGCAACCATTGATGTACCGATTAGCGACAGCTGGAAGCGACACGATCTTTATCTCAGCGCCATCGTGGTGCGCGACGGCGACAAGGCCAGCGGCGTCACGCCGAAACGCGCGGTGGGCTTGCTGCATCTGCCGATGGCGACCGAAGCGCGCCGCCTCAGCTTAGCGCTCGACGCGCCGGATAAGATCCGTCCTGAGCAGACGCTAAAAGTGCAGGTCAAAGCCAGCCGTGAAGGTGGCGCATTGCCGAAGCAGGTTCAGGTATTACTCTCGGCGGTGGACAGCGGCGTGCTTAACATCACTGACTACAAAACCCCGAATCCGTGGGAAGCGTTCTTTGGCCGCAAGCGTTATAACGCCGATCAATACGATGTGTTTGGTCAACTGATTGAAGGCGGTGGCAAACTGGCCGCGCTGCGCTTTGGTGGTGACGGCGACGATGCGGATGCGCTGTCGCGCGGCGGCAAAAAACCGGTCACTGATGTGCAGATCGTGGCGCAGCAGTTGCAGCCCGTAACGCTGGATGCCAATGGCGAAGGTACGCTGGAACTGCCGATTCCGGCGTTTAATGGCGAACTGCGTTTGATGGCGCAGGTGTGGAGCGACGACAGCTTCGGGTCGGCCGATCGTAAGCTGGTGGTTGCCGCGCCATTGATCAGTGAACTGGCGACGCCGCGCTTCCTGGCCAGCGGCGATCAATCTACGCTGGCGCTGGATCTCACTAACCTCACCGATCAACCGCAAACGCTGAAAATCAACATCAGCGCCAGCGGCCAGATCGCCCTGAACGGCAACATCCCTGCCAGCGTGCAGCTGGCGCAAGGCGCGCGCACCACCTTGCAAATTCCGGTCAGAGCGCTGGGGGGCTTCGGTGAAGGCGAGGTACAGGTCAGGGTTTCCGGCATGAGTTTGCCGGGCGAAACGCTGGCAGCGAGCGAGCGTAAATGGAAAATTGGCGTGCGTCCGGCCTATCCGGCACAAACGCTGAGTTTCGATAACGTGATGCAAACCGGTCAGAACTGGCAGGTGATGGCCAGCGCCTTCAATGGCTTGCAGCAGGATACCTTGAGCGGACAGCTGTCGCTCAGTAACCGTCCACCGCTGAATATCGCCAGCTATATCCGTTCGCTGTACGCCTATCCTTATGGCTGCCTTGAACAGACCGCCAGCGGCATTTGGCCGTCGGTGTTCACCAATCATGCGCAGCTGACGGCGATGGGCATCAAAACCAGTAACGATGAAGCGCGTCGCGCCTCAATTGATACCGGCATCGCGCGTCTTGCCGGCATGCAGCGCGGCAACGGCAGCTTTGGTTTGTGGAGCAAAGAGAGTCAGGAAGAGTTCTGGCTGACGGCTTACGTCACCGATTTCCTGCTGCGCGCCAGCGAAGCCGGTTACGGCGTACCGGATGGCGTGATTACCCGTGCCGACGAACGTCTGCTGCGCTATCTGCAGGATCCCGCGCAGATCGAAACCAGCTGGAGCAGCGATGCCGATGGCTTGCGTTTCAGCGTGCAGGCTTATGCCGGATTGGTGCTGGCGCGTCAGCAGCAGGCGCCGCTCGGTGCGTTGCGTGCGCTGTATGAAAAGCGCGATCGGGCTAAATCGGGCCTGGCGATGGTGCAGCTTGGCGTGGCATTGAAGCTGATGGGCGATCAACAGCGCGCACAACTGGCGCTGGCGCAGGGCATTGGCCTGGAACGTAAACCCAACAGCTGGCTCGGCGATTACGGCAGCCCGGTGCGCGATCGCGCGCTGATTCTGTCGCTGCTGACAGAAAACCAGCTGCTGCCGGAGATGCAAGGTCCGTTGTTGATCGAGCTGGCAAAAGCCGTGCACGGACAGCGCTGGTTCTCGACCCAGGAAAACAACGCGTTGTTCCTCGCCGCTCGCACCTTGCAGCAGCACAAAGGTGAAAGCTGGCAGGCGACCCTGCAGGGTAAAGCGGAACCGCTCAGCAGTGATCAGCCGCTCAATATTGGCATGACGGAAGATCAGCTGCGTCAGGGCGTGTCGGTGAAAAGCGACAACGCGTCGCCGCTTTACGGCACGCTGAATGTGGTGGGTTATCCGCGCACCGCACCGTCGCCTATGAGCAACGTGCTGCAGATCAGTCGTGAGTACTTCACGCTGGAGGGTAAGCCGGCGGATCTCACCAACCTGAAAAGTGGCGAACTGCTGGTGGTGCGGCTCAAAGTCGCGGCCAGCGAGCGCGTCAGTGATGCGCTGGTGGTGGATCTGCTGCCTGCCGGACTGGAGCTGGAAAACCAGAACCTGAGCGACAGCAGCGCCAGTTTAGGCGACAGTGCCGACGCGCTGAAAGAGAGCATGATGGATATGCAGCAAGCCAACATCAAGCACATCGAATTCCGTGACGACCGCTTTGTCGCCGCGCTGGCGCTCGATGGCTACACGCCGGGCACGCTGCTGTATCTGGCGCGTGCGGTGACGCCGGGCAGCTATCGCCTGCCGCCGCCGCAGGTGGAATCGATGTATGTGCCGGAATGGCGCGCGATTGGCAGCACGCCGGAAAAACTCAATGTGCGTTAAGCATTGATGTCTGGAAGTAAGCGACTAAAGCGGTGGCGCTGGCTGCCGCTTTTTTTACTGCTGCTGCTGGCCGCGCTGTGGCTACTGGATCGCCTTACACCGCTACCGCTGCATGAGTTACAGCCGGCGCGCGTGGTGGTGGCCGAAGACGGTACGCCGCTGTGGCGCTTTGCTGACCCGCAAGGCATTTGGCGCTATCCGGTGACGCTGGAGGATGTCTCGCCTGCCTATATCGAGGCGCTGCTGACCTACGAAGATCGCTGGTTCTGGCATCATCCCGGCATCAATCCGATGGCGATTGTGCGTGCAGTCGGGCAGAACGTGCTGCATCACGGCGTGGTCTCCGGCGGTAGCACGCTCACCATGCAGGTGGCGCGACTTATCGATCCGCAACCGCGCACTCTGCGCGGCAAAGTGGTGCAGGCGTGGCGCGCGCTGCAGCTCGAATATCATCTCTCAAAACGCGACATCCTCACGCTGTATCTCAATCGCGCCCCTTTTGGCGGCACGGTGGAGGGCGTTGGCGCGGCGAGCTGGATGTGGCTGGGGAAACCGCCTTCGCAACTTACCCAAGGTGAAGCGGCGCTGCTGGCGGTGTTGCCACAGGCACCAAGCCGCCTGCGTCCGGACCGCTGGCCTCAGCGCGCCGAAGCAGCACGCAATAAAGTGCTGGATCGCCTCGCGCAATATCACGTCTGGTCAGCGCAGGTTGTCGCCGATATTAAACAAGAAGCGGTGTGGCTGCCGCCGCGCCAGATGCCGCAACGTGCGCCGCTGCTGGCCCGGCGCCTATTGTCGCTGTCACCCGACAACAAAATCACCTCAACCATTGATGTGTCGCTGCAGCGCGAACTGGAGAATCTGGCGACGTCGCTGAAAAACAACTTACCGCCGCGCACCTCGCTGGCGCTGCTGGTGGTGGATCACCAAAACATGAAAGTGCGCGGCTATGTCGGATCGGTGGATTTCAATGACGACAGCCGTTTTGGTCATGTCGATATGATCTCCAGCGTGCGATCGCCAGGATCGGTGCTGAAGCCTTTTGTCTATGGCATGGCGCTGGATGATGGGCTGATTCATGGCGAATCACTGCTGCAGGATGTGCCGCGTCGCTTCGGCGACTATCGTCCCGGCAACTTTGACTCGGGCTTTCACGGGCCGGTGAGCGCCAGCGCTGCGCTGGAGCGGTCGCTCAATCTCCCGGCGGTGCAGTTGCTGGATGCGCTGGGGCCAAAAAGTGTCGCCGCGCGCTTGCGTAACGTGGGATTGAATCTGCGCTTTCCCGCTGGCGCAGAGCCCAATCTGTCGCTGGTGCTGGGCGGCACCGGCACACGCATGGATGAGATTGTGGCGGCCTACAGCGCCTTTGCCCGTCACGGCAATGCGGCGCAGTTGCGCTGGCTGACGACACAGCCGCTGCAGGAGAGGCCGCTGTTGTCGCCAGGCGCAGCATGGATTGTGCGGCGCATTCTGGCTGGCGCGGCGCAACCTCCGGCCAGCGGCGCGGTGGCGGAGATTGCGCCTTTGGCGTGGAAAACCGGTACCAGCTACGGCTACCGTGATGCATGGACGATTGGCATCACGTCGCGCTATCTGATTGGCGTGTGGGTTGGGCGGCCGGATGCCACGCCGGTCGCCGGGCAATTTGGTTTTGCCTCGGCGGTGCCGGTGATGAATCAGGTCAATAATGTGCTGGCGGGACACATGCCGGTGAGCGGTGCGCCGCGCGATCCGCGTCCGCTTTCGGTCAGCGCCATGAGCATTTGCTGGCCTGGCGGTCAGCCGTTGCCTCCCGGCGACGAAAACTGTCGCCAGCGTCGTCAGAGTTGGGTGTTGAATCAAACCGTGCCACCGACGCTGCTGGCGCCGGGGCAGGAAGGCGTCAATGGCTTGCGTCAGCGCTACTGGCAGAACAGCCGGGGATGGCGTGTGGCGGCAGATTGCCCGGATGCACAAAGTCGGGAGCGCCTGATGTGGCCGCTGCCGCTTGAACCCTGGCTGCCGGTTGCTGAACGCCGTGCGCAGCGCTTGCCGCCGATCGATCCCGCTTGTCCGCCGCGCAATCAGGGCAATGCGCCGCCGATGGTGATTACTGGTGTGATCAACGGCCAGCGCGTACAGCCGCTGCCGGGTAAAGTGGTGCTGGTGATGCCGGTTGCGGTGCAGGGCGGGCAAGGTGAGCAGCGCTGGTGGTTTTTAAACGGGCAGCCGCTGGAGCGTGACGTGAGCAACAAGAGTGCCGCGCTGGTGCTGGATGAGCCGGGCAGTTATCAATTGGTGGTGATGGATGAAGCGGGGCAGCTCTCATCGGTGTCATTTATCCGCGGTTGAGTGCATGGATATGGCATACTTTTTGCCTGCGCGCCCCGACAAAAATCAATTATTTTCATTAATTCCGCAAATCGCTAATAGGCAACGCGCTGCGATATCCCTATAATCGGCGCGTTTTCTTACCGGGAGGAGCTCCCGGATTCTTCAGGATGCTAACTAGAGGTCAACATGGCAATCGAACGTACTTTCTCAATCGTGAAACCAAACGCCGTCGCTAAGAACGTGATTGGTGCAATTTATAACCGTTTTGAAAGCGCGGGCTTCAAAATCGTTGGCGCAAAAATGCTGCACCTGACCAAAGAGCAGGCTGAAGGCTTCTACGCTGAGCACAAAGGCCGTCCATTCTTTGATGGTCTGGTTGAATTCATGACTTCTGGTCCGGTTGTGGTTTCTGTACTGGAAGGCGAAAACGCCGTTCAGCGTCACCGCGATCTGATGGGTGCAACTAACCCAGACAACGCGCTGGCAGGGACTCTGCGTGCGGATTACGCGGACAGCTTCACCGAGAACGCGACCCACGGTTCTGACTCTGCTGAATCTGCAGCACGCGAAATCGCGTACTTCTTCGCAGAAAACGAAGTCTGCCCACGCACTCGCTAAGTGCGTTGATGGCCTGAGCGGACACCCGTCTTTACAGCTGTTCAACCTCTGTAAAACGGTTCCCCTGGCATCATGCAGCAGATGTAGTACAATTATGCGCCCTTGTTGAGCCAGCCTCAGCGAGGGCGCTGTTTTTTTCCTACTATTAACCAGAGCCGTAACGTGTAACAACGAGGCCAGAGAACATTATGTCCGAACAGATTGTGACGCCGTCGTCCGCTTCCCCCGTGGTTGTTTCCCCAAAAAACGAAAAAATTAACCTGCTGGATCTTAACCGTCAGCAGATGCGCGAATTCTTTCTTGAGATGGGCGAAAAGCCGTTCCGTGCCGATCAGGTCATGAAGTGGATGTACCACTACTGCTGCGATGATTTCGAGCAGATGACCGACATCAACAAAGTGCTGCGCGGTAAGCTGATGCAGCGCGCTGAAATCCGTGCGCCGGAAGTAGCGGAAGAGATGCGTTCCACCGATGGCACCATTAAATGGGCGATTCGCGTGGGCGACCAGCTGGTTGAAACCGTCTACATCCCGGAAGCGGATCGCGCAACCCTGTGCGTTTCTTCACAGGTAGGCTGTGCGCTGGAGTGCAAATTCTGTTCGACGGCGCAGCAGGGCTTTAACCGCAACCTGCGCGTATCAGAAATTATCGGCCAGGTATGGCGCGCCGCGAAAATCATCGGTGCCGCGAAAATTACCGGTCAGCGCCCAATCACCAACGTGGTGATGATGGGCATGGGCGAACCGCTGCTGAATCTGAACAATGTGGTGCCGGCGATGGATATCATGCTGGACGACTTCGGTTTCGGTCTGTCAAAACGTCGCGTTACGCTGTCAACCTCAGGCGTGGTGCCGGCGCTGGATAAGCTGGGCGATATGATCGACGTAGCGCTGGCGATTTCACTGCACGCACCGAACGATGCGATTCGTGATGAGATCGTGCCGATCAACAAAAAGTACAACATCGAGACTTTCCTTGCGGCGGTCAAACGCTACATCGGCAAGTCCAACGCCAATCAGGGCCGTGTGACCATCGAGTATGTGATGTTGGATCACGTCAATGACAGCACCGACAACGCGCATGAACTGGCGGCACTGCTGAAAGAGACGCCGTGCAAAATCAACCTGATTCCGTGGAACCCCTTCCCGGGCGCGCCGTATGGCCGTAGCTCCAATAGCCGTATCGATCGCTTCTCCAAAGTGCTAATGGATTACGGTTTCACCACCATCGTGCGTAAAACCCGTGGTGATGATATCGACGCCGCTTGTGGTCAGCTGGCGGGCGATGTGATTGACCGTACCAAGCGTACGCTGCGTAAGAAAATGGCGGGCGAAGCCATCTCTGTGAAGGCGCTCTGAAAGCCAGCGCCTGCTGATATTCAGCGGGCGTAACTCATGTCAGTCTCTCCACATATTTTTCATGGAGAGACTGAAATGCGTAAAGGATTACCCGCCGCGATTCTGGCTGGCTTTGTTGTAACCGGTTGTGTCAATCATCCTGCAAAGCAGAGTGCAGCGGATATCCGTTTGCAGCTCGGATTGCATTATCTGGCGGTGAAGGATTATGCCGCTGCACAGCGCAATTTATTGCGTGCTCAGCAGGCAGCGCCGAAAGATTATCGCGTGCCGTTGGCCCTGGCCCGTGTGGCGCAGGCGCAGCAGAACAGTGCACAAACCCGCTGGCACTATCAGCAGGCGCAGCAGTTAGCGCCGCTGAATGGTTATGTGGCTAACAATTACGGTGCGTTTCTCTGCGGTTTAAGGCAGTATGACGAAGCGCATCAACAGTTTAAGCTGGCAATTGAGGCGCAGGAAATCGATGCTCGTCAGGATGCATTCCTGTTTTCGGGCTATTGTTACCTGCAGGCTGATGAGAGTGCCGCAGCGCGCGAGCAGTTAGGTTACGCGCTGGATGCCGCACCGGAGCAGGGCAGTCAACTGCTGAGGGAAGTGGAAAGGCGGCTTGAACAGCAGGAACAGCAGTCGGTTCCGCTGCTTTTAGAAGTGTACCACCAGCGTTTGCCCGCAACGGCAGAGAGCCTGTGGTTACAGATACGTTTCGCCGCGCAACAGGGAAACGCTGCTGACGTTACACGTTATGGCGACCGGTTGGCGCGAAGTTTTCCACAATCGATACAGTACCAGCGTTATTTAGCTAATGAATACTGAAGCCACTCAAGAGAATTCTGCAGTACATTCCACAGGTGAACGCCTGCGTCTGGCCCGTGAGCAGATGGGGCTGACCCAGCAAAACGTCGCTGAACGCCTGTGCCTGAAACTTACTACCGTGCGTGATATTGAAGAGGATAAATCACCAGCTGATTTGGCTTCGACATTCCTGCGCGGTTACATTCGCTCCTATGCCCGTCTGGTGCATGTGCCGGAAGATGACCTGCTGCCGATGATGGCAAAACAGGCTCCAGTTCGTGCTGCCAGGATCGAGCCGATGCAGAGCTTCTCATTGGGTAAGCGTCGTAAAAAGCGCGATGGCTGGCTGATGATCTTCACCTGGTTGGTGATTTTCGTCGTAGTCGGTTTGACCGGTGCGTGGTGGTGGCAGAACCATAAAGCGTCACAGGCTGATTTGGTGTCGATGGCCGATCAAAACGGCAGCGGCGACAATAGCCAGTCCATTCCATTGGGCGACAACAGCACCGACAGCAATACTGATGCGGATACTAACGCTGCCGGTACGCCAGTCGATAACGGAGCTGGCGCAGTGGCCACGCCTGAAAGCAACGCCGGCGCACCTGCGTCGAGCATGAGCAACAATGCGCAAACCACCGGCAGCGACAACGCCGTGGTTTCGCCAAGCCAGGCTCCGATTGATACAGCGCCGCCAGCGGCGACCTCTCCGGCGCCAGCAAACAGTGTTCCTGCTGGTCAAATGCCTACCGCGAATGCGGCAGTCAGCCAACCGGCAGGCGATCCGAATGCCATCGTAATGAACTTCAAAGCCGACTGCTGGCTGGAAGTCAGCGATGCGACCGGCAAGAAGTTGTTCAGCGGTTTGCAACGTAGCGGCGGTAAGCTGAGTTTGTCCGGAACGGCTCCGTATCGTCTGAAAATTGGCGCACCGGGTGCGGTTGACGTGCAATATCAGAATCAGCCCGTTGATTTAAGTCGTTTTATCCGTAATAACCAGGTTGCCCGTCTGACGCTGGGTGCGCAATAACGCGCAGCGCGCTTTCCGGGTAATTGTGGAGAGAGAATATGCATAACGAAGCACCCATCATCCGTCGCAAATCAACACGGATTTACGTCGGCAAGGTGCCAGTTGGCGATGGTGCGCCCATCGCCGTTCAGTCAATGACCAACACCCGCACCACTGACGTGGACGCCACCGTTAACCAGATTCGCCAGCTTGAGCGCGTCGGGGTTGATATCGTGCGCGTCTCCGTTCCCACTATGGATGCGGCTGAAGCCTTCAAACTGATTAAGCAACAGGTCAACGTGCCGCTGGTCGCGGACATTCACTTTGACTATCGCATCGCACTGAAAGTCGCTGAATATGGCGTGGATTGTCTGCGTATCAATCCAGGCAACATCGGCAACAATGAGCGTATTCGCCAGGTGGTGGATTGTGCGCGTCATTACAACATTCCGATCCGTATCGGCGTTAATGCCGGTTCGCTGGAAAAAGATCTGCAGGAAAAATATGGCGAGCCAACGCCGCAGGCGCTGCTCGAATCCGCGATGCGCCATGTGGATCACCTTGATCGCCTCAACTTTGATCAGTTCAAAGTGAGCGTCAAAGCCTCTGACGTCTTCCTTGCCGTTGAATCTTATCGTTTGCTGGCGAAAGCCATCGATCAGCCGCTGCACCTCGGTATCACCGAAGCGGGCGGCGCGCGTGCGGGTTCCGTGAAATCGGCGATCGGTTTAGGTTTACTGCTGGCCGAAGGCATCGGCGATACGCTGCGTATTTCGCTGGCGGCCGATCCGGTTGAAGAAGTGAAAGTCGGCTACGATATCCTCAAATCTCTGCGCATCCGCTCCCGCGGCATCAACTTTATTGCCTGCCCGACCTGTTCGCGTCAGGAGTTTGATGTCATCGGTACGGTCAATGCGCTGGAAGAGCGGCTGGAAGACATCATCACACCGATGGATATTTCCATTATCGGTTGCGTGGTGAACGGTCCGGGTGAAGCGACAGTTTCTACCCTCGGCGTGACCGGCGGAGCCAAGAAAAGCGGCTTCTACGAAGATGGTGTGCGCCAGCGCGATCGTCTCGATAACAACGACATGATCGACCAGCTGGAAGCGCGTATTCGCGCTAAAGCCAGCATGCTGGATGAAAGCCGCCGTATCAACGTGCAGCAGTTGGAAAAATAATCGTGGTGCGCGCCTGTCGCGTGCCAGTTTGTGATTGAACCTGTGCGGTTTCATCCTCATAAGGTATGATGCCGCTCAGGTTTTTTTGTCTTAAGAGATTCTAACGTGGCGAAGAATATTCAAGCGATTCGCGGGATGAACGATTATCTGCCGGCGGATACCGCGATTTGGCAGCGTATTGAAGGCACCCTTAAGCAGGTGCTGGCCAGTTATGGTTACAGTGAAATCCGTCTGCCAATCGTTGAGCACACCCCGTTGTTCAGCCGCGCGATCGGTGAAGTCACCGACGTGGTTGAGAAAGAGATGTACACCTTTGAAGACCGCAACGGCGAAAGCCTGACGCTGCGTCCGGAAGGCACTGCAGGTTGCGTGCGCGCCGGTATCGAGCACGGTCTGCTGTACAATCAGGAACAGCGTCTTTGGTACACCGGCCCGATGTTCCGCTACGAGCGCCCGCAGAAAGGTCGTTATCGCCAGTTCCATCAGATGGGTGTCGAAGTCTTCGGCCTGCAAGGCCCGGACGTAGATGCTGAGCTGATCATGATGACCGCGCGCTGGTGGAAAGCGTTAGGTATTGCCGAGCATGTTGAGCTGGAGCTGAACTCTATCGGTTCGCTGGACGCGCGTGCCAACTATCGCAGCGCGCTGGTGGCATTCCTTGAGCAACATCAGGACGTACTCGACGAAGATTGTAAACGCCGCATGTACACCAATCCACTGCGCGTGCTCGACAGCAAAAATCCTGACATCCAGAAACTGTTAAACGATGCGCCAACGCTAGGCGAATTCCTTGATGAGGAGTCACGCGAGCACTTCAGCGGCCTGTGCGCCTTGCTGGGCGACGCGGGCATTAACTATCGCATTAACCAGCGCCTGGTGCGCGGCCTCGATTACTATAACCGTACCGTGTTTGAATGGGTGACCAGCAGCCTCGGTTCGCAGGGCACCGTGTGCGGCGGCGGACGTTACGATGGTTTAGTTGAACAGCTGGGTGGACGTGCCACGCCAGCGGTTGGTTTTGCCATGGGTATGGAGCGTCTGGTGTTGCTGGTGCAAGCAGTTAATCCAGAATTTGAACCGACGCGCATTGTTGATGTCTATGTTATCGCTTCGGGGCAGGGCGTTCAGTCCGCCGCGATGCAACTGGCGGAAAAACTGCGTGATGCTGATCCGGCACTGAAGATGATGACCAACTTTGGTGGCGGTAACTTCAAGAAGCAATTTGCCCGTGCAGACAAGTGGGGCGCACGCATTGCGCTGGTGCTGGGCGAAGATGAAGTGAAAGCGGGCCAGGTTGTGGTGAAAGACCTGCGTACCGGCGATCAACAGACGCTGGCTCAGAGCGACGCCGCTGCGACGTTGCGCACGCTGCTGCAGTAAGCGCAGCACTGCAACAGCCATTTTAAAGAGAGGGATTGCGTGGAAGTTTACAGCAACGAAAACGAACAAGTTGACGCGCTGCGTCAGTTCTTTGCCAACAATGGCAAATTCCTGGCCGTTGGCGTAATCATCGGTATCGCTGCGCTGGGTGGCTGGCGTTTCTGGTCCAGTCATCAGGAAGGCACCGATAAAGCGGCATCAGCAGAATATCAACAGCTGACCAGCGCGATGCAGGCGGACAAGCCTGATTCGCTGGAAGCGGTCGCCACTTTCGCCAGCGAAAACAACAACACCTATGGTGCGTTGGCTTCGTTGGATCTGGCTAAGCAGTATGTTGAAACCAATCAGCTCGATAAAGCTATCACTCTGTTACAGAGTGGGCTGAAAGATACCAAAGATGCCAACCTGCAGGCGGTGATTAACCTGCGTCTGGCTCGCATTCAGTTGCAGCAAAGTCAGGCCGATGCCGCACTTTCTACCCTTAACAATGTTAAAGGTGATGGCTGGACAGCCATTGTGGCGGACATTCGTGGCGAAGCACTGCTGAGCAAAGGCGATAAGCAGGGCGCGCGTGATGCCTGGAGCAAAGGTGCTGAATCGCAGGCCTCTCCTGCGCTGAAGCAAATGCTGCAGATGAAGATGAATAACTTAAGTTAAGCCAGTCAAGAGAGCGCACATGGAATTACGTAAATACCTGCTGCCAGGGCTGATTTCAGTCACTCTGCTCAGCGGTTGCTCGCTGTTCAGCGGCGAAGAAGATGTAGTGAAAATGGCCCCGCTGCCTAAAGTGGAAAACCAGTTTACGCCGCAGACCGCGTGGAGCACCTCGGTTGGCGATGGCGTTGGTGATTTCTATTCCAATCTGCATCCAGCCTGGCTGGACGGTACCGTGTATGCTGCGGATCGTTTTGGTGTGGTTAAAGCGCTTGATGCCAGCAATGGTAAAGAGAAATGGAAAGTCGATCTCTCTGAGAAAACCGGCTTCTTCTCGAAAAACATCTCGGCACTGCTCTCTGGCGGCGTCACCGCCAGCGGCGATCGCATCTACATCGGTAGCGAACGTGGTCAGGTATTTGCGTTGAATACCAGCGATGGTGGCATTGCCTGGCAGACCAAGGTCGCCGGTGAAGCGCTGTCGCGTCCGGTGGTGAGCGACGGTTTAGTGCTGGTTCACACCAGCAACGGTATGTTGCAAGGCCTTGATCAGAGCACTGGCGTGATCAAATGGACCGTTAACCTTGATATGCCTGCGCTGTCACTGCGCGGTGAATCAGCCCCGACCGTGGCCTTTGGTGGCGCAATTGTGGGTGGCGATAATGGCCGCGTGAGCGCAGTCATCGTCAATCAAGGTCAGCTGATTTGGCAGCAGCGTATTTCGCAGCCAAGCGGCGCCACGGAAATCGATCGCCTGAGCGACGTCGATACTACGCCAGTCGTGGTAAACGGTGTGGTTTATGCGCTGGCGTATAACGGTAACCTCACCGCGCTGGAACTGCGTTCTGGTCAGGTGCTGTGGAAACGTGAGATTGGCGGCGTGAAAGACATGGTGGTGGATGCGGGTCGTATCTATCTGGTCGATCAGGATGACCGCGTGATTGCCCTGAATGCTGATGGTGGCGTAGCCATCTGGCGTCAAAGCGATCTGCTGCATCGTAATCTGACCTCGCCGGTGCTGTTCAACGGTTATCTGGTTGTCGGTGATAGCGAAGGTTATCTGCACTGGATTAACACCCTTGACGGCCGCTTCGTGGCGCAGCAGAAACTGGACAGCGATGGCTTCCAGACTGAACCGGTGGTTGCCGGTGACAAGCTGCTGATCCAGGCGAAAGGCGGAGAAGTTTACGCCATCACCCGTTAAGGATATGGCTCTGCGGGAACGCGTTTCCCGCTCGCTTACACGGCTCCTGATTCGTCAGGGGCCGTTTCGTTTTTAGTCAGGCATGGTATTCTTTGCGCCTTCAGCCTGACGCCTGGCGTCAAATGTCGTTATAATCACGCCATTCGGGCGAATTATTTTAAAAACTGAGGCAAGTGTTATGGTACCTGTGGTCGCGCTGGTTGGGCGTCCCAATGTGGGAAAATCTACGCTATTTAACCGTTTAACACGCACACGTGATGCGCTGGTGGCGGATTTTCCTGGACTGACTCGCGATCGCAAATATGGTCGCGCCGAAGTGGAAGGGCGCGAATTCATTGTTATTGATACCGGCGGTATTGATGGCACCGAAGAGGGCGTAGAAAACCGCATGGCGGAGCAGTCGCTGCTGGCGATTGAAGAAGCCGATGTGGTGCTGTTTATGGTGGATGCGCGCGCGGGCGTAATGCCGGCGGATCAGCAAATCGCTAATCATCTGCGTGCCCGTGAGAAAGCCACCTTTGTTGTCGCCAACAAAACTGACGGTATCGACCCGGAAGCGGCGGTGCTGGATTTCTATGCGCTGGGCTTAGGCGAGATTCACGCCATTGCAGCTTCGCATGGCCGCGGCGTTAACAACCTGCTGGAAACCGCACTGTTGCCGTGGATGGAAGAAATCGTTCCAGAAGTCGAGCTCACTGAAGAAGAAGAGAACGCTGCTTATTGGGCCGATTTAGAAGAAGAGAGTGAGAAGGCGCTGGAGGAAGAGGAAGAAGAAGATTTCGACCCAACCACACTGCCAATCAAACTCGCTATCGTTGGCCGCCCGAACGTGGGTAAGTCAACGCTAACTAACCGCATTCTTGGCGAAGACCGTGTCGTGGTCTTCGACATGCCGGGCACCACGCGCGACAGCATCTATATTCCGATGGAACGTGACGGACGTGAGTATGTCCTGATTGATACCGCTGGCGTACGTAAGCGCGGTAAAATCACCGAAACCGTCGAAAAATTCTCAGTTATCAAAACGTTGCAAGCGATCGAAGATGCTAACGTGGTGATGCTGGTGATTGATGCCCGTGCCGGAATCTCCGATCAGGATCTCTCGCTGCTCGGCTTTATCCTGAACAGTGGGCGCTCACTGGTGATCGTGGTCAACAAGTGGGATGGCATGACGCAGGAAGCCAGAGATGAAGTCAAAGAGATGTTGGACTTCCGCCTGGGCTTTATCGATTTTGCGCGCATCCACTTTATTTCCGCCCTGCACGGCAGCGGCGTCGGCAACCTGTTCGAATCGGTGACCGAAGCGTACGACTGCTCCACCAAGCGTGTGGGCACCGCAATGCTGACGCGCATCATGACCATGGCCGCCGACGATCACCAACCGCCGTTGGTGCGGGGTCGCCGCGTGAAGCTGAAGTATGCGCACGCCGGTGGTTATAACCCGCCAATCGTGGTGATTCACGGCAACCAGGTGAAAGATCTGGCTGATTCCTATAAGCGTTACCTGATGAACTACTTCCGTCGTTCACTCAACGTTATGGGTACGCCGATTCGCATTCAGTTCAAAGAAGGCGATAACCCGTACGCGGGCAAACGCAACCTGTTGACGCCAACGCAGCAGCGTAAACGTCAGCGTCTGATGTCGCATCTGAAGAAGAACAAGCGTTAAGATGAGAAGGGCCCAGCAGGGCCCTTTTTTTTCACCTGTAACTTGTAGTGGCGCCATTTATGGCGGCCGCCATCCAAAGCGCAGAGGATAATGGATGAACTTTTCCTGCCCAACCTGTCAGCAACCACTCACTCTCAGTGAAACCGGTTTTGACTGCCCCAATTGTGAACGTCATTTCGATCGTATCGCCTTATGCCCGGATTGCCATCAGCCGTTACAAGTGCTGAAAGCCTGTGGCGCTGTCGACTACTTTTGTCAGCACGGCGACGGTCTCATCTCGAAAAAGCGCGTCGAATTTACGCCTGACTTCATCGCAGATTAAAAACTCCGGATTCCAAGCCTAAAGTTATTAACCAGTTACGCCTGGATTTGTAGCAAAAATGCTATTAACCAGTGACTGCCGCGTTATGGATATTCACTTTTTATTGTACCAGGTGGTACAATCCTGCCGCCTTGTCGCGAGAATCACTCTCACCTACGTTGTGTCCTCGCTCACAAGCGCCGAATCACGGGCATTGCACCCGTATCAATAGATATAAAATAAAGCGTAACGGAATAGTTCCAGTCTCCCGCTGCGGCTGGGGCCTTGTCATCGGCTGCCACAGATTTATCGGCGCCAGCGCTTTATTTTTTCAGGAGAGTTTTTGTTATGGCAGAAAATTCCGCTCGTCCCGGCAAAGGGCTGAGCATCTGGTCCGTACTGTTTGGCCTGGTCTTGCTGGCAATCGGCTTGTTCTTCGCAATCGGCGGCGGCAAGCTGGTCGCGCTGGGCGGCAGCTGGTACTTCCTCATCGCCGGTATCGTTATGTTGCTGGCGGCCATTCAGTTCTTCCGTCGCAAATCATCCGCCGTCACCCTGTTTATTCTGGTGTTTGCTGGCACGCTGATTTGGTCACTGTATGATGCAGGCCTGCATTTCTGGCCGCTGGTCTCGCGCTTGATGGTGCCGGCCGGCTTGATGCTGTTTGCATTCCTCACCTGGCCAGCCCTGCGTAAAAGCGAAGGCAAAAGCTCCCTGGCAAAAGTCTCTTATGTGCTGTCTGCGGTGATCGTGGTGGGCATGGTGGCGACTTTCGTGCAGATGTTCCAGCCGCATCCTACCGTGGCATTTGACGGTAAACAGCTGCCGCTGATTCCGGTCGATAAATCAAAACCTCAGCAAGACTGGAGCAGCTACGGCCGTACGCCGGGTGGCGACCGCTTCGCTGCCATCGATCAGATTACCCGCGATAACGTGAAAGATCTGCAGGTTGCCTGGACTTTCCACACTGGCGATACGCCAATCAGCCCAACCGGTAACGGTGCGGAAGATCAGCAAACCCCGCTGCAGGTGGGCAACACGCTGTTCCTGTGCACCCCGCATAACAATGTGATTGCGGTTGCCGCAGACAGTGGTAAGGAAATCTGGAAACGCGAAATCAACGCGCAGGCAGAAGTGTGGAACCGCTGCCGTGGCTTAGCCTATTTCGATGCGACTAAACCCCTGCAGCAGCCAACCGAGCCGGGTTCAACGCCGGTTACTGCCGCTGTGCTGCCTGCTGGCGACACCTGTCAGCGTCGTATTCTGATGAACACCATTGATGCGCGTCTGATTGCTATCAACGCCGACAACGGTGAGCTGTGCGACACCTTCGGTACGCACGGTGTGGTTGACCTGAAAACCGGTCTGGGCAGTGCGCCAGATCCGCAATATCAGTTGACGTCACCGCCAGCGATGGCCGGTACCACTGTTGTTGTGGGTGGTCGTGTCGCCGATAACGTACAGACCGACATGCCTGGCGGCGTGCTGCGTGGTTTTGACGTCATCACCGGTCAGATGCGTTGGGCGTTTGACCCAGGCAACGACGACCCCAATGCGGTGCTGATGCCGGGTAAAAATTACACCCGCAGTACGCCAAACTCGTGGGCGCCAATGTCTTACGATCCGGCAATGAACACCGTGTTCCTGCCGATGGGTAGCTCGTCAGTGGATCTGTGGGGTGCGAACCGTACCAAACTGGATCACACTTACGGCGCATCAATCCTGGCGTTGGATGCCACCACCGGTAAGCAGAAGTGGGTTTATCAGACCGTGCATAACGATCTGTGGGACTTCGACCTGCCAATGCAGCCGAGCCTGGTCGACTTCCCGATGAAGGACGGCACTAACAAGCCAGCTGTAGTTATCGGCGCGAAAACCGGCATGATCTGGGTGCTGGACCGCCTGACCGGCAAGCCTTTGACCAAAGTTGAAGAGCTGCCGATGCCGCAGGGTCACATCCCGAACGAGCAGTACACCAAAACTCAGCCGCACTCCGTGGAAATGCCAAATATCGGCAACCAGAAAATGACGGAATCGGATATGTGGGGTGCAACACCGTTTGATCAGCTGGCGTGCCGTATTGCCTTTAAAGGCATGCGTTACGATGGTCTGTTCACCGTGCCGGATACCGATAAATCCCTCAGCTTCCCAGGTTCACTGGGCGGTATGAACTGGGGCGGTATCTCGTTTGACCCGAACAACCAGTACATGTTCGTTAACGACATGCGTCTGGGCCTGTGGGTACAGATGATTCCACAAGACACCAGCAAAACGGCGGCCAGCAACGGTGGTGAAGCTATCAACACCGGTATGGGTGCGGTTCCGCTGAAAGGCACACCGTACGCGGTGAACAAAAACCGTTTCATGTCGCCGCTGGGCATTCCGTGCCAGGCTCCGCCGTTCGGTACGCTGTCAGCGATTGACATGAAAACCCGTCAGATTGTGTGGCAGGTGCCGGTGGGTACGGTAGAAGATACCGGTCCGTTTGGTATCAAAATGCGCGCGAAAATGCCAATTGGTATGCCGACCTTAGGCGGCACGCTGGCAACGCAGGGTGGCCTGGTGTTCATCGCGGGTACGCAGGATTACTATCTGCGCGCTTTCGATAGCTCAACCGGTAAAGAAGTGTGGAAAGCACGTCTGCCAGTCGGCAGCCAGGGCGGTCCAATCAGCTATGTTTCGCCGAAAACCGGCAAACAGTACATCCTGATCTCCGCAGGCGGTGCACGTCAGTCGCCAGACCGTGGTGATTACGTGATTGCTTACGCGCTGCCAGACAGCAAGTAAGTTAAAAAAGGAGAAAGGCCGACATCATGATGTCGGCCTTTTTTTTATCACCCTCCGTGGCACATCTCTTCCTTTAAGGCACCTTAATTACTGCTGCTTAGAAGGGCGACGGCTTTTTTGACCTCCTTTTCTTCCAGCTTCCCTGGCTCTTTCAGGATCGTTTCTGAAATTACCCCCACTGACTTTGCCGCCAGCGCTACCGGCTTCCCTGGCGCGCTCCGGGTCCTCTGCAAAGTTCCCGGCACCACCTCGTTGCTTTTTTTGTGTCATAGCAGAGACCTCATCTAAGGGTGTTTTCTTCGACGTGGACTAGCTAGCCACATAATGAGTATAGTCAATCAGTTACGCTCTGCCTTGAGAGATCTCCGATAACCTATTCACCGTCTCGCCACAGCGATTGCAGCTCGGGGGGCGCCAGTTGTTCGGGAATTAAAATCACGAAACTTCCCGCTTCGCGATGGGTAGCATAGGTGATTTGAATGCGGTAGTAGCGCTGATCGCCACGACCGACATTTGCCGCCTGATCTTCCGTTTCCCCCAAGGGCATTGCCTGTTCCAGCACCTCGCAGACGCGCTGCTTTTGCGGTTCCGGCAGTTCCGCCAGCGTAAAGCGCCGCTCTCCGCGCAGTTTAGGGATAAAAGCGATTCCGCCTTCCCGCGCCAGTTCGATGATTGCGTCATCGGTCAGTTGGATGTCCATGTTACGCCTACCTGCTGCCAGGCAGATTGGATCTTTTCCGCCACTGAGCTGTTGAATCGTTGATTGGCGTGCTGCACGGTAAAGCGCGCAAAGGTGCTGAAATCGGCATCCTGCGGCAGCGTTTTGTCGCACAGCGTGTCGTACCACGCTTGACCGGCCTGTTCCCACGCAAAGCCGCCCAGCGCTTTAGCGGCGAGGTAAAAGGCGCGATTGGGAATGCCGGAATTGAGGTGCACGCCGCCGTTGTCGTCACGCGTTTCGATGTAGTGCGCCATATCGGCCGGTTGCGGATCTTTACCCAGCACCGGATCATCGTAAGCCGTTCCCGGTGACGACATCGAGCGCAATCCGCGCCCGTTGATGCCCTGCGCCAGTAGACCTTCGCCGATAATCCAGTCGGCCTGATCGGCGCTCTGCTTGAGGTGAAATTGCTTCACCAGCGAACCAAACACGTCAGACATCGATTCATTCAGCGCGCCTGCCTGTTGGAAATAGATTAATCCCGCTTCGGTTTCTGTCACGCCGTGCGTCAGCTCGTGCGCCACCACATCCAGCGCGATAGTGAAGCGATTGAAAATCTCGCCGTCACCGTCACCAAACACCATCTGCTGCCCGTTCCAGAAGGCGTTCTGATACTCCTTGCCGTAATGCACGGTGCCATCGAGCTTCAGGCCTTTATTGTCCAGCGAGTTGCGTTGGTAGATTTGCCAGAAGAAATCGTAGGTAATGCCGAGATAGTTCCAGGCTTCTTCGGCTGCAACATCACCATTTCCCGGCTGGCCTTCTTCGCGCACCAACGTGCCGGGCAGATTTTGCGTCCCTTCGGCGTCATAGATAGCACGCAGCACTGTACCTGGCTGAGTGGTGGCGGTGCTTGCTGGTTTAGCGTTATGTTCGCCCATCAGGTGCTGGACGTGGGTGAGGGTGCGGCGCGCGTAGTCTTGCTGCGCGCCGGAGCAGTTATCAATGATATTGCGCAGAATGTAGGGAGGAATAACGCTGTAAGACATAAAAAAACTCCTGGCCATTGAGGTACATGCCAGAAGTATAGTTTTCCCGCTATGAACGCGCTTTGCGGCTCCGGGATTTCTGCGGTTCGAGTGCGGTAACCTGGCTTTCCACCCAACCATCGTCCAGCCGGGTGCGCAGCAAGTCGCCTTTGCTCAGCTGTTGAGTTTTCTTCACCACCTGACCTTGGGTGTCGGTGGTTACGCTGAAGCCACGCGCCAGCGTTGCCAGCGGGCTCACGCCTTCCAGCTGTGCCGCCAGCGTGCCAAAGCGCTGACGATTGTGATTGAGCTGCTTCTCCATGCCCTGCTGTAAGCGATAGTGCCATTGCTGGAGCTGCTGCTGAGCGCGCAGAATACGTCCCTGCGGCTGCTGGGCGTTAAGGCGTTGCAGCAGGCGATCCTGCTGACGATTGGCCACACGCATGCGCTGGTCCATCGCTTCACCGAGACGGCGCTGCAGCTGGAAGAGCGCGGTTTGCTGGCGTGCCAGACGCAGCTGTGGATGCTGCTGCTGCAAGCGGTGCTGAATGCGCGTGAAGCGACGCTGCTGCTGAGCCAGATAGAAATCCATCGCCATCTCCATGCGCTGCTGCTGCGACTGCAAACGGCGCAACAGCTCAAGCTGATTACGGCTCACCAATTCTGCCGCAGCAGACGGCGTCGGCGCACGTAAATCCGCTACGAAGTCAGCGATGGTGACATCGGTTTCATGCCCAACGGCGCTGACAATCGGCAGGCGGCTGGCAAAAATCGCTCGCGCCACGCGCTCATCATTGAAACTCCACAAATCTTCCAGCGAACCGCCGCCACGACCGACAATCAGCACGTCACACTCATCGCGCTGGTTAGCCAGCTCAATGGCACGCACAATGCCAGCCGGCGCATCCACGCCTTGCACCGCGGTGGGATAGATAATCACCGGCAGTGAAGGATCGCGTCGATGCAGCACGCGCAGCACGTCGTGCAGCGCCGCGCCGGTGGCGGAGGTAATCACGCCCACCTGACGCGCCGGATCCGGCAGCGGCTGTTTGAACTGTTGATCGAATAAGCCTTCCGCGGCTAAACGCGCTTTCAGCTGCTCGAATTGCTGCTGCAGCAAGCCTTCACCGGCCGGATGCATGCTTTCGATAATCAGCTGATAATCGCCGCGCGGCTCATACAGCGTGATGCTGGCGCGTACTAACACTTGCTGGCCATGTTGAGGACGGAAGGTGACGCGACGGTTGCTGTTGCGGAACATCGCGCAGCGAACTTGTGCGCCATCATCCTTCAACGTGAAGTACCAATGACCGGAAGAGGGCTGAGTGAAATTTGAAATTTCAGCGCTGAGCCACACCAGGCCCATCTCATTTTCCAGCAGTTGGCGCACCGTGGTGTTCAGGCGGCTGACGGTAAAAATATTGGCGGTTGGCGGTAGCGACATGTGATGTAGATCAAATTTTAAATCAGAGGGTTAATCAACTGATACTACATTGCTTGCCCCGAGGATCAAGACATTTTCTGAAAAAACACTGGAGGCAATCGGTTTCGGCCTGTATAATGCCGCGGCAATATTTTATCTGTTTTAATCGCCCCCAGGTGGAGATATTGCAATGTTAAGAATCGCTAAAGAAGCCCTCACATTTGACGACGTTCTGCTCGTTCCCGCTCACTCCACTGTCTTACCGAACACCGCTGATCTCAGCACTCAACTGACGAAAAACATTCGTCTGAACATCCCCATGCTCTCCGCTGCAATGGACACCGTGACCGAAGCCGGTCTGGCAATTGCGCTGGCGCAGGAAGGTGGTTTGGGCTTTATTCACAAAAACATGTCAATTGAGCGCCAGGCGGATGAAGTTCGTAAGGTGAAAAAACACGAAAGCGGCGTCGTTACCGATCCACAAACCGTGCTGCCAACTACCGCGCTGGCGGCGGTGAAAGAGCTGACCGAACGTAACGGCTTCGCCGGCTACCCGGTCGTGAACACCGACAACGAGCTGGTGGGCATCATCACGGGCCGTGACGTGCGTTTTGTTACCGACCTGACCTTACCAGTTTCCGCGGTGATGACCCCTAAAGAGCGCCTGGTAACGGTGAAAGAGGGTGAAGCACGCGAAGTTGTGCTGCACAAAATGCATGAAAAACGTGTTGAGAAAGCGCTGGTTGTTGATGACAGCTTCCACCTGCTGGGCATGATCACCGTTAAAGACTTCCAAAAAGCCGAACGTAAACCTAACGCGTGTAAAGATGCGGAAGGCCGTCTGCGCGTAGGCGCTGCTGTTGGTGCCGGTGCGGGCAATGAAGAGCGCGTTGATGCGCTGGTTGCTGCCGGTGTTGACGTGCTGCTGATTGACTCATCACACGGTCACTCTGAAGGCGTGCTGCAGCGTATTCGTGAAACCCGTGCAAAATACCCGAACCTGGAAATCATCGGCGGCAACGTTGCCACCGGCGCAGGCGCATTGGCGCTGGCGCAGGCCGGCGTGAGCGCGGTGAAAGTGGGGATCGGTCCTGGCTCAATCTGTACCACGCGTATCGTCACTGGTGTTGGCGTGCCACAGATCACCGCGGTTTCTGATGCGGTTGCCGCGCTGGAAGGCACCGGCATTCCGGTTATCGCTGATGGCGGCATCCGCTTCTCTGGCGACATCGCTAAAGCGATTGCAGCAGGCGCAGCGGCCGTCATGGTCGGTTCTATGCTGGCTGGTACCGAAGAGTCTCCGGGCGAAATCGAGCTGTATCAGGGCCGTTCGTTCAAGTCTTATCGCGGTATGGGTTCACTGGGCGCGATGTCTAAAGGCTCTTCAGATCGTTACTTCCAGAGCGATAACGCCGCTGACAAACTGGTACCGGAAGGTATCGAAGGCCGCGTGGCCTATAAAGGCCGCCTGAAAGAGATCGTGCACCAGCAGATGGGCGGCTTACGCTCTTGCATGGGCCTGACGGGTTGCCAGACCATTGACGATCTGCGCACCAAAGCGGAGTTCGTGCGTATCAGCGGCGCGGGCATCAATGAAAGCCACGTGCATGACGTGACCATCACCAAAGAGTCACCAAACTACCGCATGGGTTCATAATCCCGTAAAATTTAGCGCCCGGCACCCGCCGGGCGCTTTTATTATTAAGTCCATCCCAATGGAAACGCCTCAATGACGACTGAAAATATTCATAAACATCGCATTTTGATCCTCGATTTTGGTTCTCAGTATACGCAGCTGGTTGCGCGCCGCGTGCGCGAGCTGGGTGTCTACTGCGAACTCTGGGCGTGGGATGTCACCGAAGAGCAAATTCGCCAGTTTAACCCGAACGGCATCATTCTCTCTGGCGGTCCGGAGAGCACCACCGAGCTGAACAGCCCGCGTGCGCCGGAATACGTGTTTAACGCGGGTGTGCCAGTGTTGGGCGTCTGCTACGGCATGCAGACCATGGCGATGCAGTTGGGCGGCAAGGTTGAAGGCTCTAACGAGCGCGAATTTGGTTATGCGCAGGTTGAAGTGCTGACTCAGAGCGCGCTGGTGCGTGACATCGAAGATGCGATTAGCGCAGCAGGTAAACCGCTGCTGGACGTTTGGATGAGCCACGGCGACAAAGTCACCGCCATCCCAGCCGGTTTCGAAACCGTTGCCAGCACCGAAACCTGTCCGTTTGCCATCATGGCTAACGAAGAGAAGAAATTCTACGGCGTGCAGTTCCACCCGGAAGTGACGCACACGCGTCAGGGCCTGCGTATGCTTGAGCGTTTCATTCGTGACATCTGCGGCTGTGAAGCGCTGTGGACGCCAGCCAAAATCATCGAAGATGCGGTTGAGCGTATTCGTCAGCAGGTTGGCGATGACAAAGTGATTCTCGGTCTGTCTGGCGGCGTGGACTCTTCTGTGACCGCGATGCTGCTGCATCGCGCCATCGGCGAGCGTCTGACCTGCGTGTTCGTGGATAACGGCCTGCTGCGTCTGAATGAAGCTGAGCAGGTGCTGGAAATGTTCGGTGACCACTTCGGTCTGAACATCGTGCACGTTGCGGCAGAAGCGCGCTTCCTTGATGCGCTGGCGGGCGAGAACGATCCCGAAGCCAAACGTAAAATCATCGGCCGCGTATTCGTAGAGGTGTTTGACGAGCAGGCGCTGCGTCTGGAAGACGTGAAGTGGCTGGCACAAGGCACCATCTATCCTGACGTGATCGAATCGGCGGCTTCTGCCACCGGTAAAGCGCACGTGATCAAATCGCACCACAACGTGGGCGGTTTGCCGAAAGAGATGAAGATGGGCCTGGTTGAGCCGCTGAAAGAGCTGTTCAAAGACGAAGTGCGTAAAATCGGTCTGGAACTCGGCCTGCCGTACGACATGCTGTATCGTCATCCGTTCCCAGGTCCAGGTTTGGGCGTGCGCGTGCTGGGCGAAGTGAAGAAAGAGTACTGCGACCTGCTGCGCCGTGCAGACGCTATCTTCATCGAAGAGCTGCATAAAGCTGACCTGTACAACAAAGTCAGCCAGGCGTTCACCGTGTTCCTGCCAGTACGTTCTGTTGGCGTGATGGGCGATGGTCGTAAATATGATTGGGTAGTTTCACTGCGTGCGGTGGAAACCATCGACTTCATGACAGCGCACTGGGCGCACCTGCCGTACGATTTCCTCGGCCGCGTCTCTAACCGCATCATCAACGAAGTTAACGGCATTTCCCGCGTGGTTTATGATATTTCAGGTAAACCACCTGCGACGATTGAGTGGGAATAAATCCTGCTTTGATCACTGCGTAAAAACGAAGCCCGCTTAATTGCGGGCTTTTTTTTCAAACCTTCTGATGGCAAATCATGCGGCTAAATGTATCGCATAGTTCGTGAATACAAATCCCACCGTTTCGATGCAAGATAGCGAGTAATTTTTTACTCATCAGGATGCCGTCGATGTTGCCTTTCAAAGCCGTACTGATCTCTTTTCTTTGCATCATCTTGCTTTCATTAGGCGCAAGTCTGGCACAGGCAACGCGAAGCGGTGAGCTCACCTCTGAACGCGGTGGCTGGGCATCAGCAAGGCGCGATTCGGCCGGTATCGCACCGGATCCGCAGCGTTATGCGGCAGAAGCTATCGTGCAGGTTTATGCTGCGCCGACTTATGGCTGGAAGGGCGCGGTGGCGGTGCATCCGTGGATTATCTTCAAGCGCGCCGGTGAAACCCGCTATAACCGTTACGAAGTGATTAGCTGGGGCAGCGGCGATAAAGTGCGTCGTAACAGCAATCTTCCCGATGGTTATTGGTACGGTGCGAAGCCGCGTCTGCTGGTTGACCATCGCGGCAGTAGCGCAGAAGCGATGATTCCGCAGATCGAAGCGGCCATTAAATCCTATCCCTGGCCGACCACGTATCACGCCTGGCCGGGACCCAACAGCAATACTTTTATGGCGCATATCGGCCGCGAGGTTCCGGCATTGAAGCTCGACCTGCCGGCTAACGCGCTCGGCAAAGATTATCGCTCGCTGCTTAATCCGGTAGGTTTACCACCTTCAGGTCGCGGCGTGCAGCTTTCCCTGCTGGGCGTGTTGGGTGTGACGGTTGGCGCGGAAGAGGGGCTGGAAGTGAACTTGCTGGGATTAAACATGGGGCTGGATTTCACACCATTTAGGCTGCGTCTGCCGTTTATCGGCGGCATCGGTCAGAATAATGTGCAGCGAGACAATCCCTAAAAATGGCCCCGATTTGGGGCCATTTTTTTAACAGACGCCGAAATCGCCGTCTTCGTGATACAGATTCACGCTATCGGCTCTGACTTCAATTTCACGCTTGATGTGATCGTCAACGCGAGCGCACCACAGCATATCGCCTTCCACGCGCAGCACCTGCATCTTTGGGCCACCGGTCTTAGACTGCACAAAATCATCCACGTTAAACATGCTTCTTCTCCGTCAGGTCAGTGATAACAACAGAGTCTATATGCACTTCAGGCGCTGTGCGCTTGATTTTGTGCGCTGTCTTCCAGCACAAAACTGAATCAAAGCGCGTTGAGACCGTTCTGGTTATTTTCTGCAGCATTCGCCGCTGAAATAGTACCGAAACACTTCGCAGTTGTCAGTTGACAACTTATTGCGGTGAGCATAAGGTAGCCAGCGATGTCATACAGGAAGCGGCATCCGCATAAAGCGGTCGAAGGAGCTTTGCGATATGCAGAAGCGAGAGGTTGGAAGATTGCAGTTGGCGGTCACCATGCGTGGGGCAAGATGTACTGCCCAGATAATTCGACAGAGTGTCGATGTGGGGATTACTGCATTACCTGCATCTGGAGTACGCCAAAAAATCCCGAAACGCATGCCAAACTGTTACGGCGCGTGGTGGATAACTGCAGTGAAAGCCCTCAGCGGGTTAAGTGACGAGGAGTGAAACATGGAATTTGAGTTTACGCTGCGTTTTCAGCTCAATGATGAGAGCGACATCAATGAAGTGATCGAACGGCTCGGTTCGCAAGGCTGCACTGATGCGTTAATTGGCGCGGGTGTGGCGGGAAAATTAAGCATGACGTTCTGCCGCGAAGCCAGCACTGCACAGGACGCGGTGCGCAGCGCGTTGGAGGATGTTTTTGAGGCATTGCCAGATGCGGAACTGATTGAAGCCGCGCCAGATTTAGTCGGGCTGACGGATATCGCAGAGTTAATTGGTGTTTCGCGGCAGAACATGCGCAAGCTGATGCTCAGCCATAGCCCGCAGTTTCCGCGTCCGATTCATGATGGAAAAACAGCCATATGGCATTTAATCGATGTGCTGGAGTGGTTAAATCAGCGTGGTTCAACGCGGGTCAATCCAGCACTGAGTGAACTGGCGCGCGCAACGTTGCAACTCAATTTACAGCAGATGCTGCAACGTTACGCACACTGTTTAAAGCCTTAATGATGCAGCAAAAATATCGTCGCCAGACCAAGGAAGATAAAGAATCCGCCGGTATCGGTGATCGCGGTGATCAGCACGCTAGAGCCAACGGCGGGATCGCGTTTCATTTTGGTCATGATTAACGGAATCAGCACGCCCATCAGCGCGGCCAGCAGCAGGTTCAGCACCATCGCCAGCATCATCACGCCGCCGAGTTGCAGGTTGTCGTACATCAGCCAGGTGACGCCGCCCATAATGCCGCCCCAGAACAGGCCGTTAATCAATGCCACGCCGAGTTCACGCATGATCAGGAACGAGAAGTTACCCGGTTCAACCTGATGCAGCGCCAGCGCACGCACAATCATGGTAATGGTTTGATTGCCGGTGTTGCCGCCGATGCCGGCGACGATTGGCATCAGCGCCGCCAGCGCAACCAGCTGCGATATGGTGGCTTCAAACAGGCCAATCACGCGCGAAGCGACAAATGCGGTACACAGGTTAACCGCCAGCCAGGCCCAGCGTTTGCCCACCGCTTTGCGCACCGGCGCAAACACGTCTTCGCCCTGGCTGATACCCCCCATTTTACGGATGTTGCTTTCGTTCTCTTCGTTCACCAAATCGACCACGTCTTCAATGGTGATACGGCCAATCAGTTTGCCTTGAGCATCGGTGACCGCAGCGGAGATCAGGTTATAACGTTCAAAAGCGCTGGCGGCGTCTTCCGCTTTATCGTTGAGCTGAAACGTGGTGGGATGCGAATTCATCACTTCTGCGACCAGCATCTTCGGTTTGTTGAGCAGAATATCAGTGAGCGTTAACTCACCTACCAGTTGATTCTGTTCGTCGGTGATAAAGATCTTATCGGTGCCGTCAGGCATTTTTTTGCCTTTACGCAGATAGCGCTGCACCGTGGCTAAGGTCACGTCAGAGCGCACCGTCAGGATATTGAAATCCATGATCTGCCCGACGCGATCGCGATCCAGCTCGATCACGCTCATCAGTCGTGCGCGCAGGCTAGGTTCAAGGGTGGTGAGCAGACGTCCGGTTAAATCGCGCGGCAGGTAGCGCGCCAGATATACCTGATCGTCGATATCCAGCGGCTCGATGGCGTGCAGAATATCGCGATCAGACATTTCTTCCGTCAGGCTGGCCCAAACGGTTTCTGAAGCCTCAACCAGGACGTGACCTCGCTGTGCCGTCGGCACTAAACGCCACAGCGCCTGACGCTCTTCTTCCGGCAAGGCTTCGAGGATGTCGGCTAAATCCGCGGCGTGCAATTGCTGCAGCTCAAGCTCTAATTCATGACGCCAGTCGGTGATATCACGCAGTTCGGCGGCATTCAGATCGACGGATTTATCCAGCAGAACATCAACCAGATCGTGCTCGTTGAGCAGCAGGTTGAGAATGTGATGACGGGTTTCAGCTAATTTTTGTGAATGCGAAGCAGACATAACGCGTTCCTTGTGTCTGTAAAGTCAGCTCACAGTGTAGCGCGTTGCGGGTAACAGGACGTAAAAAGCAGCATTGTCTCAAAGGACAATGTTTAGCAGCGACAGCCGACCCGCAGATTATTTAGCGCGAATCACTGGTGCTCAGCGTGACCGGTTCAGGGATGGCTTTCTTTTGCTGATGATGCTCGATGGCACCGGGAATGATGAAAAGCAGGCGGCCAAACAAAATTAAGAAGCTGACCAGTAAAACAATGCGGGTCATGGTGCCAGTTTTGGGACGTCTTCGTGCAGAGATAGCGCTGTTCACGCGGGGTGGTTCCTGTAAATGCCCGATGGGCGAAGGCAATATTTAGTCACACTTAGATCGCTAAAGCAATCGCTGTGTGAAAAATGAGCAAAAAAGATTCAGCGCACTGATCGACATCAGACAATCTAACGGCCGCACAAGGCGGCCGTTAACTCAGTAGCTGGCTTTCTGCGCCAGCAGCGTGGCGAAGCGGTATTTGATGCGGTTACCGTTTTCATCACGACGATGCAGTTCACCGACATCTTCGTTGTACTTCACAATGTGCCAGTTGCGGTAATAGTGGCTGAGCTCACCGGATTTAAACGCAAACGGGAAGTTTTGCGTATTGGGATAATCATCGGTATCCATCGCCGCCACAATCAGGTTGTAGCCATATTTACGCGTGCTGGCCTGCATATCGGCAATCAGCTGCGGAATGGTTGCCGGCTGCAGGAACATCATCACCACGGTCGACAGCACAAACTGATAACTGCCGTTGAAGCGCACGCTATTGAGATCGCACAGCTCGGTGTGAATGTTCTGTAGATTCTCTTCCGCAATGATGCTGTTTAGGCGCTCCAGACTGGCGGGATTGCTGTCCCAGGCCGTCACGTCAAAGCCATGCTGATTGAGAAACAGACTATTGCGGCCCTGGCCGCAGCCCAAATCCAGTGCTTTCCCTACTTCAAGATGAGGCAGGGCCGCCAGCACTTCAGAATGGGTCGGCGTGAGACCGTATTTTTCAGCGTAATAGTTATCGGGGCGTGTAGTCATAACCAGATTGCGGGCCAGCTGCCCGCATTACTCCTCTTCTTCCAGCATCAGTTTCCAGCCGGTGACATCATTCCAGTAAGCTTGCTCGCGCTCCAGATCCAGCTGCACCAGCGTATTCTGGCTCAGGAAGCCGGCAGGGAAGGTCAGCGTCCAGTGGCCGTCGTCGGTGCTGAGCTTGAGCGAATCCGGTTTGGTGGTCGCCTGGCGCTGATTATTCAGCAGCGTGCCAAGACGCAGCAGGAATACCATCGGCAGAAACTGTTTCTTTTTAAATAAGGTGAAACGCGGCATCTCATCCTGCTTCACCGCTTTGCGGTGATAACGTACCAGCGTGGCCAACAGCATCTGTTGATCCTGATTAAAGCCCGGCATGTTGGAGTTCTGCAGGATGTAAGCCGAATGGCGCTGCATACCGCTGTGATTGATGGTCAATCCCACTTCATGCAGCAGCGCGGCCCATTTCAGCAGCGCCGACAGTTGTGGATTGGCTTGCTTGGGATTCTGCTCCTGCCACTGCAAATAGAGCTTCTCGGTGGTTTCCAGCACACGGCGCGCCTGATCGCTATCAATCGCATAGTGATTTGCCAGACTTTGCGCGGTGCGGCTGCGAATGTCCTGATGACGGAAACGGCCTTCCATCTCATACAGCACGCCTTCACGCAGTGCGCCGTCAGAGAGACGCAGCTCGCGAATCGCTAACGCATCAAACACGCCACACAAAATTGCTAAGCCCGGTACAAATACCGCCTTACGCTCTTCCGATAAGCCCGGCAGGCTCAGCGCGTTAAACGACTTATGCTTCAGCACTTCGCTGGTCAGCAATTCCAGCGTTTCTGGCGTAATCAGCTTCTCTTTTTCGCCCATCGCCAGCAGCACTTCGCAGGCCGCTTTAATGGAACCCGACGCGCCCAGCGCATATTGCCAGCCGTGCAAACGATATTGCCACGCCATGGTTTCCAGCTTTTGCGCAGCGGACAGGCGCGCACGGCGGAAGTTTTCTGGCGTGATTTCGCCTTTGGGGAAGAAGAGATTGGCGAAGCTGACGCAGCCCATGCGGCGGCTTTCAACCAGCTGCGGCTCAAAGTCTTCCCCAATTACCAGTTCGGTGGAGCCGCCGCCGATATCGATCACCAGCTTGCGGCCTTTTTCCGGCTGCGTGTGCTCCACGCCCATAAAAATCAGACGCGCTTCTTCGTTGCCGGAGATCACCTCGATCGGATAGGGAATCACCTCGGCCGCGCGCTGCAGAAACTCTTCCGCATTGCTGGCGATACGCAGCGTGTGCGTGCCGACGATCGTCACGTTGGCGGGACTGAAGCCCTGCAAACGTTCGGCGAACAACGCCAGACAGCTCAGCCCGCGCTCAATCGCTTCTTCGCTCAGGCGATTGTGCGCATCCAGCCCATCGGCCAGATGCACGCGCTGTTTCAGGCGTCCCAGCACTTGCAAAGCGCCATCCACCACGCGGGCAATGACCATATGGAAGCTGTTCGAGCCGAGGTCGATTGCCGCGAATTCCTGAGGTTTCGGCGTACTTTTATGTGAGATTGGCATAGGCGTTATTCGGGTTGTTCCAGTTTCTTGATGTAGTCATAAATGGCCAGCTGCGAACGCACCTTTTTACGGTTGCCGCGCGGCACATAACGATTACTCAGCTCTTTATCGACGATGCGGGCTTTCACCGTATCACTAAACAGAATGGCGATGATGTCCAATATGCGCTGCTTCACGCGGGGATCAAGAATCGCCACGGCTACTTCAATGCGGTGGTCTATGTTACGCGTCATCCAGTCCGCGGAAGAGAGGAACACCTTTTTCTCGCCGCCGTTCTCAAAAATATAGACGCGGTCGTGTTCGAGATAGCGGTCAACGATGCTGGTAATGCGAATATTTTCACTGATGCCCGGTAAATCAGGAATCAGCGAACACATGCCGCGCACCAGCAGATTCACTTTCACGCCTGCCGACGAGGCGGCGTAAAGTCGATCAACTAAACCATTATCCACCAGGTTGTTGATCTTCAACGTAATGCCAGCAGGATTGCCTTGCTGCGCGTTGGCGATCTCGGCATCAATGAACTTATACAGCACGTCACGCGAGTTCTGCGGTGACACCAGCAAATGCTCGAAAGTGACCGGACGATACGGATTCTCAATGAAGTTGAACACGCGACGCACTTCATTGGTGATGCGCGCATCGGCGGTCAGCAATGAATAGTCAGTATAAATGCGCGCGGTTTTTTCGTTGAAGTTCCCGGTACCGATATGCGCATAACGCACCACTTCTTCGCCTTCACGGCGCGAAATCAGGAACAGCTTGGCGTGAATTTTCAGACCCGGCGCGGAGAAGATCACATGCACGCCCGCTTCGGTCAGGCGTTTCGCCCAGCGGATGTTGGCCTCTTCATCGAAGCGCGCCTGCAGTTCCACCACCACCGTGACTTTCTTACCGTTATAGGCGGCGTGAATCATCGCATCCATGATGCGCGAGTTTTTCGCTACGCGGTAAATATTGATCTTAATTGCCAGCACGTTCGGGTCGAACGAGGCCTGACGCAGCAGCTCCAGCACATGCTCAAAGGTGTGATACGGATAGTAGAGCAGCACATCGCGATTGCGGATGGCGTCGAAACCGTTGCGGAAGCCGTCAAAGCCGATGTGGCGAATCTGCGGCAGCGGACGGTTTTCCAGATTGCTTTTACCAACGTTCGGGAAGCCGATGAAATCTTTAAAGTTATGGTAGCGGCCGCCGGGCACAATCGAATCGTAGTTCGAAATCGACAGCTTATGGCGCAGCATTTCCACCATCGCATCCGGCATATCGCGCTGATAAACAAAACGGACCGGCTCGGCATTGAGACGCTGCTTCAGGCTCGACGACATCAGCTCCAGCAGGCTCGATTCCATCTCTGTAACCAGATCGTATTCGGCGTCGCGCGTCATCTTCATCGAATAGGCGTTCAGCGTATCGTAATCGAAGAAGCCTTTGAAAATTTCATCGAGGCAATAGCGCAGGATGTTATCCAGCAGAATCATTGGCTTGCGCCGACGTGGCGACTCAGCCGGCAAGTTTATAAAGCGCGGCACTTTATCAGACGGGATCTCCAGCAGCGCATAACGAATATCGTCGCCGCGAATGATCTCCACCGCCAGATAGGTGTAATCGTCTTTCAGGAATTCGATCAGATCGGTGTCATGGTTAATCAGAATCGGCGTGACGTGCTGGCGTAATTGATGTTTGAAGTAGTAGCGCAGCCACTCTTGCTGATTCGGTGACAGTTGACGTTCGTTAATCAGGAAGATCTGATTACGCGCCATTTCCAGCAGCAGATCGTTGTAGAGCGCATCAAACTCCTGATCCGATTTCTGCACCCGCAGCTGAATTTTCTTTAACAGATGCCGCAAAGAGGTCGGTTTGCCTTGCTCTTCGCTGATCAGAATTCGCCGCTTGAGATCGGCAAAGCGCACTTTATAGAACTCTTCGAGGTTATTGGAGTAAATCCCGAGGAAGCGCATGCGTTCAATCAGCGGATTACTTTTATCCGAGGCTTCCTGTAACACACGTTCATTGAAGCTTAACCAGCTTAATTCTTTTTCTATATACAGCTTATCCTGACCCATTCTGACTCCGAGATGCTGATGCTGGACGGAATGTCCGGCGGAAAAGACGCAAAAATGCGTTACCGCTCAGTGTCCGTCACCATTATGGCGAGAGTATGGCAGGCTTGTCCAACGTCAAAGGTTGTCTTATCAATCAGCTACGGGCAACATAGCGACTTGTTTCCACCGGTAACCTGGCCTGCATGAGCATAAATCGTATTCCCGTCCACTTTAGCGACCGTCGTCGACGCGCCACTGATAATTTAGTGCGCCGCGTCGTCACAGCTTGCGGCGTGGGAATTTTGCTGCTGATGTTACTGCTGTTCTTCTGGTTGATCTGGGTGGTGTTGCCGCTGTTTAGCGCGCCGGGGATGCATGCCACCACCAATATTCAGCTGTGGGACAAAGCTCCAATGCTGGCGATGGGCAGCGACGGCCATTTAGGCTGGCGCATCAGCCGCAACGAAGCGCGCTTTATTCCGCTTGATGGTCAACCTGCCGCACCCGCACTGGCGCTGAATGGCAAACCCGATGCGGCGATCGCAAGCTTTGATAACCGCAGCGTGCTGCTCAATATGCAGGGCGAACTGCTGTTAATGCAACCGGTTATCCGCAACGGCAGCGGCGAATGGGGCTTCCCGCTCGGCGATCGTCCACTGCGCTTACCGCAAGGCCCGGTCAGTAACATGGCGTTGACGTCGCTCAACGACCATCAATGGTTGATCGCGGCGCAAACCGCAGCTGGCATCAGCTTGCTGACGCTGGAAAATCAGCAAAAGGTGAATCAGATCCTGTTGCCGCAGCAGCAGGCCGATCATCTGCTGCTATCACCGGATGGCTCTTTGCTTTACGCCAGCAGCGGGCGTTTGCTGCGCGTGTGGCAAATCACATCTGATGGCGCACAGTTACGTGAAACGCAAACCCTCAATCTGCCGCCGCAAAGCCTGCATATGCTGGCCGGTGGACGCACCTTGCTGATTCAGGATGCGCAGGGCGTGCAGCAATGGTTCGCTATCGCCAGTAATAATGGGCCGCGCTTACAACAGATTCACACCTTCAACGGCAGCCAGCAGGCGCGCGGAATAACGCCGGAGCCGCAGCGCCGCGTGTTTGCCACTTACGATGCGCAGGGCACGGTTCAGCTGTTCGCCAGCAAGCAGCAGGGCGCGATTTTAACGCGTCAGCTGGCACCGGGCATTCAGGCACTGGCCTTCGCGCCGCACGGTGATGCCTTGATCATTGAACGCGCCGGGGAATGGCAACAGTTTGCGCTGGATAACCCGTGGCCGGACTTCACCTGGCGCAATCTGTGGCAAAAAATCTGGTACGAAAACTATCCGCAGGCCGATTGGGTATGGCAATCCACCGCGGCGGGCGACAGCTATCAAGCTAAGTTCAGCCTGATGCCGCTGGTACTGGGCACGCTGAAAGCCGCCAGTCTGGCGCTGCTGTTTGCCACGCCGCTGGCGCTGGCCGCCGCAATGTATACCGCCTGGTTTATGTCGCCGGGTTTACGTCGCTGGGTGAAACCGGCGATCGAAATGATGGGCGCGCTGCCCAGCGTGGTGATTGGTTTAATCGCTGGCGTGTGGCTGGCACCGCACATCAGCACCGCGCTGGTTGGCGTGCTGCTACTGCCGCCGGTGTTGGCCGCGACCTTATTATTGTGCGGCGTGCTGAGTCCGCGTTTGCCGGCCAGCTGGCGACGTCCTGGTTTTGAAGTGATTCTGCTGCTGCCGCTACTGTTAGTGGTGACCTTGCTGACGCTGTGGCTGCCGACGCTGTTCTGGCCGGAGATTGGCGAGCGTTTAGCGCATTACGAACAGCGCAACTTATTAGTTGCTGCGCTGGCGATGGGTTTTGCACTGGTGCCGCTGATTTTCACCCTATCGGAAGATGCGCTGTTCAGCGTGCCGGGCGCGCTCGGGCAGGGCTCGCTGGCGCTGGGCGCCACGCCGTGGCAAACCCTGACGCGTGTAGTGCTGCCGGGTGCCTCCGCGGGCATCTTCGCCGCCTTGATGATTGGCTTTGGCCGCGCCGTCGGCGAGACGATGATTGTGCTGATGGCCACTGGCAACACGCCGGTTAGTGAAGGCGGCTTATTTGCTGGCCTGCGTGCGCTTTCCGCCAACATTGCCATTGAGATGCCCGAAGCCGCAGCGGGCAGCGCGCATTATCGCATTCTGTTCCTCAGTGCGTTGTTGCTGTTGATCTTCACCTTGGTGATCAACACCATCGCCGAGTTGATTCGTCAGCGCTTGCGCCAACGCTACAGCCAGCATGAGGGCCACGGATGACGGCGATGAAACAAAACGATCGCTGGCGCTGGCTCACCGCTGGCGCCGTCGCGGTTTGCCTGCTGGCGTTTACCTTGCTGATTGGTTTGCTCGGCTGGCAGGGCGTGCGTGCCTTCTGGCCGCAGCCGGTCGATCAATATCAGTTCCAGCCGCCGCAAGGCAGCCCGGTAATGGTGCTGGGTGAAACCTTGCAAAAGCAGCAGCAGGGCGAACAGTGGCGCTATGTGGTGAAAACCGGCAACCGTGATTTTGCCGCGCCGGATTTCCGCGTGCTCTACAGTCAGGGCGAGGCGAAAACCCGTCGTCCTGCTGATGTGTTGGTGCTGCAGCGCCGCAACGGCGGCAACGCCTATGGCTGGCTGGTGGAGCTGCGCCAGGATAACGAAGTCATGACCGCTCAAAGCCGCGATGCCTTGCTGCATCAGCGTTTGCAGCAGGTACATGAGCAGCTGCGCCAGGCGAGTAACATCCGCCGCATCGAGATGGCGCGCCTTAATGCACAGCTGGAAAGCCTGCAGCAGCAGGCCGATGAGCAGCAGCGTAACGGCCGCTTCAGCCTGGAAGTGCAGTCTGAGTTTGATGCCAATCGCACGGCGTTACAGCGCCGCTTTAACGCGCTGGCGCAGCAGTTAACCCATCTGCAGCACGAAAGTCAGCGTGATACGCTGGTGCTGCGCGATGTGAACGGCGTGGATCACACCATCCCATTGGCGCAGGTGGTGGATGCGTGGTATCCGAATGCCATGACCTTAACCAACAAAACGCTGCACTTCTTCGGTCAGATTTGGCAATTCGTCAGCGATTCACCGACTTCCGGTGGCGGCGAGAGCGGGGCGTTTCCGGCAATTTTTGGCACCGTGCTGATGGTGCTGTTGATGTCGATCATCGTCATGCCGCTCGGCGTCATCGCGGCGGTATGGCTACACGAATACGCCGGACGCAATGCACTGACGCGGCTGGTACGCATCGCGGTGGTGAATCTTGCGGGCGTGCCGTCAATTGTCTACGGCGTGTTTGGCCTCGGTTTCTTTGTCTGGCTGATTGGCGGCACCCTCGACCAGCTGTTTTTCTCCAGCGCCTTACCCAATCCTACTTTTGGTACGCCGGGCTTGCTGTGGGCCGCGCTGACGCTGGCGCTGCTGACGCTGCCGGTGGTGATCGTTGCCACCGAAGAGGGATTGTCGCGCATTCCGGATAATCTGCGTCAGGGATCGCTGGCGCTGGGCGCAACGCAGGCGGAAACGCTGTGGCGCGTGGTGCTGCCGCTGGCGGTACCGGCCATGCTCACCGGCTTGATTCTGGCGGTGGCGCGTGCGGCTGGAGAAACCGCGCCGCTGATGCTGGTGGGCGTGGTGAAGATGGTGCCGGAGCTGCCGGTTGATGCGGTGTTCCCTTATCTGCACCTCGATCGCAAATTCATGCACCTCGGTTTTCAGATCTACGATTTGGCGTTCCAGAGCCCCAACATCGATGCTGATCGACCGCTGGTTTACGCCACCGCTTTGCTGCTGGTGGTGATCATCCTGTCGCTCAATCTGCTGGCGATGGCGTTGCGCCATCGGCTGCGTGAGCGTTACCGGATTATGACGCACTAAAAAGGTTTCTGATGACGCCCGATTACGACATTGCCCTTAGCGTTAATCAGCTGTCGCTGTGGTATGGCGAACGCCAGGCGCTGAATAACATTGATCTGCAGATTCCGAAGAACCGCATCACGGCGTTGATTGGTCCTTCCGGCTGTGGCAAATCGACGCTGCTGCGCTGTTTCAATCGCATGAATGATGTGATCGATCGCTGCCGCATTGAAGGCGAGATTCTGCTCGGTGATTACGCGGTGATGCAGGCGAATCAGGATCTTCCCGCGCTGCGTCGCCGCATTGGCATGGTGTTCCAGCGGCCGAATCCGTTTCCTAAATCGATCTACGAAAACGTGGTTTACGGCCTGCGCTTGCAGGGCGTGCGCGATCGTCGCGTGCTGAATGAAGCCTGTGAGCGTGCGCTGCGCGCGGCGGCGTTGTGGGGCGAAGTGAAAGATCAGCTGGGGCAGAACGCGTTAACGCTCTCTAACGGCCAGCAGCAGCGTTTGGTGATTGCGCGCGCCATTGCCATCGAGCCGGAAGTGTTACTGCTGGATGAGCCCACTTCGGCACTTGATCCGATCTCAACGCTGGTGATCGAGGAGTTGATGACCACGCTGAAGCAGCATTTCACGCTGGTGCTGGTGACGCACAATATGCAGCAGGCGGCACGCGTGTCGGATTACACCGCGTTTATGCACAACGGTCAGTTGGTAGAGTTTGACGAAACCGACAGAATCTTCACCTCACCGAAAGCGCGGCGAACCGAAGATTATATTACGGGAAGATTTGGTTAAAAAAGTCTGCGATTTGTAGCGGCGCAATTTATTGCGCAATGCCCGGATGGGCACGATGTTGCCATCGAAATGCGCGATAAATCGCGCCGCTTCGGAATATGCATAACATTCAATCGTGAGCATAGCCTTGCGTCGGTAATAACTGACCATCCAGCCATGCTTTACCTTCACGCATCTGCAAACGCCCATCAACAAACCAGCTGATCACCAGCGGATAGATCGCGTGTTCCTGATGCTGCACGCGCGCGCTGATCTCGTCTTCGCTGTCGCCAGCAAACACCGGCACACGCGCTTGCAAAATAATGGGTCCGCCATCCAGCTCGTCAGTGACAAAATGCACTGAGGTGCCATGCTCCTCGTCGCCGTTTTCCAGCGCCTGACGATGTGTGTGTAAGCCCGGATATTTCGGCAACAGCGACGGATGAATATTCACCAGACGATCGTGATAGTGCGCGACAAAAGCGCTGCTGAGGATGCGCATATAACCGGCCAGCACCACCAGATCTGGCGCGTAAGCATCAATCTCCTGCATCAGCTGGCGATCAAAGGCTTCGCGGTCGGCAAAATCACTGGCGGCTAACGCATGTGACGGGACATTGGCTTCCCGCGCGCGCGTTAAACCAAACGCGCTGGCTTTATTACTGAAAACGGCAGCGACGCTGCCGTTTATAAGCCCGCTTGCGCAGGCGTCGAGGATGGACTGAAGATTGCTTCCGTTGCCGGAGATCAGTACAACCAGTTTTTTCATGGATTGATAACCACACGCTCTTCTGAATCAGACGCTTTAATCACACCGATTTTCCACGCTTTTTCGCCCGCGTCTGTCATCAGCTGTACCGCTTTATCGGCTTCTGCCGGGCTCAGCGCAATCACCATGCCCACGCCGCAGTTAAAGGTGCGGTACATTTCGTGACGGCTGACGTTGCCCGCCTGCTGCAACCAGCTGAACACTGACGGCCACTGCCAGCTGCTCTCTTCCAGCACCGCCTGGGTGTTATCTGGCAACACGCGCGGGATGTTTTCCCAGAAGCCGCCGCCGGTCAGATGCGAAATCGCATGCACATCAACCTGTTCGATCAGGCTAAGGATGTTTTTCACATAGATGCGGGTTGGCGCCAGCAGGTGATCGGCCAGTGATTTGCCATCCAGCTGTTTGGTGGCCGGATCGGTCTGGCTGACTTCAAGAATCTTGCGCACCAGTGAATAACCGTTCGAGTGTGGGCCGCTGGAACCCAGCGCGATCAGCACGTCGCCGTCCTGCACTTTCGAACCGTCAATGATCTCTGATTTTTCCACCACGCCAACGCAGAAACCCGCCACGTCGTAATCTTCGCCGTGGTACATGCCTGGCATTTCAGCGGTTTCACCGCCGACCAGCGCACAACCCGACTGCAAGCAACCTTCGGCGATGCCGGTGATCACCGATGACGCGGTATCCACATCCAGCTTGCCGGTCGCGTAATAATCGAGGAAGAACAGCGGCTCAGCACCCTGAACAATCAGGTCGTTCACACACATCGCGACCAGATCAATGCCGATGCTGTCGTGGCGTTTGAGATCCATCGCCAGACGCAGCTTGGTGCCGACGCCATCGGTTCCGGAGACCAGCACCGGCTCGCGGTACTTCTGCGGCAGCGCACAGAGCGCGCCGAATCCGCCCAATCCACCCATGACTTCCGGGCGGCGGGTTTTTTTCACTACGCCTTTAATACGGTCAACCAGATCGTTACCAGCATCGATATCAACACCGGCGTCTTTGTAGCTGAGAGAGGTTTTGTCGGTCACTGCGGAATCCCCACGCGAGTTGCGGTTGGTGGCAAAAATTAAGCGCGGCAATTCTAACAGCGCAGGCAAACGTTTGCGAGTCCCATCTCATGCTGCCTTTGCATCGCCTCAGATTTTCGCCAATCCTTAGATGACGCAGGCTATTGACCGATGACAAGTGGCGCAGCAGCGAAAAGGCGGTATAATCCGGCGATTTTTTTTAGCTCAACTCAATTCCGGGAGAACAATCATGAAGATCGTGGAAGTCAAACACCCGCTGGTCAAACATAAACTGGGCCTGATGCGTGAGCATGATATCAGCACCAAGCGTTTCCGCGAGCTGGCCTCGGAAGTGGGCAGCTTGCTGACCTATGAAGCCACCGCCGATCTGGAAACCGAGCGCGTCACCATCGAAGGCTGGAATGGTCCGGTTGAAATCGATCAGATCAAAGGTAAAAAAATCACCGTGGTTCCGATTCTGCGTGCGGGTCTTGGCATGATGGAAGGCGTGCTTGAGCACGTTCCCAGCGCGCGCATCAGCGTGGTTGGCGTGTATCGTGATGAAGAGACGCTGGAGCCGGTTCCTTATTTCCAGAAGCTGGTTTCGAACATCGAAGAGCGCCTGGCGCTGGTGGTCGACCCGATGCTGGCAACCGGCGGTTCGATGATCGCCACCATCGATCTGCTGAAAAAAGCCGGTTGTACCAGCATTAAAGTGCTGGTGCTGGTGGCCGCACCTGAAGGTATTGCCGCGCTGGAGAAAGCGCATCCGGATGTGGAGCTCTACACCGCATCTATCGATCAGGGATTGAACGAGAAGGGCTACATCATTCCTGGCTTGGGAGATGCAGGCGACAAGATTTTCGGAACCAAATAAAAGAAACCAGCCGGCCAGAGAGTCGGCTTTTTTTTGGCAGAAACACAACATTGTCATCCTCGAGTTATTCGAGCCAACGCAGCCATGGCTCGAAGAACGAAGAGGATAGGGGAAAATAATGACTCGTCGTGCAATCGGCGTCAGCGAACGCCCACCGCTGTTACAAACCATTCCACTCAGCCTACAGCATCTGTTCGCCATGTTCGGCGCAACCGTGCTGGTGCCGATTCTGTTCCACATCAACCCGGCCACGGTGTTGCTGTTTAATGGCGTCGGAACGCTGCTCTATCTGTTTATTTGTAAAGGCAAAATCCCGGCTTATCTCGGATCGAGCTTTGCCTTTATTTCGCCGGTGCTGCTGCTGTTGCCGCTGGGTTATGAAGTGGCGCTGGGCGGCTTTATTCTCTGCGGTTTGCTGTTCTGTATGGTGGCGCTGATCGTCAAGAAAGCCGGTACCGGCTGGCTGGACGTGATGTTCCCACCGGCAGCGATGGGCGCAATTGTCGCGGTTATCGGTCTGGAACTGGCGGGCGTGGCGGCGAATATGGCCGGTTTGCTGCCTGCTGACGGCACATCGCCAGACAGCAAAACCGTAATCATCTCAGTGGTGACGCTGGCGGTCACCGTGTTTGGTTCGGTGCTGTTCCGTGGTTTCCTCGCCATCATCCCGATTTTAGTCGGCGTATTGGTCGGCTATGCGCTCTCTTACGCGATGGGCATTGTGGACTGGACCGCGGTGGAAAATGCGCCGTGGTTTGCGCTGCCAACCTTCTACACGCCGCGTTTTGAATGGGTGGCGATGCTGACCATTCTGCCAGCCGCGCTGGTGGTTATTGCTGAGCACGTGGGTCACTTGGTGGTCACCGCGAATATCGTGAAGAAAGATCTGATCCGCGATCCGGGTCTGCACCGCTCGATGTTCGCTAACGGTTTATCCACCATGATCTCCGGTTTCTTCGGCTCCACGCCGAACACCACTTACGGCGAGAACATCGGTGTAATGGCGATTACCCGTGTGTACAGCACCTGGGTAATTGGCGGCGCGGCGATCTTTGCCATTCTGCTCTCGTGCGTCGGCAAGCTGGCGGCGGCGATTCAGGCGGTTCCTGTGCCGGTGATGGGCGGCGTATCGCTGCTGCTGTACGGTGTGATTGGCGCGTCCGGTATTCGTGTGCTGATCGAGTCGAAAGTGGATTACAACAAAGCGCAGAACCTGATCCTGACCTCGGTGATCCTGATCATCGGCGTGAGCGGTGCCAAAGTTCATATCGGCGCGGCCGAGCTGAAAGGTATGGCGCTGGCGACTATTGTTGGCGTGGGTCTGGCGTTGATCTTCCGTTTAATCAGCGTGTTGCGCCCGGAAGAGGTGTTGCTGGACGCTGAAGAGAAGCGCGAAAGTTAAGGCTGCAAGCCGGGCAGGGAAGCCCGGTTCATCTCCGGCAAAGATCGTGATAAACTTGCGCGGTTTTCTGCCCGCTCATCCGTTGAGGTACTTCTGAACACGCCGGCACAGCTCTCATTGCCACTCTATTTACCCGATGATGAAACCTTCGCCAGTTTCTGGCCGGGGGAAAACACGTCTCTGCTGGCGGCGCTGCAAGGCGCACTCTCTCAGCAACACGGTAGCTATCTCTATTTCTGGTCGCGCGAAGGCGGTGGCCGCAGTCATCTGCTGCATGCCGCCTGTGCGGAACTCTCGGCGCGCGGCGAAGCGGTGGGCTATGTGCCGCTGGATAAGCGCACCTGGTTTGTGCCGGAAGTCCTGGAAGGCATGGAGAATCTGGCGCTGGTGTGCATTGATAATATCGAGTGCATCGCGGGCGATCCGGAGTGGGAAATGGCGATCTTTGATCTCTACAACCGCATTCTGGAAATCGGTAAAACGCGTTTGCTGATAACCGGCGATCGACCGCCGCGCCAGCTCAATCTCGGCTTACCGGATCTGGCTTCACGTCTCGACTGGGGACAGATTTACCGTTTGCAGCCGCTTTCTGATGACGACAAATTACAGGCGATGCAGCTGCGTGCCGGATTGCGTGGTTTTGAGTTGCCGGAAGATGTCGGGCGCTTCCTGTTGAAACGCCTCGACCGTGAGATGCGCACGCTGTTTGATACGCTGGATCGTCTCGATCGCGCCTCCATCAGCGCCCAGCGCAAACTCACCATTCCTTTTGTTAAAGAAGCGCTGGAGCTTTAGATAATCTCCAGCACCGCTTCGGGTGGACGACCCATACGCGCCTGTTCGCCCTTGATCACAATCGGGCGTTCAATCAGTTTCGGATGATCCACCATCGCCTGCAGCAGCTGAGCCTCGCTTAACGCGCTATCCGCTAAAGCCAACTCTTGATACAAGTCCTCTTTACGCCGCATCAGTTCGCGCGCGCTGTGCATGCCGAGCTGTTTCAACAGACGTTTTAGCGTGGGGACATCGGGCGGCGTCTCAAGATAAAGCACCACATCGGGCTTGATACCTCGCTCCTGCAACAGCGCCAGCGTTTCGCGGCTCTTGCTGCAGCGCGGGTTGTGATAAATGCTGACCATCTTCTTATCCTTTTTGATAAACCTTAAAACGCTTCTGCAGTTCACGGAATTGGTCGATACGTGCGTCATAGCGCGCTTGTTTCAGGCTGCCGAGCGGCACTTGCGCGCTGGCGCTGCTCAAGGTGGAGATCGCCTGATCGAGCTGGCCGTTGAGCGCCAAACCTTCCGCGCGCGCCGAAAGTTCTTCATCGCGCAAACCCTGCGCCGCAGAGGCCTGCGCCAGCAGATCAAAGGCGTTAACATCGTCTGGATGGGCAAAGGTGTAGCGATTGAGGATGCGGCTGGCGTTGGCGGGCTGCTTCGCTTCAACATAGGCATTAGCCAGATTCAACTGCAACACCGGATTGCTGTTGCTGCCTTTGGCGCTGCTGAGCATGGCGATCGCCTGCTGCGGCTGATTCAGGCCGATGTCGATGTCGGTCATGATATCAAGGAACCAGACGTTATCCGGCTGCTTCGCCAGCAGCGGGGCGATCACCCGTTTGGCGCTATCAAAGCTTTTGGCCTGCAGGAACTGTATCGCTTTGCCGTACTGTGCCGCCTGCTGCTCGCGCACGTTGCCTTTGGCGTATTCGTTCAGCAGGTCATCGGTCAGCTGATTGCGGCCAGTGGCGTACATGCCGAGCGAGCGCACTTTCGCCATGTAGAAATCCTGCGACGACTGCACCACCACCGGACGCATCTGGTTGGCGCGGTTACGCGCATCGGCAAGTCGGCTGTCGGGTAACGGGTGCGTCAGCAAAATTTCCGGCGGCTTGGAGGAGAAGCGGCTCTGATCCGCCAGCTTCTGCAGAAAAGTCGGCATCGCTTGCGGATCGAATCCAGCGCGTTGCAGAACCTGAATACCGATGCGGTCAGCTTCCTGCTCGTTGCCCTGGGTAAAGCTGATAATGCCTTGCTGCGCACCCGCCAGCGTACCGGTCAACGCCGCCATGCCGGCTTGCGGGCTGGCCATTGCCAGCAGAATCGATCCCAATGCGCCGACCCAGGTCAGCGGCGCATTGCGTCGCTGCTCTTCCATGGCGCGCGCCAGATGACGCTGCGTGACGTGCGAGATTTCGTGCGCCATCACCGACGCCAGCTGGCTTTCGTTATCGGTATAGCGGAACAGCGATGAATGCAGCACCACGTTGCCGCCAAAGAAGGCGAAGGCGTTGAGTTCGTCGTTCTGGATCAAAAAGAAGTGGAATGGCGTGCGCACCGAGTTGGCATGCGCCACCAGTCGCTGACCAAGCTCGTTAATGTATTGATTCAACAGCGGATCGTTAATCAGAGGCGCACTGGCGCGCAGCTGGCGCACGTAGAAGTCGCCCATCTGCAGTTCCTGATTAATCGAAAGCGTTGAACCTGCTGTGGTGCCCATGTCGGGCAGCGTATCACTAACGTCAGCGCGCGCACTCAGCGCAGGCGTCAGCAGCAGCGTAGGAATAAGGGCCGCCAGCACTGATTTTTTCAACCGGTTAAACATGCCTTGATCCTGTAAAAGTCACCCGAAATTGGACAGGTAAGTGGTTCAAATGTTCTGCACTATTTTTCCCTTTGCGGAACGCGCTCTATCTTAACCAGACTGCGGCGACAAGCAAACGATGAAGATTCATAAGCTTTAAATGGAAAAAAGGTTACAGCATGACGAAATTGCAGCAAAAAATTGAATAGCACGCCGCGATTTAAACAGGCTTCTTCACTCGCAAAAGTTAAAGTTACGTAAAGTTGCTCAAAATTATTGAATTTGGCATGAACTTTTCCAGGTTTACTCTGAAAAGCGGCGGCAAATGAGCGGTGTTGGCCCGCTTTATCCATCAGTGTTTTTAATCGTGAAGACGACGCGCAGAGCATGCTACACAGTTATCATCGGACGGATTTTAAACGCACGTAAACTTATTCCCCCTGTATTAGGATCACAATTTCACGGCCACGCATTTCTCAACTCCTGCCAAAGCGACAATCGAAACCCTTTTTCAATTAACCTTGCTAATTATTTTTCACGCAATGAAAACGTCGGACAGCCCGTCACTACAGGACTTTTGCCTTGCTCACGCTGTGGTATAGATAAGGCACTTTATTCAAACGGACTGTGAATTGACGCGCAGTGTAAGCCGGAGAGTTTTTATGCGTTCTGTAGTTTCATACGCCCTTATCGCAATTGTCGGTGGCTTTGTTGGCGCCACCGTGAGTAAAGGTGATGACCTGTATCAGCGTGTTGTCAGCCATTTCTCCTCTGCACCCGCCGATCCCGACGGCTTCTGGAGCACGCCCGCCGTCGACGGCTACGGCAAAATCCATTACGAACCGGATGCGGCTTTCAAACCGGTGGTCGGTTTAAGCAACAAAGTGGTGTTTCAAATTACCCGCAGTGAAGGGGAGATGACGCGCCCAAATCTTGGACTGGAGCGCGTAGCGCGCGTGGTCAATCTCTATATCGCTTCGGGCGTGCCCGCTGACGACCTGCACTTTGTGGTATCGGTCACCGGTGATGCCACGCCAGCGATGCTGGATAACGCACATTTCCAGCAGTTCTACCAGGCGGACAACCCCAATCTGGCGCTGATCGGCGCACTGAATAAGTTGGGCGTGAAGGTTTCCGTATGCGATCAGTCGGTGGCGTTCCATCACTTCCCGAGAGAGTGGATTGACCCATCGGTGATTCATGCACTCTCCAGCCCGACCACCGTGTCGACGCTGGAAAATCAGGGTTATGCACTCTTACAGATGTAAATTTCAGGCACAGGAGAAGTGAAATGCGTCCAGCATCCTATATCGTTATTGCGGCTCTGGCAGGGTTTGTCGGCGGCAATGTATTACAGCTCCCCGATTTGGTCGACAAGGTCAGCGACAAATTTGCTGACAAGAAAAGTGAACCGGCGGATTTCTGGAGCACGCCGGCGATCGAAGGTTACGGCAAAATCCACTTTGTGAATGTGCCGGACTACAATCCGGCCACCACGCCAGGGTTGAGCAATAAAATCGTCTTCCAGATCAACCGTAATGAAGGCGATGTGCGTCAGCCGAATCTTGGGCTGGAGCGCGTGGCACGCGTCACCAACCTCTATTACGCGGCGGGCGTGCCGCTCGATCAGCTGAAATTTGTGGTGTCGATTAACAGCGATGCGGTTCCTGCGGCGTTGAATAATGAGCAGTTCCGCAAAACCTACGGCACCGATAACCCCAATCTCAAGCTGATTGATGAGCTGAAAAAAGCCGGCGTGAAGGTGACCATTTGCGATCAGTCGGTGGCTTTCCATCAGCTGGAGCGCAACTGGATCGACACGCGCGTCACTCACACGCTGTCGAGCGGCACCACCGTGGCGTCGCTACAGAACGAAGGTTACGCCTTCCTGATGCTCTGATTTCTGCCTGACAGCAGTTCGCGCTGCTGTCATCCCGCTGTCATTTATCCGCGATGTTGCTGTCACAGTTCGCCGCTACTTTAAGCGCCAATGAGATCGATCTCATTGGCACTTTACGAGGCGAACATGTCCGATTTAATCAGCGTGGCCAAACTGGCTGGCGTTTCTCGCGCTACCGCCGCCCGCGCATTCTCTGATCCGCATCTGCTGCGAGCTGACACGCTGGAAAAGGTGTTGAGCGCCTCTGAGCAGCTCGGCTTTCGCCCCAATCACATTGCTCGCCAACTGCGTACCCAAAGTTCAACCACCTTCGGCGTGCTGCTGCCGTCGCTGCTGAATCCGATTTTCGCCCGTCAACTGCAAGCGATGGAGCGTCAGGCGCGTGCCGCCGGTTACGGTCTGCTGGTGGCAACCAGCGATTATCAGCCCGAGCGGGAAGCGGCGATGGTGGAGCACATGCTGAACCAGCGCGTTGCCGGTTTGGTTCTTACCGTCGCCGACGCCGACAACAGCGCCATCCTGCATACGCTGCATCAAGCCAGCATGCCGTTTGTCCTGACGCATAACGTGCCGCAAGCCACGCACTGGCCCGCAATTTGCGTCGATAACCGCCAGGCGATGCAGCAAGCCACCGAACACCTGCTGCAGCTCGGCCATCGTCACATCGGTATGGTGGCCGGTCCCATGCTGCAATCGGATCGCGCCCGTCTGCGCTATCAGGGCTATTGCGATGCCATGCAGCAGGCCGGATTGCGCGCGCTGCCGGTACTCGAAATGCCCAGCCATACCCAATCTGATTTCGCGCTGCTGCAGCCGCAGCTGAGTGGCGACACGCCGCTCAGCGCGGTGATCTGCACCAACGATCTGCTCGCCATCAGCCTGATTGGTGCGGCGGTGCGCGCCGGAGTGCGCATTCCGCAGCAGCTGTCGGTGATGGGTTTTGATGGCATCGATATCGGCGAGCACATCGCGCCGTCGCTGGCGAGCGTAAGCCAGCCAGCTGACATGCTCGGCGCCGGGGCGATCGACATGCTGTTACAACAAGCCAGCCGCGGCACGCGCGTGCTGCCACATCGATTAAGGCTCGGCGCCAGTATCGCCGCGCCAGCAACCTCTTTTTCTTCCATTGCCAATATCAGGGAACCATCATGAAAAAAGTCACAATGATTGCCGGGGCGCTCGCACTGACCGCCGGTTCGCTGTTCAGTTCGCTGGCGCAGGCCGCCGATACGGCGATTTGCTACAACTGTCCTCCCGAATGGGCGGACTGGGGAACCCAGCTTAACGCCATTGCTAAAGACACTGGCATTCAGGTGCCGCAGGACAACAAAAACTCCGGCCAGGCGCTGGCGCAGCTAGTGGCGGAGCAGGGTAATCCGGTGGCAGATGTGGTGTATTACGGCGTCAGTTTTGGTATCCAGGCGGATAGCGCCGGTGTCATCAGCGCCTATAAGCCCGCGCATTGGGACGAGATCCCAGCCGGAATGAAAGATCCTAACGGCAAGTGGGTGGCGCTGCACTCCGGCACCATGGGCTTTATGGTTAACCTTGATGCGCTGGGCGGCGCGCCGGTGCCGCAATCCTGGGACGATCTGCTGAAGCCTGAATACAAAGGCATGATTGGCTACCTCGATCCGGCTAGCGCCTTTGTCGGTTACGTGGCGGCCGTGGCGGTCAACCAGGCTAAGGGCGGCAACATGCAGGACTTCACACCCGCGCTGACATGGTTCAAAAAACTCCAGGCTAACCAGCCGATCGTACCGAAGCAGACCGCCTACGCGCGCCTGATCTCCGGTGAGATTCCGATCCTGCTCGACTACGACTTCAACGCCTACCGCGCCAAATATAAAGATCACGCCAATGTCGCCTTTGTGATCCCGAAAGAGGGCACGGTTACGGTGCCGTATGTCATCAGCCTGGTGAAGAACGCGCCGCACGCAGACAACGGCAAGAAAGTGATCGACTACGTGTTGTCGGATAAAGGTCAGGCGATTTGGGCGAATGCCTTCCTGCGTCCGGTACGCACCTCGGCGGTGTCCGCTGACGCTAAGAAATTCTTCCTGCCAGACAGCGATTATGCGCGTGCGCAAACCGTGAACTATCAGCAGATGGCCGATGCGCAGAAGGCCTTCTCGGCGACATACCTGAGCGAGATGCGTTAATGTCGATGGCTGACACGCTGGCGGCCTCGCGCCGCCAGATACCTACGCAACCGAGCAGCCGCTGGTTGTGGCTGACGCTGCCCGCGCTGCTGTTCTTTTGCGCTTTCTGGCTGCTGCCGTTTGCCCGCCTGCTGCAAATCGGCATGCAGGACGATCGCAGCACCCAGCACAGCGGTTACTGGACGGTGATCACGCAGCCGCACTATCTGCTGAGCCTGCTGAACACCGTGCTGCTGTCGCTGGCGGTGACGCTGGTGACGTTACTCATCGCCGCTATCGTCGGCTGCTTTCTGGCACGCCAGCGCTTTACCGGGCGCGGCACCTTGCTGGCGTTGCTGACCTTTCCGCTGGCGTTTCCCGGCGTGGTGGTGGGTTTTCTGGTGGTGATGCTGGCTGGACGTCAGGGATTGCTGGCGCAAATCAGTATGAGTTTGCTGCATGAGCGCTGGACGCTGGCCTATTCGCTGGCGGGTCTGTTTATCGGTTACCTCTATTTCTCGCTGCCGCGCGCCATCGTCACGCTGGTAGCAGCCAGTGAAAAACTCGATCGCTCGCTGGAAGAAGCAGCACGTTCGCTCGGCGCCAGCCAGTGGCGCATCACCTGGGATGTGATTGTGCCCGGCCTGCAACCGGCGCTGCTCTCTAGCGGCGCGCTGTGCTTCGCCACCAGCATGGGCGCTTTTGGCACCGCCTTTACGCTCGGCACCGATTTGGCGGTGCTACCGCTGACCATTTACGGCGAGTTCACCAACTACGCCAACTTCGCCACCGCCGCCGCGCTGTCAGTGTTGATGGGTGGATTCGCCTGGCTGGCACTGATGCTGGCGCGCCGTCTGGCGCAGGCTAAGGAGGCGCAATCATGAAACGTCGTGGACTGTTTAGCCTGCAACTGCTGATCACCGCCATCACCGCGCTGTTTATGATCGTGCCGGTGGTGCTGTCAATGCTGGCGGGCGTCACCAATAACTATTTCATCGGCCTGCGCAGCGGCTTCACGCTGAAGTGGGTGGAGCAAGTGTGGCAGATGTACGCCGATACTTTCTGGCTGTCGCTGCTGATCGCGCTGTTCTGCCTGCTGGTTACCTTGGTGATTGGCGTTCCCGCTGCGTGGGGATTGCTGAAAGCGCCGGGCCGCTGGGCGGAGCGTATTGAAGAGTGCTTGATGCTGCCGGTGGCGCTGCCCGGTCTGGCAACCGCGCTTGGCATCATTCTGCTCTACGGCCAGTTTTCCGGCCTGCGTGATAGCTGGCTGTTCATCCTGATTGGTCACGTGCTGTTTACCTTGCCGTTTATGATGCGGCCGGTGCTGGCGGTGATGCAGGCGGTGGATATGCCGCGCCTGGAAGAAGCATCGGCCAGCCTCGGCGCCAGCTTGTGGCAGCGCTTCTTTACCGTGGTGGTGCCGAACTGCCGCAACGGCATTCTTGCTGGCGCGTTTATGGTGATCACGCTGTCGGTGGGGGAATTCAACATTACATGGATGCTGCACACGCCGCTGACCAAAACCTTGCCGGTTGGCCTTGCCGACAGCTATGCCTCAATGCGGCTGGAAGTGGGTTCCGCCTACACGCTGATTTTCATTCTGATGATTCTGCCGCTGCTGTTGATGCTCAATGCCGTGAATCACTGGCTTAACCGCGCGGTTTCGCGCCAACACAAGGAGGCAGCATGAACCCTGCGGCCGTTACCGTGACGCTGCGCGGCTGCGCACGTCATTTTAATCATCATCAGGCACTGCAACCGCTCGATCTCACAGTGCATGCCGGCGAAACGCTGGTGCTGCTGGGGCCGTCCGGCTGCGGCAAAACCACCACGCTGCGCATTATCAGCGGGCTGGAGAGCTGCGATGTCGGCGGCGAAGTGTGGTTTGACGATCGCAACGTTACCGCCTTACCGATTGAAAAACGCAACGTCGGCATGGTGTTCCAGAACTACGCGCTGTTTCCGAATCTCAATGTGGCGGGAAACGTAGCGTACGGCCTGAAAGTGCAGGGCGTGGCGCGTGCCGAACGGGAAGCGCGCGTACAGGAGATGCTGGCGCTGGTGGATCTCACCGCGCTGGCGCAGCGTAGCATCGACAAACTCTCCGGCGGCCAGAAGCAGCGTGTGGCGCTGGCGCGCGCGTTAGCCGCGCGGCCCAAAGTGCTGCTGTTTGATGAGCCGCTGGCGGCGCTGGATGCGCGCCTGCGCGATCGTCTGCGTCTGGAGATCGGCGCGCTACTGAAGAAGCTGGCGATCACCGCCGTTTACGTGACGCACGATCAGCAGGAAGCGATGGCGCTCGGCGACCGTATTGCGGTGATGGAGCAGGGACGTTTGGTGCAGATCGATACGCCGCAGAAAATTTATCAGCATCCGGCGTCAAAATTTGTCGCCGATTTTGTGGGTGCGATTAACTGCGTAGATGTGGATACGCGCGGCCATCCGCAGCGCTTTTGCCGCCCGGAAGATGTGCTGCTGGCCAGCGATGAGCGTTATCCGCGCCAGGGTTTTATTGTTGCCAGCACCTTTCTGGGCGCGTCGCAGCGGTTGATGATCGACATCGGGCTGGCGACGCCCATTCAGGTGGATCGCCACGCGCGTGAAGCCTGGCATGCCGGACAAGCGGTGAGCTGGACGTTGGCGCAGGACGCCGCGCTGCAGTTTTCTTAATTGGCCCGATTGCCATAAATGGCGACCGCCGCGCTTAAACATCCAAAGGAAAAAATTCGTGTCTGAAGCAATGACGCTCATCGCGCAAATCAGCGATTTACACATCAAGGCCAACGGCCGTTTATCCTACAAAAAAGTCGACACTCAAGCCGCGCTACTGCGGGTGATTGAGACGCTAAACCGCCTTGCGCCGCGCCCCGACATGGTGGTGATGACCGGCGATCTGGTCGATTTCGGCACCGCGGCAGAGTATCAAACGTTAAAGCAGGCGCTGCGTCAGCTGCAGCTGCCGTTTCTGCTGATGGCGGGCAACCACGACGATCGCCAGGCGCTGCGTGCGGCGTTTCCGGATCATCACTATCTGCAGCACGGAGCAACCCTGAACTGGCAGATGCAGGTGAAAGGCGTGCAGCTGCTGGCGCTCGATTCCAGCGTGCCGCAGCAGCCGTGGGGCTATGTGGATGAAGCGCAGCTGCACTGGCTTGATGAGCAGTTGCAGCGCCAGCCGCAGTTGCCGACGCTGGTGATGCTGCATCATCCGCCGTTTCTTTGCGGCATCGAACATATGGATAACCAGCCGCTGCGCAATCCGGCGGCGCTGGCGGCGATTATCCAGCGCCATCCACAGGTGGAACGCGTGCTGAGCGGTCATCTGCACCGCTCGGTGCAGGCGCGTTTTGCCGGTACGCTGGCGTGCGTGGCGCCGGGTGTATCGCATCAGGTGGCGTTTGATCTCGCGGAAAATGCACCGGCGAATTTTGTGCTGGAGCCGCCCGGTTTTCTGCTGCATCGCTGGCATGCGCAGCAGGGCATGAGCACGCATTTGTGTGCTATCGGCGATTATCCCGGTCCGTGGCCGTTTTACGATGCCAACGGTTTGATCGATTAGCGCCAGCGTAGAGAAAGAATTGTGTGTGGCTGACAGGATGCTTCGTGCTCAATTTGCGTTGTGGGTGTACAATCGCCCGTTAGCTCACCAGGGCAAGTGCATCCAACTATAACAAGACTGTCAGGCACACATATCGATGAATCTATTCACTAAGGTCGGTGCGCTATGCTAACGCGCCTGCGGCCAAAAACTGACCTGCGCACGCTGATCGCGCTGTTGGCGATCACCAGCATCGTCATCACACTTGCCAACACGCTGTACGCCACCTGGCGCGTACAACGTATGGTCCTGATCGAAAGCACCCTCGAAGCCAATCGCGCTTACGCCACTAAACTGGCGGCGACGACGGAGGTCTTCTTTCAGCTGGCTCAGTCGCAGCTGCACTACAGCGCGACGCAGCTGGGCAATGATTTTGATGATGCCGATTTGGCGCAGCAGGAAGTCAATCGCCTGCGTGAGCAAACTAATAGCTTTAACTCGGTGGCGGTGGTGGACAGCAACGGCATCGTGAAAGCCATTTCACCCGAATCGCTGATGCTGAAAGGCATGCAGCTCACCAGCCAGGCTTCGCGTGAAGCGCTGGCGCAGCGTCAGCCGATGGTCAGCAAACCCAGCATCTCCGCCGCCAATAATCTGATTGTGTTTGTCTCCTGGCCGATCTGGAGCAAAGACGGACGTTACCTTGGCTACGTCGGCGGCACCATCTATCTGAAGAAGAAAAGCATCCTCAACGCGCTGCTCGGCGAGCAGTTCTATCGCGATGGCACGCATGTTTACGTGCTGGATCGCAATAATCAGGTGCTGTACCACCAGAATACCCAGCTGATTGGTAAAAGCGTGCCGGGCATCGTTAGCGATCGCCAACGCGAGGAGAAAACCAACGGTGAAGTGCAACTGACGGAAGAGAACGTGCCTAAGCTGGCCGGTTACGCCATCGTGCCCACCACCGGCTGGATGGTGGTGGCGTTGAAACCCACCGATGTGACGCTGGCGCCGCTCACCGGCTTGCTGCTGAAAGTGTTGAAAAACTCGGTGCCATTTGCGCTGCTGACCTTGCTGGTGGCGGTGATTCTGGCGCGTCTGATTGCGCTGCCGCTGTGGCAACTGGCGCGCAAAGCCAGCCAGATGGATTCCCAGGGCGTGTCGAACGAGATTGGCGGCATTCGCGCCTGGTATTTCGAAGCGGCGCAGGTCAAACGCGCGCTGCTCACCGGTATTGGTTTAGTGCAGGATAAGATTGGTCGCCTGAAATCGGAAGTGCAGAGCGATCCCATGACCAATCTGCTTAACCGGCGTGGCCTGAGCGCGGTGCTCGACTACTTCGCCACCATGCGCCAACCGTTCTCGGTGCTGGCGCTGGATATCGATCACTTCAAACGGGTCAACGATACCTTCGGTCATGACGTTGGCGATGAGGTGATTAAACATGTGGCGCGAACCTTACGCAGCAGCGCCCGTCAAACCGATGTGGTGTGCCGTAACGGCGGGGAAGAGTTCCTGATGTTGCTGCCTGCGACGTCGGTGGAAGACGCACGCATTCTGGCCGAGCGCGTGCGCATCAGCATTGCAGAAAACTGGATTGATCAGGTTGGCAATGTCACGCTGTCGGTGGGCATTGCCGACTGGCAGCCGGAAAGTGGTTCGCAGGAGCAGAGCCTCAAGCAGGCCGATGCCGCGCTTTATCAGGCGAAAAATGCCGGACGCAACTGCGTGATGATTTCCGGTCAGGATGCGTTGGTCAGCAGCATTACGCATTAACGCTCCGGGTGCGGCCTGCGCACCCGTTTACCTCAGGCTGACTTCAGATAATCCAGCACGATGTCGTGGTGATTGGAGGTTTTGAAATCGTCGAACACTTTCTCAACTTTGCCGTTGGCATCAATCAGGAAGCTGATGCGGTGAATGCCGTCATAGGTTTTGCCCATAAAGGTTTTCTCGCCCCAGACGCCAAACTGCTCGCACACCTGATGATCTTCATCCGATAACAGCGTGAAGTTCAGCAGCTCTTTATCGGCAAAGCGTGACAGCTTCTCCGCTTTGTCGGTGCTGATACCCAGCACAACAACGCCTTCAGTTTTCAACTCATCCATGTTATCGCGCAGACCGCAAGCCTGCACGGTGCAACCCGGCGTCATGGCTTTCGGATAGAAATAGACCAGAACGCGCTGTCCCTGGAAGTCGGCCAAATTTACTTGTTCGCCGTCCTGATCGGGCAAACTAAATTTCGGTGCGGTATCACCGGCTTTCAGTGGATTCATCACAACTCTCCATTTTTTTACATGCTGTGGGTAATACACCATCAAGAGCAAAAGTGCCAGGTGGTGTTTACCGTCAGGGTTATTTCACCACACGGTTTGCCGCAGCGGCAGAGTGTGTGGCGAAATAACCCGGAGCCTGATTAAACGGTGCTATTAGCATCGTCGGTGACACTATAAAGACGAATTGAGCCTTGTGCATGCAGTTCTTCGCACAGCTGATTGAAAGCCTGCTCGATGGGCGCACTGAATTGATTGGCCGGGCTGTGCGCCGTTATTTGAATATAGAGCGTCGGTGCCACGCCATCCTGCGCCGGTTTAATTCTGGACACCAGTTCGGCAATGTTCATCTGATGTTTATCGAACAGATCGGTGAAGCGCTCAATGATATGCGGTGAATCCGGCACTTCAATCTGCACCCACACGGTGGCGGGCATCGGTGGCGTGGCGCGCGCATTGGTGCGCTTCATTACAATCAGCAACTCCAGCTCGGCACCTTTCATCGGCAGCGTCGATTCAATCAGGGTGATCGCGTTCCAGCTACCGGACAGCAGCATAATAAAAGTGAACTCATCGCCCAGCATCGCTAAACGGCTGTCCTCGATATTGCAGCCGCAGCTGCTAACGTGACGGGTAATGGTATTGACGATACCCGGACGATCAACGCCCAGTGCGGTGATCACCAGATGGTGAGGCTGTGACTGCGACAAAATGGCATTTCCTGTACGTTCGCTAATAACTATAAGGTAAACATAAAAAAAACTGCTGACAAGCGCGGGAATGGCGTGGCTCGCTTGCTTTTCTTTCAATGTAAAACGTAACATGAGGCACTTGTTTGTCGAGGGGATAGCCCATGTTCACCGGAAGTATTGTTGCGCTCATTACGCCAATGAATGAAAAAGGTAATGTCTGCCGCGAAAGTTTGAAAAAACTGATTGATTATCATGTTGCCAGCGGCACCGCGGCGATTGTTTCTGTTGGCACCACCGGCGAATCTGCCACGCTCAGTCATGACGAGCACGGTGATGTGGTTATGCAAACCCTGGAACTGGCGGATGGCCGTATTCCGGTTATCGCCGGCACCGGCGCAAATGCCACGGCTGAAGGCATCTCTCTGACCAAACGCTTTACCGGCAGCGGTGTGGTGGGCTGTTTAACGGTCACGCCTTATTACAACCGTCCGACGCAGGAAGGTCTGTTCCAGCACTTTAAAGCTATTGCGGAAAGTACCGATCTGCCGCAGATGCTGTATAACGTTCCTTCGCGTACCGGTTGCGACATGCTGCCGGAAACCGTCGCGCGTCTGGCCGAAATTAAAAATATTATCGGAATCAAAGAGGCCACCGGGAACTTATCGCGTGTCTCACAGATCCAAGAGCTGGTTAATGATGAGTTCATCATCGTCAGCGGCGATGACGCTACGGCGCTGGACTCCATGCAACTGGGCGGCAAAGGCGTAATTTCGGTCACGGCTAACATTGCAGCGCGTGAAATGGTTGAACTCTGTGCCTTAGCGCAACAGGGCAAATTCGCCGAAGCGCGTCGCCTGAATCAGCGTCTGATGCACCTGCACCAGACGCTTTTCTGTGAACCCAATCCAATCCCGGTGAAATGGGCAGCAAAACAGCTAGGATTAATCGCGGATGACACGCTGCGCTTGCCAATGACGCCACTGACCGAAGCTGGTCAGACGAAAACGGCGCAAGCGTTGATTAAAGCGGGTCTGCGATAATTTAGGGAGAATCAATGAGTTATTCAGTTAAGCGCTCGACGCTGGCAACGGTAGTGGGCCTTTCCACCCTGATGCTGCTCACAGCGTGTTCCAACGATCAGCGTTATAAGCGCCAGGTCAGCGGGGATGAATCTTACCTGCAGGCGCCTGAGCTGCATGATTTAAAAGCCCCCGCGGGCATGATTCTGCCGTTGCAGAATGGGGATTACGATGTTCCGCACAGCGTGGCGAAAGGCGCGATTGGTAAAGAGCTGGATATTCGTCCGCCAGCCCAGCCGCTGGCGCTGCTGAACGGCACGCGTGCGCAGTTCACCGGTAACACGGGCGTGCTGGCCGTGGAAAGCAGCCGCGGTTCTATCTGGTCGCAGGTTGTGGGTGTGATTCAGTCTTACAAGTTCCCGATTGCCCAGCGTGATGACGCTTCGCAACAGCTGACCACCGATTGGGTGCAGTGGAACCGTGCTGACGAAGATAACCAGTATCGCGGTCGCTATCAGATCAGCGTGCAGAATCAGAGCTATCAGCAAGTGCTGACCGTACGTTTGCTGGAACTGCAGCAGTCTGGTCAAGCCGTTACTTCTCCGGCACAGATTCAACGCTATACCGGCCAGATGTTGAACGACATCAGCACCGGTCTGGATAAAGTCGATTCTGCCAGCCAGGATGCGGCGGCCAACCGTGCCACCGGACAGATTGATGTGCAGAGCGGCGCGGATGACACCGGTTTACCGCTGTTGATTCTGCGCGCACCGTTTAACGTCACCTGGCAGCGTTTGCCAGCGGCGCTGAAACGCGTGGGCATGGAAATCACGGATGACAACCGTTCGCAGGGCAGCCTGAAAGTGACCTACAAACAGCCGGGCAGCGGCGTGTGGGATCAGATTGGCGCCAAAGATCCAGAACTGCCCAACGGCGATTACAAGTTGCAGGTTGGCGATCTGGATAACCGCAGCAGTCTGCAGTTCATCGATCCGAAAGGTCACGTGCTAACCCAGGCGCAGAACGACGCGCTGGTGCAGGTGATTCAAGGTGCGCTGAAATAAATTGCCAAAGGGCCGGAGATTCTCCGGCCTTTTTGTTTTGGATTTGGCATAATAGCGCCCGGCGAAGTAAACGATTGCGTCACGCAATCGGCGCGCGGTGAAACACCGCTGAACACGGGTTCTTTCATGTTTGGAGTTAACAAGATGCAAAAGCGAGCTGAGTTGTATCGCGGTAAAGCGAAAACCGTATACAGCACCGATAATCCGGATCTGCTGGTACTTGAATTCCGCAACGATACGTCAGCAGGAGACGGTGCACGAATCGAGCAGTTTGATCGCAAAGGAATGGTAAACAACAAGTTTAACCATTTCATCATGACCAAATTGCAGGAAGCGGGCATTCCGACCCAGATGGAAGCGCTGCTGTCAGATAACGAAGCGCTGGTGAAAAAGCTGGAGATGGTGCCGGTGGAGTGCGTGGTGCGCAACCGAGCGGCAGGATCGCTGGTAAAACGTCTGGGTGTGGAAGAGGGCATTGTGCTCAATCCACCGCTGTTTGATCTCTTCCTGAAAGATGACGCCAAACACGACCCGATGGTCAACGAATCCTATTGCGAAACCTTCGGCTGGGTGAGCAAAGCGAATCTGGCACGCATGCAAGAGCTGACCTTCAAAGCCAATGATGTGCTGAGTAAACTGTTTGATGACGCAGGTTTGATCCTGGTCGACTTCAAGCTGGAGTTTGGTCTGTTCAACGGCGAAGTGGTGCTGGGTGATGAGTTCTCGCCAGATGGCGCGCGTCTGTGGGACAAAAACACCATGGATAAAATGGACAAAGACCGTTTCCGTCAGAGCCTTGGCGGCTTGGTTGAAGCGTACGAAGAAGTTGCACAGCGTTTGGGTGTGAAGCTGGATTAAGTCCTGTTTGCACCGGCCCGTAGCGGCGCGATTTATCGCGCTCTTTTACGGTCGGTGCACCTTCCAGACATTGCGCGATAAATCGCGCCCCTACAAATTCCTTCCTCCTTTATCACACCGTTTCTCTCATTCTTACCGTGCTGTCACTACAACACTGGTGCTTACCGCTACCGCCAACTAAAATCATGCCAAACATGTTTAAAGGAGTTAGACCATGCGCTGGCAAGGGCGTCGTGAAAGCGACAATGTAGAAGATCGACGCAATGATTCACCTGGCCTTGGCGGCGGCGGGGGACGGCAAATCCGCATTCCACGCGGCAAAGGCGGCCTTATCTTGCTGGTGGTGGTCGCTGTTGCCGGCTATTACGGCTACGACCTCACCGCGTTATTGGAAGGCGGCGGCGGCAGTGTCGCGCCAACGTCGCAGCAGCGTCAGGTAAACACCGCGCAGAGCAACGAAGATGCCAAATTCACCTCGGTGATTCTGGCAACCACCGAAGATACCTGGAGCAAGCTGTTCCAGCAGATGAACAAACAGTATGTGCCGCCGAAGCTGGTGATGTATCGCGGGGCAACGCGCACCAACTGCGGCACTGGCCAATCGGCGATGGGGCCGTTTTACTGTCCTGCCGATCAAACCGTGTATATCGATTTGTCATTCTACGATGACATGAAAACCAAACTCGGTGCCGGTGGCGACTTTGCGCAAGGCTACGTGATTGCGCATGAAGTGGGGCATCACGTTCAAAAGCTGCTGGGCATTGAGCCAAAAGTGCGTCAGATGCAGCAGGGCGCGAGCCAGGCGCAGGCGAATCAGCTGTCGGTGAAAATGGAGCTGCAGGCGGATTGCTTCGCCGGCGTTTGGGGCCATTACATGGAGCAGCAAAACGTTCTGGAAGTGGGCGATCTGCAGGAAGCACTCAACGCAGCTGAAGCGATTGGCGACGATCGTCTGCAGCAGAAAGGTCAGGGCCGCGTAGTGCCGGATAGCTTCACCCATGGCACCTCTCAGCAGCGTTACACCTGGCTGAAACGCGGTTTCGATAGCGGCGATCCTGGCCAGTGCAACACCTTCGCTAGCAAGTGATCTCCCTGGTTGAACAAGCGGCGGCGATGCAGCGTGCAGGCATTCGCCGCCTTTGCGTGATAGCGGGTGATGCGGAGTGGGCGCAGCAGCAGGCCACAGGTTGGCACACCGCGCTGCCCGGCGACTGGCTGACGGTGAGCGACAGCGCCGATTTCCCGCACGCCGTTGCGCCCGCGGCTTTACGCACCTTGCTGGGGCGTGAATTCCAGCATACGATATTTGATGCCCGCCGCGGTTTTCACGCCGAAGCTTTTGCAGCACTGGCCGGAACCTTACGCGCGGGCAGCTGGTTATTGCTGTTAACGCCTGATTGGGAAAGCTGGCCCAGGCAAACCGATGCCGACAGCTTGCGCTGGGCGGATGTCGCTGAACCGATCGCCACGCCGCACTTTATCCACCATCTGCAATCCCTGATGCGGCAAGACGCGCAGGTGATGTTGCAACGTCAGCATCAAGCGGTGCGTTATCCTGTGGAAACGCATCTGCCCAACTGGCGCTGTCAGGCGCCGCAGCAGCAGATGCAAATCCTTGAACAGCTTGAAGCGATGCCGCCGGGCGTGGCAGTGATCACCGCCGCGCGCGGTCGCGGCAAATCGGCGTTGGCCGGCATGCTAGCGCAGCGCAATCAACACTGTTTAGTCACGGCGCCGGCCAAAGTCTCCACGGCGGTGCTGGCAGCGTTTGCAGGTGAGCATTTCAGTTTCATGGCGCCCGATGCCGTTCTCGCGCAGGAAGCGACGCCTCAGGCGCAGTGGCTGATTGTCGATGAAGCGGCCGCCATTCCCGCGCCCATCCTGCAACAGCTGGTGCAACGTTTCCCGCGCGTGCTGCTTATCACCACCGTGCAAGGTTACGAAGGCACCGGACGCGGCTTTATGCTGCGCTTCTGCGCCACCTTGCCGGATGTGCGCCTCTTCCAGCTCGACGAGCCGTTGCGCTGGTCGCCGAACGATCCGCTGGAGCAATGGCTCAGCCAGGCGTTGCTGTTTGAAGATGCGCAGGAGAGCCGCGCAAGCGGTGAGATCGCCATTTATCCGGCAACGCCGGAACACAACATAACGGCGCTGGAAGCGGGCTATCGCCTGCTTGCCAGTGCGCACTATCGCACTTCGCCACTGGATTTACGGCGCATGCTGGATGCGCCCGGCATGCGTTTTTGGTTGGCGGGTGCAGCCGAACAGGTAACCGGCGCGTTGTGGCTGGTGGAAGAGGGCGGATTGGATCAGTCATTGGCTGACGCGGTGTGGGCCGGTCATCGTCGGCCGCGTGGCAATCTGGTGGCGCAATCGCTGGCGGCCCATGCCGGTTTCGCGCAGGCGGCAACGCTGCGCTCACTGCGCATTAGCCGGATTGCGGTGCAGGCGTTACAGCGTCAGCGTGGGATCGGCAAAGCGCTGGTGGCCACCGCACGTCAGCAGGCGCAGAATTGTGATTATCTCTCGGTGAGTTTCGGCTACACCGAATCCTTGTGGCGCTTCTGGCGCGTCTGCGGTTTTACGCTGGTGCGGATTGGCTCGCAGCGCGAAGCCAGCAGCGGCTGCTATGCCGCGATGGCGCTGCTGGCAATCTCTGCGGCAGGTGAAGTGCTACAACAGCAGGCAGCGCAGCGCCTGGCGCGTGATTGGCTGTGGCTGCAAGCGATTATAGATTTACCGTTAACGCTGGTAAGCGATGCCAGCCAGCAGCTAAACGAGGATGACTGGGCGCTGCTGGCCGGCTTTGCCTGGGCGCAGCGCCCGTTCGAAGCCAGCTACGCGGCGCTACAGCGGCTGGTGCGCCAGTCTCCTTCACCGTTGTTGAATGCCATCCTGCTGCAAAAACAGACGCTAACCGATGCCGCGCAACATGCCGGTCTCAGCGGGCGTAAAGCCTTGATAAACCAGCTGCGATCGGAAGCTGGCGCAGCACTGATTCGCCTCAATCCCGACGCGGCGCAGCGGCTGCGTTCATTGCAATAAATCCATTATCTCGTTCAAATTTTCCCGATATCTCTGTGCCAGCAGCGGAGTATAGTGATTTGAGGAGGATCTTATGGCACTACGATATGTAATTGTTCAGCAACCCAGCAGTGCAGCACAGCTGTTTCTGCTGTATCACGGCATCAACGACAACCCGGATTCGATGGCGCAGATTGGTAGCTGGTTCGCGAAAGCGTTCCCGCAAGCGCTGGTGGTGTCGGTCGGCGCACCTTACGCGGGCAGCGTGCCGCAAGGACGTCAGTGGTTTGCCGATATTCCGCCGCACGATCGTTCGGAACAGCAGGGCGTGGATGCGATCATGCCAGAGTTTGTGGCATCGGTGCGTCACTGGCAGCAAGAGAGCGGCGTGCGTGCCGAAGCCACGGCGCTGGTGGGCTTTTCCCAGGGCGGCATCATGGTGCTGGAAGGCATGAAAGCGCAGCCGGATTTGGCGGGACGCGCGATTGTGTTCAGCGGCCGCTATGCCACGTTGCCGTTGCGGGCCAGCACGCGCAATACCATTCATCTGATTCATGGCGATTACGACGAACAGATCCCGCTGCAGCACGCCGAAGAGGCGAAGCAACGTCTGATTTCGTTGGGCGGCGATGTCACACTGGATGTGGTGGAAGATTTACCGCACGCGATTAACGATCGCAGCATGGAACTGGCGCTGAATCATCTGCGTTATACCGTGCCGCGTCGTTACTTCGATGAGGCGCTAAGCGGTGCGAAGCCGGGCGATGATGATGTGGTGATGATGATGTAGCAGGATGCGTAACGGCGCGAGTTATCGCGCCGTTTGCGATATGACGATTATTTCTTTTTCGGCCAGTCGTCCTCGTCATCCCATTTATCGTTGAAATCACGATGCGGCGGTAACGTCGGTTTGTTGTCCATGAATTTTTTATGGTCGATACGTTTTAGGTCTTTGTAAACGTTCATCAAAATACCAACCATCAGCAGGATCACCAGGATCCACCAGTACTCTTTAAAGAATTCCATCCCCTTTCTCCTTTCGCGCTTAGGCGATCAGCTGTTCCATGATGCGCTGATACATACGGCTCAGCATCTGCAAATCTGACGCTTTCACGCACTCATTGATCTTATGAATGGTGGCGTTCACCGGGCCCAGTTCCACCACCTGCGCACCCATGCGCGCAATGAAGCGCCCATCGGAGGTGCCGCCGGTAGTTAGCAACTGCGGCTTAATTTCATTATAGTGCGCCACAGCGTTCACCACGGCATCCACCAGCTTACCGCGTGATGTCAGGAATGGCTGGCCGGAAACATTCCACTCCAGCGTATAGCGCAGCTGATGACGATCGAGCAGCTCCGCCACGCGATCTTTAATCATCTGATCGGTCAACTGCGTGCTGAAACGGAAGTTGAACTGCACAAAGAATTCGCCAGGAATCACGTTGTTGCTGCCGGTTCCGGCCTGCACGTTGGCGATCTGCATGCTGGTCGGCGGGAAGAATTCGTTGCCTTCATCCCACACGGTTTCTACCAGCTCATTCAGCGCCGGCATGGCGCGATGCACCGGATTATCCGCCAGATGCGGATAGGCTACGTGGCCCTGCACGCCATGAATAGTGAGATTCGCGGTCATCGAGCCGCGACGGCCATTCTTCACCACGTCACCCACAATCTCGGTGCTCGACGGTTCGCCGACCAGGCAATAATCCATGCGTTCGTTGCGCGCCATCAAGCGCTCAACCACTTTCACCGTTCCGTTAACCGCGCTGGCTTCTTCATCGGAGGTAATCAGAAACGCCAGACGACCTTTATGCTGCGGATTAGCGGCCACAAAGCGTTCCGCTGCCACCACCATCGCCGCCAGCGAACCTTTCATATCGGCGGCACCGCGGCCAAACAGCATGCCGTCGCGGATGCTGGGTTCAAACGGCGGGCTGATCCAGCGGTTGGCGTCGCCCGGCGGCACCACATCGGTATGACCGGCAAACGCCAGCGTTTCGCCCTGGCCGCGCGTCGCCCAAAAGTTCAGCGTATCGCCAATGTGCATTGGCTCAACCGTGAAGCCGATGGCTTCCAGACGCGTAATCAGCAGCGCCTGACAACCGGCATCATCCGGGCTGAGTGACGGGCGACGGATAAGCTGCTGAGCCAGCTCAATAACCGGACAGAACATATTATGACTTCTCCTGGATAAAGGCGGAATAAAGGGAATCTTTGAAGCCGACCAGCAGATCGCCATTCGGCGCGGCTAACACCGGACGCTTGATGATGGCAGGCTGCGCCAGCATCACCGCTTTGGCGCTGGCGGCATCGTTTACCGCGTCGCGTTCGGCTTCCGGCAGCTTGCGCCACGTGGTACCGCGCGTATTCAGCAGCGCCTCATAACCGAGTTGATCGATAAACGATTGCAGCAGCGCGTCGTCAATGCCCTCCACGCGATAGTCGTGAAAACAGTAGTCGATACCGGAAGACGCTAAATAGTTGCGTGCTTTTTTAATCGTGTCGCAATTTTTAATTCCGTACATCACCCACTGCGCTGTCATCGCTTATTCCCGTTGAGTAAAAAATAAAGCGCGAGTTTACCACAGCGCTCTAAGGGCTGTGAGCGCTGACGGTGAAAGCCGGCCTTATTCACCCATTTTTCATGACCTTTAAGCCGTTATAAATTTTATTACTTAGGGCCAGGAAGCGCTTTCACTTACGCACCTAATAATTGCCTGCGACATCATTAAGCCACTAAGGATTATCCTAAACGCAGATTTCTGCTACCCGATTTAATTCAGCCATTTTTCCTGCCGCATTATAGAGTTGCTGAAATGTGCGTCAGTACGCAATTTCAACAGATTGAAGCTTTTCTACGCTTTTGCCGATAGTGATAACAGGTGGAAACGTATTCACCACCAGAAAAAAACGGCGTAGAATTGCCGCTACAATAAGAGAGGGTTTTATGGTCGACACCGAAATGGGAAACTGGAAAGAATTCATCGAAGCGATGTTACGTAAGTAACGCGTGAAGAGAAAAGCAGGGCACTTCCCAACTTGCTGTAATTCTTACCACACACAACAATAAAGCCGCCATGGATGTTCATGGCGGCTTTTTTATTCATTTAACCGCGCGCGATATATCACGCCGCGACAAGTGTGTGCACTTGATATGCGCGGAACCTGATGTCCGCACAAGCCTTAGCGGCGCAATGGCCTGCTTAATCGTGCGGCTTCTCTTTCAGCGGGAAGCGGCGGCGTACCACCACAAAGAACAGCGGCACAAAGAAAATCGCCAGCACGGTAGCGGAAATCATCCCGCCCATCACGCCGGTACCCACCGCGTGCTGGCTGCCGGAACCGGCACCGCTGCTGATGGCCATCGGCAGTACCCCGAAGATAAACGCCAGCGAAGTCATCAGGATCGGGCGCAGACGCTGACGCGAAGCCTCCAGCGTAGACTCCATCAGCTCGCGGCCTTTACTGTTGATCTCATTGGCGAACTCGACAATCAAAATGGCATTCTTCGCCGACAAGCCAATCACCGTGAGCAAGCCCACCTGGAAATAGACATCGTTCTCCAGCCCGCGCATCCAGGTTGCCACCAGCGCGCCCACCACGCCGAGCGGCACCACCAGCATCACTGAGAATGGAATCGACCAGCTCTCATACAACGCCGCCAGACACAGGAATACCACCAGCAGCGAAATCGCATACAGCGCCGGCGCCTGAGAACCGGACAAACGTTCCTGATAGGAGGCGCCGGTCCACTGGAAGCCTACGCCCAGCGGCAGCTGCCCAACCAGTTTCTCCATCTCGTCCATCGCGGTACCGCTGCTGACGCCGTTCGCCGCTTCACCGACAATCTCCAGCGCAGAGTAACCGTTGTAGCGCTCCAGACGCGGTGAACCGGTTTGCCAATGGCTGGTGGCGAAGGCAGAGAAGGGCACCATGCTGCCGCTGTTGTTACGCACATACCACTTATTCACGTCTTCCGGCAGCATGCGGAACTCTGCCGCCGCCTGCACGTAGACTTTCTTCACGCGACCGCGATCGAGGAAGTCATTAACGTAGGTTGAGCCCCACGCGGTGGTTAAGGTGTCATTGATGGTGTCCAGCGACACACCAAGCGCCTGCGCTTTGCGCTGGTCGACATCAATCTGCAACTGCGGACTGTCGTCGAGGCCGTTGTGACGTACGCGTGACAGCGCCGGATTGCTGTCAGCCATCTCCAGTAACTTATCGCGCATTGCCATTAGTCGCGTGTGGCCGATGCCACCGTGATCCTGCAACTCCATATCGAAGCCCGACGAACTGCCCATGCCGGTAATCGCGGGCGGGCTGCTGGCGATAACGCGCGCTTCGTTGATCGTGTGGAAGGCTTTTGTCGCACGCTCGATGATGGCGAAAGAGGTGCGATCGCTGCCCGGACGCTCCTCCCAATCTTTCAAGCGAACGAACAGGCGCGCGACGTTTTGACCGTTACCGCCAGGACCCGCTCCGATGGTGGAGAACACCGAAACCACATTGTCTTTCTCCTGGGTCATATAATAATTCTCGACCTTCGCCACCACGTCCGAGGTTTGTTGCAGCGTCGAACCGGCCGGCAATTGCACCTGCGTCAGGAACACGCCGCGATCTTCCAGCGGCAGGAACGAGGTGGGCAGACGAATAAACAGGAACGCCATCACGCCGATAATCGCCAGATAGAGCAGCAGCCAGCGGCCGCCTTTACGCAAAATTTTGGCGACGCCGCGCTCGTAACGTTCTGCGCTGGCGTTGAAGGTGCGGTTAAACCAGCCGAAGAAGCCACGACGACCGTGATGATGGCCTCGCTCCAGCGGTTTCAGCAGCGTGGAACAGAGCGCGGGCGTCAGAATCATCGCCACCAATACCGACAGCACCATCGCCGAAACGATAGTGATCGAAAACTGGCGATAGATGGCGCCGACGGTCCCGCCAAAGAACGCCATCGGCACAAACACCGCCGACAGCACCAGCGCAATGCCGACTAGCGCGCCCTGAATCTGGCCCATCGATTTACGCGTAGCGGCGCGCGGCGACAGACCTTCCTCGCTCATGATGCGCTCGACGTTTTCCACCACCACGATAGCGTCATCCACCAGCAAGCCGATGGCGAGCACCATGGCGAACATCGTCAGGGTGTTGATGCTGTAGCCGAAGGCGTAGAGCACCGCAAAGGTGCCGAGCAGCACCACCGGCACGGCGATAGTTGGAATTAGCGTGGCACGAAAGTTTTGCAGGAACAGATACATCACAAGGAACACCAGCAGGATCGCTTCCAGCAGGGTCTTCACCACGTCTTTAATCGAGGCCTTAACAAACGGCGTGGTTTCGTAAGCGACTTTGGCTTCCAGCCCGTGAGGGAAGTAATGCGACAGCTCAGCAATACGCTCACGCACCAGTTTGTCGGTGTTCATCTCATTGGCGCCGGAAGCCAGCTTAATGCCGAGCCCCGATGCCGCCTGACCATTGTAGCGGCTGAGGAAGTCATATTTTTCCGCGCCCATCGCCACATCCGCCACATCGCCGAGCGTCACCACCGAGCCGTCGCTGTTGGTTTTCAGCGTCACTGCTTTGAACTGCGCCGGGGTTTGCAGCATCGACTGCGCATTCACCGTGGCGTTGAGCGCTTGCTTGTCCACCGACGGCAATCCGCCTACCTGACCCACCGCTACCTGCGCATTTTGCGATTCAATCGCGCTCACCACGTCTTCGGTGGTCAGCGCGTAGGCAATCAGCTTGTTGGGATCGAGCCAGATACGCATCGCATATTGCGAGCCGTAAGCATCCACCTGGCCGACACCATCAACACGGCTGAGCGGATCCTGAATGTTACTGGCGACGTAATCTGAAATATCCTGTTTGTCCATGCTTCCGTCGGTAGAGACGAAGGCAATCATCAGAATATTGCTGTCACCGGTTTTATTCACCGTCACACCTTGTGACTGTACCGCCACGGGCAGTTTACGCAGTGCACTTTGCAATTGGTTTTGCACCTGCTGGCGCGCTTCGTCGGGATTGGTGCCCGCGGTAAAGGTGAGGGTGATCTGGGCCTGGCCGGTGTTGCTGCTGTTGGAGGACATGTACATCAAATTATCGATGCCGGTCATGTTCTGTTCGATAACTTGCGTAACGGTGTTTTCCAGCGTTTCCGCGGATGCGCCGGGATAGTTGGCGGTGATACGCACGTTAGGCGGCGCGAGGTCGGGATATTGCTCAACCGGTAGCGAGACGATCGCCAACGTACCGCACAGGCAGAGCAGAATAGACAGAACCCAGGCAAAAATGGGCCGGTCGATAAAGAAATTCGACATGAAACCGACACTCCTCAACTGCGTATTTTTTACTTTTATTATGATGAGCGCGATGCGCGGACGGCGTCACGCTGGCGGAGTGCAAACTGCTCTCTCGAAAGACTCCTGCTGCAGACACTCTACGCGGCACAAATTAGAGAATCGTGAGTAAATTATGGAGAAAGTGTAAATATAGTGACGGTTTTTTGTGCGCGACTACAGATGTCGGCTTTCGAGCCACAGTACCGTAGCGGCAACGCGCGAACGGACATCCAGCTTACGCAGCAAGTTGCGAATGTGCACTTTTACCGTCTCTTCGGAGATATGCAAGGTGGCAGCAATTTCCTTATTCGATAAGCCACGCGCCACTTCCTGCAGCACATCCAGTTCGCGTTCGGTGAGCTGTTTGAACGGATTTGTCGTCGGCTGGCGCGTCGCCAGATAATCGGCCACCACCTCGCTAAACACGTTTTCACCTTTAGCGCCGCGCATCACTTGCGCCAGCAGTAGTTCGGGTTCGCTGTCCTTGAGCAGATAGCCATCGGCACCAGCATCCACCATCGCATAAATATCACTGCGCGCATCGGAAACCGTCAGCACCAGAATCCGTGCGGCGATGCCTTCGTTACGCAGCGCTTTCAGCGTGTCCAGCCCGGACATGCCTTTCATGTTGAGATCCAGCAGAATGACATCCGGCGATAAACGGCGTGCTTCGGCCAGCGCTTCAGTGCCATTATTGGCTTCCGCTACCACGTCCAGCCGGGGCTCCAGCGCCAGCAACTGGCGAATACCACGGCGCATCAGTGGATGATCGTCAACGATCATAATAGTCAGGGAAGGGTTAGCCATAATATCTCCAGTATCAAAGGCAACTTTCTTTCATTAACGCATCTGCCGTAGCGGCGCAGTTTATTACGCGATGAATCGCGCCGCTACAGCAGGTGCGCTCTATAATCTGTCAGCTCAACCGGTGCGTCGGGCGCGGTGGAAAACGCAGCGTGACGCGCGTGCCTTGCGCCTGCGGGGTAATCATCAGCGTGCCGGATAACCGCGCGGCGCGCTCCGCCATGATGGTGAGACCATAATGCCCTGGCGGCTCTTCGAGGCTGCTGATGCCGCAGCCATCGTCTTCGATTGTCAGTAAGTGGTCCTCATCAGCGACACGCTGATAGTGAATCTGAATATTGTGCGCCTGCGCATGGCGAATCGCGTTGAGCAGCGCTTCGCGCGCAATCTGCAGCACATGCACTTGCTGCTGCGCATCCAGCATCTGCAAGCCGGGCTGATAATCGAAGTCGATTGCCGCCTGCGATTGCTCCTGCAGCGGCGCAATCATCGCCTGCATCGCCTGCACCAAATCAGCCTGTTCGATGGTCAGACGGAAGGTGGTCAGCAGTTCGCGCAGCTGCTGATAGGCTTCGGCCAGCGCGCGATCGAAATCAGCGATAATCGCCAGCGCCTGCGGTTGCGACCCATCGACATTGCGTCGCAGCAGCGCCAGCTGGATGCGCAGGAAAGAGAGCGACTGCGCCAGCGAATCGTGCAGTTCGCGGGCAATGGTGGCGCGCTCTTCTATTAATAGCATCTGCTGATACTGCTTTTGCGTCTGCCAAATCCACAGTGCGCGCGCCAGCATGTTCGCCAGGCTCTGCATCAGTTCGTCGGCGGGCGGTGCGCGGTGGGTTTGCCAGCACAGATCGCCCAGCCGCTGCTCTTCCTGCATCAACGGCAAACGCTGCCAGCTCACCTCATCCGTTGCCACACCGGCCTGAAACTCAATCCCTTCGCTGACAATTTTCAGCACCGTCAGCGCTTCACGGCGCTGTACCAGACGCAGCAATCCCTGAAACAGTTCGGGATTGGGTGGGCTGCTGGTGAGAATTTGTGAGCTTTCATACAGTAGAGAAAGTGTGCGATTGGCCTGGGTGAGATCTTCGGTTTTATCACGCACCGCGCACTCCAGCAGGCGATAGTGCGAATGCAGCCGTTCCGCCATGGTAGTAAATGCCTGCGCCAGCACGCCCAGTTCATTCGGCTGTTGCACCGGCAGCGGCGGAAAAGCGAAATTCGCCTGCTCAACATATTGGCTGGCGGTCACCAGCGCGTTGAGCGGTCGCACCACGTTGCGGCGGATAAAGCGAATCGTCCACAACGCCAGCGCCACAATCGCCAGAAAACCGAACAGGCTGCTGGCGGCCACCAGATGCATCTTCAGTTCAGCATAATGCTGTAATGCCAGCACGAAGCGGTCGATCTCGCTGACGTAGCCCGCGACACGCTGCTGGTAGATTTGTGCCCGCTTGGGCTGCAACGTTTCCTGCAGCATCGGCCAGCTGTGACGCAGATAGCGATAGCGGCTACTCACTTCAAGCGGTACCCACGCGCGCTCCAGATGCTGCAGCGCCGGGGATTCCAGCGTTTGCCGGTAGAGTTGGATGTGATGATTCAACTGTTGCGGATCGCGCGTGCTGTCCCATGCCAGACGGTAAATCTGCATGCGCAGCGATCCGGCGACATTCACCGCTTCGGCATCGCGCAGGCTGCTGGAGAGCGTCATCAGCGCCAGCCCGGTGGTCAATAGCGACAGCAGCACAATCACGCTGAGTGCGCGCGCAATGGTACGAGTAACGGGACGTTTCACAATCACAGTAATAACCCTTGTAAGAGCGGGGGATTATAGGGCAGCCGTGCGGTGACGGCGAGTGAGATCTCGTCACATCAGGTTACTTTTAACAGAGAAAACCCTTTCTCTTTACCTTTCTCTAAATAACCCGCGCTAAGCTGGCGAATTATTAAACGGCTTTACGGCTTGCTCAACCTGGTTTTCATTCCCTGCGTGATAATAAGTCCTGTAACGCTTAACCCTTAACGGAAGACAACAGGAGCATCACATGAAGAGACGTTATGCCGTTCTGACTGCTGCACTGCTTGCCACCGCAAGTTTCTCGACGTTGGCGGCCCAGCCCGTAAGCGCCACGCAAGCGCAAAACCTGCAAAGCGCGGGCACCGTTTCCATCAGCGGCGTACGCGGCTCGCTGGATGATGCAACGCGCCATCTGTCGCAAAAAGCGCAAGAGGAAGGTGCCAGCGGCTATCGTGTTATTGGTGTACAAACTCCGGGCGACTCCAGCCTGTGGAGCGGCACCGCAGAGATTTATCGTTAATTCCCTCCAGTAGTTATCCCTGTAGCCATCCTTTTACCGGTCAGCCCTCTGGCCGGTTTTTTTGTGCACCGCGACGGATTATTACAATTCATCTTGTGCAGCCTGGCGGTATTTTTTGCTTCGTTCTTGCAGAACGGGTAGGATTCATCGCCGTAAATTCCCAGCCCGCCACGCGACATCGTTCCGCCGCTGTGACACCGGGTTTTTACCCCATTTCGCACCGCCATACGCAATCGTTTGGTTACGCGGTGATTGATGGTCAGGACAAACAGGATAGCTATGAAATCAACTAAAAAAACCGCAGCCGAACAACGCGCTGCGAAAAGACGCTGGCTCAACTCGCATGACAGCGGTTACCACAAAGCAATGGGTAATCGTCAGGTACAAATGATCGCCATCGGCGGTGCTATCGGTACCGGTCTGTTCCTCGGTGCTGGCGCGCGCCTGCAAATGGCCGGTCCTGCACTGGCGCTGGTTTATCTGGTGTGCGGTATCTTCTCCTTCTTTATCCTCCGAGCGTTGGGCGAACTGGTGTTACATCGTCCTTCCAGCGGCAGCTTTGTTTCTTATGCGCGTGAATTCCTTGGGGAAAAAGCGTCTTACGTTGCGGGCTGGATGTATTTCGTTAACTGGGCGATGACCGGTATCGTCGATATCACCGCAGTCGCGCTTTATATGCACTATTGGGGCGCGTTTGGCGATGTGCCGCAGTGGGTGTTTGCGCTAGGCGCGCTGGCGATTGTCGGCACCATGAACATGATCGGCGTGAAGTGGTTCGCGGAGATGGAGTTCTGGTTCGCGCTGGTGAAAGTGCTGGCTATCGTGGTGTTCCTGATTGTCGGCGTGGTGTTCCTCGGCAGCGGTAAACCGCTGGACGGCAATACCACCGGCTTCCATCTGATCACCGATAACGGCGGTTTCTTCCCGCACGGCTTGCTGCCAGCGCTGGTGTTGGTGCAGGGCGTCGTGTTCGCCTTCGCCTCGATTGAGCTGGTAGGTACCGCAGCAGGCGAATGTAAAGATCCCAAGACCATGCTGCCAAAAGCCATCAACAGCGTGATCTGGCGTATCGGCCTGTTCTACGTCGGTTCCGTGGTGCTGCTGGTACTGCTGCTGCCGTGGAATGCCTATCAGGCGGGGCAAAGTCCGTTCGTGACCTTCTTCTCCAAACTGGGCGTGCCTTATATCGGTAGCGTAATGAACATCGTGGTGCTGAGCGCCGCGCTGTCGAGCCTCAACTCGGGTCTCTATTCCACCGGCCGTATTCTGCGCTCCATGTCGATGGGCGGTTCTGCGCCACAGTTTATGTCGAAGATGAGCAAGCAGCAGGTGCCGTATGCCGGCATTCTGGTCACCGTTGCCGTTTACATCATCGGCGTGGTGCTGAACTACTATGTGCCGTCGCAGGTGTTTGAAATCGTTCTGAACGTGGCGTCACTCGGCATCATCTCGTCGTGGGCCTTTATCGTGGTGTGCCAGATGCGTCTGCGCAAAGCGATCAAAGAGGGCAAAGCCGAAGATGTCAGCTTTAAGCTACCGTGGGCGCCGTTCACCTCCTGGTTGACGCTGCTGTTCCTGGTGAGCGTGCTGGTGCTGATGGCGTTCGACTATCCGAACGGCACTTACACCATCGCCTCGATTCCCCTGATTGCCGTGGTGCTCGTGCTGGGTTGGTTTGGCGTGCGCAAACGCGTTAATGCCGAAGCGATGAAAGAGCACGAACATCATGCTGACAACCAGGATGATGTATCGCCGAAACTGGCGGACGATAACGCGCGTTAATCGTAGCGATTCTCATCTACGGGGGCCTTTTGGCCCCCGTTTTTATTTCAATTCCCCTTCACTTGATCCCACGTCGGGATTTACCCCTTTGGGGTGATATAGCCCTCTTTAGCGTCAGGTTATTTTACGCACCATCTCTCTTTCCCCCGTTTAAGGTGAACCGATGGCGCTGTCGCGACGTGAACTCTTTACCGGGCAGCGCGTAGCGTCTGCTGACGGCATCGCTTTGCCATGGTGGCGGGGAGAGAAGGGTTGTGATGGCTGCGGCAAATGCGTCTCGGCCTGCGAAACCCACATCATCCGTCTGGCTGTCGGTGAAGTGCCGCACCTCGATTTTCTGCAGGGCGAATGCACGTTTTGCGCCGCGTGCATAGACGCTTGCCCGCAGCCGCTGTTCCACGCGCGTGAAACCGAGCCGTTTCCACAGCGCATTCGCATCGACGACCGCTGCATCACCTTCCTGGGCGTGAACTGCCGCAGCTGCCAGGAGAGTTGTGAACAGCAAGCCATCCGTTTCCAGCTGATGCCGAACGGCATCGCACAGCCTGAAACCCTTCCGCAGCATTGCACCGGTTGCGGCGCCTGCATCGCGCCTTGCCCGGTCTCAGCCACAGGATTACATCATGAACCATGAAAACAGTTGGCACGTCTGCGGCCTGGTGATTCAGGCGCGGCCGGCGTCGATTCCCGCCGTAAAAAGTGCGCTGCTGGCCTTTGCCGATTGCGACATCGCCGCGGAAGACGCCGCGCGCGGCGCGCTGGCGGTGACGCTGGGTGCCGCGGATAGCGCCGCGCTGCTGCGCAATATTGAAGAGAGCCGCAACATCGCTGGCGTGTTGGCGGTATCGCTGGTCTATCACCAGCAAGACGAAATTGAAGAACCTTGTAAGGAAGCATCATGAGCATAAGTCGTCGTGATTTTATGAAGGCCAATGCGGCGGCTGCTGCTGCAACGGCTGCAGGACTCACCATTCCCACCGTCACCAAAGCCGCGACCTCGCTGGCTGCGCCAATTCGCTGGGAAAAAGCGCCGTGTCGATTCTGCGGTACCGGCTGTGGCGTGCTGGTTGGCACCCAGGATGGCCGCGTAGTGGCGTCGCAGGGCGATCCGCAGGCAGAAGTGAACCGCGGTCTGAACTGTATCAAAGGCTATTTCCTGCCGAAGATCATGTACGGGAAAGATCGTCTGACCCAGCCGCTGCTGCGCATGACCGACGGTAAATATGCCAAAGAGGGCGAGTTCACCCCGGTCAGCTGGGATCAAGCCTTCGACATCATGGAAGAGAAGTTCAAAGCGGCATTGAAAGCCAACGGCCCGGATTCGGTCGGCATGTTCGGTTCCGGTCAGTGGACGGTGTGGGAAGGTTACGCGGCCTCCAAGCTGATGAAAGCCGGTTTCCGCACCAACAACCTCGATCCCAATGCGCGTCACTGCATGGCTTCAGCGGTGGTGGGCTTTATGCGCACCTTCGGCATGGACGAACCAATGGGCTGCTACGACGACATCGAGCAGGCCGACGCTTTTGTGCTGTGGGGCTCGAACATGGCGGAGATGCATCCGATTCTCTGGTCACGTATCACCGCGCGTCGTCTCAGCAGTGAGAATGTCAAAGTGGCGGTGCTTTCCACCTATCGTCATCGCAGTTTTGAGCTGGCCGACAACGCGATGGTGTTCACACCGCAGAGCGATCTGGCGATCCTCAACTTCATCGCCAACTACATTATTCAGAACAACAAGGTTGATAAAACCTTCCTGCAGAATCACGTTACGCTACGCAAAGGCGTGACCGACATCGGTTACGGTTTGCGCCCCACCGATCCGCGTCAGGCTTCGGCGAAGAACCCGGACAGCGGCGAATCCACGCCGATGAGCTTTGACGAGTTTGCGAAGTTTGTCTCTGAGTACACGGTGGAAAAAGCCAGCGCAATGAGCGGTGTGGAGAAAGATCAACTCATCGCCCTCGCCGAGCTGTATGCCGATCCGAAAGTCAACGTGGTGTCGTACTGGACCATGGGCTTCAACCAGCATACGCGCGGCGTGTGGGCCAATAACCTGTGCTACAACCTGCACTTATTGACCGGCAAAATTTCACGTCCGGGCACCGGTCCGTTCTCGCTCACCGGCCAGCCGTCGGCGTGCGGCACGGCGCGTGAAGTCGGCACCTTCTCACATCGTTTACCGGCGGACATGGTGGTTAATAATGACAAACACCGCGCTACCGCCGAGAAGCTGTGGAAGCTGCCGCAGGGCACGGTGCCGGCCAAAATTGGTTTGCATGCCGTGGCGCAGGATCGCGCGCTGAAAGATGGCAAGCTCAACGCCTACTGGGTGATGTGTAACAACAATATGCAGGCCGGTCCGAACCTGACGCAGGAGCGTATGCCGGGCTGGCGCGATGAGCGCAACTTCATCGTAGTCTCCGATCCCTATCCCACCGTCAGCGCCTTGTCAGCTGACCTGATTCTGCCCACTGCGATGTGGGTGGAGAAAGAGGGCGCGTATGGCAATGCCGAGCGTCGCACTCAGTTCTGGCATCAGCAGGTGAAAGCGCCGGGCGACGCGAAATCCGATCTGTGGCAGTTGGTGAATTTCTCCAAACGTTTCAAGGTAGCGGAAGTGTGGCCGGAAGCGCTGCTGGCGCAGAATCCGGAGCTGCGCGACAAAACGCTGTTTGATGTGCTGTACGCCAACGGCCAGGTCAACCAATTCCCACTGAGTGAAGTGGCAGATGATCAGTTGAATGATGAAGCGCGCGAGTTTGGCTTCTACATCCAGAAAGGCTTGTTCGAGGAGTACGCCAGCTTTGGTCGCGGTCACGGCCACGATCTTGCGCCGTTCGATGCTTACCATCAGGCGCGCGGCCTGCGCTGGCCGGTGGTGGATGGCAAAGAGACGCGCTGGCGCTATCGCGAAGGTTACGACAGCTACGTCAAAGCCGGTGAAGGCGTGCGTTTCTACGGCAAGCCGGATGGTAAAGCCACCATTTTCGCGCTGCCCTACGAAGCGCCAGCCGAATCGCCGGATGAAGAGTACGACCTGTGGTTCTGTACCGGTCGCGTGCTGGAACACTGGCACACCGGCACCATGACGCGTCGCGTGCCGGAGCTGCACCGCGCAGTGCCGCAGGCGCTACTCTATATACATCCGCTGGATGCCAAAGAGCGCAATTTCCGCCGCGGCGAGAAGGTCCGCGTGGTGTCGCGTCGTGGCGAAACCCTTGCCACCGTGGAAACGCGCGGTCGCAATCAGCCGCCCAAAGGTCTGGTATTTATGCCGTTCTTTGATGCGGGCGTGCTGGCCAACAACGTCACGCTGGACGCCACCGATCCGCTGTCGAAGCAGACCGATTACAAAAAATGCGCCGTCAAGCTGGTAAAAATTTAAGGCAGGATGCAATGAAACCCTTAATCACACTTGTTACTTTGGCCGCCCTGATGCTGGGCGGCACGGTTTACGCCCACAACGGCGTCGATCTCAATCAGTCACCGGAAGTGACGGCCACGCAACAGGGCACCATTCATCAGCCCAAAGAGCAGAGCCGCAAGCCGTTGAACTATGTGAATCAGCCGCCGGTGATCCCGCATAGCGTCGATGGCTATCAGGTGACGAAAAACGTCAACCGTTGTCTGCAGTGTCACGGCACGCAGAGCTATCTCACCACCGGCGCGCCACGCGTTAGCCCAACGCACTTCACCGATCGCGATGGACTGGTGAGCAGCACCGTGTCGCCGCGTCGCTACTTCTGCCTGCAGTGTCACGTACCGCAAACCGATGCCAAACCGGTGGTGGAAAACACCTTTAAACCGGCTGACGGCTTCGGTAAGTGAGGACATGATGAAAGAGAAACTTCTGCGCATCTGGCGCTGGTGGCGGCGTCCGAGCCGTCTGGCGCTCGGTACGCTGCTGATTCTGGGCTTTGCTGGCGGCATCATTTTCTGGGGCGGCTTCAACACCGCAATGGAGATGACCAACCGCGAGCAGTTCTGTATCGGCTGCCATGAGATGCGTAACAACGTCTATCAGGAATATATGCAGACGGTGCACTACAACAACCGCAGCGGCGTGCGCGCCACCTGTCCGGATTGTCACGTGCCGCACGAGTGGGGCCCGAAAATGCTGCGTAAGATCCAGGCGAGCAAAGAGGTGTATGCCAAGATTTTCGGCATCATCGATACGCCGCAAAAGTTCGAGGATCATCGCATCAAGCTGGCGCAAAACGAGTGGCGCAGAATGAAAAACAACAATTCGCAGGAGTGTCGTAACTGCCACAACTTCGATTATATGGATTTCACCGCGCAGAAGACCGTGGCCGCGAAGATGCACAGCAAAGCAGTTGAGGAAGGGAAAACCTGTATCGATTGCCACAAAGGTATCGCGCACCATCTGCCCGATATGAAAGACCAACCCAACGGTTTTTGAGGCCTAACAACGCGGCATGAATTGGCGTAATGCCGATCACTACCGCAGCGCATCAAACCACTGCACAATCCGTAGCGGCGCGATTTAACGCGCAACCCATTGCGCCGCTACAATCTCTGTGCACTGAGCCAGGAGCGCCCATCACGGCGACCGGCCTCACAATTCAGATAGTTTTCCCCGCCGCTTCGGCCTATCATCTCAGGCTCCCTCAATTTAGCAGTGGAGCGGTTATGTCGTTAAAGATCAACATCATCAAAGACAAGTTGCTGTCAGAAAACTGGTTTGTGCTGCGCAACTTCACCTACGAACTCATCCGCAACAACGGCGAAGTCGTGCGTCACAAGCGCGAAGTGTACGATCGCGGTAACGGCGCCACCATCCTGCTGTACAACACTGAAAAAAATAGCGTGCTGCTGGTGCGTCAGTTCCGCATTGCTACTTATGTCAATGGCAATGAAAGTGGCGAGTTGATTGAGACCTGCGCCGGGCTGCTGGATGACGACTCGCCGGAAGATTGCATCCGCAAAGAAGCGATAGAAGAGACCGGCTATCAGGTGGGTAAGGTCGATAAAGTTTTTGAAGCCTACATGTCGCCGGGCGGCGTGACTGAACTGATCCACTTCTTCGCCGCGGAATACAGCGATGCACAGCGCGCCAACAAGGGCGGTGGCGTTGAGGATGAAGAGATTACCGTGCTGGAGCTGAGTTTCCCGGAGGCGCTGGCGATGGTGAAAGATGGCCGCATTCGTGACGGTAAAGCCATTATGCTGCTACAGCATGCGCAGATCGCCGGTTGGTTGCAGGCGTAGTTTTGACCGTAGCGGCGCAATTTATTGCGCTCTTTTGACCTTTTCATCGATGTGAAAATGCGCAATAAATTGCGCCGCTACAGCAATGTGTGGCCATCTTGCCTTAAACACACTCTCCCAACGTTTCCGGGACACATTGCGGATACGCCTGCAATCTTGCCAGCGCTTCGGCATACGAAGGCATCGAGTGCGCTGCACCGGAGCGTTCCACACACAGCGAAGCATAAGCTGAAGCAAACAGCGCCGCCTGTGGCAGTTCATCGCCGGAAGCCAGCCGCGCCGCCAGTGCGCCATTAAACGCATCGCCCGCGCCGGTGGTATCCAGCGGCTGAGCCGGGAACAGCGGAATACGCAGCGGCGGCTGGTCTGCTACTGACAGCAACGCACCGCAAACCCCCAACGTAATAATCACCTGACGCGCCCCTTTGCGATGCAGCTTCTCTGCGGCTTGCTGCGCGCTGGCGAAGTCGGTGACCTTCACGCCGGTCAGCTGCATCGCTTCGGTGCTGTTAGGCGTCAGCAAATCCACTTTTGCCAGCAGCGCATCGGTGACCTTCTGCCACGGCGCAGGATTCATAATCACAAAGGTGCCACCGGCGCGCGCGTTGTCGATCATGCGCTGGATGGCGCTGAGATTATTCTCCAGCTGCACCAGCAGAATATCGGCTGCCGCAACGGTGGGTTGGCAGCGCGTCACCTCGGCGGCTGTTACGGTGGTGTTCGCGCCGGGATAGACCGAAATCATGTTCTCGGCATCGTCCCCGGCGACATAAATCAGCGCATTGCCGGTCGGTTTCTCCTTGCAGGTAAACAAGGTAATGGCATCGAAACCGGTCTTTTCCAGATGGCGACGCGCAAACATGCCGAAGTCATCATTACCAATCTTACCGATATAGTGCACGCGCGCGCCGGCGCGCAGCGCGGCCGTCGCCTGGTTCGCGCCTTTGCCGCCCGGTCCCATCATGCTGGTATGGGCGGTGAGCGATTCGCCCGGCATCGGAAAGCGGTTCATTACCGCGACTACGTCGAGGTTGAACGAGCCAAACACACACACTTTTCCTTTCATCATGCACTCCTGAACAGACGTTCGGCGGCTAAACAGGCACCGCGACAACCGGTGTGGTCGGTGGATTGGCTAAACACGATCTTCAAACCCTCACGCGTGGCGGGTGGACGAAGATGCTGCTGAATCTGGCTGCGCAGCTGTGCCAGCGGGAAGTCCGCCATCGCCAGCACGCCGCCGCCCAGAATCAGGTATTCCGGATCGAGGATGTTCATCTCGGTGGCAATCAGTTGCGCCAGCCGCTGTACAAAAGCCTGCAGCTCCGGATGCTCACGATGCTGGGTAAACAGCGCCGACATGTTGGTTTCCGGCACATGGGTGCTCGCCCAGCCGCTCAGCCAATGGCCCGACGTCACGGTTTCCGCACAGCCACGATTGCCGCACGGGCAGGGCAGATCGTTGCCGGCAACAGGCACATGACCAAGCTCACCCGCGCCACCGTGTTGACCATGATAAAACTGGCCGTTAAGCCACAGGCTGTTGCCCATGCCGGTACCGGGATACAAACCCACCGCGCTGTCGGGCAGCTGCTCCAGCTGCAGTAAATCCCATAGCATCAGATGGTTAACATCTTTGTCCATCGCCACCGGTACGCCAAGGCGTTCGGTGAGCCGCGCGGCGACCGGTTGCTGGTCCAGCGCCTGAATAAACGGCAGCGAAATCACCTGCTGGCGGTCGCGGCTGAGAATGCCGGGTAACCCGAGCATCACGCCGCTAACTGGCTGCTGCTCCAGCGTTTCGCTGATTAACTGGCCCAACGCGTTAAGTGCATCAGGCTGCTGCGCCCAGCTGGCCGTCGGCACTTTCCGGAAGCTCGACCAAACGCGCTCCTCTTCCATCAGCTGCAGACGTGTGCCGGTGCCGCCAATGTCGATACCGAGCCAGCATTTTTTCATGCGGATACCTGCGCCAATCCCTGAGCCTCATCAATGCTTTCGCGCATCATATTCCAGGCGGTTTCCAGATCGTCATGAATATTGAACAGGCCGGAGGTGCCGACAATCAGCACTTCTGCACCCGCGCCGACCAGCGTGTTGTAGGTGCGGGTATTGCAGGAACCGTCAATCTCAATCAGATATTGATAGCCGTTGGCCTGCTTCAGCGCTTTCAGCTCCTGTACCTTCTGCACCATTTCCGGAATAAACGGTTGTCCGGCGTAGCCGGGATCTACCGTCATCACGGTGATCTTATCCACCAGATGAATGTAGTGATGAATAAAGGAGACCGGCGTAGCAGGATTAAGCACCACGCCAACTTTCTTGCCGAAGCTACGGATCATATTGATCACCCTGAATGCATCGCGGTTGATGGTTTCAGCGTGCGGGCAGATGTAATCGGCACCCGCTTTGGCAATTACTTCAATGAAATCGGTGGGCTGCTCGACCATCAAATGCACATCCAGCGCCACTTTGGTGAACGGGCGAATCTGCTCAATAAAGAACGGTGACAGCGTGATATTTTTCACGTAATGACCATCCATAATGTCGATATGCAGGAAGTCGGCGCGGGAGTCCAGCACGGCGAGCTGGTGCTTGATCTCCATCAGATTCATACACATCAACGACGGGGAGACTTGAATACGCATCATACTTCCTTTTTTTCGGTCAAAGGGTTAAGCGCCGCCGCCAGTTTGCTGAGCTTGACGGCACGATGTTCGTTAAAGCGAGTTTTGAATTGTTTGAAGGCCAACACCACAATCAGCACCGCGCCCCACATTGCCAGGCTAACGTGCTGGCTGATGTTCATCAGGTTGAAGCCGGTGGAGAGCACTTGCAGGGCGATCAGCGCCAGCACCACGCCGGTCACGCGACCAAATCCGCCATTCGGGTCGGTGCCGCCGAGGATAATGGCCAGCACCGTCAGCAGCAGATAAGCATCGCCGTAACCCATACGCGCCGAGTTGAAGCGCGCCATCATGATCAAACCGGCCAACACACACAGCAGGCTGGAGATGACGTACACCAGAATCACCATGCGATGCGTATTGATGCCGCTAAACCAGGTGGCGTTGATGTTGCTGCCGCCCATGTAGATGCATTTACCGGCGCGGGTTTTGCCGAGGAACAGCGCCAGCAGCGCGGCGGCAAACAGGAACACCCACAGCGGCAGTGGAACGCCGAGCAGCGTGTTGGAACCGAGCGCCTGCACCACCGACGGCATGCCGCTGACGGCCGCGCCTTTGGTCAGCCAGATGCCGATGCCGTTCAGCGTCATCATGGTCGCCAGCGTCACCAGAATCGGGTGCGCACCGATGCGCGTTACCATCACGCCGGTAATCACGCCAATCAGCGCGGCAATCAGCATCGCGCCGATGATGGCGATGAACAGCCACAACAGTTGCATACCGGTTCCCGCATCGGCGGGCAGGGCGCGCATCAGCGTCCAGGCGATAAACAGCGCCGTCAGGTTGGCGGTGGCGATGATTGCCAGATTCAGTCCGCCGCTGAGAATGGCGATAAACATCGCCAGCGTCAGCAAGCCCAGTTCGGGCAGCTGAAATGCCATGCTCATAAAGGTCGAATCAGTGAGAAAGCGGCCCGGCAACATGACGGTAAAGATCGCCAGCGCCAGCGCGATTAACAGCATCAGGCCGATATTGGTGCCGTCCGGACGCAGAGCAGAGAGTGATTTCATGTTGATGCGGCTCCCGTTAGACGAAACTGACATCAGTTTCTTTACGTTTTTTGTAGTGAGTCACGGCGATGGCCACCATGATTACGCCGCCCACCACGATGTTCATGAAGTAGTTGGAGACGCCAATCAGGTTGAGGCCGTTCTTCAGGATGGCGATGAGGAACACGCCCATTAAGGTGCCGCTCACCGTGCCTTTGCCGCCCATCAGGCTGGCACCGCCCAGCACCGTGGCGGCCAGCACATCCAGCTCGCCGCCGACCAGCGCATTTGGCACCACTTCGCCCATGCGATAGACCTGCACCAAGCCGCCAATCGCCGCCATGGCACCCAGCCAGCCATAGGCGAAGACATGAATCAGACCGACGCGAATACCGATGCGGCGCGCCGATTCCGCATCGCCGCCCACCGCATACAGTTGGCGACCGAGATTGGTTTTGTTCAGCAGCAGCGCGGTGAGTCCGGCAATCACCAGCATGGTCACCAGCGGTAAGCCAATCTGGAAGCTGTTGCCTTGCCAGGTGAACGGCAGCACGCTGCGCAGCGTGATCCACCAATCCGGCAGCGAATAGAGGCTTTTGCCGCCGGTCACCCACATCAACAAGCCAAACAGCAGCGACTGCATGCTGATGGTGATGATGATCGAGACGACACGCAGCGAGGTAATCAGCAGGGCGTTGATCACGCCAAACAGCGTGCCGCACACCACCGCCAGCAGGATGCTGAGCAGGGCGTTATCAAACTGGAACTGCACAAACAGCGAGGCGATCAGGTATTGCACCACCGACGCCACCGCAGCAAAGGAGATATCGATGCCGCCGGTCACCAGCACCACAAACAGGCCGAGGGCGAAGATGCCGGTCACGGCGTAGCTTTCTGCCAGATCCAGCAGGTTTTGCACCGTCAGGAACTGATCGCTGGCGGCAGAGAAAAACACAATGAACGCCAGCAAAACCCAGGCCAGCCAGCCCTGGCTGGAGCTCGGACGTAAACGAGAAAAATCAGGCATTGATCACCTCCGCCAGCTGCTGTTGCTCAACGGTATCGGGTTGGTATTCGGCATGAACGGTGCCATCACGGAAGTGCAGGATGCGGTCGCAGTTGTACCAAACCTCCGGCACTTCGTCGGAAATCAGGATGATCGACAAACCCTCTTTCGCCAGCAGATGAATTAGCTGATAGATGCTGGCTTTAGCGCCGACATCCACGCCAACGGTGGGCGAATCGAGGATAAGGATGCGCGGCTGGGTCAGCACCCATTTCGCCAGCACGATTTTCTGCTGGTTGCCGCCGGAGAGCGTGGAGATGGCCAGATTGGGATCGGCAACACGCACGCCAAGCTGCTGAATCCACTGCAGGATCAGCTTGTTCTTGCGGTATTCATCAATCAGGTGGAAACGGTTTTGCAGCTTGTCGAGGATCGGCAGCACCATGTTGTCGGCCACCGATTGTTGCTGCACCAAACCCAGGGTTAAGCGATCTTCGGAGACGTAGCCGATGCCGGCTTTGATCGCATCTTCGTGCCCACGGAAGCGCACCGGTTTGCTGTCGAGCCAGATCTTGCCGCTATCCGGTTTGGTCATGCCAAACAGCGACAGCGCCAGTTCGGTGCGGCCCGAGCCTAAAAGGCCGCACAGGCCCAGCACTTCGCCCTGATAGAGTTTGAAATTAACGTCATGGTATTGTCCGGCGCGCGTCAGTTTTTCGACTTCGAGGATCAGGCGATCGTCATGGCGCGTCGGCGTTTTCAGCTGATAGTCGAGCTTCAGGCCGGTCATCAGTTCGGTCAGATGGTGCGGCGTCATCGCTTTTGCGGGCCAGCAGCCCATTTTGCGGCCGTCGCGGATCACCGTCACGCGATCTGAGATCTCCAGCACTTCATCCAGTCGATGGCTGACAAACACTACGCAGATGTTTTTGTCTTTCAGGTAACGCACGGTGCGCAGCAGCTGATTCACTTCGGTGCGCGTCAGCGACGCCGTCGGCTCATCCATGATCACCAGCCGCGCATCGGCGACCAGCGCGCGGCAGATCGCCACCTGCTGACGCTGCGCAATCGACAGCGACGCCACTTTCTCATCGAGATCGAGTTCAAACTTCAGTTCATCAATGATGCGCTGCGCGGTTTCACGCAGTTTGGCTTTGCGGTGCCAGCCGAGCAGGCTATTCAGGTTGTGCTCGAAGGCGATGTTTTCCGCCACGCTGAGGTTGGGGAACAGCGACAGATCCTGATAAATCACCTGGATACCGAAGTCACGCGCCTGGCGAGTAGTCAGACGCGGAAAGCTCGGGCCGTCGCCCAGCGTGATGCGACTGCCGCTATCCGGGGCGTGCACCCCGGAAATGACTTTGATTAAGGTGCTCTTGCCACAGCCGTTGGTGCCAGCGAGACAGTGCACTTCGCCAGCCAGTAAGGTCAGCGAGATATCGCTCAGTGCGCGGTTGCCACCAAATGTTTTCGACAAGTTGTCGAGCGCGATCAGCGTCTGTGGGATCACCTCATTCATCATTACAGCCCCATTTTCACCAGTTTTGGCAGGTTCTCTTTGTCCAGGCTTTCGGTGTTGTTGCCGAGGATGGTGTGGGTCGCCTCGTCAACTTTCACTTTGCCCAAACCCTCGATAGTCATTCCGTCGGTGATTGGCTCTTTCTTCTGCATCATGTCGGCGATACGTACGAACACTTCGCCTGCGGTTTGTGGATTCCAGATGTAGCCGCCTTTGATCGCGCCACGCTGCACCAGCGATGCGCCCTGGCCAGGACTAAAGGCACCAATTACGCAGACCTGATCGATCTTGTTACGGTTCATCACCGCGCGACCGGCGCCAATCGGACCTTGTGAACCAAAGGCCATAATCCCTTTCAAATCCGGATATTTGGACATCAGTTCGTTAGTGGTGCGAATCGAGTCATCCAGCGACTCGCCGACGCCAAACTTGTCGGTGACCATCTGCATCTTCGGATAGTGTTCTTTTTGATAATTCAGCGCGGCGTCGGTCCACTGCTGGTGCAGCGGCACGGTCAGGCTGCCGACGTACATGGCGTATTTGCCCTCTTCATGCATGCATTTCGCCAGCGCTTTCATATGGTTGATGCCGTGCGTCGGCGCATCCACCAGTTCGAAGTCCCAGTTAGCGCCTTTCTGATCCGGCGATTCGTGGGTGATCACTTCAATGCCGGCATCACGGGCGCGCTTCAGCACCGGTTCCAGCACTTTCGGGTCATTCGGCACCACGCCAATGATGTCGACCTTCTGGGCAATCAAATCTTCGATAGCGCGCACCTGCAGAGCCGGATCGGCCGCCGTTGGTCCCACCATCCACGCGTCAATGCCGCGTTTCGCCGCTTCACTCTTGATGCCCGCTTCCATGGCGTTGAACCACGGAATACCGCCAATTTTCACCACGATGCCCATGCGTAATTTGTCAGCAGCCTGCGCGCCGGAGGCGGCAAACAGGGCGAGCAGAGAACAGGCGATAAGATGTTTTTTCATAAAGACTCCGATTTAATTTTTTATTAGCTGCATAGAATGGCTGCGCTGGGAGCAATCAATAATATTGACGCCGTTCCACGCTAATTCTTGTTCCAGCTCTTTGTCTTTTAATTGGTCAGTAATGAGAAAGTCCACATCGCGATAATGACAAATACGCGCGAATGAGGGCCGCAGGAATTTACTTCCGTCCAGCAGCAGATGTTTTCTTTCCGCTGCTAATAACATTTGCTGTTTTAAATGTGCGTTGTTTTCGTTACCTTCACGTAAATAACCGTCATTGCCTAAACTGCTACAGGAGAAAAAGATCTTATTGATCTGAAATTCCCTGAGCGGTTGCTCTGCGACGACGCCGTGGAAATCTTCATAACGGTCAGAATATTCTCCCCCCAGACAGATGGTGCGGATGCTGCCGCGCGCCGCAAGGGTTTGCACAATCCTGATGGAGTTGGTTAATACCGTTAATTCAATATCCGGCAGCTGTCGCGCTAAATACCAGCAAGTGGTGCTGCTATCGAGTAATATACAATCGCCGGGGCTAATGAAATCGAGTGCGCGTTTGGCAATAGCCATTTTTGCATCAACATGTTCATTGACTCTCTGGCGGAAAGATAATTCATACTCGTTAACACCTCGCGTATTTCCCTGAATGTTGGCGGCCTGTCGTTTTGCTGGTACCGCACCACCGTGACTGCGTTGTAACAGACCACGTTTCTCCAGCTGCGTTAAATCACGCCGAATAGTTTCTTGTGAAACCTGACATAACGTGACTAATTCAGCGACAATGACCCGACCATTTAAATTTAATTCGTCAATAATTCGCTGCTGTCTTTCAATCGGCAACATAACTAACCTCCGATGGCTATAAATTACTGGATAGCGCATTTAGAAAGTGTGGGCTGCGCACGAGTCCACAGTCACCAAAACGCCTTAGCTGATTAGAGTGATCTGGATCTGTCTTATATGTAAATGAGATGTCTGGTTATCAAAATTAAGTGATATGTCTCACATAAATGAGCCTAATGGCGCGAAATCCACGTTCTACGCGCGTTGCAAATCCAAAACATGGATTTAACCTAACATGACCGCTTATGACCGTTTGTGTGTATTTGACCGTTTTGTGATGAGTTAACAAGAGTCCGACGAATCCGATTGAGCAGTAATCGGTCAAATCGGATGATGAGCGCTTGCCCCATCCAGTACCCGTTCGCCACAGGTGACGGCTTTTTCAGCGGTTAACCTCGCTTTTAGGGCCGGCTCACAGTTTAGGCCTGCTGACAGCGTTCCCGTTGCGCTATTATTTTCTTTCCAGGAATTTGGGGACCGATTTTTTGATGTCGTATTGGATGAAGTTACTGCTTTTATTGCCCTTTCTTTTTGTCGCGTGCGTTCAGGCTCAGCCACTGCAAAAGTCATTATCTGACTGGCAACTGACCTGCAATAACGCGGCTTTTTGCGTGGCACGCAGTTTTCCCGGTGACAACGGCTTAGTGATGACGCTCTCACGTCATGCTGGCGTCAACGATCGTCCCTTGCTGCGTATTGATTACGGCAGCGCCTACAGCGGCGAGCTGCCGGGCGGCCCGCTCAAGGATAACCTGCTACTCGATCAACGCCGTCTCACACCAGACCTTAAACACTGGACGGTGGAACCGCATCATCTGGCGACCAGTAATGCTATCGCCATCGACGAGTTTCTGGCGCAGACGCTGGATGCGCAAAATCTGCAGCTGACCTATAAAGCCAACGCCACCATTCCGCTTAGCGGCATGAAGGCGGCATTACTGTTGATGGATGACGTGCAGGGCCGCGTCAACGGTGCCAGCGCCTGGGTGAAGCGTGGCGACCGCGTGCAGTGGGATGTGCCGCCGCAGCCAGCGTTGCCGGCGTTACCTTCGCCATTACCGCCGCCGCCACCGCTGACGCAGGAAGAAACCAGCGGTTTAATTGATTTTGGTACCTGGCGGGTGAATACCGATAACTGCTCGCTCGATCCACTGCGGCGTGAAGTGAGCGTGTCGCCGCTGACCGACAGCAAAGCGCTACTGCTGATCAGCTGCGAAACCGGTGCGTATAACGTGATCGATCTGGCCTTTGAAGTGACGCGCACGCAGCCTTATGTATCGCGCGGTCTGAGCTTAACGCTGCCGTTTACGCCGCCGTCACGCGGAGATAATCAGCTGGAGTTGGTGAACGCGGAATTTGATGCCAGCCATGGATTGCTCTACACCTTCAGTAAAGGACGTGGTTTGGGGGATTGCGGCGTGGCAACGCGCTGGCAGTATGACGGCAACGAGTTTGTGCTGGCGGAGTATGCGGAAGAGAAGACCTGCGATGCGTGGCACAGCAGTGAGGATTGGCCAACACTCTGGGTCACTGAATCGCAAAATCCGGCGCAGTCGCGTTAATACCACGTGCAGCATTAAATCATTGCACATTCCGTAGCGGCGCGATTTATCGCGCAATGAATTGCGCCGCTACAGCCTGCACCACAACCCAGTTAGCGGATGGCTTGCACCGTCATCGGTGAACCCGACTGATTACCCACCAGCTCGGTCAGCATATTATTCACGCCATCGCTCATCGGGGTGAAACGCGTTAACGGCGAGCGAGTCACCACCACAAACACGCCGACGTTGTGCTGCGGCACCATCGCCATATAGGTAATGAAGCCGCCGCCACCGCCGGTTTTCTGAATAATCCCCGGACGACCTTCCTTTGGCCCCATATAGACCCAACCCATGCCCAGCGCATCGGCGCGGCCCGGCACATCCATGCCTTCCACTTTGGTTAGCTGGTCACGACGATAAATCAGCGTTTGCAGGCGATCAATTTGCGGCGTGCGGTGATTCACCGCCGAGTTAAGGAACTGCTGCATCCAGCGGCCCATATCGTCTGGCGTTGAGTAAACGCCGCCGCTACCGATGGCCGCCAGCGTGTTGTTACACGGACTGGCACCTTTCTCGGCAATCATCAGACGCTGACACTGATCCGGTGACGGCGTAAAGGTGGTGTCTTTCATGCCCAGCGGACGCGTTATCAACTGCTGGAACAGTGCTGGATAGGGCATGCCCGCCGCTTTGGCGAGCGCATCGCTCAGCAGATCAAAGCCCAGGTTGGAATAGGCGGCATTGGTGCCTGGCGCGGCCTTTAATGCCGCTCCGCTCAGCCACTGCCAGCGATCGGACTTGGTCGGCCAGACAAACACCGGACGATGCGGTTTACCGCCGGGCTGCTCGCGCGGCAGGCCGCTGGTGTGGGTGGAGAGGTTAATCAGGCGAATCGGCTGGCCGTTATAGCTTGGCACGCGCGCGCCAGGCGGCGCGTATTTGCTGAGCGGATCGTCAAGACGCAGTTGACCGCGTTCGGCCATCTTCACCATCACTTCGCTGGTCATCAGCTTGCTGAGCGAGGCAATACGAATCACCGAATCGGGCTGCGGACGCACGTTGTTGCCGGGGCGCGTATCACCAAAGCTGGCGAAAACCCGCTGATTGCCATCAATCGCCACCAGCGCCATGCCGGTTGCGCCGCTGCCATAGAAAATGTGCTCGGCGTAGCGATCAACAATTTGCGATGCCAACAGCGGATCGGGCGACGACTGCGCCATGCTTTTTAATGGAAGCACTGTAACCATTAAGGCCAGTAAAAAAGGAGTACGTTTTTTCAACGGGAAAGCGTCCGCTATAAGAATCGGAGGAAAGCTTATAGTAATCAGTTTGCGCGAGGCGTGAAGGGGGCAGGGCGGATTTTTTTCTGTTTCAGGCTGTGATCAAAAAATGGCCCTTACGCCAAAAAGACGCAGGGCCAGATCGATTAGTGCGGCTTGAGTAAAGCTTCAGTATGGCTGACGATGTTCTCGACGGTGAAACCGAATTCCGGGAACAGTTTGCCGGCGGGGGCTGACTCACCAAAGGTGGTCATACCGACAATCGCGCCATCCAGACCAACATACTTGTACCAGTAATCAGCAATACCGGCTTCGACCGCCACGCGCGCTTTCACGCCGGATGGCAGCACCGATTCGCGATACGCAACGTCCTGCTTATCAAACACGTCGGTGCTCGGCAGCGAAACCACGCGAATCTTGTGGCCAGCAGCGGTGAGTTTATCTGCCGCGCCCAGCGCGATTTCAATCTCCGAACCGGTGGCGATGATGATCGCATCCGGCGTGCCGTTGCTGTCCTGCAGCACATAGCCACCGCGCGCAATATTCGCCACCTGCTCTTTGCTACGCTCTGGCTGCAGCAGGTTCTGACGCGACAGGATCAGCGCGGTTGGCCCATGATGGCGCTCAACGGCGGCTTGCCACGCCACGGCGGTTTCCACCTGATCGCACGGACGCCACACACTCATGTTTGGCGTAACGCGCAGGCTGGCAATCTGCTCAACTGGCTGGTGTGTCGGACCATCTTCGCCGAGGCCGATGGAGTCATGCGTATAGACCAGCACCTGACGCGCCTTCATCAGCGCCGCCATGCGCACCGCATTACGCGCGTACTCGACGAACATCAGGAAGGTAGCGGTGTATGGCACGAAGCCGCCGTGATGCGCGATGCCGTTGCCGATCGCCGTCATACCAAATTCACGTACGCCGTAGTGAATGTAGTTACCGGCAGTATCCTCTTTGATCGATTTTGAGCCCGACCAGATGGTGAGGTTACTGGGTGCCAGATCCGCTGAGCCGCCGAGGAATTCCGGCAGCAGCTTGCCAAACACTTCCAGCGTATTTTGTGAGGCTTTACGGCTGGCGATTTTCTGTGGATTAGCCTGCAACTCTTCAACAAACTTCTGCACTTCGCTACTCCAGTTAGCCGGCATTTCACCGCTCAGACGACGGGTAAACTCCTGCGCCAACTCGGGGTGTGCCTCTTTATAAGCGGCAAACTTATCATCCCAGGATTTCTCGCGCTGCGCGCCCGCTTCTTTGGCATCCCACTGCTGATAAATCTCTTTCGGGATCTCAAACGGCGGATAGTGCCAGCCCAGTTTCTGCCGCGTCAACGCCACTTCTTCTTCGCCCAGCGCCGCGCCGTGCGACTCCTCTTTACCGGCTTTGTTCGGCGAGCCGAAACCGATAGTGGTGCGACAGATAATCAGTGACGGCTTGTCGGTAACGCTTTGCGCCTCTTTAATCGCCGCAGCGATCGCTGCCGAATCGTGGCCGTCGATACCTTCTGCGCTACCGATGACGTGCCAGTTGTAGGCTTCGAAACGTTTGTGCGTGTCGTCGGTGAACCAGCCTTCGGTTTCACCATCGATGGAGATGCCGTTGTGATCGTAGAAGCCAATCAGTTTGCCGAGGCCGAGCGTGCCGGCCAGCGAGCTCACTTCGTGCGAGATGCCTTCCATCAAACAGCCATCGCCCATAAACACGTAGGTGTGGTGATCGACGATGTCGTGACCGGGACGGTTAAACTGCGCCGCCAGCGTGCGTTCGGCAATCGCTAAACCTACCGCGTTGGCCAGGCCCTGGCCGAGCGGACCGGTGGTGGTTTCCACGCCTGGCGTGTAACCGAGTTCGGGATGCCCCGGCGTTTTAGAGTGCAGCTGACGGAAGTTTTTCAATTCTTCCATCGGCAGGTCGTAGCCGGTGAGATGCAGCAGGCTGTAGAGCAGCATCGAGCCGTGACCGTTGGAAAGAATAAAGCGGTCACGATCGGCCCACGCCGGATTGTTGGGATTGTGTTTCAACACATCGCGCCATAACACTTCGGCGATATCTGCCATGCCCATCGGCATACCTGGGTGCCCGGAATTTGCTTTTTGTACCGCATCCATGCTGAGTGCACGAATTGCGTTAGCCAACTCTCTGCGTGAAGACATAAGGTTCTCCCTTGTGATTTGGCGATAGCGGATGAGCAAATGCCCATCCGCCATAAGAGTGAGTGCGGATTACAGACGAGAAGAGAGCACGTCTTCCAGTTTCTGCTGGTCGACGGCGAACTGACGGATGCCGTCTGACAGTTTTTCTACCGCCATCGGATCCTGATTGTGTTCCCAGCGGAATTCCGCTTCAGAAAGTGAAGCCGGCTGATGGAAACCTTCGGTTGATGGCTCCAGCTTACGCTCCAGCGGCGCGTCGCTGTTGGCCAGCTCTTCCAGCAGGTTAGGGGAAATGGTCAAACGGTCACAGCCGGCCAGCGCCTGAATCTGTTCCACTTTGCGGAAGCTGGCGCCCATAATGACGGTGCTATAACGGTGCTTCTTGTAGTAATCGTAGATACGGCGCACAGATTTCACGCCCGGATCTTCATCGACCACATACGGATCCATGGGTTTGCGGGTGTTGTACCAGTCGTAAATACGGCCAACAAACGGCGAAATCAGGAACACACCAGCTTCGGCACAGGCTCGCGCCTGAGCGAAGGAGAACAGCAGCGTCAGGTTGCACTGAATGCCGTTTTTCTCCAGCTCCTCAGCGGCTTTGATGCCTTCCCAGGTTGACGCCAGTTTGATCAGAATGCGTGAGCGGTCGATGCCGTGCTCTTCGTACAGACGCACCAGCTTCTCGGCTTTGGTGACACACATGCCACGATCGAAGGAGAGGCGCGCATCCACTTCGGTCGAAACACGGCCCGGTATGCTTTTCAGAATTTCCATACCGAGGTTGATCGCCACTTTGTCGCTGGCGTTGATGATTTGCGTCTCTTTGCTACCGCCCTGTTTTTTCGCGTAGTCGATGGCGTCATCAATCAGATGTTTATAACCCTCAAGACCGGCGGCTTTTAGAATCAATGAGGGGTTGGTGGTCGCGTCTTCTGGATTGTAATGGCGAATGGATTCGATATCGCCGCTGTCCGCCACCACGGTGGTGTATTGTTTCAATGCATCTAGCTGGTTCATCACTTAACTCCTTGATTAGCAATAATGTGGGCAAAGGTGTTGCACCCATTCCTGTTAAGTATTGGTCCAACACAGTGCTACAGACGTTACACGAAGAAAATGCGTTTTCTCTGATTGTGGCGTCGTGGCGCTTAAGAGGTGCGATAGTGAAAGGAGGACTGGCCTAAACGGTTCAGCTACGCTTTTTGCCATCAATAAGGATAGCAGGCTGTGCCGATCCCGCAGGCGAAGCGGTGGCAATCCGTGCCTTTCAGTCTGTGCGTTCTTTGAGCGCCTTCACCCTCTTTTGTGCCGCACATTCCTATACTGAATGCCTATTTAGCGATGCCAAAGGATGCCTAATGGACGATCAACTCAAGCAAAGCGCGCTCGATTTTCATCAATTCCCTACGCCCGGAAAAATTCAGGTTTCACCCACCAAACCGTTAGCCACGCAGCGCGATCTGGCGCTGGCCTATTCGCCCGGCGTCGCTGCGCCTTGTCTGGAAATTGCCGCCGATCCGCTGGCGGCGCGCAAATACACCGCGCGTGGCAATCTGGTGGCGGTGATCTCCAACGGCACTGCGGTGCTGGGGCTGGGTAACATTGGCGCGCTGGCGAGTAAGCCGGTGATGGAAGGCAAGGGCGTGCTGTTCAAAAAGTTCGCCGGCATTGACGTGTTTGATATCGAAATCGATGAGCGCGATCCCGATAATTTGATTGAGGTGATTGCCGCGCTGGAACCCACTTTTGGTGGCATCAATCTGGAAGATATCAAAGCCCCCGAGTGTTTCTATATTGAGCAACAGCTGCGTGAGCGCATGCAGATCCCGGTATTCCACGACGATCAGCACGGCACGGCGATCATCTGTACCGCGGCGGTGCTCAACGGTTTAACCATCGTTAAAAAAGCCATCAGCGAGGTGCGGCTGGTGGTTTCCGGCGCAGGTGCTTCGGCGATTGCCTGCCTGAATCTGCTGGTGGCGCTCGGCATGCAGCAGCACAACATTGTGGTGTGCGATTCCAAAGGGGTGATCTATCGCGATCGCGAGCCGAATATGACGCCGACTAAAGCCGCCTATGCGGTGGCCGACAGCGGCGCACGCACGCTGGATGAGGTGATTGGCGGCGCGGATATTTTCCTTGGCTGTTCCGGCCCCAAAGCGCTGACGCCGGAGATGGTGCAGAAGATGGCGCAGGATCCGCTGATTCTGGCGCTGGCCAATCCCGAGCCGGAAATCATGCCGCCGCTGGCCAAAAAGGTGCGGCCCGACGCGATTATCTGCACCGGGCGCTCTGATTTCCCCAATCAGGTGAACAACGTGTTGTGCTTCCCGTTTATCTTCCGTGGCGCGCTGGATGTGGGTGCCACCGCGATCAATGAAGAGATGAAGCTGGCGGCGGTGCACGCGATTGCGGCGCTGGCGCAGGCGGAACAGAGCGATGTGGTGGCGTCGGCATATGACGATCAGGATCTGAGTTTCGGCCCGGATTACCTGATCCCCAAACCTTTTGATCCGCGTTTAATCGTGCAGATCGCGCCCGCAGTGGCGAAAGCGGCGATGGAATCCGGCGTCGCCACGCGACCGATCGAGGATTTTGATGCTTATCGTGAGCAGCTCACCGAGTTCGTCTATAAAACCAACTTGTTTATGAAGCCGATCTTTTCGCAGGCGCGTAGAGATCCCAAACGCGTGGTGCTGGCAGAAGGCGAAGAGGTGCGCGTGCTGCATGCCACGCAGGAGCTGGTGACTTTAGGGCTGGCGAAGCCGATCCTGATTGGCCGGCCGAATGTCATCGCTATGCGTCTGCAAAAGCAGGGTTTAAAGATCGAGGCCGGCAAAGATTTTGAGATCGTCAATAACGAGTCCGATCCACGTTTCAAAGAGTACTGGAATGAGTATTACCAGATCATGAAACGGCGCGGCGTGACGCCGGAAACTGCCCAGCGCGCGGTGATCGGCAATCCCACGCTGATTGGCGCGATCATGGTGCATCGCGGTGAGGCCGATGCGCTGATCTGCGGCACCATCGGCGATTATCAGGAACATTATGATGTGGTGGAGAAAGTGTTCGGGCTGCGAGAGGACGTGAAGGTGGCGGGCGCGATGAATGCGTTGCTATTGCCGAGCGGTAATACCTTTATAGCTGACACCTACGTTAATGAAGATCCCAGCGCAGAACAGCTGGCGGATATCACGCTGCTGGCGGCGGAAACGGTGCGACGCTTCGGCATTGAACCGCGCGTGGCGCTGCTGTCGCACTCCAGCTTTGGCACCTCAAATGCGCCGGGCGCGCGCAAAATGCGCGACGTACTCGCGTTGATTCAGCAACGCGCCCCGGATCTGGAGATTGACGGCGAAATGCACGGTGATGCGGCGCTGGTCGAGAGCATTCGCCGTGAACTGATGCCGGACAGCCCGCTGAAAGGCACCGCGAATTTGCTGATTATGCCGAACGTCGAAGCGGCGCGTATCAGCTATAACCTGCTGCGCGTCTCCTGCTCCGAAGGTGTCACGGTGGGACCGGTGTTGATGGGGATCAGCAAGCCGGTGCATGTGTTGACGCGTATCGCCTCGGTGCGGCGCATCGTGAATATGGTGGCGTTAGCGGTGGTGGAGGCACAGACCGAGCCGTTGTAGCAAACGAGGTTTGTCTAAGTAGCCCGGAGCGCTAATCAATTGTGCTCCGGGCATGAAAACTTTTAACGCCCTTTTGTAACTGCCGCGTCAGGTGAATCTGCGCCACGATGGAGGGATCGTTCAGCCGGCCTTCCGGATAGACCGGTAGCATAATGTAGACGTGAAACGGCATCGGATTGAACGAGATAATGTGGCCCTTTATTTTGTTGGCTAACCACTCAGCCACCTGATTTTCGGGTGCGGGCTTGTCCGGAAATCTGCGCGTTATAAAAGCTCCGGCAGAGGGTGTTATGCTTTTTGCCACCGGACTTAGCGCCTTCGGTCCCTTTATCGAAAACTCGCCAAACGCCGAAACGAAAAACGGGTTCTCGATATAAATATAGTGGTCGGCCTTGTCGATCAGCAGCTTCATCGCGTCCATCACGTCATGCTGCGTTTTGCTCGCCGGCGGCTTCCCGCGCAGCGGCCGTTTTTGCTCGCTCCGACACATCTCCTGCGATGCGCTGCGTAATACCTGAACGTGGCAGGAGCCGACTCTCTCAGGACGCGTCGCCGGGATGTGCAGTTCTGGCGTCTGTGTCAGCAGTGACGATTTGGGATAGTGCGGTGGATAGCTGTTCCAGCGCAGAACAAAGTTGGCTATCAGGTCATACACAGCTGGGCCTTCAATCGCCTCCTGATAATCCTGCCACGGCATGCGCGGCTGGATTTTTGCGTCCAGATAGGTGCTTTCTTTAGCCTTGCCCGGCGACTGGCTTTCACGCCGCGTCAGTACTGCGTCAATAATGCGCGTCACGCTAACGGCCTCGCGCTTTTTCGCCTGTTCGCGTGCACTGGGATCGCGATCTAATCGCGGATCTGCATGTGGCGTCGCGTACTCTTCCATCGGGTTATAGCCCCGGCCCGCAGCCATCACGGGGACACAGGGATTGTACATGTTCATCCCCTTACGGCCTGCCGCATCAGCCTGCATGCCATAGTTGTCATCGTATCGACCGTAGGCAAGGTCGATGCCGCCGACAAACGCCAGTCGTTCATCAACAATGACGCATTTCTGATGATGAGAGAAAAACTTGCCGGATTTTGAGCCGGCGCGCCGCACTTGCTGTTGGCGGAAAATAATCTATTAGCGCTTTTTAATTGACGCAACGATATGTTCTGCCATTTTCTCCAGTTCTTGGTGATCGAATGGAGGATTGACTGTAGCCTGAGTACCCTTACGCATTATGAAAAACATAATGGTTGGTTCATCCGGGGTTTTGCCTTTGACGTAAGCAACGTAGCCATAATCGACAGATTTATCGTAACGGGTGAATTTTGCAAAAGCGGCTACGGCTTTGCGACCATCAATTTTTGGATAGCTAAAGCCTTTCCCATAAAGCTTTATATTCCGGAATTTTGCCCCATAAATACGGTTCCAGAACTCAGTAACATATTCTTTCTCATTCATATCAAATTTTGACCGATTATTACCTGGGCCAGGATCTGATGTCAGAGTTTGAAAGAGGATCGTCACATCAGGATGATCTTTTAACCGGTAGGTAACAGCCATATTGTGTGACTCATGACCGGAATCATTAGCTATGAATCCGTAAGGAATGCAGAAGCCTTGTTTAGTTGGGACTTCATACAACTCACGTGGGCTAAAGCGGCTTAGCAAAGACTTAACTTCAGGCTCTTTTTTATGCCACTGATTTTCCGCGGTTTGTGATTTGTCTTCAAGATAATTATCTCTTTTTGACCATAACTGATAAAGGCGATGACCACTGCTGATATTGAGCGTATATCCTCTAAGTTCATACGCTGAAAATGCATTGTTGTAATCTTTAATTAAAAAACCATAGAGGCGATTAAACTCTTGCTCTGGCCTGAGTTTGTCTTGATGGGTACCAAGTTTTCGTATTTCTAATTGCCTTCCGGAATGAGCCTCAAACTCAAAGTCGCTTTTAACCTTTTTTTTATATTCTGAAAAATTAATTGCGTTAGAGCTTTCAGATGAAACTCCTATTTTATATTTTCCATAATATAACTCTGAAAACTGAGCCTGGACTCTATCATCACCAGATTCACGGGCTTTAGTTCCAAAAGTAATTACTGGCTCTCTTGTTCTTTGTATTAAAACACCGTAAAGACTTTTAGGTTCTTTAGGGGGGGCCGTAAGATTGTCAACCACATATAGTGCAGTTTCCAGTCCTGATGGAAGCTCCATTTTGTGATACCCAATACATTCATTTTTCCATCCCTGGCCTGAAGCACTATATGTAGCCAAAATGCAGAATGAAAAGAGTGATAATTGAAAATATTTCATAAAGTCTCCATATCACTAGAGTCTATTTTAACAATAGCGAGTTTTTTATTGTCATCTTTCTGCATATTATACTCGGCAATTAATCGCATATTATATGGGATAAGATTATCCTCACCTGAGGTCCATTCAGGAGCGAGCGAAGTAAAGTATCCTTTGATATCATGTAGCCTGTACTTATTATTGAACTTTTTGCCATGATATTTTCGCCAGAATACTTCTGAAAACGGCATGTTGATTTTATTGTGTGGTACATCAGTTCTGTTGACTGCAAGTATGGGCCATATTGAAGCAGGGATGTTATCCTCGTTTTCAGAATCTTGTTTACCGGTGTAATTAATTTCATTTGAACTTTCTGGTTCAAATGAATTACGTGGAATGAAATTAAAAACGACGTCATATGCAATAGAGTTATTCAATGCTAGCGCTTGGATTTTCTCCCAGCTCGCTTTAAGCGCTGGTTTATCCAGTGCTTCTTCGCACTCAACTGCCGCGCTGCCCATCCACTTACGCCAGGCCTTATGACGCAGATCTCTGGCAAATGTGCGGCACGGCTCAGGTGTACCGCTGCCATCAAGGTCATTAACACTGTAATCCATATCGGCTATTGTTACCGCCAGCTCAGAATCGCCATCGCCCAGCAGGCTGCGGTCGTTGATGTTGGCGCTGCCCACCAGCACCCAGCGATCGTCAACGATCATCAGCTTGCTGTGCACGTAAATCTGCTCGGTGACTGGCTGGCCGTTCAGCTCACCGTGGTCGCGCATATTCAGCAGCGTAACGAACTCATAGCAAGCCTCAATATCGATATCCAGATAGCCTTCGCCGCACGCTTCTTCCAGTTGCTGTTGCACCCACAGGGTGCGACGGATGCGGTTTATCAGGCTGTGCGAACCAAATACCAGCGATTTTGCGCCACGATGGTTGGATAGCCTAACTAAAATGACTCTAGATTTCCCCGTCCTCTCAATCATTTATCGCCGTTTTACCGATGCAACAATCCGCTCCGCCATTTCCTCGATTTCTTTTTTATCCATCGGTGGGCGATCTTTCGCCTGAACGCTGTACTGCATCACATAAACCAGCAAGTCTGGCTGAACGTTTCTGGCGTGATGATCCCCGCGCACATACGCGACATAACCATAATCAACACGACCATCTTCAAATTCGGCTTTAGCAAATGTTCCTAATCCTTTGCGTCCATCCATTTCAATGGTGCGCCACTTAGGGCTGATTAATTCTTTATTGACGGAACGCCATTGATACTGCCAGTTCCACAGCCAAGTTACATATTCCTTGGGATCCATCTTTGTCTCTTCTCCGGCATCAGGTGCCATGCCAAGATCCTGAACAAATATTGAAACATCTGGATGTTCTTTTAATCGATAGGTAACGGCCATGTTGTGTGGTTCCTGACCAGAATCATCGGCGATAAAACCGTAGGGAATACAAAACCCTTGTTTATTTGGAACTTCATACAACTCGCGTGGAGTAAATCGGCTTAATAACGATTTAACCTCAGGCTCTTTTTTATGCCACTGGTTTTCTGCGGTTTGTGATTGGTCCTCGAGATAAGGCTCTCTCTTTGCCCAAAATTGATAAATTCTCCCATCACCATTTATCTGAACAGAATAGGTTCTTCTACTGTAAACGGTGAATGCATTCATGTCATCTTTTACCAAAAACCCATGAATACGGTTAAAATCTTCTTCAGAAGTCATTGGCTCATTGTAGAGTGAGAAGTCCTGCTCTTCTAACAACCTATTGGATAGTTTGCTGAATTCATAGTCATCTATTACTTTTTCTCGGTAATGTTTGAAATTAATTTCATTCTTGCTTTTTGATGAGATTCCAACTTTATATTTATCATAATAAAACTCGGAAAACTGAGCCTGAACACTATCATCTCCATTTCCATACTGGCTTTCACTAAAAGTAATCTCTGGCGTCTTAAATCGTTTTATAATAACATCCAGCTTTCTCATTTTATCGGGTCTTGGGTTCGTAAATTCTGCCAATGGGTATAATGCGATTTCTGCACCGATTGGAAGTTCAAATTCATAATAGCCTACACACTCACTACCCCACTGAACACTTGATGCATTAGATGATAAAGAATAACTAAGGAAAAAAAATGAGGTAAATAATGCTTTCATTAAATATCTTCCTTCTGGTTTTTCATCTTGATATTCATTGCAATGTGTTCGTTGCGATTGCTCTCCCCATTTAGTCCTGCAATTAGTCTCATATTATAAGGGATTAGATTATCCTCCCCATTGGTCCATTTCACTGAAAGAGAAGTAAAGTATCCATTTAGATTCTTCAAATTATCTCGGCTTAAAAAACTGTTGTTTTTATATTTAGACCAAAATTCAGTTGAAAATGGCATGTAATTGCAATCAGTAATCGAGTTTATCTGATTTGCAGATAGAATTGGCCATATTGAAGAGTTAAGATCACTGTCTTCTTCATTTACATCATCTGCGAATGAATTCTTTCCTGTGTTGTTTTCAGTTTTTTTTATATCCCGTGGAATGAAATTAAAAACTCTCTCATAAATATTAGAGTTATTTTTAGCTATCTCCTGAATTTTTTCCCAGCTAGCTTTCAGTGCTGGTTTATCCAGTGCATCTTCACACTCAGCAGCCGCGCTGCCCATCCACTTACGCCAGGCCTTCTGACGCAGATCTCTGGCAAATGTGCGGCACGGCTCAGGTGTACCGCTGCCGTCAAGGTCATTAACACTGTGATCCATATCAGCTATTGTCACTGCCAGCTCAGAATCGCCATCGCCCAGCAGACTGCGATCGTTGATGTTGGCGCTGCCCACCAGCACCCAGCGATCGTCAACGATCATCAGCTTGCTGTGCACGTAAATTTGCTCGGTGACTGGCTGGCCGTTCAGCTCACCGTGATCGCGCATGTTCAGCAGGGTTACAAATTCGTAGCAAGCCTCAATGTCGATATCCAGATAACCGTCGCCGCACGCCTCTTCCAACTTAGGTATTTGTCGGTGCCACTCTTTTCGTGGCACCTGCATTTCTTCCAGTTGCTGTTTCACCCACAGGGTGCGGCGGATGCGGTTTATCAGGCTGTGCGAGCCAAATACCAGCGACTGCCGCGTCAGGTGGATCTGCGCCACGATGGTGGGATCGTCCAGCCGGCCTTCCGGATAGACCGGCAGCATGATGTAGACGTGAAACGGCATCGGATTAAACGAGATAATGTGGCCCTTTATTTTGTTGGCTAACCACTCAGCCACCTGATTTTCGGGTGCGGGCTTGTCAGGAAATCTGCGCGTAATAAAAGCTCCGGCAGAGGGGGTTATACTTTTTGCCACCGGACTTAGCGCCTTCGGCCCCTTGATCGAAGACTCGCCAAACGCCGAAACGAAAAACTGGTTCTCGATATAAATATAATGGTCGGCCTTGTCGATCAGCAGCTTCATCGCGTCCATCACGTCATGCTGCGTTTTGCTCTCCGGCGGCTTCCCGCGCAGCGGCCGTTTCTGCTCGCTCCGACACATCTCCTGCGATGCGCTGCGTAATACCTGAACGTGGCAGGAACCGACTCGCTCAGGACGCGTCGCCGGGATGTGCAGTTCTGGCGTCTGTGTTAGCAGTGACGATTTGGGATAGTGCGGTGGATAGCTGTTCCAGCGCAGAACAAAGTTGGCTATCAGGTCATATACCGCCGGACCTTCAATCTCCACCTGATAATCCTGCCACGGCATGCGCGGCTGGATTTTTGCGTCCAGATAGGTGCTTTCTTTAGCCTTGCCCGGCGACTGGCTTTCACGTCGCGTCAGTACCGCGTCAATAATGCGCGTAACGCTAACGGCCTCGCGCTTTTTCGCCTGTTCATGTGCATTAGGATCGCGATCTAATCGCGGATCCGCATGTGGCGTTGCGTACTCTTCCATCGGGTTGTAGCCCCGGCCCGCAGCCATCACGGGTACGCAGGGATTGTACATGTTCATCCCCTGACGGCCTGCTGTATCAGCCTGCATGCCATAGTTGTCATCGTAACGACCGTAGGCGAGGTCGATGCCGCCGACAAACGCCAGTCGCTCATCAACAATGACGCATTTCTGATGATGAGAGAAAAACTTGCCGGATTTTGAACCGGCGCGCAGCACGTGAAACGCCCGACGTCCTACGTGACTGTTAAGAGCAGCAAAAACGCGCTCGGTGGCGGCCGAGTAAGTTTCCATTGGGTAGGGATCTTTCCAGGGCATGATGTACACCTTGAGCGACGGTGCGGCCATCACCGCCGCCAGTAGTGAATCGACCAGCCTCACACCGTCAGCCAACTGGGCATCCCAGTTGACTTGCCAGCCAGTGATGTAAATGGTTTTCTGCGCCTGTGTAAAAGCTTCCAGCAGCGCAGCAAAATACTCTTTGCCGCCGAGGTGCGCTTTCACACGATTGCCAGCTGTGAACTGTGCAAAACCATTGTGCACCCAGTGATTCATCGTCGCCGTGGCGATGTGGCTGGTATCCTTGTCTTCATCGAAGTAGACCGCACAGCTGTGCGGGTAATCGTTAAAACTGTCGCCTGACATGTTATTTCTCCTCCTTGAGGTCCGGCTGTGAAGCCTCTGTTTGCTGTTCCTTGCGAATGCATTGCGTGAACGCCGAGAAGGGAACATCGCTGCCGCTAGCCCGGTTAAACGCGCGGTGATAACCCAGTGCATCCAGTGCGCAGGCCTCTTTCACCGCCTCATCTGCTGTAGATGGGATGATGCTTAGCCGTATGCGCAGCACGCGCTGTCCACTCACCAGCCATAACCGATCTGCATGCTGTTTCGCCAATTCAGACAGATGCGTTTGTTGCTCCGCGGATAGCAAACGGCCCTGAGAGTCGGACTCTCCACGCATAACAATTTCATCGGTGCTCATCGCCTCACTTTTAGACTGCGCGATGACAATTTGCCAACCACGCTGAGCATGGGCATGACCAGCCGAACCCGGTGCATCGCCCAAATAAATTAACGGGTTAAGCGCGCGGCGACCTGCTTGTTCTGCAAACCGGTCTGCCAGCGGCATCACCGGCATTTCGACCGGCATCTTCCGCGCCACCGCCTTGTGCGTGCGCATAGTCTTGCGCGCATACTTTGCCTCGGTGCCGTACTCAATCCGCCCGGCTTCCAGCTTCAGGTAACTGCCGCCGCCTATCAGCACGATGCGTTTCTTGCTGGCGAACAGTATGTCCTGCTCCGCGCTCATGCTCAGCTTCTTCGCTGCCATGATTTTCATCGCCGCATTCTGCGCTTCAACCTTTATCGGCCCTTCACCCGCAATCAGACTCAGCTTATCTTGGTGCGCAAACAGCCCGACTTTTTCGCCCGCCATCAGGTTGACGTTGCCCATCGCCCCGGCGCTGATGTCACCGCCCGCGTTGAT
>NZ_JALMEU010000011.1:0-176875 GCF_028048155.1 Pantoea leporis
TAAAGTGTGCTGATATGGCTCAGTTGGTAGAGCGCACCCTTGGTAAGGGTGAGGTCCCCAGTTCGACTCTGGGTATCAGCACCAGTTTTAAAGCGTGAGTTCGGTAAATTACAGAATTTGCCTGGCGGCTTTAGCGCGGTGGTCCCACCTGACCCCATGCCGAACTCAGAAGTGAAACGCCGTAGCGCCGATGGTAGTGTGGGGTCTCCCCATGCGAGAGTAGGGAACTGCCAGGCATCAAACACAGAAGCCCTGAACTAAAGTTCAGGGCTTTTTTGTATGCATCAGAAACCTTCAGCTGTCACTCACAAACCTAACCCAATTCAAATTGCAGTTATAAAAAAAGCCCCTGCTTTTCAGCAGAGGCGTTTCTTAATCTTACTCACTGGATATCAATGAATAACCTGTGACAGAAACGCACGTGTACGTTCTGATTTCGGATTGGCAAAGAACTCCTGAGGCGGGGCTTCTTCGACAATTTCACCCCGATCCATGAAGATCACACGATCCGCCACCGTACGCGCAAATCCCATCTCATGGGTAACGCACAACATGGTCATGCCATCTTCTGCCAGGCCAATCATCGTATCAAGTACTTCTTTAACCATCTCGGGATCGAGCGCGGAGGTTGGCTCATCAAACAGCATAATTTTCGGCTTCATACAGAGTGAACGGGCGATCGCCACACGCTGTTGCTGACCACCTGAAAGCTGGCCAGGAAATTTATGCGCATGCTCAGCAATGCGTACACGCTGAAGGTAATGCATGGCCAGCTCTTCTGCTTCTTTCTTCGGCATTTTGCGTACCCAAATCGGTGCCAGCGTACAGTTTTGCAAAACGGTAAGATGCGGGAAAAGATTAAAGTGCTGGAAAACCATGCCGACTTCGGTTCGAACTCGTTCAATATTACGCACATCGTGATTGAGATGGATGCCATCCACCACAATGCGTCCTTGCTGATGTTCTTCGAGGTGATTGATACAACGAATAGTGGTCGATTTACCCGAACCGGACGGTCCGCACAGTACGATACGTTCGCGTGGTTTTACTTTTAAATTGATGTCTTTCAATACATGGAACTGACCGTACCATTTGTTAACGTTTTCGAGTGTAATCATCATGGCATCAGCCGCATTAGTCATAGTTTGTGTCATGTTAAACCTCAGTGCGATGCACGCCCGGTGTGAAAACGCTTCTCCAGATACTGGCTATAGCGCGACATGCTAAAACAGAAAATCCAGTAAACCATGGCAGCAAATACATAGCCTTCCGTCGACATACCTAACCAGGTTGGGTCAACGGTGGCTTGCTGCACGCTACTGAAGAGATCGAATAAGCCGATGATGATCACCAGGCTGGTATCTTTAAACAGCGCAATGATGGTATTCACCAGGCCGGGAATGGTCATCTTGAGCGCCTGCGGTAAAATCACCAGCATCTGGGTTTTCCAGTAGCCCAGCGACAGAGATTCAGCGGCTTCATATTGGCCTTTTGGTAGTGCCTGCAAACCGCCGCGCACCACTTCCGCGACATACGCAGACTGGAACAAAATCACGCCAACCAACGCACGCACCAGTTTGTCGATGGTAGTGCCTTCCGCCATAAACAGCGGCAGCATCACCGACGACATAAACAGCACGGTGATCAGCGGTACACCACGCCAGAACTCAATGAAGATGATCGAAAGTGTACGCACCACCGGCATTTCTGAGCGGCGTCCCAGCGCCAGTAAAATCCCCAGCGGCAGCGCGCCGGCAATCCCCACTGAAGCGATAATCAGCGTCAATGTCAGGCCGCCCCACTGGCGAGTCTCTACGCGCTCTAAACCGAAATAGCCGCCGTACATCAGGAACCAAACCACAATCGGATAGACCACCGCCCAGCAGGCGATATAGCGACCACGACGCGGCATCGATTTGATGAACATCGGAATGATCGAGAGCAAGCCGATGACCAGCGACAGGTTGATGCGCCAGCGCAGTTCATGCGGATAGAGCCCATACATAAACTGGCCAAAGCGTGCATGAATAAATACCCAACATGCGCCTTCTTTAGTGCAATCTGCGCGCGTCTCACCAATCCAGTTAGCCTGAAATACCAGCCAGTTGAGTGCCGGAGGAATCACGTTCCAGATAAGCCAGATGCTGAACAACGTCAGCAGCGTATTCAGCCAGCTGGAGAACAGATTTTTGCGTGCCCAGAGCCAAGCCTTGCTAAGTGGATTGGTCGGAATCGGCGGTGTTTCATGTGTAGTAACAGACATAATGATCCCGTTCTCTTAACGCTCAACCAGCGCAATTTTGCGATTGTAGAGGTTCATCAGCAGTGAAATGATCAGGCTGATAATCAGGTAAACCGCCATGGTAATCGCGATAGTTTCAATCGCCTGACCGGTTTGGTTCAGCACGGTACCGGCAAACAGCGAAACCATGTCTGGATAGCCGATAGCGGCCGCCAGCGATGAGTTTTTCACAATATTGAGGTACTGGCTGGTGAGTGGCGGGATAATCACACGCATTGCCTGCGGGATGATCACCTGACGCATGGTCACTGGATTAGGTAAACCGAGCGAACGTGCAGCTTCGCTTTGACCATGTGGCACTGACTGAATACCGGAGCGAATCACTTCGGCGATGAACGACGAGGTATAAACCGACAGCGCGAGAGTCAACGCGGCGAGCTCAGGGATCATCACGAAACCGCCGCGGAAGTTAAATCCACGCAGTTCCGGCACATCCCAATGCATGGCAACGCCAAACAAGGTATGAGCAATCAGCGGCAGCAGAATCAGCAACCCAACCGCAGCCGGCCAGGTGCGACGCAGTTGGCCGGTTTTTAACTGATGCTTACGGTTGTAGCGGAACAGCGCCACGCAACCCAGCACCGCTAACGCCAGCGCGATCAGGAATGGCCATGTGCCAGGTGCGTACCCGGGCCACGGAATATACAAACCGCGATTGCTGACGAATGCCAAATCAAAAGCGTTGAGTGCCTGACGTGGGCCGGGCAGGTTACGCAGTACCGCGAAGTACCAGAAAAAGATCTGCAGCAGCGGCGGGATATTACGGAAGGTCTCGATATAAATGGTTGAAAGCTTGCGCAGCAGCCAGTTCTCAGACAAGCGAGCCAGGCCCACGGCAAAGCCAAGGATCGAAGCGAAAACAATACAGAGCGCGGAAACCAGCAGGGTGTTGGTCAACCCCACCATAAACACGCGCGCGTAGGTGTCGCCTTCGGTGTAATCGATCAGGTGCTGGACAATGCCGAAGCCGGCACTGCGATCCAGAAACCCGAATCCGGAAGTGATGCCACGATTGGCCAGATTGATTACGGTGTTGTGGATTAAATATCCCACCACAGCAAGCACGGCAACAATCGCGACGATCTGGTAAAGCCAGGCGCGAACCGTAGGATTACCGAACGAAAAATCCCTTTTTACGGTTGGGCGTTGCGACATGTTAAAACCTCAGTGAAGATTACGCGTGGGCACCGCAGGATGCGGTGCCCGACTGGCAGAATGGAATTAACGAACTGGCGGAGCGTACTGGATGCCGCCCGCATTCCACAGCGCATTCTGGCCGCGCTTAATTTTCAGTGCGCTGTCTTTACCGACGTTACGGTCGAACACTTCCTGATAGTTACCCACTTGTTTGATGATGTTGTAAGCCCACTTGTTATCGAGCTTCAGGTCTTTACCGAAGTCACCTTCCGCGCCCAGCAGATGTGCCATATCCGGCGTAGTCGGTTTCGCTACCATGTCATCGACATTTTTAGAGCTGATACCCATCTCTTCCGCGTTCAGCATGGCATACAGCGACCATTTGACGATGGTGAACCAATCGTCATCACCGCGACGTACCACGGGCCCCAGCGGCTCTTTCGAGATCACTTCTGGCAGTACAATGAACTCGTCTGGCTTGCCAAGTTTGATACGCAGCGCATACAGCTGAGATTGGTCAGACGCGAGGGTGTCGCAACGGCCGCTGTCGAGCGCTTTAGCGGATTCGTCAGAGCGGTCGAAGGTCACGGGGGTGTACTGCATTTTATGGGTTTTGAAGTAGTCAGCCACGTTCAGCTCGGTATCAGTACCGGCCTGAATACACACGGTGGCGCCATCCAACTCTTTAGCACTTTTCAGACCGGCTTTCTGGTGCGTCAGGAAGCCGATACCGTCGTAATAGTTCACGCCTGCAAACAGGAAGCCCATGCCGCCATCGCGTGATGAGGTCCATGTGGTGTTACGAGATAAGATGTCTACTTCGCCAGACTGCAGCGCGGTGAAGCGTTCTTTCGCGGTCAGCGGGGTGTATTTCACTTTAGTTGCGTCGCCAAATACTGCGGCAGCGGCTGCACGGCATACATCCACGTCAATACCGGTGAATTTGCCGTTAGAGTCAGCATAAGAGAAGCCTGGCAGGCCGTCACTGATGCCGCACTGTATAAAACCTTTCTTCTTAATGGCATCCAGCGTGGTGCCAGCGTGCGCTTGTTGAGCAACAGCTAACAGCGAGGCTGCAGCGACCAGAGTGGAAAGCATCATCTTTTTCATAAAGCATCCTGTGTGGCGATATCGTGTGTTGTTATGTTTGCGCGCACTTTAATGTGCGCTGTTTTCTGTCTGTGGTGGTTAGCCATCCACAACTCTGCAAACCTGATGCCAGGTTTGCAGAATCCTGAATTCTCTGGAAAGATCTTTTAATAAACTGAAGCACTCAGAAGATTCTGGCTAATATGGCGCACCAAAAGGCAGCATGACGAGACGACACGATCACAAATAGTGCAAAAAGTTTCACTATATGGAAGCAGTGTGAGCTAACGCTCAGGAGTGGATGTATGAGTTTGCACGCTTACGGCCGAAGCGGTTGAGGATCACAGAGAAAGCGGGCTGAAGGGTGATGAAAGGATAAGTGAGCGCGTAATAAAGTGAGGGGAAATGCGTTGCTAAGAAGGATGTGATATCACTGCTGCGATTGCAACTATCGTTACCATTATCGCTCCAATTGTTTCATGCGTTCTTAAACTCAGGAAATTACCGGCAGCAGAAACAAAAACGCCAGCCGCAAGGCTGGCGTTATCGCAGCAACGAACAGATTAGTTCATGCCGTATTTTTTCAGCTTCTTACGCAGGGTACCGCGGTTGATACCCATCATCAGAGCTGCACGGGTCTGGTTGCCACGGGTGTACTGCATCACCATGTCCAACAGAGGCTGCTCGACTTCTGCCAATACCAGCTCATACAGGTCACTCACATCCTGACCGTTCAGTTGAGCAAAATAGTTCTTCAGTGACTGTTTAACCGAATCACGCAGTGGCTTTTGGGTCACCTGATCCTGAGAGTTAACGGTAGAAACGGTGAGTACGTCAGAATTTACGCGTTGTTCGAACATAGTTCTTTCAGCTCTTTATTTCGTTTACGCAAGATTTTCGAAGTATGCCTCCAACGCCTCCAGCTGTTCGCTGGCATCCTCTATGGCGTTGAATGTGCGCCGAAACTGGTCATCAGGAGCACTTTCCTGCAAATACCAGGAAACGTGTTTTCGGGCAATACGGTATCCTTTGCGCTGACCGTAAAAGTCGTGCAGCTCCCGTATATGTCCAATCAGCATTTGCTTCACTTCAGCCAGCGGCTTCGGTGCCAGCAGCTCCCCTGTGTCCAGATAATGCTGGATTTCCCGGAAGATCCACGGTCTTCCCTGAGCGGCACGGCCAACCATAAGAGCATCGGCTCCGGTATAGTCGAGCACCGCTCTGGCTTTATGCGGGTCAGTAATGTCGCCATTCGCAATAATCGGAATGGAAACGCTCTGCTTAACTGTCCGAATGCTGTCGTATTCAGCAAATCCCTCAAACAAACAGGCGCGCGTGCGGCCATGAATGGTGAGAGCCTGAATGCCACAGCGTTCAGCCAATTGGGCAATCTCTACACAATTACGATTTTCTTTGTCCCAGCCGGTACGAATTTTCAGCGTAACCGGTACATCCACTGCATTAACCACCGCGGTGAGAATCGACTCCACCAGTTGCGGATGTTGTAGCAGCGCTGAACCTGCCATCTTACGATTCACTTTTTTGGCCGGGCAGCCCATGTTGATATCGATAATCTGCGCGCCAGACGCCACATTAATGCGCGCGGCAGCAGCCATCTCATCAGGATCGCAACCGGCAATTTGCACGGCGCGGATACCAGGCTCGTCACTATGCACCATGCGCAAACGGGATTTGTCACTGGCCCAAACTTCCGGGTTCGACGACAGCATCTCGGAGACAGTCATACCGGCGCCGTTCTCGTAACACAGGGTGCGAAATGGCTTATCGGATACTCCGGCCATAGGCGCAGCAATGAGTCGATTACGTAGCTGATGTTGTCCAATGCGCATGAAAAAAGAAGTGACCCTAACTGTTCGCAAGGCGGCGTATATTACGCATTTTTTAAAGAAGATGAAAGGCCAAACTTTGAACAATTCGCTCTCACAGAGCACGGAAATAGCGTTATCCAGTAAGGGATGAGTTATTAATCTTTATAATTCATGAGATTAAAAAAATATGCTGAAATTGTGTACAAAAATTTTTCTCAAAACATGACCGAAATCACAACATAAAAACCGCTTCTTCCAGTAATTAGCGAAAGAAATGACGCCATTATGATTATTAATTGAACTACTTAGTCACGTAGGGTTAGCGTCACTCCCCAGAAACCTACGTCGTGGAGGAGTGACAGATATAACCTCAGACATCAGGCAACTATTCAATAACCACGCGACCATTCAGCGGCTGTACTGGGCGACTGTTGCCGTGCTCACCTAACAGTTTGGCGAACGTTTTAAGCTGTTCAGTTGATGCCGAAACAGTTTGCTTCATCACTAACCAGCGCACACCTTCAGTACAAGGTGGCGTCGTCAACGAACCGCTAAAGCGATAGTAGTTCTTTTGACCCGGAATCAAAGCGCTGAGATTGAGTGGCTGTTGCAGCGCCGCCTCTTTGTTAACTTCAGGTGGCAGCTCACGCAGGATCTCCGCCAGCGCAGGGTTTTCTGCCCCGGCTTCAAACATCACGCCAACCACCGCCAGATGTCCCTCTTCGCTGGCATGGACGAAATGCGCGGCCAGCGGAAAGCGTTTGCCATCAATCAGATTTTCGCTCGGCGTGTGGAAGTGGAACTGACGCAGCGTATAAGCTTCGCCATCCAGCGCGAGCGCATCGCCATCTTTGACGTTGATCTGGATGGTGTGACCGTTATTGATGATGGATTTTTGTTTGGCTTGATAGCTCAACGTTAGCGGCGGCAATTGTCCATTCACCACCTTGCGGATATCGACAGGCGACTGGTTCACACCGCTTTTACAGGTGTAATAATCGGCGTGCAGATTGCCCCATTCATCCGGCGCTTCATAAGACCAGTTTGAGCTGTGTGCGTGCGCATACGATGCCATGCTTGTCAGCAGAGCGAATAAACAAAGTTTCTTTTTCATCATCCATTACTTTCAGCGATTTATCGAAGTGAAATGCCATCAAAGGCATTGCCAGCAGGGATAGCGCTATCGCCTGGAGCAGGATTGTAATGACTGAAATGTAAAGAAACGGCAAGGGTTGAGAAGGGCTGGCGCTTTGAGACGGGTCTCAGAAAAATAGTACGGCTTGCCAGTCAGTTAGCCCGACTGGCAAGCGGGCAGGTTAGCGGCGTACGCCGGTGATGCGGCACCACTCTTCTTTCTCTGCAACCGCGTCGAGCTCAAAACGCTCGGCGTAGGCTTCACACACGCTTTCAGCCTGGCTCGCTAACACGCCGGACAATCCAAGATGACCGCCGGCTTTCGGCAGCACGCTAATCAGCGGTGCCAGCTCACGCAGCGGACCCGCGAGGATGTTGGCGACCACCACGTCAGCCTGCAAGTTTTCCGGCTGCTGGTGGGGCAGATAGAGCGCCAGACGCTCAGAGACGCCATTACGCTCGGCGTTATCACGGCTGGCCTGAATCGCCTGCGGATCGATATCAATGCCGATCGCCTGCGCCGCGCCCAATTTTAGTGCAGCGATAGCGAGAATGCCGGAACCACAGCCAAAGTCGATCACCGTTTTGCCCTGCAGATCCAGGCCATCAAGCCAGGTCAAACACATCGATGTGGTAGGATGCGTGCCGGTACCAAAGGCGAGGCCCGGATCCAGCATCACATTGACGGCATTTGGATCCGGCACATCGCGCCAGCTTGGGCAGATCCACAGACGCTCACCGAAACGCATCGGGTGGAAGTTATCCATCCATTCGCGCTCCCAGTCCTTGTCTTCGATCTGCTCGATCTTATGGCGAAACGCGGATCCCAGCAGCGGATGCTGGCTTAACTCGGCCACCACATCGCTCATCTCGGTTTCAGCGTCGAACAGGCCGATGACATCGGTATCGCCCCACAGCAGCGTTTCGCCCGGCAGCGGCTCGTACACTGGATTGTCGTGCGTGTCCTGGAAAGTGACCGACACCGCGCCAACCTCCATCAGCGCATCGCTCAGGGTTTCGGCGTTTTCGCCGGTGCTGTTAATTTTGATTTGAATCCAAGGCATAGCGTTTCTCTTTATTCCAGTGCCGCGGCATGCGTTGCAGGCGTGCGGCCAAACAGATTGCCCACCAGGAAGGCCAGCAGGCTTAAGGTCAATGACGGAACGATGGGGTGGAAGCCCCACCACTCAATATTCAGGCTGGCAAGCAGCGTATAGCATCCCGCGCCGACCAGCATGCCGCTGATCGCACCGGTGGAGTTGGCGCGCTCCCAGTACAAACCCAGCACCAGCGGCCATAGAAATACCGCTTCAAGGCCACCAAATGCCAGCAGATTCAGCCAGATAATCATATCGGGCGGATTCCACGCTGCCAGCAATAGCAGCACACCGAGCACAAAAGTGATGGTGCCTGACAGCATGCGCAGGCGCGCTTCATTTTCACTGTGCTGCGGGGCAATGCGCAAATAGAGATCTTTGATCAGCGTAGCGGAGGATTGCAGCAGCTGCGCGTTGATGGTCGACATAATGGCCGCCATCGGCGCCGCAAGAAATACGCCCGCCGCCATGGGCGGTAATACGGTAATCATCAGCGTGGGAATCACGCGATCGGGGATGGTGAGATCGGGCAAAATCACGCGTCCCAGCGCACCGGCCAGATGCATACCAAGCATCAGGATCACCACTACAATGGTGCCGAGCACAATGCCACGATGCATGGCTTTGCTGTCTTTATACGAAATACAGCGCACCGCGGTGTGGGGCAGGCCAATCACCCCGAAACACACCAGCACGGCAAACGAGCTGAGGAAGGTTGGGTTGATGACGTTGCCCACGCCTTCCGGTGAGGTCAGCTGCGGATCGATATCATGCAGTTTGGTCACTGCGGAGGCTAATCCGCCAGCGTGGTGAATCACTGCAAACAGCAGCAGGAAGGTGCCGATCAGCATTACCAAACCTTGCATCGCATCGTTCAGCACGCTGGCGCGGAAGCCACCGAAAGCGGTGTAGAGCGCGATGGTGCCGCCGAAGATCAGCAGGCCGGTGTCATAAGGAATGCCGGCCGCTGTTTCCAGCAGGCGCGCACCGCCGATGAACTGCACGGTCATCGCGCCGATAAACGCCACCAACAAACTGATGCTGGAGAGCCAAATCAGCAGCGTGCTGCCGTAGCGGCCATACAACATGTCGTTGAGCGTCACGGCGTTGTAGCGACGCGCCAGAATGGCGAATTTCTTGCCTAACACGCCAAGCGAAAGCCAGACGGCAGGCACCTGAATCATCGCCAGCAGCACCCAGCCAAGGCCATATTTATAGGCTGCGCCGGGGCCGCCAATGAACGAGCTGGCGCTGATATATGTGGTGGTGATGGTCATGGCCAGCACAAAACCGCCCATCGAACGGCTGCCGAGGAAGTATTCGCTCAGGAAGTTGCCCTGACGCTGCTTGCGCATGGCAAACACCGACAGCGCGGCGATCAGCACCAGATAGGCCAACAGCGGAAGAATGATTTCAGAGTCCATCGTTATCCTCCAGCGACATGTCGCGGAACAGCACGCGCACCATCAGCCAGCACAACACAATAAACAGCAGCGGAGCGAACAGACACGAAAGCTCGAACCACCTTGGTAAGCCAAACAAGCCGATCTCATTGCCGCCCAGCCAGGCAGAAAGTCCCCAAACGGCAAGGTAGGCCAGCGTCAGATAAAGTGACCAGCGCGCCTCTTTGTTTGCTTGTAAAAAACGCCAATCCATTATGTAACCTCAAAGGCGACAAAAATGAAAAAGGCCGGAGTTAACCGGCCTCTGCTTTGCTCTGCGCTGCAATTACTTCTCTTGCAGGCCGAGTTTTTTCTCCAGATAGTGGATGTTGGTGCCACCCTGCTGGAAGTTTTCGTCGGACATGATTTTCATCTGCAGCTCAATGTTGGTCTTGATGCCGTCGATGATCAGTTCCGCCAGCGCATTCTTCATGCGCGAGATTGCCACGTCACGGTTTTCACCGTAGGTAATCAGCTTACCAATCATGGAATCGTAGTACGGTGGCACGCTGTAACCGGCATAGATATGCGATTCCCAACGTACACCAAAGCCGCCCGGCGCGTGGAAACGGGCGATCTTGCCTGGGCTTGGCAGGAAGGTGTTGGGATCTTCGGCGTTGATACGGCATTCAACCGCATGACCGCGAATCACCACGTCTTCCTGTTTGATCGACAGCGGCTGACCAGCAGCAATACGCAGCTGCTCTTTGATCAGATCGACGCCGGTGATCATCTCAGTCACCGGATGCTCCACCTGAATACGGGTGTTCATCTCGATGAAGTAGAACTCACCGTTTTCGTACAGGAACTCGAAGGTACCTGCACCGCGATAGCCGATATCGATACAGGCTTTAGAGCAGCGCTCACCGATGTAGCGACGCAGTTCCGGCGTGATGCCTGGCGCTGGCGCTTCTTCGACGACTTTCTGGTGACGACGCTGCATTGAGCAGTCACGTTCCGCCAGATAGATAGCGTTACCCTGGCCATCGGCCAGCACCTGAATCTCAATGTGGCGTGGATTCTCGAGGTACTTCTCCATGTACACCATGTCGTTGTTGAAAGCCGCTTTGGCTTCCGCTTTCGTCATGTTGATGGATTGCTCAAGATCCTTGTCGCTGCGCACTACGCGCATACCGCGACCGCCGCCGCCGCCGGAGGCTTTGATGATCACCGGATAACCGATGCGCTTAGCGAAGGCACGGTTTTTTTCCATGTCGTCGGTCAGCGAGCCATCAGAACCTGGCACGGTGGGCACGCCCGCTTTCTTCATGGCGGTGATGGCAGACACTTTGTCGCCCATCAGGCGAATGGTGTCGGCTTTCGGGCCAATGAAGATAAAGCCTGAACGCTCAACCTGCTCGGCGAAATCGGCGTTCTCAGAGAGGAAGCCGTAACCCGGGTGGATCGCGACCGCGCCAGTAATTTCAGCGGCGGAGATCAGTGCCGGGATGTTCAGGTAGCTTTTGACTGAAGGTGGCGGGCCGATGCAGACGGTTTCGTCTGCCAGCAGCACGTGCTTCAGGTCACGGTCCGCGGTGGAGTGCACGGCAACAGTCTTAATGCCCAGCTCTTTGCAGGCACGCAGAATGCGCAGCGCGATCTCACCACGGTTAGCAATGACAATTTTATCCAGCATGCTTCGCCTCGTTATTCGATGATGACCAGCGGCTCGTCAAATTCAACCGGTTGGCCGCTTTCGACCAGAATCGCCTTCACAACGCCGGATTTGTCGGCTTCGATCTGGTTCATCATTTTCATCGCTTCAACGATGCACAGGGTGTCGCCGGCATTCACTTTCTGGCCAACTTCAACGAAAGCTTTCGCGTCTGGGCTTGGCGTGCGATAGAAAGTGCCGACCATTGGTGAACGCACGATGTGGCCACTGATTTCTGGTTTAGCGGCTTCTGCTGCAACCGGTGCGGCAGGCGCCACCGCGGTAGACAACGCAGGCTGCTGCTGCATCATTGGCGCAGCATAAGCCTGCTGCATCATTGGGTAGCCGGCATTTGCAGGTGAACGGCTGATACGAACGGACTCTTCGCCCTCGGAGATTTCCAGCTCGGAGATGCCAGACTCTTCAACCAGTTCGATCAGTTTCTTAATTTTACGAATATCCATGAGTGTGGTTCCGTACTCTGTTTAATTGGAATGTGACAGGCGTTTTACTGCCGTTTCTAAAGCCCATGCGTATCCATCAGCGCCAAGTCCACAGATGACGCCGGCAGATACATCGGAAAGATAGGAGTGATGTCGGAACGGTTCGCGTGCATGCACGTTCGAGAGATGCACCTCAATAAAAGGAATGCTAACCGCCAACAGGGCATCACGCAGTGCAACGCTGGTATGCGTGAACGCAGCAGGATTGATGATGATGTAATCCACGTTGCCGCGGGCTTCGTGAATACGGTCAATCAACTGAAACTCTGCGTTCGATTGCAAATGACTCAATTTCACATGGTGCTGATCGGCCTGTTGCGTCAGATCGCCGACGATTTGCGCCAGCGTAGTGTGACCATACTTATCAGGCTCGCGCGTTCCCAGTAGATTCAGGTTGGGACCGTTCAAAAGCAGTATGTGAAATTTGTGCGCCATCTTGCTGCTATCTCCTGCAATCAGTAAGGCATCGCGTAAAATACCGCGACATCTTGCGTTTGTCACCCTTGCGGATGAAAAACCAGACTTCGCTTGCAATAAAGCCGGGCATTATATCCGTTTCGTCGACATTCGCAGCAAAATACTGGTCTTATCTGCGAAGTTGATCGAATGCGGCCCGAAGGCCACACTTTTTAACAGATCTCGCGGGATGAACACAACCGTGCGGGGATTATCTGGGGAGAAGTTTACGCAACTTATTGTAACGCCACGCTAACAGCGCAATGGCCAGCACGGCGTAGATCACCGGCTGAGGGGAGAGCACTTTCACTGACCAGATATAGTGTATCGGCACGAGGATCGCGACCAGATAGACGCCGTTATGCAGCGTTTGCCAGCGACGACCCAGTTTGCGCTGCATGCGCTGGAATGAGGTGATGGCGAGGGCGAAGAGAATAATCCAGCTGATCATCCCCAGTAACAAATAAGGACGCGAAACCAGCTCGCTGCCGAGTAAACGCAGATGATCGTAGCCAAGTTCCAGCAGGTAGTAGCTTGTAAGGTGCAAACTGGCCCAGGCGAAACACCACACGCCGAGCAGGCGGCGAGTGCGAATCAGCAGCGGCTGTTTCAGGTAGCGTGTCAGCGGGCTGACCAGCAGCGTGGCGAGCAGCAACTTAAGCGCCATTCTGCCGGTAAAATGCTGGATATCTTTGGCCGGATCAGCGCTCAGCCAGCCCTGACTCGCTGCCATAAACAGATACACAAACGGCAGAAAAGCCGCCAGATGCAGCACGACTTTCAACGCAGTGATGTGACGTAAAGAGAGGCGCACTCAATAGTTCTCCCGTAAATCCAGGCCGCGATACAGCGACGCCACCTCTTTCGCGTAGCCGTTGAACAGCAGCGTAGGTTGGCGATCAACCTTCAGAATGCCGCCCGCACCGATAAAGCGCTCGGTTGCCTGCGACCAGCGCGGATGATTCACATGCGGGTTCACATTGGCGTAGAAACCATACTCATTGGCGGCGATCTGGCTCCAGGTCGTTGGCGGGCGATCGTGCGTCAGCGTAATCTTCACAATCGATTTAATCCCTTTGAAACCATATTTCCACGGCACCGTCAGGCGAATCGGTGCGCCATTCTGCGGCGGCAGCGCTTTGCCATACACGCCGGTACTCAGCAGCGTCAGCGGATGCATCGCTTCATCAAGCCGCAAGCCTTCCACATAGGGATAATCCAGCCCGCCGCCGATAAAGCGATCTTTCTGACCCGGCATTTGGTCAGGTGCGTACAGCGTTTCAAACGCCACAAAGCGCGCATTGCTGGTGGGTTCAGCCAGTTTGAGCAGCTTGTTGAGTTCAAAACCGACCCACGGAATCACCATCGACCAGGCTTCGACACAGCGCATGCGGTAGATGCGCTGCTCCATGGCAAAACGCTTGAAGATGTCATCCATATCCAGCGTGATCGGTTTGGCAACTTCGCCTTCGATACGCAGCTTCCACGGATCGGTTTTCAGCGTGCCAGCGTTGGCAGCAGGATCGGCTTTATCAAGGCCAAATTCATAGAAGTTGTTATAACCTGACACCTTATCAAACGGCGTGAGCGGCAAATCGGCTTGCCATTCAGCCGGTTTAGTAAAATCTAAATCACGGCCAGCGGGCGCGGGCGGACGATCATTGCCTTTAAACCAGCTCAGCACATCGGCTTGCGCGGTGCCGGGTAAACTGGCTGCTGCTGCGCCTAATCCCAACGCTTTCAGCACCTGACGGCGGCGCATATTAAAGACGCTTTCTGGCGTGACGTCGGCTTCTGTGAGCAAGTGCTTCAGGTTCATGACGTTCTCCTGTGAATAGTAAATTATGACCAGCATGCTCAACTTCAGTGTCAGGCGCGAACTTGCGGGGAAAAATGTGAAATTTCCTGGCGCATCGCCCTCTTTGAGAATAGGACGAAAAAGCCCATAGCAAAGTCAGGCCATCACGGTTTAACGCTATACTCGCGCCGTAGCGCTTATCATGCTGTGTTATGTGCGATTTTGATGCCAGTCTGGCGCTGAATCACACCTTGATTTGTGCTATTTTGCTCAGGTTTGCGCCAGGGGTAAGCGTGGCGCCGACGGATTAACACCGTTCATAACCGCAGTGATGCAGGCACAGGGATGCGATTAACAACTAAATTTTCTGCGTTTATTACCTTATTAAGTTTACTGGCGATGATATTGATGCTGGTGGGCTGCGCTTTTAGTTTTATCTGGCTATCGCAGCAGCGCGTAGAAACGCGGATGCAAACGCTGGCGACTGAAGTGGATAAAGCACTGGCTTCACAATCGCCGCAGGAAATCACGCAGTGGCTGACGCGCATGATGCCGGTGGTCAATGCCGAACAGATGCAACTGCTGAACGGCGATACGTTAGTGTTCAGTTTAGCCCGCCATGAAAATCCGATGTTAGAAGATGAGCCTAATCGCTTTGTGCAGTTCGATTTGCCCCTGACGCATTCGCCGGGCCTCGAACTGCGCGTGGTGGTGCTGGATCCGGCCAAAACGCTGTTTCGCTCCTTTACCGGCACTTATACGCTGGTGGTCCTGTTTACGGTCGTCGCGATCATGTGCGTGCTGCTGGTCATGACCAACCGCTGGCTCAAGCGGCGCTGGCAGGATATGGAGCAATTAGAAGCGCGCGCCGATCGCATTCTGACCGGTGAACGTCATTCGCAGGGTGACCATGCGGCGGAATGGCCGCCGAAAGCCAGTCGCGCCATCGATGCGCTGCTGGGCGATTTGCAGGAAGCGGGCGAGCAGCGTTTACGCATCGATACCTTAATTCGCACCTTTGCGGCGCAAGATCCGCGTACCGGCCTGAACAATCGTTTGTTCTTTGATAACCAATTGGCGACATTGCTGGAAGATCAGGAAGATGTCGGCACGCACGGCGTGGTGATGATGGTGCGTCTGCCGGACCTCGATATGCTGCACGAAACCCTCGGCCCAACGCTGGTGGAAGAGTATCTGTTTGATTTGATTAATATGCTGTCGACCTTTGTGCTGCGCTATCCGGGCGCGCTGCTGGCGCGATATTTCCGCAGTGATTTCGCCGTCTTGCTGCCGCATCGCACTTTAAAAGAAGCCAACAGCATTGCCGATCAACTGATTAATGCCGTCGATTCACTGCCGCCGATGCGCATGGTCGATCGTGATGATTTGATCCACATCGGCATCAGCGCGTGGCGCAGCGGTCAGAGCGTGTCGCAGGTGATGGAAAATGTGGAGATGGCTACGCGGCGTGCGGCATTGCAGGGCGGTAATAGCTGGTCGGTTGGCGAAGGCAATACGCTGGATATGGGGCGCGGCAGTGTGCGCTGGCGGACCTTGCTGGAGAACACGCTCAATCGTGGTGGTCCGCGACTGTACCAAAAGCCGGCGGTGTTGCTGGATGGAAAAGTCCATCATCGTGAATTACTGACGCGTGTGTTTGATGGCGACAAAGAAGTGGTGTCGGCTGAGTTTATGCCGCTGGTATTGCAGCTGGGTATGACTGACAGCTGGGATCGTCAACTGGTGACGCGCATCGCGGCGCTTTCGGAAGTGTGGCCGGACGAAACTCTGGCACTTCCCGTGAATATTGATTCGCTGTTGCAGCGGCCTTTTCAGCGCTGGCTGCAAAAACTGCTGCTACAGTGCAGCAAATCGCAAAGAAAACGTTTTTTATTTGAACTTGCTGAGGCCGACGTTTGTCAACACATCAGCCGTTTAGTGCCGGTTTTTCACATGTTAACCGCATTTGGCTGTCGCATTGCGGTGGATCAGGCCGGTTTGACGGTGGTGAGCAGCGCTTATATCAAACAATTCCCGATAGAAGTGATTAAACTTGCGCCGGGTTTGGTACGCAATATTGAACGACGCACCGAGAACCAGCTGTTTGTGCAGAGCTTGCTGGAAGTGTGTAAGTCATCGCCAACTCAAGTTTTCGCCGCGGGTGTGCGAACACGCGCGGAGTGGCAAACGCTGTCGGGATTAGGTGTTTCGGGCGGGCAGGGCGATTTCTTTGCGCCTTCGTTGCCGGTCAACAGTAATGTAAAGAAACACTCGCAACGTTATCGAATTTAGACCTTCAGCGCGCGAAGTGCAGGCTGATGGCTGTTTTTATCGCTTATTAGTGCCGGAGCGCGCGATGCTGGCGGCTGGAAATGTTAGATTTTATGTCGAAATTCGCCGGCTAGCGCCGGGGCAATTTAGGTTAAAACGGCGTGTTAACGCCATTTAACTGCGGCAAAAGACCCTACGATCAGGCCAAAAAAGTATTCAGCGTATTTTTTCACCGAAGCCGAACGTTTTTGCGCCTTGTAGCGGCTTCGCGTGGTTGGTAAAGTAGGCGGATTTTATTTTCCGCCCCCAGCTTGCAGGATTATCCCTTAGTATGTTTAAAAAATTTCGTGGCATGTTTTCCAATGACTTGTCCATTGACTTGGGTACCGCGAATACCCTGATTTACGTGAAAGGACAAGGCATCGTGTTAAACGAGCCTTCTGTGGTTGCCATCCGTCAGGATCGTGCCGGCTCCCCAAAGAGCGTAGCGGCTGTCGGTCATGACGCTAAGCAGATGCTGGGCCGTACGCCGGGCAACATCGCTGCTATCCGTCCTATGAAAGATGGCGTTATCGCCGACTTCTTCGTTACCGAAAAAATGCTGCAGCACTTCATTAAGCAAGTGCATAGCAATAGCTTTATGCGTCCAAGCCCGCGTGTGCTGGTCTGCGTACCGGTGGGTGCGACCCAGGTTGAGCGTCGCGCCATCCGTGAATCTGCACAGGGTGCAGGCGCACGCGAAGTGTTCCTGATTGAAGAGCCAATGGCGGCGGCGATTGGTGCAGGTCTGCCGGTTTCTGAAGCAACCGGTTCTATGGTGGTGGATATCGGTGGTGGTACCACTGAAGTAGCAGTGATCTCGCTGAACGGCGTGGTTTACTCCTCTTCTGTGCGTATTGGTGGTGACCGCTTCGATGAAGCTATCATTAATTATGTTCGCCGCAACTACGGTTCACTGATTGGTGAAGCGACTGCAGAGCGTATCAAGCATGGTATCGGTTCTGCTTATCCGGGCGATGAAGTACACGAGATTGAAGTTCGCGGCCGTAACCTGGCAGAAGGTGTGCCACGTGGCTTTACCCTGAACTCGAACGAGATTCTTGAAGCGCTGCAGGAACCGCTGACCGGCATAGTGAGCGCGGTGATGGTTGCACTGGAACAGTGCCCGCCAGAGCTGGCCTCTGACATCTCCGAGCGCGGTATGGTGCTGACCGGTGGTGGCGCATTGCTGCGTAACCTCGATCGCCTGCTGATGGAAGAGACCGGTATTCCGGTGGTCGTGGCAGAAGATCCGCTGACCTGTGTAGCACGCGGCGGTGGTAAAGCGTTGGAAATGATCGACATGCATGGCGGCGATTTGTTCAGCGAGGAGTAATTCCTCAACGGCTGAGGCCCTGGTCAAATTGCGCAGGGAATAGCGCCTATGCTGACGCTGCTGCTGCAACGCACGACGGCGAAATGCGTCCAGCCCTGAGGCGTTGGTGATTTAGGCTAACGCTTCTTCCCTGATGTCGAGGAACACGCAGAATTTATGAAGCCGATTTTTAGCAGGGGACCTTCCCTGCAGTTGCGCCTCTTTCTGGCAGTCATTGTGGCTATCGCGATTATTATCGCCGATAGCCGCGTGAGCTCCTTTTCCCAGATCCGCAACTACCTGGACACATCGGTCAGTCCATTTTATTTTTTGGCCAACGGGCCAAGACAACTTCTTGATGGCGTTTCCGAAACCCTGGCGTCACGTCAGCAATTGGAACTGGAAAATAAAGCACTGCGCCGTGAGCTCTTCCTGAAAAACAGTGACTTGCTGATGCTGGGGCAATATAAGCAGGAAAACGCGCGTCTGCGCGAACTGCTTGGCTCGCCGCTGCGCCAGGATGAGCACAAGATGGTGACGCAGGTGATCTCCACCGGCACCGATCCTTATACCGATCAGGTGGTTATCGACAAAGGCAGCGTAAACGGCGTTTACGAAGGCCAGCCGGTGATCAGTGATAAAGGGGTAGTCGGTCAGGTGGTCGCGGTCGGTCAGGTGACCAGTCGCGTACTGCTGATTTGCGACGCGTCGCATGCGTTGCCGATTCAGGTGCTGCGTAATGATATTCGTGTTATAGCCGCCGGTAATGGCTGCAACGAAGATCTGCAGCTGGAGCATCTACCGGGCAACACCGATATTCGCGTGGGCGATGTGTTAGTCACGTCTGGCCTGGGCGGCCGCTTCCCGGAAGGTTATCCGGTTGGCGTGGTCTCTTCGGTGAAAGTCGATACGCAGCGCGCTTACACGGTGATTCAAGCGCGTCCAGCCGCTGGCTTGCAGCGTTTGCGCTATCTGCTGCTGCTGTGGGGCGCGGATCGCAACGGCGTCGCACCGATGGCACCGGACGAAGTGCATCGCGTGGCCAACGAACGTTTAATGCAGATGATGCCGCAGGTGCTGCCGCCAGCAGGCGAAATGGGCCCACCGGCACCGGATACTTTGCAGTCTTCGCAGCAAATGGGGCCACCGCAACCCGCTAACAGCAGTCGTTCGCAAGGGAATTCTGCGAACACACGCGGAGGCCAGCCTTGAGTCGATATCGCAGCCAGGGCCGATGGGTTATCTGGCTGTCCTTTCTGATTGCCCTCATCCTGCAAATCATGCCGTGGCCGGAACAGATCTATATGTTCCGGCCATCATGGCTATTGCTGATCCTCATTTATTGGGTGCTGGCGCTGCCGCATCGGGTGAATGTTGGTACCGGTTTTTGTCTTGGTGCCATTATGGATCTGGTGGCGGGTTCAACGCTGGGCGTGCGCGCATTAGCCTTTAGCATCATCGCGTATCTGGTGGCCTTTAAATTTCAGTTATTCCGAAACTTAGCGTTGTGGCAGCAGGCATTAATGGTTATGGTGCTGTCCCTTGCGGTGGATGTGATTGTTTTCTGGGCAGAATTCCTGGTGATCAACGTTTCTTTCCGTCCGGAAATCTTCTGGAGTAGCGTGGTCGACGGCGTCCTGTGGCCCTGGCTATTCTTATTGATGAGAAAGATTCGCCGTCAATTCGCTGTTCAGTAAGGAATACTATGATAAGCCTGTACCTCGCATCCGGTTCACCGCGTCGACGTGAGCTGTTAACGCAGCTTGGTCTGCAATTTGAACGCCTGATTACCCACGTAGAAGAGCAGCGTCAGCCTGAAGAAGCGGCTGACGCTTACGTGCGTCGTCTGGCGTCAGATAAGGCGCGCGCGGGCGTCGCGGTGGCACCGCAGGATCTGCCGGTGCTGGGTGCTGATACCATCGTGGTGCTGAACGGTGAAGTACTGGAAAAACCGCAGGATGCGGCGCACGCCGCCGCGATGCTGAGCAAGCTGTCGGGACAAACTCATCAGGTGATGACCGCGGTGGCGCTGGCCGATACGCAGCGTGAGCTGGATTGTCTGGTGACCACGGACGTGACCTTCCGCACGATGACGGCGGAGGAAATTTCGCACTATATTGCCAGTGGCGAGCCGATGGATAAAGCCGGCGCGTACGGAATTCAGGGCCTTGGCGGCAATTTTGTCCGCAAGATTAATGGAAGTTATCACGCCGTGGTGGGATTGCCGCTGGTTGAGACCGGTGAGCTGCTGAGTCATTTTCAGTCACTGCGGGCGTTAAGGGGACAAGATGACGGCTGAACTGCTGGTAAATGTGACACCTTCAGAAACCCGTGTTGCCTACATTGATGGCGGCATTCTGCAGGAAATCCACATTGAACGTGAAGCACGACGTGGCATTGTGGGCAACATCTATAAAGGACGCGTCAGTCGCGTCTTACCTGGCATGCAGGCAGCCTTTGTCGATATCGGCATGGAAAAAGCCGCCTTTCTGCACGCTTCCGACATCATGCCGCACACCGAATGCGTGGCGGGTGATGAGAAGAAAAATTTTGTGGTGCGCGACATTGGCGAGCTGGTGCGTCCCGGCCAGGATCTGATGGTGCAGGTGGTGAAAGATCCGCTGGGCACCAAAGGTGCGCGCCTCACCACCGACATTACGTTGCCTTCACGCTATCTGGTATTTATGCCCGGCGCGTCACACGTTGGCGTCTCGCAGCGTATTGAGAGCGAGGCCGAGCGCGAACGACTGAAAACGGTGGTTGCAGCGCACTGTGACGATCTCGGCGGCTTTATTATTCGTACCGCTGCGGAAGGCATTGGTTCGGAAGAGTTGTCGCAGGATGCCGCTTTCCTGAAACGTTTGTGGACCAAAGTCAGCGAGCGTAAAAAGCGTAATCAGACGCGCTGCCTGCTCTACGGTGAGCTGGCGTTAGCGCAGCGCGTACTGCGAGATTTCGCCGGTGCCGCGCTGGATCGCATTCGCGTGGACTCACGTTTGACCTGCGATTTGCTGGTGGAATTTACCAGCGAATATATTCCGGAAATGGCCAGCAAGCTGGAGCTTTACAGCGGCAAACAGCCGATTTTTGATCTGTTCGACGTTGAGAACGAAATCCAGCGTTCGCTGGAGCGTAAGGTCGAGCTAAAATCCGGCGGCTATCTGATTATCGATCAAACCGAAGCCATGACCACGGTGGATATCAACACCGGCGCGTTTGTCGGACACCGCAATCTCGACGAGACCATCTTCAACACCAACATTGAAGCGACGCAAGCGATCGCGCGTCAGCTGCGACTGCGCAACCTCGGCGGCATCATCATTATCGATTTCATCGACATGAGTAACGACGAGCATCGCCGCCGCGTGCTGCATTCGCTGGAGAGCGCGCTGAGCAAAGATCGGGTGAAAACCGGCATCAATGGTTTCTCGGCGCTCGGTTTGGTGGAGATGACGCGTAAACGCACGCGTGAAAGTATTGAACATGTGCTGTGCGCCGATTGCCCGGTGTGTAAAGGGCGCGGCACCTTGAAAACGGTGGAAACCGTCTGCTATGAGATCATGCGTGAAATTGTGCGCGTGCATCACGCCTACGATTCCGACCGTTTCCTGGTGTACGTTTCCCCGGCGGTGGGCGACGCGCTGAAGGGCGAAGAGTCACACGCGCTGGCGGAAGTGGAGATCTTCGTCGGTAAACAGGTCAAAGTTCATGTTGAACCGCTCTATACCCAAGAGCAGTTTGATGTCGTCATGATGTGATTTTGAGGTTGAGTTCCGCAAGCCAACGGACAGCAAGGAGAGGTGTGTGAGGCGGTTGCCGAGGATTTTGTTACTGCTGCTCGCCGCAATCATCGTAATTGTGGCGCTGCTGGTCAGCGGGTTGCGCCTCGTGATGCCGCACCTCAACAGTTATCGCAGCGATATTCTGCAGACGATCTCACGCGTCAGCGGCGTCACGGTGACGGCCAGCGAACTGCAGGGCAAATGGGAGAATTTTGGCCCGACGCTGCAGATGCGCAATCTCAACGTCGCGATGCAGGAAGATGGGCAACTGACCATCGGCCGCGTCAATCTGGCGCTCAATGTGTGGCAATCGCTGCTGCACTGGCGCTGGCAATTCCGCGATCTCACCTTCTGGCAGCTGCATCTCGAAACCAATCATCCGCTGTTCACCAGTGACGAACAGAAGAACAGCTTCAAACCGGCGCAAATCAACGATCTGTTTTTGCGTCAGTTCGATCACTTCGATCTACGCGACAGCAGCATCCGTTTTCTGACGCCGTCCGGCCAGCATGCTGAACTGGCGATTCCGCGCCTTACCTGGCTGAACGAAAATACCCGTCACCGCGCCGAGGGCGAAGTGAGCCTCTCCAGTTTTACCGGCCAGCATGGCGTGGTGCAGGTGCGACTTAATCTCAACGACAGCAACGGTTTACTCAGCGATGGCCGCATCTGGATGCAGGCCGATGATGTTGATGTGCGACCGTGGATTGGTCCGTGGCTGCGTGATAACACCAGCCTTGAGAGCGCGCGCTTCAGTCTGGCCGCGTGGGCGAATTTGCGCGATGGCGATCTCTACGCCGGTGATTTGCTGTTGAGCAAAGGTGGCGCGCGCTGGCGCGGCGAGCAGGGCGATCATCAATTAGAGGTTGATGGCTTAACCGCGCACTTGTCGCGCTACCAGAATGGCTGGAGCCTTTCGGTACCGCAAACTCGCTTGAGAACGGATGGCATCGCATGGGCGCCAGGACATTTTTCCCTGCTGTGGAAGCCGGAAGATAAGCAGATGCTCGGCGCCAACAGTGCGCCGGAGATGCGCGTGCGTGCCACGCAGCTGGATTTAGAACGTCTGGCGCCCGTCGTTCCGCTGTTTGCACCGCTTTCCCCAACCTTGCTGGATAACTGGCGTGCGCTACAGCCGCGCGGCCACATTGATGCGCTGGCGCTGGATATCCCGCTGCAGCAGCCTGAGCAAACGCGTTTGCAGGTGAAATGGCGCGATCTCGCCTGGCAACAGTGGGAATTACTGCCGGGTATCAGCAATCTCAGCGGGAGCGCCAGCGGCAGCTTAAACAACGGCTTGCTGGATGTGGTGATGGGCCAGGCGGAAGTACCGTACGGCGATATGTTCCAGGCTCCGCTGCAGATTAAACAGATCACTGGCCAGCTCAACTGGCTGCGCGATGCTAACGGCTTAACGCTGGATGGACATCAGCTGGATGTGCAGGCCCGTTCGCTATGGGCACGCGGCGATTTCCGCTACCAGCAAAATTTGGGTAGCGCGCCGCGCCTCGATATCCTCGCCGGAATTCGCGTTACCGATGCTGGCGATGCATGGCGTTATTTCCCGCAGCAGCTGATGGGCCACGATCTTACTCACTATCTCAGTGACGCGATTAAAGGCGGGCAGGTGGATAACGCCACGCTGCTGTTTGCTGGCGATCCCTCGCTGTTCCCGTTCAAACACAATGACGGCATGTTTGAAGTTTGGGTTCCGCTGCGCAATGCCACCTTCCAGTTCCAGCCCGGCTGGCCTGCGCTGGAAAACCTCGACATCAATCTCGACTTCCTCAACAACGGTTTGTGGATGAAAGCCGATAAAACCAGGCTCGGCGAGGTTGATGCGCGCAATGTCAGCGCGGTGATCCCGGATTACCTGAAAGAGAAGTTGATCATCGATGGCGATATCAGCGGCGAAGGCAAAAAAATCGCTGACTATTTCGAGCAAACACCGCTGAAACCGACGCTCGGCGCGGCGCTGCAGGAGCTACAGATTGGCGGCAATGTGCGCGGCACGCTGAATCTCGATATTCCATTGGATGGCGAGCAGGTGCACGCCAGCGGCAATGTGGTGCTGAACAACAACAGTCTGCATATCAAGCCGTTAAATACCACGCTAAACAATCTCACCGGTCGCTTCCGTTACAACAACGGCAATCTGGAGAGTGAAGAGCTGCAGGCCAACTGGTTCGGGCAGCCAACCGGCGTGAGTTTCAGCACGAAAGAGAATCCCAACGATTTTGGCGTGAACGTCAAACTGCTGGGCGATTGGCAGCCAGGTAATATCAAGGTGCTGCCTGATGCCATCACGCGTCAGTTAGACGGCTCTTTACCGTGGCAGGGCAACGTGGATATCACGCTGCCGCATAAAGGTGGCGCAACCTACAAAGTGGCACTGCAAGGCGAGGGCAAAGCAGTAAGCAGTCACTTACCAGCACCGCTGGATAAAGCGGCCGGTGAAGCGATGCCGATTACCATCAACGCGGATGGCGATCTGAAAGGCTTTACCTTGAGCGGCAGCGTGCGCGAGCGCCATCGTTTCAATAGCCGCTGGATTCTGGAGCCGCAGCTGCGCGTTGATCGCGGGATCTGGCTGAATGATGCGAAAAGCACACCGAAGCTGCCGGAAAAGCGCGGCATGGAGCTGAATCTCCCGCCGCTGGATGGCGAAGCCTGGATGGGGATGATGGCTGGCGCGGGCAGTGCGCGTAACGCTCAGGGCGAGCCGGAAGTGGGCGGCGCGGCGCTGCTGGGCGACTTTATTCTGCGCACACCGGCGCTGACGCTTGGTGGTCAGCAATGGCAAGACGTTAACGCTACTGTTACGCAGGGGCCAGCCGGCAACACCCACTTGCAGCTGGAGAGCCGTGAAGCACGTGGCAGTTTGCAGACGGCGCAGCGCTCTCCATGGCAGATCAACCTGAGCTATCTTTACTACAATCCTGAATGGGCTGAGAAAAGCGATGGAAAATCATCGCCGTTTGGCGGCAACAGCAGCAACATCAACTTCAGCAGCTGGCCAGCGTTGCAGCTCAACTGTGATGAGTGCTGGATTCGCGGGCAGAAGTTTGGCCACATGCAGGCGAAGCTACAGCCGCAAGGCGATACGTTAGCACTTACTAACGCCTCGATTGATTCTGGCAGCTCAAAATTAAATGTGGCGGGTGAATGGGTGAATAAACCCGGCGATCAGCGCACTTCGCTGAAGGGCAGCCTGAGCGGCGACAACATCAATGACGCGGCTAACTGGTTTGGCATGAATACGCCGCTGCGCGATGCACCGTTTAAACTCGATTACGATCTGCACTGGCGTTCTGCGCCGTGGCAGCCATCGGAAGAGACGCTAAGCGGTACGCTGAAAACCCACTTTGACAAAGGTCAGATCGCCGATGTGAATACCGGTCGCGCCGGGCAGTTACTGCGCCTGTTTAGCTTTGATGCCTTGCTACGCAAGATGCGCTTCGATTTCAGCGACACCTTTAGTGACGGTTTCTATTTCGATTCGATCAACGGCACCGCGTGGATTGAAAACGGTGTGATGCGTACCGATAACCTGCTGGTGGATGGCCTGGAAGCGGATATCGCCATGAAGGGCAACATCGATTTGGTGAAGCGTCAGATCGACATGGAAGCGGTGGTCGCCCCGGAAATCTCCGCGTCGGTTGGCGTCGCCACTGCATTCGTCATCAATCCGGTGGTCGGTGCTGCGGTCTTCGCCGCCAGCAAAGTGCTGGGACCGCTGTGGAATAAGATTTCACTGTTGCGTTACCACATCAGCGGACCGCTGGATAAGCCGGAAATCAATGAAGTACTGCGCAAACCGCGCGAAGACGAGAAGAAGTGAATTTGACGCCGTCGGGTAATTGCCGCAGGCTATGACTATCCGAGCACATAATGAGTGAGAAACGATGACTCTGAATCTGGTAAGTGAGCAGTTGCTAACTGCGAACAGCATTAATCAGCAGGACCTTTATTCCCTGTTAGGGCAGCTTTCAGAACGTCGTCTGGATTATGCCGATCTCTATTTCCAGTCCAGTTTCCACGAATCCTGGGTGCTGGAAGACAAAATTATTAAAGATGGTTCCTACCATATCGATCAGGGCGTGGGCGTCCGCGCCGTGAGCGGCGAGAAAACCGGTTTCGCCTACGCTGACCAGATTTCCCTGAATGCACTGCGTCAGTCGTCTGAAGCGGCGCGCAGCATCGTGCGTGAACAAGGCAACGGTAAAGCGCATACCTTATCGGCGGTGCTGAACCGTTCGTTGTATGCGCCCGTTAATCCGCTGGATAGCCTGACGCGCGAAGACAAAATTGCCCTGCTGCACCGTGTTGATAAAGTGGCGCGTGCCTCGGATCCACGTGTGCAGGAAGTGAATGCCAGCCTGAGTGGCGTCTACGAACAGGTGCTGGTCGCCGCAACTGACGGCACGCTGGCCGCAGATATTCGTCCGCTGGTGCGTCTTTCCATCAGCGTGCAGGTGGAAGATCAGGGTAAACGCGAACGTGGCTCAAGCGGCGGCGGCGCGCGTACCGGTTATGAATTCTTCCTCGCTGATGAGAGCGGTGATGTGCGTGCCGATGCCTGGGCGCGCGAAGCGGTGCGCATGGCGCTGGTCAATCTCTCCGCCGTGGCGGCACCCGCTGGCATGTTGCCGGTGGTGCTGGGCGCAGGTTGGCCGGGTGTGCTGCTGCACGAAGCAGTTGGACATGGTCTGGAAGGTGATTTCAACCGTCGTGCGACATCGGTATTCAGCGGCAAAATGGGCCAACTGGTGGCTTCAGAGCTGTGTACCGTGGTTGACGATGGCACCATTGAAGGTCTGCGCGGTTCGCTGGCGGTCGATGATGAAGGCGTGCCGGGCCAGTACAACATGCTGATCGAAAATGGCGTGCTGAAAGGCTACATGCAGGACAAGCTGAATGCGCGCCTGATGGGCGTCAATCCAACTGGCAATGGTCGCCGTGAATCTTACGCGCACCTGCCAATGCCGCGCATGACCAACACTTACATGCTGGCAGGCAAATCGACGCCGCAAGATATCATTGAAAGCGTGGAGTACGGCATTTACGCGCCAAACTTCGGCGGCGGCCAGGTTGATATCACGTCCGGCAAGTTCGTGTTCTCCACCTCAGAAGCTTATCTGATCGAGAACGGCAAAGTGACGACGCCCGTGAAAGGCGCCACGCTGATTGGCTCCGGCATCGAAGCGATGCAGCAGATCTCGATGGTCGGCAACGATCTGGCGCTGGATAAAGGCGTCGGCGTATGCGGTAAAGAGGGACAAAGCGTACCGGTTGGCGTGGGTCAGCCAACGCTGAAGCTGGATAAAATCACCGTAGGTGGTACCGCCTAACGTTGTCAGGTCGCCATGTATGGCGACCTGAACATCTGCCCTCAACCTTTCCGATGCTGCTGATACTGCTGCGCTACCTGCCTGAAATACTCGGTCAGATAATCAATGCACACCTGCACTTTCAGCGGCAGCTTGTCTTTCTCGGTATAGAGCGCATAGACCGGGCGCGGCTCCGAGTGATATTGCGGGAACAGAATATCGATCTCCCCCGCATTGATCTCATCAATCACCCACATCAACGGCACATAGGCAATACCGCAACCAGCTTTCAGCCAGCGTATCAGCGTCTGCGAATCGTTGGTGACGAAACGGCCCTGCGGCGTAAGGCGGGTAACCAATCCTTCCGGCGCAACCAGTTCAAAAGTGTTATCCGGCCGCACGCTATATTCCAGCCACGAAAAATTATCGATCTCGCTGGGTTTTTCCGGCGTGCCATGCTGCGCCAGATAGCTCTTCGCCGCGCACACCACCATCGGCATTGCACCCAGCCGACGCGAGAACAAGTTCGAATCCTGCAGCGCGCCCACGCGCACCACCAAATCCAAACCGTTGGCAATCAAATCGGGAGCAGGAATGCCCGTCACCAGATTGACCCCCAAACCCGGATATTCGCGTAACATTTCGCTGGTCATCGCTGATAACACATTCTGCGCCATCGTCGATGAGCAGCCGATCCGTAGAATACCGATCGGCGTGTTGTTAAAGGCGTACAGCTGCTCGTGTACCTGCGACGCCTCCGCCAGCATGCGGCGACAGCCCTGAAAATAGATCTTTCCGGCCTCAGTCAGGCCAATGCTGCGCGTGCTGCGATTAAGCAATTTAACCTGTAACTCATCTTCCAGTTTGGCGACAATCTGGCTGATAGACGAAACGCTAAGCTGTAGCTGGCGCGCCGCGGCGGTAAATGAACCCAATTCAACCACTTTGGCGAAAATGGACATGCTTTTAAGTCGATCCATTGTTTACTCTGGCTAAAAAGTGATTTAGCTCACAATATGTAGAAAACGTATAGTCAAGCGCGTTACTATACGCGCGCTGGGTCTCTTCACTGCACCTGAACACGGCTGTGTTAGCCCGATGATACGCTATGATTAGCTCAACGCGGCCTGAATGTTGCCATCAGTTTATCCGTCATCCCCTGATCGTAAACCCAACGTGCTATACGGCACGTGGGCAGGTATCGGTGCAATCCGGCAAGGTCGAACTAAGGATCCGAAATGAGTGTGCTTCCGGTATTTGTCGTATTCGGGCTGAGTTTTCCGCCCATCTTCATTGAACTACTGGTTTCACTGGCGCTGTTCTGGCTGGTGAAACGCGTGCTAACGCCTAGCGGGATCTACGATCTGGTTTGGCATCCGGCACTGTTTAACACTGCGCTGTATTGCTGCGTGTTTTACCTTGTATCCCGTTTATTCGTCTGAGGTTTTTTAAGTGAAAGCGCTAATAAGAAAAATCGCGCGATACGCGATTACACTCCTGCTGGTTGTCATCGCCATCGTGATCATCTTCCGCGCCTGGGTGTTCTACACCGAATCACCGTGGACGCGTGATGCCAAATTCTCTGCCGATGTGGTGGCGATCTCGCCTGACGTCACCGGCATCATCACTGACGTGCCGGTGCACGACAACCAGCTGGTGAAAAAAGGCGACACGCTGTTTGTGGTTGATCGTCCGCGCTACCAAAAAGCGCTGGACGAAGCCCAGGCGGATGTCGAGTATTACCAGGCGTTAGTGAGTGAAAAACGCCGTGAAGCCAGTCGCCGCAATCAGTTGGGTACCAGCGCCATGTCGCGTGAAGCGATTGAGCAATCCAATAACGATCTGCAAACCAGCGAGCACCAGCTGGCGAAGTCTGTGGCCACGCGCGACCTGGCGGTGATTGACCTCGATCGCACCACTATCAAAGCGCCATCTGACGGCTGGGTCACCAACCTCAATGTCTATCAGGGCGAATTCATCACGCGCGGCTCGGTAGCCGTGGCGTTGGTGCAACAGCACTCCTTCTATGTGCTGGCCTATATGGAAGAGACCAAGCTGGATGGCGTGCGTCCGGGCTTCCGCGCACAAATTACCCCGTTGGGGAGCAACGCGGTACTGCGTGGCACCGTTGACAGCATCGCGGCGGGCGTAACCAACAGCAGCAGCACCAGCGACAGCAAAGGCATGGCGACCATCGACTCGAATCTGGAGTGGGTGCGTCTGGCGCAGCGTGTGCCGGTGCGTATTCGTCTCGACGAGCAACCGGGCAACCGCTTCCCGGCGGGGACCACGGCGACGGTGGTGATCACCGGTGCGCAGGATCGCGAAACCAAAGTCTCGCCGCTGGCACAGTTGTTCAATCGCCTGCGTGAGTTTGGTTAAGCGAGGGCGATATGATTGAGTTTTTGCGTTTCCCGGTGAAGCTCACCTTCGCGCTGGTTGCGGCGTTGATGATTGGCTTTCACTTCAATCTGGAAACGCCGCGTTGGGCGGTAATGACCGCCGGCATCGTGGCCGGTGGTACCGCCTTTGCTGCGGGGGGCGATCCCTATTCTGGCGCGCTGCGCTATCGCGGCATTCTGCGCATCATCGGTACTTTTATTGGCTGTATCGCCGCGCTCACCATCATGATTGCCACGGTGCGCGCGCCGGTGGTGATGCTGCTGCTGTGCTGTATGTGGGCCGGCATGTGCGTGTGGCTCTCTTCGCTGATCAAAGTCGAAAACTCCTATGCGTTGGGTCTTGCCGGTTACACCGCGCTGATCATCGTGGTGACGGCGGATGCCAGCGGCGGCTTAACGCTGGCTCCGCAGTACGCGGTTGAGCGCTGCAGTGAAATCGTCATCGGTATTCTGTGTGCCATCCTCGCCGACATGCTGTTCTCGCCGCGCTCGATCAAGAAAGTGATTGAGCAGGAAGTGGACGCGCTGCTGGTGGCGCACTACAAATTGCTGCAGCTGTGCGTCGCGCATGAAGACAAAGAGGAAGTGGATAAAGCCTGGAGCGCGTTAGTGCGTCGCACCACGGCACTCAACGGCATGCGCGGCCAGCTGATGATGGAATCCTCACGCTGGAAAAACTCCAGCCGCCGCCTGCAAATGCTCAACACCTTATCGCTGACGCTGATCACGCAGGCCGCCGAAACTTTCCTGATTCAAAACTCGCGTCCGGAATACATTCCACCGCACTATCGTTTGCTGATCGAAAAAGAGGTCAACAGCGTCAACGATGTGCATAAGCGCATGAAGGTGATGCGTCGCCTGATTGGCGTGAGCAGCAAAACCGTGCCGGTGACGCTGGCGAGTTGGGTCGGCGCGGCCACTGAATATCTGCTGCTGATTAACGGCATTAAAAGTAATAGCCGCATCACCACGCTGGAAGAGAGCATTCTGCAGCGTGAGGTAGTGATTCAGGCGCGCTCTGCGGAAACCCATCACGCGATGATCAACGGTATACGTACCTTCGTCGCCACCGCGCTGGGATCGCTGTTCTGGCTGTATACCGGCTGGACATCAGGCAGCGGCTGCATGGTGATGCTGGCGGTGATTACCGCGCTGGCGATGCGTATGCCGAATCCGCTGATGATGGCGAAAGACTTCCTTTACGGCATGACGGTTGCGGTGCCGCTCGGCGCGCTCTACTTCATCTTTATTCTGCCCGCGACCCAGCAAAGTGCGCTGCTGTTGTGTATCGCCATCGGCGCGCTGGGTTTTATCGGCGGCATCTTCGTGCAGCGTCGTCAGTTGGGTACGCTGGGTGCGTTGATTGGTACCATCAACGTGCTGGTGCTGGATAACCCGATGAAGTTCGAGTTCAACGTATTCCTCGATAACGTGCTGGGCCAGGTGATTGGCTGCTTTGTAGCGATGATGGTGATTCTGCTGATTCGCGATAAATCCAAAGAGCGTACCGGACGTAAACTGCTGAATCGCTTTATGTATGCGGCAGTTGCTGCCCTGACCACTAATCAGGCGCGTCGTCGTGAAAACCACTTGCCGGCGCTGTATCAGCAATTGTTTTTGCTGCTCAACCTGTTCCCCGGCGATATCGATAAATACCGGATCGCGCTGACGCTGATTATCGGCCATCAACGCCTGCGCAATGCCGAAGTGCCGGTGAATGCAGATCTCTCGGCCTATCACCGCCAGCTGCGCTACACCGCCGACCGCATTATCTCCGCGACCAGCGATGATAAGCGGCGCTATTACTTCGAGCGGCTGCTGAAGGAGCTGGATGTGTATCAGGAGAAGCTGCAGCACTATGCTGCGCCTGATAACGTCACCGAGCCGGTGAAACGGCTGGCACTGATGCTGGATAAGTATCAGAACACCTTAATACAAATCTGAAACTGGCCGCTGCAACCTGCAGCGGCCTTTTAGATCCCACGCTGACACAAAAACCTCTGATATTGGCATCTATACTTTCCTGACAGGACGCAAACTGACAGGAGAAAACCGATGTCCACTTCCCTGCAACAACACGAATTTTTCAAGACCGGCTATTTCGCTGATGGTCAGTGGCATAACGCCAGCGCCACCTTTGAGGTGACCAATCCTGCCACCGGCGAAGTTATCGCTAACGTGGCGAAAGCCGGCCAGCAAGAAACCGAACAGGCGATTGCCGCCGCGCAGCGTGCGTTTCCCGCCTGGCGCGATAAAACCGCCAAGGCGCGTGCCGAAATCCTCTATCGCTGGTATCAGCTGATCATCGAGAACAAAAGCTGGCTCGGCCAATTGATGACGGCCGAGCAGGGTAAACCGCTTAAAGAAGCCGAAGGTGAAGTGGAATACGCCGCCAGCTTTATTCAGTGGTTTGCCGAGCAGGCGAAACGCGCCAACGGTGAAATCATCCCGCCGGCTAAACCGGGCTCGCGCATTCTGGCGACGCGCGAACCAATTGGTGTGGTCGCGGCGATCACGCCGTGGAATTTCCCGATGGCGATGCTGACGCGCAAACTTGGCCCCGCATTGGCCGCAGGCTGTACCGGCATCATCAAACCCGCTAACAACACACCGCTGAGCGCCTTCGCGTTGCTGGCGCTGGCGCAGAAAGCCGGTGTGCCTGATGGCGTACTCAATGCGGTGGCGGGCGATACGCATGCCATTAGCGACGCGATTATGGCCAGCAAGGCGGTGCGCAAAATCTCCTTTACTGGTTCCACCGCGGTGGGCAAAACGCTGATGCGTAATGCGGCTGAAACCATGAAAAAAGTCTCGATGGAGTTAGGCGGCAACGCGCCTTACATCGTGTTTGATGATGCCGATATTGATGCGGCGGTGCAGGGCGCGATTGCCAACAAATTCCGCAACGCCGGACAGGTGTGCGTCAGCGTCAACCGCTTCTATGTGCATAACGCGATCTACGATCGCTTCGTTAATCAACTGGCCGATGCGGTGGGCAAACTAAAAGTCGGAAATGGCGTGGAAGAAGGGGTGATCGTTGGCCCGCTGATTGAGCCGTCCGCGCTGGAGAAAGTGGAGGAGCACGTCAAAGATGCATTGAGTAAAGGCGGCAAATTGCTGGTCGGCGGCGAACGTCATCCTCTTGGCGGCAACTTCTGGCAACCAACGGTGATTGGCGAAGCGCATGAAGAGATGAAGCTGGCGCAGGAAGAGACGTTTGGCCCGGTTGCGGCTTGCTTCCGCTTTGACGATGAAGCCGAGGTGATTGCGCGTGCCAACAATACCGAATTTGGCCTGGCGGCTTACTTCTACACGCAGAATCTGCAACGGGTGTTCCGCGTCTCAGCGGCGCTGGAAGCGGGCATGATCGGCATTAACGAATGCGCGGTATCCACTGAGCTGGCACCGTTTGGCGGCGTGAAAGAGTCTGGACTGGGACGCGAAGGATCGGTGTTGGGGATGGAAGAGTATCTGGAAGTTAAAGCGTTGCACCTCGGCGGACTCAGCTAGCCGCAACAACCAAGAGGGCGTCATGATGAGAACCGAGCGTTTCGATTTCGACGAGATTGTCGATCAAGCCCATTTTTATCGACAGTTTAGCGATCGTTTTGCGTTAGCCGATCTCGCCATCAACGATCTTGACGATCTTTGGGGTGCGATTGTCGGTGAGCAACTGCCGTTGCCGCTGGAGATTGAATTTGTAAATCTGGGGAAAGGGCAGAAACGCCGGTATGGCGCATTAATCCTGCTATTTGATGAAGCAGAAGAGGAGCTGGAAGGCCAGCTCCGCTTCAATATAAAGTAAAAAGGGCCCCGGCGAGCGGGGCCAAAGGGTTCGTCTTAATTGACGAGGAATTACTTATACAGCTCAGCTGTCACGTGGTAGCTGTCGCCGGTTTTCGCTTCAATCACTTTGTAAGCGCTGGCACCTTGCTCATCCGCTTTCTGAGAAAGCTCGGCACGATAGTCCATTGGCGAACCGCCGGTTCCGCTGATTGAAATGGTGCTGCCGGTAGGTTGCAGATTCTGCGCCTGTTGTTCGGTGACCAGTTGTGCTGCAGAAGCACCAAAGGCGAACAGGGAAAGCAGGGTAGCAGTTGCGATGGTTGTTTTGATTTTCATAATTTTCTCCTCGTTTAATCAACAACCTGCGGCAGAAAAGGGGTGGCGGGTCGTCGATCTATTGCCTGGCGCCATCAAGGCACCGGACGTTCAATTAGTGATTATTTGTACAGTTCAGCAGTTACGTGGAAAGTATCGCCACGGTTGCTTTCGATGATGCGGTAATGGCTGGCACCCTGCGCATCGGCTTTCTGTGACAGTTCCTGACGCACGTTGGTTTGGTCGCCGTCAACACCGCTCACGCTGATGGTTTGGTTCAGAGATTGCAGCTGTTCAGCTTGTTGGTTTGAAACAAGGCTGGCGGCACTCGCGCCAAAAGAAAGAACAGAAGCCAGGCCCAGTACTGCGATAGCTAATTTGGTTTTCATGATTCACTCTCCTGAAATGGGGGCCGGCAACCTGAGAGGCAAGAGCGTCTCAAACGGGTTGCCGTTCACATTGCTTTTTAAGTCAGTAACTTATTTGTACAGCTCAGCGGTTGCGTGGTAGCTGTCACCGGTATTCGCCTCAACCACGCGATAGGCTTTAGCACCTTGCTGGTCGGCTTTATCGTTTAACTGCTGACGGATATCCATTGGAGAACCGCCCACGCCGCTGACGCTAATGGTGCCCGCAGGTTGCAGATTCGCTGCCTGTTCGGCATTAATAGAATCTGCTGCAAAAGCACCAAATGACAGGGCAGAGAGAACACTTAAAGTCGCGATAGTAGTTTTAACGTTCATGATAATTTTCCTCGTCGTCTGTTTTTATCTTTTTCTTTCGTGTGATTTGCATCACGAAAACAAGTATAGATCTAATCACCCATGAAATTAATACCGAACTAATAATGTTTGGTTGTAATTCTTTATCCTTATGGCACTTTTTTAGAACCTGAAGTTATAAAAAACGCCTGGATCTTAACCATAGGTGGTTATTTCACCGTAAAAACAATGATCTACATCAAATTATCTTTTAGTGCGAAAGATCGTGGTTGATCTCGCTGGCTGATACAGATAGAGAAGGGAAAGACACTGAGCACAATGTGTAAAGCAGCGTAAAATAGCGCATAAGGTTAAACGGGCACAAAGGTCGTACCAATGATAGCGGCTGAAAAGAACCGACAGGCATATGGATAACTTATTATTTACAAAGGGATTTGTAACAGAATGGTTACGAATGAAGCGCAAAGGGCAAGATTACCGGCAGAGGAACTGCCGGTATGCAGCAGGGTTTTATAGCTCTTGTTCGAATAAAACCAGGATCGCGTCGTACAGCTGTTTTACCGAGAAGGTGCGCGCGGGAGTAATAAAGATGGTGTCATCACCGGCAATGGTGCCGAGAATGCCTTCCGCTTTGCCCAGCGAATCCAGCAGGCGCGCAATCAGCTGCGCCGCGCCCGGACTGGTGTGAATCACCACTAACGCATCGTTGTAATCGATATCCAGCACCAGATTCTTCAGCGGGCTGGTGGTGGTGGGCACGCCGAGTTCAGCAGGCAGGCAGTAAACCATCTCCATCTTGGCGTTGCGCGTGCGCACCGCGCCAAACTTGGTCAGCATGCGAGAAACTTTGGACTGATTAATATTCTCGAAGCCGTCTTCCTGCAGCGCCTGCACGATTTCGCCCTGGGAGCTGAATTTCTCTTCCTTCAATAAGGCTTTAAACGCCTTAATCAAGTCGTCTTGTTTCGATGGGTTTCGCATAAGCTACCAATTAAAAAGGGGTTGCAGAGGGCAACAGGCCCACGGCAGATAAATTATTATGCATTTAGATGAATTTTTATGCAATAAGTCTGGTAAGAGAATCGCGGTAATGACTTACGGGGCGGGCATCATAACAGAATATGATGTTGCACCAAAATCGCGGGTGGACGCGCAAAGCGAAGGTTGCAAAGTTGTTATATTATTGAAGTGGTAACAACAATATCGATGATCATTGCCGTCCATTGTCTTCTGGCTGCGAATGAATCATTCAGGCGACTTCTGAAGTGGAGATGTCTCGGGAGCCGATTGCGGCGTAGTGTTTAGTGCGCGACAGGTTTAGTCGCTATCGCCTGAGAAGTTGATTAAACTCGTAACCTGATGGATTTTCGGCATATCTCTGCCCCACCTTAATAAGGAGTTCAGGATGAAAGTTGCCGTTCTCGGTGCCGCTGGTGGTATTGGCCAGGCGCTCGCACTGCTGCTCAAAACGCAATTACCCGCAGGCTCAGCTCTCTCACTTTACGATATCGCCCCGGTAACGCCCGGTGTGGCGGTCGATCTCAGTCATATCCCAACGGCAGTCACCGTGGAAGGGTTTAGCGGTGAAGATGCTACGCCTGCGCTGCATGGTGCTGATGTGGTGCTGATCTCCGCGGGTGTGGCACGTAAGCCGGGCATGGATCGCGCCGACCTGTTTAACGTCAACGCTGGTATCGTGCGTAACCTGATCGAACAGGTTGCCAGTACCGCGCCAAAAGCGCTGATTGGCGTCATCACCAATCCGGTGAATACGACGGTGGCGATTGCGGCCGAAGTGCTAAAAAAAGCCGGCGTGTATGACAAGAATCGCCTGTTTGGCGTTTCCACCCTCGATATCATCCGTGCCAATACCTTTGTCGCGGCGTTAAAAGGCAAGCAGCCTAACGAGATTGAAGTGCCGGTGGTGGGCGGGCATTCCGGCGTAACGATTCTGCCGCTGCTGTCGCAGGTGGAAGGCGTGAGCTTCAGCGAGCAGGAAGTGGCGGATCTCACCAAACGTATTCAGAACGCGGGCACCGAAGTGGTGGAAGCCAAAGCCGGTGGCGGATCGGCGACGCTGTCGATGGGACAGGCAGCGGCCCGTTTTGGCCTGTCATTGATTCGTGCCCTGCAAGGCGAAGCCAACGTGGTGGAGTGCGCGTATGTGGAAGGCGATGGCGAATATGCCCGCTTCTTCTCGCAGCCGCTGCTGCTGGGCAAAAACGGCATCGTTGAACGCCGTCCGCTGGGCACGCTGAGTGCCTTTGAACAGCAGGCGCTAAACGGCATGCTGGAAACGCTGAAGAAAGATATCTCGCAGGGCGAAGAGTTTGTGAAGTGATGAACTCTAAGCGGCAATAAAAAACGCCCGGCATCTGCCGGGCGTTTTGTTTTTATAATCCGCCAGATTTGAAGGTTTTATTGGCGGGCGCACCGTTAGTCGCGGGGTTTTGCTTTCCTAACGTCTCCATGCGTACCTGGAATGGTGGGAACGGCATCTCAATGCCGTGCTCCTCAAAGCCGCGCAGAATCAGCTGATGCAGTTCATGGCGCAGCGGCATGCGATGCCCCATCTCCGCCGCATGCACGCGCAGTTCAAACAGCTGAATACCTTGCTGCAGATCGACCAGGAACACATCCGGCGCCGGCATATCGAGCACGTAGGTGCAGCGATCGGCTGCCTGCTTAAGAATGTTGGTCACTTCATCACTGTTGACTCTGGCGGGCGCTGGAATCGTCAACACCACACGCGTCACTGAATCCGACAGCGACCAGTTCACGAACTGCTCAGTAATGAAAGCCTTGTTCGGCACGATGATCTCTTTGCGGTCCCAATCGGTGATGGTGGTGGCACGCGTGTTGATGCGCGTGATGCTGCCCGTCAGGTCGCGAATGGTCACGGTATCGCCAATACGGATCGGTTTCTCAAACAGGATAATCAGGCCGGAGATAAAGTTAGCGAAAATCTCCTGCATCCCGAAGCCCAAACCCAGACCCAACGCAGCAACCAGCCACTGCAGCTTCGACCACTCAATGCCCATCATTGAGAAGCCAATCAAGCCGCCAATCAGCATCAAAGCATACTTGGTCAAAGTGGTAATGGCGTAACCGGTGCCCGGCGCCAAACTGAGATGCTGCAACAGCGCCAGCTCCAGCAGCGCCGGCATGTTACGCACCAGCTGCGTGGTGATGATCAGCACCAGAATCGCAATCAACACCGCACCCAGCGTAATCGCCTGCACGCTGTCCACGCCCTGAATGGTGGTGCTGGCATTCCACAGCGGAATGTTATCAAGGAAGCTAAACGCCGAGTGGATTTCTGACCACAGCACAATCACCGAAACCAGCGCAATCAGCGTCAGGATGGAACGCACCAGACGCAGCGACTGTGCGCTGATCTCATCGAGATCAATGCTTGGCTCATCGATTTCGATGGTGTCGGCATTCGCTGGCGTTGATTGCTCTTTCTCTTCTTCACTGCGCGCGCGGTTGGCCAGCATATCGGCACGACGCTGACGTGCACGGTCAAAGGCGATGCGGCGGCGCTGAATCAGCATCCAGCGGCGGATGATGTGATACACCACCAGCAGGAAGAACCAGATGCCCACCGAGGTTTCCAGACGCGCCAGCAGCGCCTGCGCGGTGGCGAGATAACCGATGCAGGAGGCGAGGGCAGCCACCAGCGGCAGGGCAATCATCAGGTTCCACAAAATGCGGTTTACGAAGTTATCGCCGTTGCCCTCTTTATCCAGATAGAGCGGAATACCGGCGCGTTTCAGGCTAACGGTAACGATACTTAGCGCGCCACAAATCAGGATGAAGCACACGCGTCCCAGCGTGCCGGAGAATTGCGGATCGTCGAGATTGGCAAAGGCGATCAGCAGCATGATCAGCGGCACAATCAGCCCTACCGATAGCGAGTAATAGCGCATGGCACGCGCCACGCGCGCTTGCGGCCAGCGGAAATGCACCACAAACAAGCCATCGGGACGCGCAAACGCGGCGCTGATCATAAAGGCCCACAGCAGCGGCAGCGTGGCGGTGATGCCATCGCCAATCGCCACGGCGAACGGATAAGGCCAGGCATGCTGTAAACCGTAACCGAGCGCGGCCCACAATACCGGTAGCGGCACCGCCACCAGAATCGACCAAAATACCGTGCGCAGCGTCAGGCTGAAGCGATCCTGCGTCACTTTACCGACGCGGCTGGCGGAGCGCTCCATAAAGGCGTTGTAGTGACGACGAGAGCTGATGCTGAAGCCAACCAGCAGAATCGCACCAATAATCGGTAACACGGTTTCGCGATTGGTAAACATCATCGCCAGCGCTTTGCCGAGCTGGCCGGCGGTATCCAGCGACAACAGACGCTTGAGATCCTGCGCCATCTCCACCGGGAAATTCAGACCGATGGTATTGACGTCAGCGGTCCAGAACAGATAGCGATGCGTCGCATCTTTAACTTCGGCTAAGGCATCCTGCAGCTGCGTATTGGAAACTTTGAGCTTGGTGATTTCCAGAATCAGCGTATCGCAACCGGAAATCAGTGAGTTCAGCAGTTCGCGCTGGGTTTTGAGTTGCGCTTCGAGGATGCGTACCTGATCGCTGCTGAACGGCGTGCCGTCATCCTGTTTGGCTTTGCGCAGTTCCTGCTGGCGCTCCAGCAGATCCTCATAATGCAGACGCTGCACGCGCAGCTGGCCCATTTCGCTGTCGATCTGCTGAGATTTCGGCATCTCCGGCAGACGTGCGACCTGCGCACGCAAGGCTTCGCCCAACAGATTGGACGCGCCCAGCCACTGCGACTGTTCACGCAGCGTGCTCAGCGCCTGACGCACCTGCAAGGTCTGATTGGTGGCCAGACGCTGCTGCGAAGCGACTAAATCCATGCGCTGCGCTTGCTGATTAAGGTCGGCGGAGAGTTCGCGGTTAACGCGGAACTGATCGCTGATCGAACTCGGCAGATCGCCACTGTTTTCCGCCAGCTGCTCGGTGCGCTCCAGCGCCAGTTCAGCTTCGCGCTGGCGCTGATTGTTGAGCTGATTGCGCAGCGCCTGCAGATAGTTATCCAGTTGAGTCGCTTTGCGCTGATGCACTTCGGCGCGCATACGCGCCAGTTCCTGACGGTTATTCGCCGAAAGCTGCGCCAGCTCTAACTCGTCCACGCGCGCTTTGTTGGCGGCGTTTTCCGCCTGACGCGCGTAAATCTGCGCCTGCGCCAGCGGCGTAGTCGCCGTCGAAGCGCTCTGCGCGCGACGATCGCTTTCGGTCATCGCCCGGCGTGCATCGGTTTGCTGCTGCGGCAGCTGCGACAGTGAATCGCTGATCTCGCGCGCGCGATCCTGCTCCTGCTGCGCCTGGCGGCCTTCCTCCAGCAGCTGGCTGCTGACCTGCAACAGTTCCTGATCCAGCTCGGCGCTGCTCATATTGCTGCGCACCGCCTTGCTGCTGTCCGTCAGCGTGGCGATCTGCTGACGTAATTCGCGCGCCAGCCGCGGGAAATCATCAATCACCTGCTGATACTGCTTCGCGCGCTCCAGCGACTCATCGCGCTCGTTGAGGAAATTGATCGCCGATTCGAGCGCCTGCACCTGCTCGGTTTGCGCGGGTGAGGTTTTCGCCGATTTAGCCGCATCCAGTTCCTGCTTTAGCTGGCTGGATTGCGGAACGGTGGCTGCAAATACAGAACTGCTGAGCACAAGGCTCAGCAGCAAGGAGAGGAAAACACGCACGGGAGAGATTCCGGGTTATTTGCTAAGTGAGACGCTGTCGCCAGGCTGAGGCAGGGCGATGGCCAGCGGCTGACCGAGGCGGGTTTTGCTTTCGGCTTCAAGGCTTTCTGCCAGCTTCACGCGATTCGGCGCGAACAGGTTGATCACCGTTGAACCCAACTTGAAGCGACCCATTTCCTGGCCTTTCAGCAGCACCACCGCACCATCATGATCGGCAGACGGATAGCGCCAGCGTTTAATCACACCTTCGCGCGGTGGCGTAATGGTGCCCGCCCACACGGTTTCGATGCTACCCACAATGGTGGCACCGACAAGGATCTGCACCATCGGGCCATGATCGGTATCGAATACGCAGATCACGCGCTCGTTACGCGCAAACAGATTCGGGATGTTACGTGCGGTCAGCGGGTTGACGGAGTAGAGATCGCCCGGCACATAGATCATTTCGCGCAGGATGCCGTTACACGGCATATGCACGCGGTGATAATCGCGCGGGGCGAGATAAGTGGTAACAAACTCGCCGTCATGAAACTGATCCGCCAGATCGTCGTTACCGGCCAGCAGCGCCTGCAGGCTGTAAGTGTGGCCTTTGGCCTGGAAGATCTGATCGCCGGCAATGCGGCCCAGCTGGCTGATCGCGCCATCGGCGGGCAGCGCCAGTAAAGAGGCATCAGTATCGATCGGACGCGCGCCCTCTTTTAACGGACGCACGAAGAAATCATTGAAGGTGCGGTAGCTGCCGGTATGTGGCTTGCTGGCTTCCGCCATATCCACTTTGTAGTACCAGACAAATAGGTCGATGACCGCTTTAGTGAGCCAGCCACCACGGCGGCTGGCACCCCAACCGGCGAGCTCGGTGAGCCCTTTTTTAGGCAAAATATGATTCAGGCCGAGTTTAAAACGATCAAACACCGTTGCCTCCTGGCTTAATTACGTGTCGTTAACAAAAAAGGGGGCGGATTGTAGCAGCGCCCCAGCGCGTTGGCGAATGTGCCGTTGTACTGCTTAATCTGCGTCGGAGGAAAAGTTTTTACGCGTCTTTACCTGCGCCATACTTTCCAGAATTCGGTGGTAGTTATCGAAGCGGGAGATATCAATCTTGCCCTCTTCTACCGCTTCGCGAATGGCACAGCCAGGATCGGTATCGTGCTTACAGTCGCGGAAACGGCAACCGCCAAGGAATTCACGGAATTCGACAAAGCCGCGCGTCACTTGTTCTGGCTCCAGATGCCATAAACCAAACTCACGCACGCCCGGTGAATCGATCACATCGCCGCCCGCCGGGAAGTGGTAAAGGCGTGACGCGGTAGTGGTGTGCTGGCCTAATCCAGAAACGTTCGACACATCGTTGGTCAGAATTTCAGCCGCTACCTCCAGACCAAGCAGGTTATTCAGCAGGCTCGATTTACCCACGCCAGATTGGCCGGCAAAGATGCTGACACGGCCGGTTAAGGCGCTTTCCAGTTCAACCAGGCCATCTTTGGCGTGGCTGGAAACCATCAAGACGCGATAACCAATGTTGCGATAGATCTCCATCTGCTCATCAACAAACGCGCGGCCTTCGGCATCTAAAAGGTCGGTTTTGTTGAGCACCAGCAGCGGTTCCACGCCAAGGGTTTCGCTGGCGACCAGGTAACGATCGATGATGTTGAGTGACAGCTCTGGCAGGATCGCCGAAACGATAATGATCTGATCGATGTTGGCGGCGATCGGTTTCACGCCGTCATAGAAGTCTGGGCGCGTTAGCACCGTCTTACGTTCGTGTACCGCTTCGACGATCCCTTTGCCGCCGCCAATGGCAGCGCGCCATAAAACGCGATCGCCAGTGACCAGCGAGCGAATGGTGCGGCGGATATTACAGCGATGTACAACGCCTTCGCTATCTTCCACGTCTGCGTGCATGCCGAAACGGCTGATCACCACGCCATCAGCCGCTTCTCCAAACAGACTATCATCCGGCTCCGGCTTATCGCTCCGTTGCTGCAGACGACGCTGATGGTTGGCGCTTACGCGACGTTGTTGACCTTTCGACAGTTTGTTTTTACTCACGCATCCTCTCACGGCTTTCGCCAGGTTTCGCCCTGCTGGGCAAAACGTCTATGATACACCTGAAATGAGTTTAATGACGACTTTGGCAACAGGCGGGAAACGCATGACAGCTGGAAATGAAAACAACCTGATTTGGATCGACCTCGAAATGACCGGATTGGATCCGGAACGCGATCGCATAATTGAGATCGCTACCATCGTGACCGATGCCAACCTTAACATCCTGGCAGAAGGCCCGGTGTTCGCGGTGCATCAATCTGACGATCAGTTGGCGTTGATGGATGAATGGAACGTGCGCACGCACACCAATAGCGGATTGGTGGCGCGCGTCAAAGCCAGCGAGCACGATGACCGTGCGGCGGAACTGGCCACCATCGAGTTCCTGAAACAGTGGGTGCCAGCGAACACCTCGCCGATTTGCGGCAACAGTATTGGTCAGGATCGTCGCTTCCTGTTTAAGTACATGCCTGAACTGGAAGCCTATTTCCACTATCGCTATCTTGATGTCAGCACGCTGAAAGAGCTGGCGCGCCGCTGGAAACCAGATATCTTGCCAGGTTTTAAAAAGTCCGGTAGCCATCAGGCGCTGGATGATATTCGCGAGTCCGTCGCCGAGTTGGCGTACTATCGCGAGCACTTCCTGCAGCTTTAACCGCCGCGGGTGCGCAGGAAATCATCAGGTTGTCGATAAAAGCAGCGAACGCGCGGAAAGCGCAAAATTTTGCTTTTAGACTCTTGCGACTGAAAGGATTTCTCGTATAATGCGCACCCCGTACCGGTGAAGAATTTGATTCGGAATTCGGAACGAGAAAGTAAAAGCAGTAACGGCGAAGTTCAGAATCGAGCATATTTATTTGATGCAAGGCGGCAACTGAACGAGTCACAGCGAGCTTACATCAGTAAGTGACCTGTGCGAGTGAAGGCAGCCAACGCAGCAGTAAATGAACAGGCGAAGATTATGCGGGAATAGCTCAGTTGGTAGAGCACGACCTTGCCAAGGTCGGGGTCGCGAGTTCGAGTCTCGTTTCCCGCTCCAAACTTTCGTTGAGTAGTAAACCTCTAATGCGGGAATAGCTCAGTTGGTAGAGCACGACCTTGCCAAGGTCGGGGTCGCGAGTTCGAGTCTCGTTTCCCGCTCCAGAGTTTGTAGTAAACCATCCAAATCACGGATTTAGTCGTTAGCGTGATTGTTGTGACAAAAATACGAAGAGTCAGAATCGAGTATTTTAGTTTGCAACAAGGCGGCAACTGAACGAATCCCTGGGAGCTTACATGAGTAAGTGACCTGGGTGAGTGAAGGCAGCCAACGCAGTAGCAGACTAAAATACGAAGATTATGCGGGAATAGCTCAGTTGGTAGAGCACGACCTTGCCAAGGTCGGGGTCGCGAGTTCGAGTCTCGTTTCCCGCTCCAGATTTTCATATTCACTAATGTTATTTGCCCTTAGGCGCAATCAGAATTAAAACTGCTGCAGATCTTTTTTGATCGCATGCGACACCGTTTTTTTCTGGAAATTTTGCACGCCTCGCTAGCAGCGATAATGCTTGTTGTCTGATGCAGTTATCTTACAGGTTATCCACAATGCGCCTGCAAGCTTCTGACGGCGTTTTCCCCGTTGTTTAAAACTGTTTTGAACAGAGTTATCCACAAGCTCTGGACAAACCCCTGCGCGCTAAATACGACGTGAATATTTACAATAATCGCTTAATTGATTGATTTGTAAATGGTTATAACTATTTCAGACTGTGATCTTGCCCTTAAGACGAAATTACGATCTCCGTCACGATTCAGTGGGATAATTTTATTCACAGCATGTGGAAAAGCGTTTTATCCTGTGCGACTGCTCAATCACGCATCACGTTGCAGGCCTTTTTCGACCGCGCGCACCAGCCGCTGTTTCTTCGCTGGCTGCACTTCTACCGCTTGCGCCGCGCGTTTCTGCAACTGCTGTGCAATCGCCCATTCAATATGCTCATCAAGCAGGGGATGTTCGCCGCTGCGCAATGCTAATGCCGCCATATTTTCTTCTGCCCAAGGCGCATTGCCCAATGCCACCGCAATATTTCGCAACCAGCGCAAATGCCCAATACGCCGAATCGCTGAACCTTCGGTGATACGCAGAAATTTGGCTTCATCCCATTTGAACAGATCGGTGAGCGGCGGCGCATGCAACACCGCGCGCGGCGAGAAATCATCTTCATCGGTTAACTGGCCGTAACGATTCCACGGGCAGATCAGCTGGCAATCATCGCAGCCATAAATTCGATTACCAATCAGCGGACGGAACTCTTCAGGAATTGCGCCTTCCAACTCGATGGTGAGATAGGAGATGCAGCGACGCGCATCGACCACGTAAGGTTCGACGATAGCGGAAGTGGGGCAGATAGTGATACAGGCGACACAGCGTCCACACTGCTCTTCCTGGGGCTGATCGACCGGTAACGGCAGATCAATCAGCAGTTCGCCAAGGAAGAACCACGAACCCGCTTCACGGTTGAGGATCAGCGAATGTTTGCCGGTCCAGCCTAAACCGGCTTTAGCGGCAATCGGGCGTTCCAGAATCGGTGCGGAATCGACGAACGGACGAAAATTGCGTTCGCCACAGTGCGCCTGGATCATTTCTCCGAGCTTTTTCAGTCGATTGCGCAATACTTTGTGATAGTCGCGGCCCAGCGCATAGCGGCTTACATAGCCCAGCTGCGGATTTTTTAAGGTGCTGGCAAAGGCGGCTTTAGCTGGAAGGTAATTCATGCGTACGCTAATCACGCGCAGCGTGCCAGGTAGCAGCTCATGCGGCCGCGCACGCATCATGCCGTGGCGCGCCATCCAATCCATCTCGCCATGATATTGCTTATCCAGCCACGCCTGCAGTTTGGGCTCTTCGGCGCTCAGATCGGTATCGCAAATACCGACCTGTTGGAAGCCGAGGTCGCGTCCCCACTGTTTAATTTGTTCAGCGAGCTGTTGAAGATCGAGAGGATATGACATGAGAAACCAGGCAATTGAAGCAAACGCGCGCAGTTTAACACACTCTGTCTGGCCTGCGCAGGCGATGGCGCAACTGGAACGCGATGCCGCCGATAGCCTGGGCTTAACGCTGTTTGAGCTGATGCAACGTGCGGGCCAGGCCAGCTATGAATTAGGCCGCCAGCTGTGGCCGCAGGCGCAGCATTGGTTGATCCTGTGCGGGCACGGCAACAATGGCGGCGATGGTTATGTGGTGGCGCGACTGGCGCAGGCAGCAGGATTGAACGTGACGCTGCTGGCGTGTGCGGGCAGTAAAGCTCTGCCAGAAGAGGCGCAGCAGGCGCAAGACGCATGGCTGGCGGCGGGCGGTGTGATTCACGCGGCGGATGCGCCCTGGCCGGAGCAGGTTGAGGTGATTGTCGATGCGCTGCTCGGCACCGGCCTGAATCGCGCGCCCGCCGATCCTTACGATCGCCTGATCACACTCATCAACGCACATGCCGCACCGGTGCTGGCGATCGATATTCCCTCTGGTTTGCTGGCGGCTAATGGCACGGCGCCGGGCAAAACGGTCATCGCCGATCACACGTTGAGCATGATTACGCTGAAACCCGGCCAACTGACCGGCAAGGCGCGCGATTACGTTGGCGTTCTGCACAACCATGAGTTGGGCTTGTCGGCATATCTTGCCGCTGAGCAGGCTCCGATTTCACGCTATGACGCCGGGGATTTAACGCGCTGGCTGAAACCACGTCGCGCTACTTCACATAAAGGTGATCAGGGGCGGCTATTGGTGGTCGGCGGTGACAGCGGCACGGCGGGCGCGATTCGCATGACCGGTGAAGCCGCCCTGCGAACCGGCGCCGGACTTGTGCGCGTGCTGACACATGAAGATAATATTGGCCCGATTCTCACCGCGCGACCGGAGCTAATGGTTGATGCGCTGAGCGATGAACGGCTGGATCAGGCGCTGGAGTGGGCGGATATGATCGCTGTTGGGCCGGGGCTCGGCCAGCGCGATTGGGCTCAGAAGGCACTGAAAAAGATCGCGGCCAGTGAAAAGCCGATGCTTTGGGATGCGGATGCGCTTAACCTGCTGGCAATCAAGCAGGATAACCGTCAGAATCGCATCATTACGCCGCATCCCGGCGAAGCTGCGCGCTTGCTGGGGGTGAAAACCAGCGAGATTGAGAGTGACCGCTTACACGCTGCGCGCGCCTTGGCGAAACGCTACGGCGGCGTGGTGGTTCTGAAAGGCGCGGGCACGGTGATTGCCAGCGCGGCGGGTGACATCGCCATTGCCGATGTGGGCAACGCGGGCATGGCGTCTGGCGGCATGGGCGATGTGCTGAGCGGGATTATTGCCGCTCTGCTCGGCCAGAAACTGACATTACTTGATGCAGCCTGCGCAGGCTGTGTCGCGCATGGGGCAACAGCCGATGCCGTCGCGCGTCAGCGCGGTACTCGCGGCATGTTAGCCACTGATTTGTTCGAGCTGCTGTGGCAGTTTGTTAATCCAGAGATGATCCAACAATAAAGCATGAAGACCTGTGTTATCCCTTTGCCCGATGAGGCGGCAACCCTGAATCTGGGTGCGCAATTGGCGCGCGTCTGCAACAGCGCGCTGGTGATCTATCTTTATGGCGATTTGGGTGCCGGTAAGACCACCTTTAGCCGTGGTTTTCTGCAGGCGCTCGGCCATCAAGGCAATGTAAAAAGCCCAACGTATACGCTGGTCGAGCCCTACGAGCTCGGCTCTCGCACGCTGTACCATTTCGATCTCTATCGTCTTGCCGATCCCGAAGAGTTGGAGTTCATGGGCATCCGCGACTATTTCACCGGCGATGCGCTCTGTCTGGTGGAGTGGCCGCAGAGGGGCACCGGCGTGCTGCCTGAGCCCGATTTAGCGCTGACGTTGCGCTACGTGGATGCGGCGCGTGAAGCCGAAATAAGCGCGATTTCCGCCACGGGCGAAGCGCTGTTAACCCAATTCCAGCAAGGCAGGGATCCGGCATGATGTCACGGATGAAAATCATTGTACTGGGCTTGCTGTGCCTGTTTTCTGCCTCGGCGTTGTCTGCCACGTTATCGGATATCAAAGTCGAAAATGGCGATAGCCAAGCTACCGTCACGCTGAGCTTTAACGGTCAGCCCGTGTATGGCTTTTTTCCGCTGCACAATCCCAATCGTGTGGTGCTGGATATTCGTCAAAGCGGCGCGATTAAAGGTTTGCCGCTCAATTTTAGCGGCGAAAATATTGTGCAGCGCATTCGCCATAGCCAGCCGAAGGATAAGCAAAGCCTGCGTTTGGTGTTCGAACTGACGCAGCCCGCGCAGACGCGCGCCAGCACGCAGCGCGATGGCAGTAATTATCGCGTGGTGTTCACCATTCGTGGGACGCAGCCAGCGAAGCGCCCGGCCGCTGCTGCGCCTGTTACCACCGCGCGTGAAAGCCAGCCGAGCAGCAGCAGCCAGGGCAATCCGTTCAACGCCAATCAGGTGACAGCGGTGACCAGCAGCAATACCACCGTGCGTCCCGGCAACTCGGTTAGTCGCAACGATGTGGTAATTGTGGCGATTGATGCCGGGCACGGCGGTCAGGATCCCGGCGCATCCGGCCAGCACGGTTTGCACGAGAAAAATGTCACCATCTCAATTGCGCGTAAGTTGAAAGCGCTGATGGATCAGGATCCGATGTTCAAACCGGTGCTGACGCGTAACGGCGACTATTTCATCTCGGTAATGGGCCGCTCAGAAGTGGCGCGTAAAGAGAACGCGAACCTGCTGGTATCCATTCACGCCGACGCCGCGCCAAATCACTCAGCCACTGGCGCATCGGTTTGGGTGCTGTCTAACCGCCGCGCCAATAACGAAATGGCGAACTGGCTGGAACAGAAAGAAAAACAATCTGAGCTGCTGGGCGGCGCAGGGGATCTGCTGGCGAACAGCCAGGCCGATCCCTATCTTAGCCAGGCAGTGCTGGATTTGCAGTTTGGTCATTCACAGCGTGTAGGTTATGACGTCGCCGTCAAAGTCCTGCAGCAGTTGCGCGGTATTACGCCGCTGCATAAGCGTCTGCCGGAACATGCCAGCCTTGGCGTTTTACGTTCCCCGGATATTCCCTCTTTACTGGTCGAAACCGGCTTTATTAGTAATGCCGCGGAGGAGCGGCTGCTTGGCAGCAGCGCGTATCAGGAGAAGATTGCTCAGTCGATTTATAAAGGCCTGCGCAATTATTTCCTTACGCATCCGCTGCAATCGATCCCAAAGGAGGAAAACCGGCCGCTGGACAGCGCACCAGCGGTTAGCGTCGCCAGCAACCCGGCGACCGGCACGGTGCAATATACCGGCGCAACGCAGCGTCATACCGTCACGCGTGGCGAAACGCTGTCGGGCATCGCGGCAAAATATGGCGTGAGCATGGCGACGTTACGTGAGATGAATAGCCTGAAACGCGATGTGGTTTGGGTGGGACAGCGCCTGAAGGTGCCCGCGAAATCCAGCGTCAGCGTGGCGGCGAGTCGTCCAACCCGGCATAAAGTGGTGCGCGGCGATTCCCTCACGGCGATTGCCGCGCACTATGGCGTGAGCTCAAAAGCCATCATGCAGGCGAATAATATGAAGTCGAGCAATGTGATGCTGGGGCAAAACTTAAAAATTCCGCAATCCTGATTGTTGGCTCCCCGTGAGCCAACCAGCCAGAAGGATCACCACCATGCCAATACAGATTTTACCGCCGCAGCTGGCGAACCAGATTGCCGCAGGCGAAGTGGTTGAGCGCCCGGCGTCGGTCGTAAAAGAGCTGGTGGAAAACAGCCTTGATGCCGGCGCAACGCGCATTGACGTCGATATTGAGAAAGGTGGCGCGAAGCTCATCCGCATTCGCGACAACGGCTGCGGTATCGCCAAAGCCGAGCTTGCAATGGCATTGGCGCGGCATGCGACCAGCAAAATTGCTTCGCTTGATGACCTTGAGGCGATCATGAGCCTCGGCTTTCGTGGCGAAGCGCTCGCTAGTATCAGTTCCGTTTCTCGTTTAACGCTGACTTCACGCACCGCCGACCAAAGCGAAGCCTGGCAAGCCTACGCGGAAGGGCGCGACATGGATGTGACGGTGAAACCGGCTGCGCATCCAGTAGGTACCTCGCTGGAAGTGCTCGACCTGTTCTATAACACGCCCGCTCGCCGCAAATTCATGCGCACTGAAAAGACCGAGTTTACCCATATCGATGAGGTGATTCGTCGTATTGCGCTGGCACGCTTTGACGTCGCTATTTCGCTTAGCCACAACGGTAAGTTAATGCGTCAGTATCGCGCGGTCAGTGAAGATGCGCAGCGGGAGCGGCGTTTAGGGGCCATTTGCGGCACCACGTTTATGCAGCACGCTTTACGCATTGAGTGGCAGCACGATGATTTAGCGCTGCGCGGTTGGGTCGCCGATCCTCACGGTTCGCGCCAGGTTACCGATCTGCAATATTGCTACGTCAACGGACGCATGATGCGCGACAAGCTCATCAATCACGCGATTCGTCAGGCTTATCAAACGCAGCTTGGTGACGATCAGCAGCCAGCTTACGTGCTATATCTGGAGATCGACCCGCATCAGGTGGATGTCAACGTCCATCCGGCTAAGCACGAGGTGCGTTTTCATCAGTCGCGTCTGGTACATGATTTTATCTGGCAAGGCGTGATGAGTGCGCTGCAAGCCAGCCGCGCGCCGGAATTGCCCATCGCCCATGCCGAAGAACCAGCGCCAAAGTGGCAGCCAGAAAACCGTCAGGCGGCAGGCGCGAACCACTTTGCACAACCCAGCAACACGCCACGCAGCGGCGGCGCTTCTGCGGCCGCGAGTGCGAACTGGCAGAACAAAGAGCCGGTTTACAGTGCGCGTGAAGGTAATGCCTATAAGCAGTTGATGAAAACGCCGATGGTAGAAACGCCGCGCGCGGCGCCAGTTCCTGCCGCGGCTCCGGTGCGTTTGCCGGAAAAGCGTGAAGCGCCGCTGGCCGCTCATGCGCAAAGTTTTGGCCGCGTGTTAAGCGTTTTGAAGGATCGTTATGCGCTGCTGGAACGTGGTAGCGCATTGCAATTGTTATCGCTGGCCGTGGCGGCGCGCTGGCTAAAACAGGCCCAGCTTGAACCAGGGGAAGAGGGTTTAAAACCGCAGCCGCTCCTGATCCCGGTGCGCCTGAAAATTGCTGCGCCCGAGCTGGCCGCCATCGCCGATCATGCCGCGCTACTGAGCCAGATGGGCATTGATTTACAACGAGAAGGGCAACACGTGACGTTGCGCGCGGTGCCTTTACCGTTACGAACACAAAATTTACAAATCTTGATTCCAGAACTGTTAGGCTACCTGGCCCGGCAGCAAGAGGTTTCTGCATCCACGTTGGCCCCATGGCTGGCGCGTCGAGATGATGCAGAAGACGCTCACTGGAATCACTCGCAGGCGATTGCACTGCTGGCAGAGCTGGAAAGGCTTTGTCCGCAACTGCTGAAGTCGCCGCCTTCAGGTCTGTTACAGACCATTGAGATTGAGAGCGCGCTAAACGCGTTGAAGCATGAGTGAACTAAACCAGGCTAGCCGGCCAAAGGCAATTTTTTTGATGGGGCCTACTGCCTCCGGTAAGACGGCATTAGCGATTTCGCTGCGCCAGCAACTTCCGGTGGAACTTATTAGCGTTGACTCTGCCTTAATCTATCGCGGGATGGATATTGGCACGGCGAAACCGTCGGCAGAAGAGTTAGCACTGGCGCCCCATCGTTTGCTGGACATTCGCGATCCGGCGGAAGCGTATTCCGCCGCAGAATTTCGTCGCGATGCGTTGGCAGAAATGGCGGATATCACCCGGAAGGGGAAGATTCCGTTGCTTGTTGGTGGAACCATGCTCTACTTCAAGGCATTACTTGAAGGATTGTCGCCGTTGCCCTCGGCCGATCCCGAGGTGCGTCAGCGAATAGAGCAAATGGCGGCGGAGAAAGGGTGGGAAGCCTTGCACCGTCAGCTGTGTGAAATCGATCCGGTCGCCGGTAGTCGTATTCATCCGAATGATCCGCAGAGACTTTCGCGAGCACTGGAAGTTTTTTTTATTTCGGGTAAAACTTTAACGGAACTGACAAAAACCTCCGGCGAAGCGTTACCCTACGACGTGTACCAGTTTGCTATCGCACCTGCGAGTCGTGAACTAATACATCAACGCATTGCGTTGCGTTACGACCAGATGCTAGCGTCAGGATTTGAAGCGGAGGCTCGTGCACTGTTTGCGCGAGGTGATTTGCATACGGACATGCCTTCCATTCGTTGTGTTGGTTATCGCCAGATGTGGTCTTATTTGTCAGGTGAAATCGATTACGACGAAATGGTTTATCGGGGAATTTGCGCCACTCGGCAGCTCGCTAAACGCCAGATGACCTGGTTACGTGGCTGGCCTGAAGTACACTGGTTAAACAGTGATGAGCCAGAGTTATCGCGTAATGCGGTGCTTAAGGTAGTTAGTGCGTAGCAGGGATGATTGTGTACAATTGGTCCGTTATCGTGCGCAAATTTTTACGCAGTTTTTCTGAACCACGGTTCTTAAAGCAACAAACAACAAGCATATAAGGAAAAGATAGAATGGCTAAGGGGCAATCTTTACAAGACCCGTTTTTGAACGCATTGCGTCGTGAACGTGTACCGGTTTCGATCTATTTGGTGAATGGTATTAAGCTGCAAGGGCAAATTGAATCCTTTGATCAGTTCGTCATTCTGTTAAAAAACACGGTCAGCCAGATGGTGTATAAACACGCCATCTCTACAGTGGTTCCTTCTCGTCCAGTGTCGCACCATAGCAATAACGCGGGCGGCAGCGGTGGTAGCAGCAACTATCATCACAGCGGAAGCAATCAAAGCGCTCAGTCGCAGCCACAACAAGACGGCGATAACGCAGAATAATTTTGCGCTGCCGTAAAGCCAGGGCTGGAGAACGAGCACGTTTTCCTGTCCTGGTTATTTTATTTTAGCGAGGTTATAGCTTGTTTGACCGTTATGATGCCGGTGAGCAGGCCGTACTGGTACACATCTGGTTCTCCCAAGACAAAGAGCTGGAAGATTTGCAGGAGTTTGAAACTCTTGTCTCTTCTGCGGGCGTTGAAGCGCTGCAAGTCATTACGGGCAGCCGTAAAGCGCCACATCCCAAATATTTTGTCGGTGAAGGAAAGGCAGTTGAAATTGCCGATGCGGTAAAAGCGAGTGGAGCATCGGTCGTTTTATTCGATCATGCCTTAACTCCTGCTCAGGAACGTAATCTTGAACGGCTGTGCGCATGTCGCGTAATCGATCGCACCGGCTTAATTCTCGATATATTCGCCCAGCGCGCCCGCACCCATGAGGGTAAATTGCAGGTCGAGCTGGCACAACTACGCCATTTAGCAACCCGTTTGGTTCGCGGATGGACACACCTTGAACGCCAGAAAGGCGGTATCGGTTTACGTGGTCCGGGTGAAACTCAGCTGGAAACGGACCGACGCTTGCTGCGTGGCCGTATCAGTCAGATTCTCTCCCGTCTTGAACGCGTCGAAAAACAGCGCGATCAGGGCAGACAAGCGCGTGCCAAAGCTGACGTGCCAACCGTTTCGCTGGTGGGTTACACCAACGCCGGTAAATCCACTCTGTTCAACGCGATTACCTCTGCGGATGTGTACGTAGCGGATCAACTGTTCGCGACACTTGATCCGACATTGCGTCGTCTGAATGTGGCGGATGTGGGTGAAGTGGTTTTAGCAGACACCGTTGGTTTTATCCGTCATTTGCCGCACGACTTAGTCGCGGCGTTTAAAGCCACGCTGCAGGAAACGCGTCAGGCGACATTGCTGCTGCATGTGATTGACGCCGCCGATTTGCGTGTGAATGACAACATTGATGCAGTAAATGAAGTTCTGGAAGAGATTGAAGCTGACGAAATTCCGGCGCTGTTGATCATGAACAAAATCGATATGCTTGAGGACTTTGTGCCGCGTATCGATCGCAACGAAGAGAACCAGCCGATTCGTGTGTGGTTATCTGCACAGAGCGGCGTGGGTCTGCCGTTGCTGTGGCAGGCGCTCTCGGAGCGTTTAGCCGGTGAAATCGCGCAGTACGATTTACGTCTGCCGCCGGAAGCGGGCCGTTTGCGCAGTCGTTTTTATCAGTTGCATGCTATAGAAAAAGAATGGAATGAAGATGATGGCTGTGTGAGTTTGCACGTGCGTATGCCGATAGTTGATTGGCGTCGTCTGTGTAAACAAGAGCCGTCGCTAGCCAGTTATATTGTTTGAAATTGCCCAAACGCCTTTACTCAATATCTTTTAGATTGTCGTCATTATCGTTGCAGGCCGTATGTGCAGGATTTACCCGAATATTTCGGATTCCAGCAAGGCGGCAACTGAGTGAATCCCCAGGAGCTTACATCAGTAAGTGACTGGGGTGAACGAAGGCAGCCAACGAAGCTGCAATCCGAAAGATGAAGGGTAAAAAACGTAAATACAATAAATGGAGTAGAAACATGGCGTGGAATCAGCCCGGAAATAACGGACAGGACCGCGACCCGTGGGGAAGCAGCAATAATCAAGGCGGCAACTCTGGGGGAAATAAAGGAGGTCGCGATCAGGGACCACCTGATCTGGATGATATCTTCCGAAAGTTGAGTAAAAAACTCGGCGGACTGGGCGGTGGCAAACAGAATGACAATGGCCAGCGCAGCGGCGGTAGCGGTGGCAAAGTGGTTGGCATTGTTGCCGTAGCGGCAGTCGTTATCTGGGCGGCTAGCGGTTTCTACACCATCAAAGAAGCGGAACGTGGCGTCGTCACGCGCTTTGGCAAATTTAGCCATCTGGTTGAGCCAGGCCTCAACTGGAAACCGACTTTCGTCGATCAGGTTCGCGCCGTAAACGTAGAAGCCGTACGTGAACTGGCTGCGTCTGGCGTGATGTTGACGTCGGATGAGAACGTAGTGCGCGTTGAGATGAACGTGCAGTATCGCGTGACGGATCCTGAGCGTTATCTGTATGCCGTGACCAGTGCCGACGACAGCCTGCGTCAGGCCACCGACAGCGCCTTGCGTGGCGTGATTGGTCGCTCAACCATGGACCGCATCCTGACGGAAGGTCGTACCGTGGTACGTAGCGAAACTCAGCGTGAGCTTGACGAGACTATCCGTCCGTACAACATGGGTATTACCCTGCTGGACGTAAACTTCCAGGCGGCGCGCCCACCAGAAGAAGTAAAAGCCGCGTTTGATGATGCGATTGCCGCGCGTGAAAACCGTGAACAGTATGTTCGTGAAGCTGAAGCTTATTCGAACGAAGTTCAGCCGCGTGCTAATGGTCAGGCGCAACGTATCCTCGAAGAGGGTCGTGCTTACAAAGAACGTACGGTGTTAGAAGCGCAGGGTGAAGTGGCGCGTTTTGCTCGCTTGCTGCCTGAATATAAAGCTGCACCAGAAATCACGAAAGAGCGTCTCTATATTGAAACCATGGAACGTGTGCTGAGTCATACCCGCAAGGTATTGATCAGCGATCGTGGTAATAATTTGACAGTCCTGCCATTGGATCAACTGATGCGCGGTGGTCAGGCATCTGGCCAGGGCGGTCAGAAAATGACGAATTTAATGAAGTCTCCTTCGTCGTCCGATAGTAATGCGAGCCGTGGAGATTCTTCATCTTACAGTCCAGACAGCATCATGGATCAGCGTCGCGCCAATGCGCTGCGCAACGATACCCAGCGCCAGGGGAGGGAGTAATCGATGCGTAAGCCAATCATCGCCGTAATTATTGTAGTGCTGGTGGTGCTTTACGCGTCACTGTTCGTGGTGCAGGAAGGCCAACGCGGCATCGTGCTGCGCTTTGGTAAGGTTCTGCGTGATGACGAAAACAAACCGCTGGTGTACGCACCGGGTCTGCATTTCAAAATTCCGTTTATCGAAACCATGAAATCACTGGATGCGCGCATTCAGACCATGGATAACCAGGCTGACCGCTTTGTTACCAAAGAGAAGAAAGACCTGATCGTTGATTCTTACATCAAGTGGCGCATCAGTGACTTCAGCCGTTACTACCTGGCAACCGGTGGTGGCGACGTTTCTCAGGCAGAAGTGCTGCTGAAACGTAAGTTCAGTGACCGTCTGCGTTCTGAAATGGGTCGTCTGGATGTGAAAGACATCGTGACTGATTCACGTGGCCGTTTAACCACCGACGTGCGTGATGCCCTGAACACCGGCAGCGCTGGCAATGATGATGACGTTCAGACGCCAGCAGCGGATGATGCGATTGCGAGTGCGGCAGCACGTGTAGAACGTGAAACCAACAGCAGTGAGCCGGCACCAAACCCGAACAGCATGGCTGCGTTAGGTATTGAAGTTGTCGACGTGCGCATCAAGCAGATCAACCTGCCGACTGAAGTCTCTGACGCGATCTACAACCGTATGCGCGCCGAGCGTGAAGCGGTAGCGCGTAGTCAGCGTTCACAAGGTCAGGAAGAGGCAGAGAAACTGCGTGCACAGGCCGATTATCAGGTCACGCGTACGCTGGCAGAAGCACAGCGTGAAGCGCTGATTTCTCGCGGTGAAGGTGATGGTGAAGCGGCAAAACTGTTTGCTGATGCCTTCAGCCAGGATCCGGATTTCTATGCCTTTATCCGTAGCCTGCGTGCCTATGAGAATAGCTTCTCAGACAACCAGGATGTGCTGGTGCTGAGCCCGGATAGCGATTTCTTCCGCTATATGAAAGCGCCCTCTAACGCCACGCGTTAAGAACTGATATAAAGTCCAGGCCGACAATGTTGTCGGCCTTTTTTTTGGGAAAAATCATGAATTCAACCATCTGGATGGCGCTGGCTTTGGTTTTGGTGCTGGAAGGACTTGGACCGATGTTAATGCCACGCGTGTGGCGGCGGATGATTCTGGCGATGACGCAGTTGCCCGATCGTCTCTTGCATCGTTTTGGTGGCGGTTTAGTGGTGGCCGGCGTGGTGATTTACGCCATGATCAGCATGCATGCGCGTTAATCAGCCTGAATTTATGTGAGGCCGCCCGACTCAATTGTGTCTGTTGGCCGCTGTTCCCCCAACATGTTGTGAGCTGAGCAAAACTCAGGCAAAAAACAGCGCAATCGTATGCTAAAAGTGCTGAAAGAGTAAAAGTCAGGTGGTAGAATCCATTTTTAAGCAATCGGTGATTTTGAAAAAATGGGTAAGAACGTCGTCGTACTGGGCACCCAATGGGGTGACGAAGGTAAAGGTAAGATCGTAGACCTTCTGACAGAGCGCGCGAATTACGTCGTGCGTTACCAAGGTGGCCATAATGCAGGCCATACACTTGTCATCAACGGTGAAAAAACCGTCCTCCACTTAATTCCATCTGGCATCCTGCGTGAAAACGTCACCAGCATCATTGGTAACGGCGTTGTCCTGTCGCCTGAAGCGCTGATGAAAGAGATGAAAGGTCTGGAAGAGCGCGGTGTGCCGGTACGTGAACGTCTGTTGATCTCTGAAGCTTGCCCATTGATTCTGCAGTACCACGTAGCAATGGATGTGGCGCGCGAAAAAGCGCGTGGCGCTAAAGCTATCGGCACCACCGGTCGCGGTATCGGTCCTGCCTATGAAGATAAAGTGGCACGTCGCGGTCTGCGCGTGAGCGATCTCTTCAACAAAGAAACCTTTGCGGTGAAGCTGAAAGAGATCGTCGATTTCTACAACTTCCAGCTGGTTAACTATTACAAAACCGACGCAGTTGACTACGAAAAAGTGCTGAGTGATACGCTGGCGGTGGCCGATATCATTACCAGCATGGTGGTTGATGTGTCTGATCTGCTGGACGGCGCGCGCAAGCGTGGCGACCTGATCATGTTTGAAGGTGCGCAGGGTACGCTGCTGGATATCGACCACGGTACCTATCCATACGTGACCTCATCAAACACCACCGCAGGTGGCGTAGCGACGGGTTCAGGTATTGGTCCACGCTATGTTGATTACGTGCTGGGTATCGTGAAAGCCTACTCAACACGCGTGGGTGCCGGTCCATTCCCGACCGAACTGTTCGATGAAACCGGCGAGTTCCTGTGTGCTCAAGGTAACGAGTTCGGCGCGACCACCGGTCGTCGTCGTCGTACCGGCTGGCTGGATGCGGTTGCCGTTCGCCGTGCCGTACAGATCAACTCCTTGTCAGGTTTCTGCATGACCAAACTGGACGTGCTGGATGGCCTGAAAGAAGTGAAAATCTGTGTGGCTTATCGCATGCCAGATGGCCGCGAAATGACCACCACGCCGCTGGCAGCTGAAGGTTGGGAAGGCATTGAGCCGATTTACGAAACCATGCCAGGCTGGAGCGAGACCACATTCGGCGTCAAGACGCTGGAAGGTCTGCCGCAAGCTGCACGTGACTACATCAAACGTGTAGAAGAAGTGACCGGTGTGCCGATTGATATTATTTCTACCGGCCCAGACCGCAGTGAGACCATGATTCTGCGCGACCCGTTCGACGCATAATCTCCTCAGGCCGGACTCTGTCCGGCCTTTGTATTTCTAATCTTTGACTCCACTCACTCTATTTTTTCTTGCAAATATCGATACTTGCCGGAAAAAAACGCACCGGCCACCACGCTCTGGTTTATCATCATATTTAAACATCACGCCGACCGGCGCATAACCATAACGTTCGATGATTCACTGAGGTATATGTGCAGCTAACAAGTTTTACCGATTATGGTCTGCGTGCCCTGATTTACATGGCGACGTTACCGGAAGGTAAGCAGACCAACATTACCGAAGTCACCGATACCTACGGGGTGTCGCGTAACCATATGGTTAAAATCATCAATCAACTTAGCCGGGCTGGCTTTGTCGCCGCAACACGCGGTAAAAACGGCGGAATTCGTTTAGGCATGGACCCGGAAAAAATCGTCATTGGCGATGTGGTGCGAAGAATGGAGCCATTGCAGCTCGTGAACTGCGACGAGTGTGTGATCACGCCAGCCTGTCGTTTGCGTAAAGCACTGCACGATGCGGTCCAGCTATTCCTCAAGGAACTGGACAAGTATACGCTGGCCGATTTGGTCAAAGATAACGATTCGCTGTACCAACTTTTATTGTCCGAACCGCCGGTGGCAATCCAAATTAAATGACATCGGAGGAACCGTAATGTCAAAAGATCCTTATCAGGATAGAGAAGCTGAAAAATACGAAAACCCAATTCCAAGCCGCGAATTTATTCTGGCACTGCTGGAAAAACGCGAAAAGCCGACCAGCCGCGATGACATCGCGCAGGAATTGAATATCACCAGCGAAGAGCAGCTGGAAGCGCTGCGTCGTCGTCTGCGCGCCATGGAGCGCGATGGCCAGCTGGTGTTTACTCGCCGTCAATGTTACGCCCTGCCAGAACGTCTTGATCTGCTTCGCGGTAAAGTGATTGGCCATCGCGATGGCTATGGCTTCCTGCGCGTAGACGGTCAGAAAGATGATTTCTATCTCTCTGCTGAGCAGATGAAATTCTGCCTGCACGGCGACGTGATTCTGGCGCAGCCAGGCAGCGCCGATCGTAAAGGTCGTCGTGAAGCGCGCGTGGTGCGCGTGCTTGAGCCACGTAACAGCCAGATCGTCGGCCGCTACTTTACCGATGCAGGCACCGGTTTTGTGGTGCCGGATGACAGCCGCCTGAGTTTCGACATCCTGATCCCGCAAGAAGAAACGCTTAACGCGCGTATGGGTTCAGTGGTGGTGGTTGAAATCACCCAACGTGCGACGCGTCGCACCAAAGCGCTCGGCAAAGTGACTGAACTGCTGGGCGACGATATGGGCACCAGCCTTGCGGTCGATATGGCGGTGCGCACCCATGAAATCCCGCACACATGGCCGGAAGAAGTTGAGAAGCAGATCGCTAAGCTGAAAGAAGAAGTACCGGAAGAGGCGAAGCTGGGACGTGTTGATTTACGTAAGTTGCCGCTGGTCACCATTGATGGTGAAGATGCGCGTGACTTTGATGATGCGGTTTTCTGCGAGAAGAAGCGCGGCGGCGGCTGGCGTTTATGGGTGGCCATTGCCGACGTCAGCTATTACGTGCGTCCGGGCACGCCGCTGGACGATGAAGCGCATCAGCGCGGCACCTCGGTCTATTTCCCGTCGCAGGTTATCCCGATGCTGCCGGAGATTCTCTCCAACGGCTTGTGCTCGCTGAATCCGCAGGTTGATCGTTTGTGCATGGTGTGTGAGATGACCATCTCCTCCAGCGGCAAACTTACCGGTTTCAAACACTATGAAGCGGTGATGAATTCCCATGCGCGACTGACCTACAACAAAGTGTGGAACATTCTGCAAGGTGATGCCGATCTGCGTGAACAATACGCGGCTCAGGTTCCTCATCTGCACGAGTTGCACAACATGTATCAGGTGCTGGAAACCGCGCGCGAGCAGCGTGGCGGCATTTCGTTTGAGACCGATGAACCCAAGTTCATCTTCAACGCCGAGCGTCGCATTGAGCGCGTTGAGCGCACCTCACGCAATGATGCGCATAAGCTGATTGAAGAGTGTATGATTCTCGCCAACATCGCCTCAGCGCGTTTTGTTGAGAAAAATGAAGAGCCTGCGCTGTTCCGCGATCACGATCGTCCAAGCGAAGACAGCATCAAAAGCTTCCGTACCGTATTGAACGAGCTGGGCTTAAGCCTGCCGGGTGGCACTAAGCCACACCCGACCGATTATGCCGCCTTGCTGAAGCAAGTGGCCGATCGGCCAGACGCAGAAATGCTGCAAACCATGCTGCTGCGTTCGATGAAACAGGCGGTTTACGATCCTGAAAACCGGGGTCACTTCGGCCTGGCGCTGGCGTCGTACGCGCACTTCACCTCGCCGATTCGCCGCTATCCGGATTTGCTGCTGCATCGCGCCATCAAATATCTGCTGGCAAAAGAGCGCGGCGAAGTGGATGGCATCACCACGCCGACCGGCGGCTATCACTACGACATGCAGCAGATGCTGCAGCTGGGCCAGCACTGTTCACTGACCGAGCGCCGTGCTGATGAAGCCACGCGCGATGTTGCCGATTGGCTGAAGTGTGACTTCATGCAGGATCAGGTTGGCAACGTGTTCAACGGCGTGATCTCCAGCGTGACCGGCTTTGGTTTCTTCGTACGTCTTAACGAACTGTTTATCGATGGTTTGGTGCACGTCTCCTCGCTGGATAACGACTATTATCGCTTCGATGCGGTGGGTCAGCGTCTGATTGGTGAATCCGGCGGCCGTACTTATCGTCTGGGCGATGCGGTGGAAGTGCGGGTTGAAGCCGTGCATATGGACGAGCGTAAAATCGACTTCGCGCTGATCTCCAGCAAGCGTGTACCGCGCGGCGAAGGCAAAACCGAACGTGAGCGTGAGAAACGCGGTGGCAAACCGCCAGCCAAGCGTCGTCGTGATGCCGGCAAGAAGGGCACTTTCGAACCTGATTCAGCGTTCCGCGGCGAAAAGAAAAAGCCTGCGGTTGCTGAAAAACCGGCTAAAACCGAGAAAAAAGGCAAAAAAGTCTCCGAGAAAACCCGTAAAATCGCCGCCGCCACCAAGTCTAAGCGCGCGTCGAAGAAGCAGCCTGACGAAGCCTGATAGTTTGGTCGCCTTGCAGGGCGACCTGACGAAACCGTTGTAGGGTGCGCGTTCCTGCGCACCTGAATCTCCGAATTCAACGATCTAAATCCAACCTTGAGCAAAGTAATGAGTGAAATAATTTTTGGTATTCATAGCGTGCAGGCGCTGCTGGAGCGTGATCCTCAGCGTTTTCAGGAAGTCTTTATCCTTAAAGGCCGCGACGATCGTCGCCTGCAGCCGCTGATCCTCGCACTGGAAGCTCAGGGAATCCCGGTGCAGGTGGCGAACCGTCAATGGCTCGATAGCCAGGTTGAAGGCGGCGTGCATCAGGGCATCGTGGCGCGCGTGAAGCCGGGCAAGCAGTATCAGGAAGGTGATTTACCGGATCTGCTGCAGAGCCTCGAGAAGCCGTTCCTGCTGGTGCTGGATGGCGTTACCGATCCGCACAACCTTGGTGCTTGCCTGCGCAGCGCGGATGCCGCGGGCGTGCATGCGGTCATCGTGCCAAAAGACCGTGCAGCACCGTTGAATGCCACCGCGAAGAAGGTGGCCAGCGGCGCAGCGGAAAACGTGCCGTTGATTCGCGTCACCAACCTGGCGCGCACCTTGCGCTTGCTGCAGGAATACCACGTCTGGGTGGTTGGCACCGCAGGCGAAGCCGATCACACCGTTTACCAAAGCAAAATGACCGGCCCAATGGCGCTGGTGATGGGCGCAGAAGGTGAAGGCATGCGTCGTTTAACGCGTGAGCATTGCGATGAGCTGATTAGCATCCCAATGGCAGGCAGCGTCTCGTCACTCAACGTGTCAGTTGCCACCGGCGTGTGCTTGTTCGAAGCCGTTCGTCAGCGTCAGGCGTGATCCCCGCCGCAAAAAATTTTCCAGGCCAGGCATAACTGCACATCCTCTTCATACTTGAAAAATGAGTATGAGGAGGACGTTATATGATTTGGACCACTCACACCGTATTCAATCAGCCCCATCCACTCAGCAACAGCAACCTGTTCACGCGTGATATCGCCCTGTGCGAGGCCGTTGCACGCGAAGGTGCCAGCTGGGATCGCGAATGGCTGGCTTCCGTCGGCCTGCAACTCGGCAGTGCCGAATCCCTTGAGTTAGGCCGCTTAGCTAACGTCGAAGCGCCGGAACTGCTGCGCTACAACGCGCGCGGCGAACGCCTTGACGAAGTGCGTTTTCATCCCGCCTGGCATCTGCTGATGCAGGGATTGTGCGCCAGCCGGCTACACAATCTCAGCTGGCAGCCCGACGTGCAGCCACAGGCGATGGTGGCGCGTGCCGCACGATTTATCCTGCATGCCCAAGTGGAAGCCGGCTCGCTCTGTCCGGTGACCATGACGCACGCCGCCATTCCGCTGCTGCAAAATCATCTGCCTGAACCCTACGCTGACTGGCGCGAAGCGCTGCTCAGCGATCGTTACGATGCGCATCATCTGCCTGGCAACAAGAAACGCGGTCTGTTGATTGGCATGGGCATGACGGAAAAACAGGGCGGCACCGATGTGTTGAGCAACACCACACGCGCCGAACCGCTCGGCGTGCGCGGGCCGGGCGAAGCGTATCGCATCACCGGCCATAAATGGTTTTTCTCGGTCCCGCAAAGCGATGCGCATCTGATTCTGGCGCAAACGTCACAGGGATTGAGTTGCTTCTTCCTGCCACGCTTGCTGCCGGACGGCACGCGCAACGCTATTCGCATCGAACGCCTTAAAGACAAGCTCGGCAATCGCTCCAACGCCAGCGCTGAAGTGGAATTTCAGGATGCTATCGGCTGGCTGATGGGTGAAGAGGGCGAAGGGGTGCGGCTGATCCTCAAAATGGGCGGCATGACGCGCTTCGACTGCGCGCTGGGCAGTCACGGACAGATGCGCCGTGCGCTGTCGATTGCCGTGCATCATGCGCAGCAGCGTCAGGTGATGGGCAAGAACCTTATCGATCAACCGTTGATGCGCGCGGTACTGGCGCAACAGGCGCTACAGCTGGAAGGGCAAACCGCACTGCTGCTGCGGCTGGCGCGCGCCTGGTCAACACCGGCCAGCGAACATGAGCGCTTATACGCACGTCTGTTCACACCCGCCGCCAAATTTGTGATCTGCCAGGCGGGCATGCCTTTTGTGGCAGAAGCGATGGAAGTGTTGGGCGGCATTGGCTATTGCGAAGAGAGCGAGCTGCCGCGTCTTTATCGTGAGATGCCAGTGAATAGTATCTGGGAAGGCGCCGGCAATGTGATGTGCCTGGATGTCATGCGGGTGCTCGGTCGTCACGCCGAGGTGATGACCATGCTGCACGATGAGTTTGAGGCGGTGAAGGGCAGTAATCGTCACTTTGATCGCCGCTGGCGGCAATTACGCTTGCAGCTCGCGAACCCGCGTGAAGGGCAGGCGCGAGAAATCACGCGCGAGTTACTGCAGCTGGCAAGTGCCGCGATTCTGCTGAAAGTGGCAGAGCCGCCGCTGGCCGATGGCTGGTGTCAGCAGCAGCTTGATCTGCGCGGCACACGGGCATTAAGCGACGATCTCTGCACGCGCTTACTGTTGCGCTGCAGCGCCGGTTGACGGCGCGCCATACAGAATGGCAGTGGCGTACCAGAAGCTGGGGATGGTGGTCTCATCCAGCATCAAAATTTGATAGTAAACCGCGCCCGCCTCATTGGCTTTCGCGGCAATAGCGCGCTGCGCATCATCAGGAGAGCCGCGTGTGGTGGTGGTAATAGTTCCGAGCTTCGGCAGGCCAATACTCTGCGCGCGTGAAATCTCCTGCGCGTGCTGCGTGGGCGGCGGCGGAGCTTGTGGCGTGGTGGTGAAAGCGGCGCAGCCGCTGAGCAGCAGCGTTAAGGCCAAATAGAGAGTACGCATAGCAACTCCTGAAGCAGGAAGATGGCTCAAGTGTAAGCCATCTTCCTGTGGCTTTTAGTCCTTCAGATGAAAAATGCTCACCAGCTGCGTCAGATGATGCCCTTTCTTACTCAGATGATTGGCGGTGGTTTCTGACTGGTTAATCATATCGCTGCTTTGATGCGTGGCCTGGCTGATGTGATTCATCGCCAGGTTCACCTGACCAATGCCCGCCGCCTGTTCCTGCGCGGCAATATTGATCTCACCCATCAGCGTTTTAACCTGCTCGATGTGATTGACGATATGGCTCATTGCATCGCGCGTCTGCTCAGATAACGTATGGCCGGCCGCCACTTTATCGATGGAGCTGGCAATCAACCCATCAATCTCTCTGGCTGCCGTAGCACTGCGCTGTGCCAGCGCGCGCACTTCCGCCGCGACCACCGCAAAGCCTTTACCGTGTTCACCGGCGCGAGCGGCTTCAACCGCGGCATTAAGCGCCAGAATGTTGGTCTGGAAGGCGATCGACTCAATCACATGGGTGATATCGGCGATGCTCTGCGACGCCACGCGAATCTCCGACATGGTTTCCACCGAACGTGCCACGGTGCTGCCGCCGTGATTCACGGTATTAGCCGCTTCACCGACCAGCGCCATCGCCTGCCGCACGTTGGCAGCGGTTTGTGCCACGGTGGCGCCAAACTGCTCCATGCTGGCCGAGGTTTCCTCCACGCTGCTGGCCTGACGGCCAATCTGCTCGCTGATGCTGGAGCTGCTGGCGGCGATGGTATCGGTGCCGCTGCTGATTTCCCGCGCCGCCGAACGTACCTGACTAACGACTTTCTCCAGTCCATCGCCAATGCCGTTGATCGCGCTGACCAGCTGACCAATCTCATCACGACGTGAAGAGTCGAGATGTGCCTGCAGATTACCAGCGGCGTACTGTTCTGCCAGATGGATCACCTGCTGCAGCGGACGCGTGATGGCGCGGCGGCTGTACCACATAAAGCCAATGGCAAACGCGATCACCAACGCCAGGCCAATCGCCATAAACAGGTTACGGCTGTGCGTGATTGGCGCCAGCAGGCTGGCACGGCTCACTTCACCGGCGATAATCCAGTTCCAGCCTGGCAACTGCTGCCACGCCAGCAGTCTGGTTTCGCCATCCAGTTCAACCGCCACTAATCCCTTCGGCTGGCTAAGCAATTGCTGCTGCGTGGCGTTATCCCAGCGCGGCAGTTTGCCTTCAGCGTGACGATCAAACAGATATTGGCCCTGGCTGCTGCCCGGCGTCCCATTCAACACCGAGAAGGTGCCGCTGTCACCAAGATGGCGCGCCAGCACTTTGTCACGCATCAGCGCGTACTGCGCGTCGATCTGTACCCCGACGAACAGAATAGCGATTACCGCGCCGCTGCTATCCTGCACCGGCTGATACTGCGTGATGTAACGATGGCCAAACAGCGTCGCCAGGCCGCGATAGACCGTGCCCTGATTGACGCTGCGCCAGGCGGCGCTGCTGCGATCCAGTTTGGTGCCCACCGCGCGGCTGCCATCCTCTTTTTTCAGCGAGGTGGCGATGCGGATGTAATCTTCGCCGTCACGCACGAAGATGGTGGATACCGCACCAGTACGATCGAGAAAATCATCTACCGCGATCTGATCGAGGTTGAGGGTTTTCAATCCCGCTCGCAGCGTTGGCGTGCTGAATTCACCTACCTGCACACGTTCGCTGTCGTCACGACTAAAACGTTTTGGCAGGAAGCTTTGGAACAGTTTGGTGTAATTTGCCACCTCTTCCGACAGCGTGGCGTTGAACATGGTGGCCATTTCATTAATGCCTTGCACCTGATTCTGCATATCATCGGTTGCCAGCTGCTCCAGCTGACGTGCCGCGTTATGGCTCAGGGTCAAGGTCAGCGTAAATAGCACAATTGCCACGCTCAAAGACGTCAATACAGACAGCTTGATTCCGAGACCCATGGCGCTGAGAGAAAGACGCTTCATAAAGTACCTTTTGAGATTATTGAAGGGGTACAAGATCAACGGCAAAGTGGGCTAAATGTTTAGGGCAGAAATTATTCAAACTTAATGTGAAGTGGCTCGCATTTTGTCAGGCAGCGCTTACACTGAGTCCAGTGATAATCATTCTCAATGGAGGCGGTATGATTGAGTTGGCAACGGAGCATCTGGCAGGCATTGAATGTATTCATGCATCACCGGCCGGGCAGCGCCAGGCGCGCTTGCCGACGGTGTTGTTCTATCACGGTTTTACCTCATCGAAAGAGGTTTACAGCTACTTTGCCGTGGCGCTGGCGCAGGCCGGTTTCCGCGTGATTATGCCCGATGCGGACATGCACGGCGCACGTTACAACGGTGATACCGACGCGAGGATGACCCACTTCTGGGAGATCCTTAAACAGAACATCGATGAAGTGCCGTTGCTGGAAAAGGCGCTGCGCGATAACGACTGGATTGCGGATGAGCGTTTTGCCGTGGCGGGCGCCTCGATGGGCGGCATGACCGCGCTGGGCGCGATGGCACGCTATCCGCAGATTCACAGCGTGGCGTGTTTGATGGGTTCCGGCTATTTCATGCAGCTGAGTCATACGCTGTTTCCGCCGCTGGTGGCGCGCACGCCAGAGCAGAAAGCGGCTTTTGCCGCGCGTTTAGCACCGCTGGCGCCTTACGATCCCAGCGAACAGCTGGAGAAACTGGCGAATCGACCTTTACTGTTGTGGCACGGCGAAGCGGATGAAGTGGTGCCCTTTGCTGAAACGGCGCGTTTGCAGAAAGCCTTAGGCGAGGCAGAACTCGATCACCAGATGACCGCGCTATCTGAAAAGAACATCGGCCATAAAATCACGCCTGCGGCCCTGACGGCGCTGGTCAGTTTCTTTAAACATCATTTATAAAAAATGCGGGTTGGCGTGATTGGCGCCAGCCCGTTTAGGTTGCCGGACTAAAGTTGTGATGACAACCGTTCGGCGGCGCTGGTATTGGCACTGACTGGGTTACTGCTTGCAGGCGCATCCAGCCGATTGACGTAGACATAGCCTGATGCCGCGTTGCTGCTGTGACTTCTCATCTGCTGCGCGAAGTCAGCGGAGCTGGCAAGAGCGGGTGTAGACAGGAAGAGACCCAGTAAAGTGGCGAAAATGATCGTTTTCATTATCGACTCCTCACTCCAGGGATTGCACTCTCAGACGCGGCGAAAAGCGGAATTCGTTGCGCCTGTAAACAGTGTAGTTCTTAACCAATTTGCCGCCAGATCGTCCCTTTGAACGCCTTCTTCAGAGAATTTGATAAAACCTTCTCTAACTGACTGATGCATTTCACTTAGCACGAAAAGCCGCATCAGCTGGCACGATAGTCGCCATTTGATGAATTGTGCGCTTGAGTTTCCGCAAGGACGCCAGTATGATTACGCGTCAATTTTTTCAGCTGCATTCAGAGGTGTGTTTCATTTTTTAAATGATTCGCAACCTATAACGTTCCTTGCTTCCGTGGGCCGCAGCTGACCCTGACAGGAGGCTGAATAATCCGTAAGGAGCTATCGATGCGTCATTACGAAATCGTATTTATGGTCCACCCTGACCAGAGCGAACAGGTTCCAGGTATGATCGAGCGTTACACTGGTGCTATCACCGGTGCACAGGGCACGATTCACCGTCTGGAAGACTGGGGCCGCCGTCAGCTGGCTTACCCAATCAACAAACTGCACAAAGCTCACTATGTTCTGATGAACGTAGAAGCGCCGCAGGAAGTGATTGACGAGCTGGAAACTAACTTCCGCTTCAACGACGCCGTTATCCGCAGCATGGTTATGCGCGTTAAGCACGCGGTAACTGAAGCATCTCCGATGGTTAAAGCTAAAGACGAGCGTCGTGATCGCCGCGAAGACTTTGCTAACGAATCGGCTGATGACTCAGATGCTGGGGATTCTGAAGAGTAATCCGACATGACGGCAAATCGGCTGCGCCTGTCTGGCACTGTGTGCAAGACGCCGGTTCGAAAAGTCAGTCCGTCAGGGATTCCTCATTGCCAGTTCGTGCTTGAGCATCGTTCTGTGCAAGAGGAAGCCGGTTTCCACCGGCAAGCCTGGTGTCAAATGCCGGTGATTATCAGCGGCAGCACCCATCAGGTGATTACTCAACATATAACGGTCGGCACGCAACTCACTCTCGAAGGCTTTATTAGCTGCCATCAGGCACGCAATGGTCAGAGCAGAATGGTGTTACATGCCGAGCAGATTGATTTGATAGATTCTGGAGACTAGCCAAATGGCACGTTATTTCCGTCGTCGCAAGTTCTGCCGTTTCACCGCGGAAGGCGTTGTAGAGATTGATTACAAAGATATCGCTACACTGAAAAACTACATTACCGAAAGCGGTAAAATTGTCCCGAGCCGTATTACCGGTACTCGTGCAAAATACCAGCGCCAGCTCGCTCGTTGCATCAAGCGCGCTCGCTACCTGTCCCTGCTTCCGTACACTGATCGTCATCAGTAATCGGTAGTTGTCCATTAACGACTTTAAGAGGATAAGGTAATGCAAGTTATTCTGCTTGATAAAGTAGCAAACCTGGGCAGCCTGGGTGATCAGGTTAACGTTAAAGCGGGCTACGCTCGTAACTTCCTGGTTCCACAGGGTAAAGCTGTTCCTGCTACCAAGAAAAACGTTGAGTTCTTCGAAACACGTCGCGCTGAACTGGAAGCCAAACTGGCTGACGTTCTGGCTGCTGCTAACGCACGTGCAGAGAAAATCAACGCACTGGGCAACGTAACCATCGCGTCTAAATCAGGCGACGCTGGTAAGCTGTTCGGTTCCATCGGTACCCGTGACATCGCTGATGCAGTAACTGCAGCTGGCGTTGAAGTGGCTAAAAGCGAAGTTCGTCTTCCAGAAGGCGTACTGCGCACCACCGGTGAGCACGAAGTTGACTTCCAGATCCATAGCGAAGTCTTCGCTAAACTGGTTGTGAATGTAGTTGCTGAGTAATTGTTACTCTAAATAATTCAAGGTGCAGGAAGGCGGCAAGGGAATGAATCCCCTGAGCTTACTTCGGTAAGTGACAGGGGTGAATGAGCGTAGCCAACGCATCTGTAACTTGGATTATGACGAGTATACTCGGTAATGCGAAAACGCCGGCCATGTGCCGGCGTTTTTGTTTCTGCGTTTTACTGAGCGCGGATAAAGCTGCCATCCGGCTGGCGCGTAAACAGCACCGGACCGTTACTGCCATCCACCGTTAAACCGGTTACTACGCCTTGCGCGTTCTGACGAATCTTCACCTGCTGACCATTTTGTAACGCACTCAGCGGCTGCCCATCACCTTCGACTCGCGCCATGGCAAACACATCATTCACCGGTAAATTATTGTCGCGGAACAGCTGCGCCAGCGTCTGGCCTGATGCCACATTATAGGTGCGCCACTCGCCCTGCGAATCAGTTTTCGCCGGCGTGTTCTGCTGTTGATTATTATCGTAAATCTCCGCCTGCATCGGCACTTCTTTAGCGCCAGTGTCCGCCGGACGCTCAACCGGATATTGCGGCGTGCTGCTCGGCCAGAGAAACGCCAGCAGCACCACCAGCAGGGCAATGACGATGCCGCGACGATGCAAAGCGGGTAGCGGATCCATCCAGCGCACATCATCCAGCAAATGCCAGACGCGCTGTAGTGCGGCGGGAACGCGGGAAGGGTGATCGGAAGCCATTCGTGAATCCTCCTCGCTGGCGGCCTGGCGCGGAATGCGTGGCAGCCAACGTTGCAACCAAGGTAATAAAGTACGCGGTGCGCGCGTCCTGCGACGTCGTGGGGCGATCTGGCCCATGTATTCTCTCTTGTTCCGACGGTGGCGGGTGAAAACCTCGCCACAGCTATAGTATGAGCAATGCTGACAGGAAGTGCCTGGCAGCATTGAAAAATTTGACCGCTGTATTGTTTCCGTTTCGCCGGGAAATGTCATCTGCGGCGCGTGAGATTTTACGCCAGCCGCCCGCGCTGGTATGCTGCCGGTTCTATTTTTCTCCGGGATTAAGGAATCAAGATGACGACCCCTTCATTCGACAGCGTCGAATCACAAGCAAGTTACGGTATCGGTTTACAGGTAGGCCAGCAGCTGCAAGAGTCTGGACTGCAGGGTCTGCAGCCAGAAGCACTGCTCGCCGGCCTGCGCGACGCGCTGGAAGGGAACTCACCGGCCGTCCCGGTTGACGTGGTACATCGCGCACTGCGTGAAGTGCACGAGCGCGCTGAAGGCGTGCGTCGTGAGCGTGTAGAAGCGATGGCGGCTGAAGGTCAGACTTTCCTTGAGCAGAACGCACAACGCGAAGGCGTAAGCAGCACCGAAACCGGTCTGCAGTTCAGCGTCATCACGCAGGGCGAAGGTCCAATTCCTTCACGTCAGGATCGTGTGCGCGTGCATTACACCGGCAAACTGATCGATGGCACGGTATTCGACAGCTCAGTCGCGCGTGGCGAACCCGCAGAATTCCCGGTTAGCGGCGTAATCGCCGGCTGGATCGAAGCGCTGACGCTGATGCCAGTCGGTTCCAAGTGGGAACTGGCGATTCCACACAACCTCGCTTACGGCGAGCGCGGTGCTGGCGCCTCCATCCCGCCATTCAGCACCCTGATCTTCGAAGTTGAACTGCTGGAAATTCTGTAAGTCGCCAAGTTGATTCTCAAAACCGGCACACGATCGTGCCGGTTTTTTTATATCTGTAGAACAAGCTGGTTTTAAATTAATCAGCGCATATAATGTGCGAATCGAACGATTCACACGAAAGGTGCGGTATGTATTCACTTTCCGCCAACGAAGCCAAAACCCAATTTGGCGATATGCTGCTGAAAGCGCAGCGTGAGCCGGTCCAGATTAGCCGTAACGGAAAGCCGGTAGCAGTGGTCATCTCCGCTGAGGAGTATCAGGCGATAGAGGCCATGAAGCAGCAATTTTTGCAGGAAAAAATTGCCCGAGCCAGAAATGATATTGCCAACGGACAACTGACCGATGGTGAAACCTTTTTCGACCAACTGCTGGATTAAATGGCTAATTATCAGCTTACGGATGAAGCGCGACAGGATCTTGTCGATATTCGCCGGTTCACTATGCAGAACTGGGGTGATGCGCAATCAAAAATCTATTTAAGGCGTTTGCAGGAGACGTTAGGCACGCTGGCAGAAATGCCGGCATTGGGAAAAAGCAGAGCGCTGGATGTTGCAGAAGGTGTGCTCAGCTTTCCCTATGTTAGCCACATGGTTTATTACCAGCCAGGCCAGAAAGGCATTATTATTTTGGCGGTATTACATCAGAGCAGGGTGCCAGCTACGCATCTGGCAACCCGCTTATAACAACTATTTCTTCTGCAAATCCACCTGCCACAACGCAAAACCTATCTCATCGCTGCCCACCGCTTTCATCGGGTAATCGGCGTGCTGCTCGATAAACTTCGTTGCTTTCGCGCCAGGCGCGGTCTCAAAACGGATATCCAGCGGCGTGCTGCTGTTAATCGGCGCTAAACGCCAGTTGTGATCGGCCTGCGGTTTCACTTCGCCATGCGCTTTGGTTTCGCTGCTGATATAAGCGGCAACCACCGAGCGATTCTCATCCGGCGACGCGAAGGCGACATACTTATCGCCGGTGCCGGCAAACTTGCCGCCATAAGCGCGATAGTTATTGGTGGCGACCAGGAAACTGGCCTGAGGATCAATAGGTTTGCCTTGCCAGCTGAGATCCTTAATGCGCGAAGCCCCCTTGTTAATCAGCGAGCACTCTGCGTCATAGCGCGCCGGCTGCGTGACATCGATTTGATACTGCACGCCATCGATCACATCGAAGTTATAGGTACGGAAATCCCAGTTAATCAGCGCTTGCGGTTTGCTGCTGTGCGGATCGATTTGATTAAACTGCGCGGCTGAACACTCCAGCCACTCTTTCACCTGTGCACCGCTGACTTTCATCACCACCAGCGTATTGGGATAGAGATAGAGATCGGCGGCGTTACGGAAAGTGAGGTTACCCTTCTCTACTTCGACATAGCTGGCGGGATCGTTTTTGCGGCCGCCAGCTTTAAACGGCGCGGCGGCGGAGAGCACCGGCAAGCGGCCAAGATCAGGATCGCCCTGAATAAAGTGCTCGACGTAAGCGCGCTGCGCGTTGTTAACGATCTGCACCGTGGGATCGTCCTGCACCAGCGACAAGTAGCTGTACATCACGTCGGCGGATTTACCGATCGGTTTGGCAACAAAATCGCGCGTGGCGCGGTGATCCTGCTCCAGCACTTTCACCAGATCGGCATCTTCGGCAGCCAGCGATTTTTTCGCCGCGCTGTCATAAATTGGACGTGCCTCGGCTTTGCCCTGCGCAACCTGCCATTTGCCGCCCTCGTTATTCAGCACCAGATCGACCACACCCAGATGATCGCCCCACATACCGGGCATCACCGCCGGAATACCGTTAAGTGTGCCCTGGGCGATATCAGCGCCTTTAATTGCCGCAAACTCTTTGCTCGGGAACACCGCGTGAGCGTGACCGAACATGATGGCGTTGATGCCAGCAACCTGGCTGAGGTAATAGACCGAATTTTCGGCCATGGCATGATAGGGTTCACTGCTCAAACCGGAGTGCGGAATAGCGATGATTATTTCAGCACCTTTTGCGCGCATTTCCGGCACATAGCGCTTCGCTGTTTCAGTGATGTCATCAACCCGCACTTTTCCCTGCAGATTGTTGCGATCCCAAACCATAATCTGCGGGGGAACGAAGCCGATGTAACCAATTTTCAGCGTATGCGGCTTACCGTCACGGTCTGTAACGGTGGTTTCCTTGATTAAGTAGGGCGTAAACAGCGGTTTTCCGCTCTTTTCATCGATAATGTTGGCGTTGACGTAAGGGAAACGCGCGCCGGCCAGCGCTTTTTGCAGATAAGGTAAACCGTAATTGAACTCATGATTACCGAGATTTCCGACCGCGTAATCCAGCGTATTCATCACCTTATATACCGGATGAACTTCGCCCGGTTTTAGCCCTCTCGCCGCCATGTAATCGCCCAGCGGACTGCCCTGAATGATATCGCCGTTATCGACCAGCACGCTGTTCTTCGCTTGCGCGCGGGCCTGCTGAATTAAGGTGGCGGTGCGTACCAGGCCAAATTTCTCCGTCGGCGTATCTTTGTAATAATCGAAATCCATCATATTGCTGTGCAGATCGGTGGTTTCCAGAATGCGCAGATCCACCGTAGCAGCCTGTACCGTGGCGGCAGTTATACAGAGTGCCAATAACGACATGCTCGCTTTGAACATCGCTTGCTCCTTGTTCGGTCCAATGGGCCTCTCAAAATAATGTAAAACCATGACGAATTATCATTTCAATTTGTGATGAAGCTCGGACTTTCATCCAATATCTCCCGCCGGGCCGCGCTAAAAGCGCATTCAGCATCCCGCCATAGCCGCCGACGATGAACTATGGTATTGATATTCAAATAGATTGCTGTAGCAGACAGCACAGTCGCAGGCTGTTGAATGACAACTGCTAAAATAAGGACAGATTGGCAGTTGGTGTCTGACAGCAGAATCAGCGGAAAAGAGGTAAAGAATGTTAGATAAAATTTGTCAGCTGGCGCGTGATGCGGGCGATGCCATTATGCAGGTATATAACGGCGCAGAGCCGGTTGACGTGACCCGTAAGTCGGATGATTCTCCGGTCACCGCGGCCGATCTCGCGGCGCATCGCGTGATTGTGCAAGGTCTGACGGCGCTTTCGCCGGGGGTGCCGGTGCTATCTGAAGAGGATCCCCCGAGCTGGGACGTGCGTCAGCACTGGCAGAAATACTGGCTGGTCGATCCGCTGGATGGTACCAAAGAGTTCATCAAGCGCAACGGCGAGTTTACGGTCAACATTGCGCTGATCGAAAATGGCAAACCGGTATTGGGCGTGGTGTATGCGCCCGTGCTAGGCGTGATGTACTCGGCGGCTGAAGGTAAAGCCTGGAAGGAAGAGAACGGCCAGCAGACGCAGATTCATGCGCGTGAAGCGCGTCCACCGTTAGTGGTGGTTAGCCGTTCGCATTTTGAGAGCGATACCGAGTTGCAGGAGTATTTGCACCAGCTCGGCGAGCATCAAACCACCGCGATTGGTTCATCGCTGAAGTTCTGTCTGGTAGCTGAAGGCAGCGCGCAACTCTATCCGCGCTTCGGGCCCACTAACATCTGGGATACCGGCGCAGGCCATGCGGTGGCGATTGCCGCCGGTGCGCATGTCCACGATTGGCAGGGCAAAACCCTCGATTACACCCCACGCGAATCGTTCCTCAATCCCGGTTTCCGCGTTTCGCTGTTTTAAAGATTTTATCGGGTCGCCATTGACGGCGACCACCACTTACTTCTGCAACAACTCATGAATTAACTTCATCGCCTGCTGCACTTCGTCCTGCGTCAGCGGACCATCTTTGACGTAGCGCACATGTGCGGTGTTATCCAGCACCACAATCGCGGATCCGCCTTTCTCCAACTGCCAGGCCTGACGCGCGCTGCCGTTGCTATCGACGATAAACTGCGACCATGGAAACTGCTGCTTGTTGCTCTCAAGGCTGCTGCGCACGAACATGCCGGTGCCCGGAATCGCATCGTCGGTATTGACGATAGTGGTGGTTTGATAACGATCGTGCGGCAGATGCGCAGCTTTGATGGCTTCAATTAACGCCGCATTCTGCTCTTTAGCAGAAGAGCGCCCGGCAATATGCAGGATAACGCGAACTTTTCCGCTTAGCTGCGCGCTATTCCAGGATTTGTAGCTAAACTTATCTTCATCTTGTTGATAAACCAGCTCTCCTTTGTCGTTAACGCCAACGGCTGGCACGCGTTCACCCAGTTTGAAGGCATGTGCCGCAGCCAGGCCCGGCAGCAAGAGTGCCAGTGCTATCACAGTGTGTCTCAAACGCATTTATTACTCTCCTTGGTGATCCGACCAGTTGTTCATGTTCCTGCAATATTAGGCGTGGATGATGCGTCTGTCGCAATGAGTTAACAGGTTTGCAACCTATGCCACAATTCCATAATGAGTGAAGGTTTATACTGGGTTTAGTGAGGCTGATAACAGAGTATTCTGTAATGATGTGTCAATTCAGTAAATAATTCACCTTTTCGGAACACGGCTAAGAAAGGATGCTCTATAGTTATGCCTCATTTGCGCTTCACGGGTTCGTACCAAATTTGGTGACGACGGAGCGTATTAAACATTTTAGGAGTTAAACAGCATGAAGATCTTCCAGCGCTATAATCCGCTGCAAATTGCGAAATATGTCAAAACGCTATTTAGAGGAAGGTTGTACATCAAGGACGTGGGCGCGTTCGAGTTTGATAAGGGCAAAGTGATGTTGCCGCGTGTCAAAGATAAACAGCATCTCAGCGTGATGTCAGAAATCAATCGCCAGGTGCTGCGGCTGCAAGCCGAGTACAACTAAGCAAGCATAAGAAAGGGCGCCGATGGCGCCCTCAGTTTTTAGTGCGGTTGTTGGCTTGTCGCCATCAATCGCGATCCTGCGACGACTCAGATTCATCCACCGTATTTTTGTTCACATTCAGCACCGGCGGGCGTTCATCAATACGCGTAACCAGCAGTTGGTCGATACGGTAGCTATCAATATCCACCACTTCAAACTTGTAGCCGGAAAACTTCACAAAGTCGGTACGCTTCGGAATCTTGCGCAGCATGTACATCATGAAGCCGCCGATGGTTTCATAATTGCCAGACTGCGGGAAATCATCGATATCCAGCACGCGCATCACGTCATCAATTGGCGTGCCGCCTTCGACCAGCCATGAGTTCTCATCGCGCGCGACAATCTGCTCTTCCTGACCTTGACCCACCAAATCGCCCATCAACGTGGTCATCACATCATTCAGCGTAATGATGCCCACCACCAGTGCGTATTCGTTCATGATCACCGCGAAGTCTTCACCAGCGGTTTTGAAGCTTTCCAACGCTTCAGAAAGCGTCAGCGTATCCGGCACAATCAGCGCTGAACGAATCTGTACGCCGCTGTTCAGCGTCAGGCTTTGATTGCCGAGTACACGCAGCAGCAGCTCTTTGGAATCGACATAGCCGACGATGTGGTCGATATCGCCATCGCAGACGATGAATTTCGAGTGCGGATGCTGGGCGATTTTGGTTTTCAGCGTGGTTTCATCTTCGTGCAAATCGAACCACACCACGTTCTCGCGCGAGGTCATTGATGACGGCACGGTACGCGATTCCAGCTCAAACACGTTCTCAATCAGCTCATGTTCCTGCTTACGCAGCACACCCGCCAGCGCACCGGCTTCCACCACCGCATAGATATCGTCGGAGGTGATGTCGTCTTTACGCACCATCGGCAGTTTGAACAGACGGAAGAAGACGTTCGCCAGGCCGTTGAACAGCCACACCAGCGGACGCAGCACCACCAGGCAGAAGCGCATCGGGTTGATAATGCGCAGCGCTACGGCTTCCGGTGCAATCATGCCGACGCGTTTTGGCGTCAGGTCAGCAAACAGAATGAACAGGCTGGTCACGATGGTGAAGGAGCAGATAAAACTGAGCTGTTCAGCCAATTCGGGTGCCATGATGCGGCTGAATAAGCTATTAAAGGCGGGCGAAAACGCCGCATCGCCGACGATACCGCCGAGGATCGCCACGGCATTCAGGCCAATCTGCACTACGGTGAAGAACATGCCAGGTTGTTCCTGCATCTTCAGCACGCGCTGGGCATTGATATTGCCTTCGTCAGCCAGCAGCTTCAGTTTGATCTTACGGGCGGCGGCCAGCGAGATCTCCGAAAGGGAGAAAAATGAACTGATGACGATCAGTAAAAGAATGACAAGCAAGCTATCGAGCATAAAAGGTCCGTTGGGTTAATCACTTGTCATTTTTGGCCTGGGCAGCGCGGGAATGGGCGTACGTCCGGTACTTGCCAGTCAAACAGGCTATCCGTGCCAAAAATGTCTGCGCCATTTCGACAAGATAAGGTTAACGTCGGGGCAGAAAGGGTGCAGGCGAGGCCTGCTGGTCGCTGATTATAGCAGCAGCGCTTATCATGCCGCTATAGGCGCGCATCAGGGGGTCGGATTAATCTGAGTGAGCGTCATTCGCGAGCTTAAGAATCGCCTTGGTTGTTGTATCGTTTAGCACATTTACCCACAATAGGTCACAATTTGGCTTAGTCGCTGAATTTGCGCCAGTGGGGGGAAAAGAGCGGCTATGCTGATGGGTAAACGCGCGCTGGTGATACCCTTCCAGAGAATAAACGCCCCTGCGGAATAGGGGCCGGCATTATTAACAGGAGTACGTGTGCCACGATTTCATATTTATTGTTTGGCCAGCCTGTTGCTTGCTGCACCTGCCGTTGAGGCAGCCAAAGTGCGCTTGCAGCTGGACGGTCTTAGCGGGGATTTGCAGAAGAACGTCAGGGCACGCTTGTCCACCATCGGCAGTGACGAGGTGTCGAACGACGGCCGTTTCCGCGCGCGCGTTGCGGAAGCGATCAAAGAAGGCCTGCGGGCGCTGGGTTATTACGAACCGGAGATCGATTTTGAATCGCGCCCGGCACCGCCGCAAGGTGGTCGTCCGGTATTGATCGCACACGTTAAGCCCGGCGAACCGGTCAAGATCGGCGGCAGCACCATTGTGATCGAAGGTGAAGCCCGCACCGACAAGGATTACCAAGCCTGGGTCAAACAGGGCACGCCGAAAGTCGGTACACAGCTGAATCACGGCGCCTATGACAAATTTAAAAACGGCTTCTCCAGCCTGGCATTGCGTAATGGTTACTTCGACGGTGACTTTAAGCAAAGCCAGCTTGGCGTTTCGGTTGAACGGCGCGAAGCCTTCTGGGACATCAATTACGATAGCGGCCCGCGCTACCGTTTCGGTGATGTCGGTTTCCAGGGCTCGCAAATCGACGAAGCCTATCTGCAAAATCTGGTGCCGTTCAAAAAGGGCGATTACTACAGCTCGCGCGATCTGGCCGAACTTAACCGCCGCTTGTCGGCGACCGGCTGGTTCAACTCAGTGGTGGTCGCGCCTGAGTTTGATAAAGGTCGTCAAAGCAAAGTGCTGCCGCTGAATGCGGTGGTATCGCCACGCGTGGAAAACACCATTGAAACCGGCGTCGGTTACTCCACCGATGTCGGGCCGCGCATTAAAGGCACGTGGAAAAAACCGTGGATTAACAGCAGCGGCCACAGCCTGGCCGCCAGCGCCTACGTTTCTGCGCCGGAGCAACAGCTCGATCTCAGCTACAAAGTCCCGCTGCTGAAAAGTCCGCTGGAGCAGTATTACACCTTCTCCGGCGGCGTGAAGCGTACCGATCTCAACGACACCAAAGCCGATACCACCACGCTGGCGATGTCGCGAAACTGGGACAGCAGCAGCGGCTGGCAGAAGGCAATCAACCTGCGCTGGAGCCTCGATCACTTTACCCAGGCCAGCGTGACCAACACCACTATGCTGCTCTATCCGGGCGTCAGCCTGAACCGCACCCGTTCGCGCGGCGGTCTGATGCCAACGTGGGGCGATTCGCAGCGCTACTCGGTCGACGTGTCGGATACCACATGGGGTTCGGACGTTGATTTCGTCATCATGCAGGCGCAAAACGTCTGGATTCGCACGCTCGCCGATAAGCATCGCTTTGTGGCGCGCGGCAATGTGGGCTGGATCGAAACCAACGACTTCGACAAAGTGCCGCCGGATCTGCGCTTCTTCGCCGGTGGCGATCGCAGTATTCGTGGTTACAAATACAAAGACGTATCGCCACGTGATGATAACGGCAAGCTGACCGGCGCCTCGAAAATGGCCACCGGCTCGCTTGAATATCAATACAACGTGACCGGCAAATGGTGGGGCGCGGTGTTCGTCGATTCCGGCGAAGCGGTCAACGACATCAAGCAGAGCAACCTGAAAACCGGTGCCGGCTTCGGCGTGCGCTGGTCTTCTCCGGTCGGGCCGATCAAGTTTGATATCGCGCGGCCGATTGGCGACGACAAGGAGCATGGATTGCAATTTTATGTAGGATTGGGGCCTGAACTATGAAGCTGTGGAAAAAGGTCCTGATTGGCATCGGTATTTTTCTGGTGCTGCTGTTGGGCAGCATCGCGTTTCTGGTGGGCACCACGCCGGGTTTGCATCTGCTGCTGAAAGGCGCCGATCGCTGGGTGCCAGGTTTGTCGATCAAACAGGTGGAAGGTGGCTGGCGCGATCTAACGCTAAGCGGCGTGAAGTATGAGATGCCGGGCGTCAGCGTGGATGCCGGACGTTTCCATCTGGCGCTGAATCTCAACTGCCTGCTGCATTCGTCAGTGTGTGTCAATGACATCGCGCTGCAGGATGTCAGCGTGGCGGTCGATAGCAAAAAAATGGCACCGGCCAGCGCACCGCCGCCGGAAGAGGAGAGCGGCGGCACCAATCTCAGCACGCCGTATCCCATCACGCTCAGCAAAGTCGGCCTGCATAACATCAACGTTAAAGTGGATGACACCGCAATTTCCCTGCTCGACTTCACCAGCGGCCTGCAGTGGCAGGATCGCGCACTGACGCTGACGCCAACCCATATCCAAAGCCTGCTGATCGCGCTGCCGAAAGCGGCCAAAGTGGTGGATGAGCAGGTGGTGCAGCCAAAAGTGCAGCAGCCGCAGCCGGATGAACAGCCGCTGGGCGAAACGCTGCAGGTGATGTTCGCTAAGCCGCTATTACCAGAGATGCCGGACTTCCAGCTGCCGCTGGATATCACCGTGCAGGAACTGTTGGGCGAACAGCTGCGCATCACCGGCGATACCGACATCTCAATCACGCGTCTGCTGTTAAAAGCCAAAACCGCCGATCGTCATCTCCAGTTGGAAACCTTTGATGTCGATTCGCCGCAAGGGCAGGTGAACGCCAGCGGTGAAGCAACGTTGGCCGATAACTGGCCGGTGAATTTTGCGCTGAACGGCACGCTCAATCTCGACCCAATCAAGGGCGAGAAGATCAAAATGAACCTTGCAGGCGCGATGCGTGACGAGCTGAAGCTCGGGCTCAATCTTTCCGGTCCGGTGCGTGCGCAGCTGGATGCGACCACGCAGCCTGCGGTCGCTGGTTTGCCGCTGGCGCTAAAACTCACCAGCCCGCAGCTGCGCTGGCCGCTCACCGGCGCGGTGCAGTATCAGGCGGATAATCTCGATTATCAGTTCAAAGGCAAAGCCACCGATTACGTGATGTCGCTGCGCACTGCGGTGAAAGGCGAAGGCGTGCCGCCTGCCAGCATTGCGCTGGACGGCAAAGGCAACGAGCAGCAGTTCAATCTTGATAAGCTGCGCGTGGCGGCGCTGCAGGGCAATATCGATCTGACGGCGCTGGTGGACTGGAGCAAAGCCATTAGCTGGCACAGCGAATTGACGCTGTCCGGCATCAACACCGCCAAACAGTATCCGGATTGGCCAGCGAAGCTGGAGGGCAAAATTGCCACGCGCGGCAGCTTGTACGGCGGAACCTGGCAGCTCAGCGTGCCGCAGCTGGAGCTGAAAGGAAATGTTAAGCAGAACGCGGTGAGCGCCAAAGGTACGTTGACTGGCAACAGCTATAACCAGTGGAAAGTGCCCGGCCTTAACATTGCGCTGGGTCGCAACCATCTGGACGTGAAGGGCGAGCTGGGCGACACGCTCAATCTCGACGCCAGCATTGATGCGCCAAAGCTGGATAACGCGCTGCCGGGCCTGGGCGGCGTCGCCAAAGGCACCATCAAAGCACGCGGCACCTTACAAGCGCCGCAGCTGCTGGCCGATCTCACGGCTACTGGTTTGCGCTGGCAGCAGCTGCAGATCCGTCGCGTGGCGTTGCAGGGCGATGTGAAATCCAGCGATCAGATCGCCGGTAAGCTGCAACTGCGCGTGGAACAGCTGCAGCAGGACGCGCTGAAAGTGAACCTGTTAACGCTGAACGCCGACGGCAACGAAAAGCAGCATCAGCTGAAGCTCGAGGTACAGGGCGAACCGGTTTCCGGTCAGCTGGCGCTTAACGGCAGCTTTGATCGCACAACCGAGCGCTGGCAGGGCAATCTCAACAACACGCGTTTCGACACGCCGGTAGGCGAATGGCGACTGACGCGGGCGATGGCGATTGATTACCTCAACAGCAAGCAGACCGCCACCATTGGGCCGCACTGCTGGCAGAACCCGAACGCGCAGCTGTGCGTACCGGAACCGATTGAAGCCGGTGCCAGCGGACATGCGCATGTGGTGCTCAATCGCTTCGATTTGGCGATGATCAAACCGTTCCTCACCGATGCCACCAAACTGAACGGTGTGTTCAGTGGTGATGCGCGCGTTAACTGGACCGCCGACGGCGCGCTGCCAACCGGCACCTTAGCGCTGAAAGGCAGCGGCGTGAAAGTGGAGCAAGACGTGCAGGGCAACAGTTTGCCTATCGCCTTCGACACGCTGAACCTGAATGCGGCGCTGCGTAACGGTCGCGCACAGCTTGACTGGCTGATCCATATCGTCAACAACGGCCAGCTGAGCGGCAATGTGCAGATCGCCGATCCTGAGAATCGGCGTCAGCTGTCGGGCAACATCGGCATCAGCAATATTTCGCTGGCGATGCTGAATCCGGCGCTGATGCAGGGCGAGAAGATCAAAGGCAACCTGAACAGCAACCTGCGCCTTGGCGGCACGCTGCAGCAGCCGCAGGTGTTTGGTCAGTTGGGGCTGAGCGATGTGGATGTCGACGGCAGCTTTATGCCGGTCGATCTCACCGCCGCCAACCTTAACATGGTGTTCAACGGCATGAGCTCAACGCTCAACGGCATGATTCAGACGGCGCAGGGCAATCTTAACCTGAGCGGTAACGCCGACTGGAGCCAGCTGGATAACTGGCGCGCGCGCGTGGCGGCGCAAGGTAGCCGCATCCGCGTTACCGTGCCGCCAATGGTGCGCATGGATGTCTCGCCGGATCTGGTGTTTGAAGCCACGCCGGCCGCGTTCAGCCTTGACGGCAAAGTGGATATTCCGTGGGCGCGCATTACCGTGCAGGAAGTGCCGGAAAGCGCCACCGGCGTCTCCTCTGATGAAGTGATGCTGGATCAAAATCTCAAGCCGATTCAGCCGAAAACAGCGGCAATCCCGATCAACAGCAATCTGGTGATCCACGTCGGTAATGATGTGCGGCTCTCGGCGTTTGGCCTAAAAGCCAGGCTGAATGGCGATCTCAAACTGGTGCAGGATAAAAACGGCCTCGGCTTGAATGGCCAGATCAACATCCCATCCGGCCGCTTCCACGCTTATGGTCAGGATCTGCTGGTGCGTAAAGGTGAGCTGCAATTCGCCGGACCGCCGGACCAGCCTTACGTCAATCTCGAGGCGATCCGTAATCCTGAGGCCACTGAAGATGATGTCACCGCCGGATTACGGGTAACCGGGCTGGCGGATGAGCCGAAAGTGGAAGTGTTCTCCGATCCGGCGATGTCACAGCAGGAAGCGCTTTCTTACCTGTTACGTGGTCAGGGACTCAACAGCGATGGCGACAGCAACGCATTAACTTCCGCGCTGGTGGGATTGGGGGTTGCGCAAAGTGGTCAGGTTGTGGGTAAAATCGGCGAGACCTTCGGTGTCAGTAATCTCGCGGTTGATACCGCTGGCGTAGGCGATAGCCAGCAGGTGCAGGTGAGTGGTTACGTGTTGCCGGGTCTACAAGTAAAATACGGTGTTGGCATATTTGATTCACTGGCGACCTTAACCTTGCGTTATCGCCTGATGCCCAAACTCTATTTAGAAGCCGTGTCGGGTCTCGATCAGGCACTGGATCTGCTCTATCAGTTTGAGTTTTAGCAATGCGAATAATTGTCTATGGCAGTTTACGGCGCAAACAGGGAAACAGTCATTGGATGACGAATGCGCAGTGGCTCGGCGACCATCAGATTGTGGGGTTTGATCTCTACAATCTGGGTCACTATCCGGGCGTGGTGGAAGGAGAAGGCAGCGTTTATTGCGAGGTGTATCGCATTGACGCCAGCACGCTCGGCGAACTGGATGCCTTGCGCACCAAAAATGGCGAATACAAACGCCAGCTTATTCAGACGCCTTACGGCAGTGCCTGGCTGTATGTCTATCAGCGTTCAGTCGCGGGTCGCACGCATATCGCGAGCGGTGACTGGTTAAGGCGAGATGGCGAAACAGAGGCATAAATAAAAACACCGTCCATTGGACGGTGTTTTTTTATGCGTGGCAGAAAAGAATCTTACTTCTTCTGCGCGCGCTCGTAAGAGGCGATGATTTCAGCTTTGGCCGCTTCTGCGTTGTCCCAGCCATCAACCTTCACCCATTTGCCTTTTTCCAGATCTTTGTAGTGCTCGAAGAAGTGGGTGATCTGCGCTTTCAGCAGTTCTGGCAGGTCGTTCACATCTTTGATGTGATCGTACTCTTTGCTCAGCTTGGTGTGCGGCACCGCAACCAGTTTGGCATCTTCGCCAGACTCGTCGGTCATTTTCAGCACGCCGACGGGACGGCAGCGGATCACTGAGCCCGGTACCAGCGGATAAGGGGTTGGCACCAGCACGTCAACCGGGTCACCATCCAGAGACAGGGTGTGGTTGATGTAGCCGTAGTTGCACGGATAGAACATGGCGGTAGACATGAAACGGTCTACAAACAGGGCGCCAGACTCTTTGTCGACTTCATATTTGATCGGATCGGCGTTAGCCGGGATCTCAATGACAACGTAGATATCTTCTGGCAACTCTTTACCTGCAGGCACCTGGTTCAAACTCATCTGGCTTTCCTTCATTAGTCATATGTTGAGTGACGGCTATTATAGCCAACTGACTCTGAAAGTATGCCCCCTTTTTGGCGTTTCGGAATGCTCCAACCCGCTACTTCGCCGTGACAAACAGCGAGACGATCCCCGCCGCAATCAGTGGTCCAACCGGCACACCACGGAAGAAGGCCACGCCAATCACCGTACCAATCAACAGCCCACCAATCACCGACGGCTGCACGCTCATAAAGTTCACGCCGCGTCCGCCCAGCCAGGCAACGAAAACCCCCACCACAATCGCGATAATTGATTGCCAGTTGGCGAACGATTTCAACAGCGAAGAAGCCGGCAGCGTACCGCTGGCCAGCGGCGCCATCACCGCAACGGTGAGGATGATGATGCCAATCTGAATGCCCTGTTTTTCCACATAGGGAAAGAATTGCGACAGCGGGGTGAGCTTGATCGCCAGCAGGATCAGAATCGAGATGGTAACGGCGCTGTTATGAACGAAATAGCTGAGGACGGCGAGGCAAACAAGAATGATGGTGGAGGCATAAGCAGCCATGGTTTCTCCCTGCAGATCAATGGGCGCGCTGGCCGATGCCAGCGCTATGCGTATTAAACGCTTACATTAATCAACAATCGTCGGGGTTGGCGCAACTGCCTTTGTTAATTGATTGCAACATCAGCGCCTGATTACGCACCAAACTGACGCCCTGCGCACCAACTGACAGCGCGGCCATCGTGCCCTGGCTGCTAACAAAATAGCTGCGGCTGGCGTCCAGCCAGCTGTCGCGATAGGTCAGCCACGCGCGCTGGGCGCTGCGCAATTTGTCTTTAGGCGCGCCGGTTAATTTTTTCATTGCTTGGGTGTACTGCGCGTTCATCTCTTTATCCCAGGCTTTATTAGCGGTGCCGTAGCATTGAGACATGCCGGCGGTGCTGGATTCCTTATTCAGACACTGATCGAGCTGCTGATCGATAGGGTTTTGTTGCGCTGCCGCAAAACCACTGACCAACAAACACGCCATCGGGAGCCATTTTTTCATCGTTTCATTCCTTAGATTTTGCGGGGGCAGAGTTCAGTAAAAGTGAAGTCTGGATGATCGTCAGCCAGTTGACCATCAACAATGGATAAAGTTTCCGCGATCAACTGCCGATAATCTTTCCGTTTTAGGGCCAGCGGATTTCTGCCTTTTCTTGCAAACGGGGATAATCATGTTCAAACAGCTATTAATTCGTACTGCATTACTCACGCTTTTGGCTTTTATGACGCTGCTGCTGCTGGCAGTCAGCGCGATGGGCATCTCTGCCATCAACGCAGGCAATCAATCACTGGATGCTATTAACCGCATTCAGGGAATCGAACTGAACAGTTTGTACCAAAGCAACGCCGATCTCATGCGCGCGCGTGGCAGCGCCGCATTGGCCGTGCGCAAAATCGAAATCGGATTACTGGAGGACGGCGCCAGCGTCACCAAACAAGCTGAGGAGGATGTCACCAGTTCCCAGCGTCATCTGAAAGCCTTTATTGATGCCGGAACGGTAACGGCTCAGGGTAAAATCCTGGCCGATGCCGTAGCTACTTCGTTCGCTGCCTATCATAAGGGCGCCATCGTGCCGATGATGGATGCGTTGCAAAAGCAGTATACCGACGAATATTACCAGGTTTTGGAAGGCAACCTCTCAACGCTGGCAAGCAACTACGCGAAAGCCGTGCATGATTTTGCCGTTTATGCTGATGAAGTCTCAGCTACACGTCTGGCGCAAGCTGCACACAATGAGTGGCAGATGAAAATCATGATTGGCGTGGCGATGGCGTTGACGCTACTGCTGATCGTCATTGCCTGGCAACTGCTGCGTCGTCTGCTGCTGCGTCCACTCGATGGCGCGATTCTGCATCTGGAGCAAATTGCGGCCGGCGATTTATCCCAGCCGCTGCCCGCAGCCGGAAAGAGTGAATTAGGCCGTCTCAATCAGGCGCTGGCGAATATGCAGCTGGCGCTCAGCAGTTCGGTCAGTCAGGTGCGCGAAGCCAGCTTGCAGATTGACGTGGGAAGCCGCGAGTTAGCGGCGGGCACCGTGCATCTCTCGCAGCGTACCGAAGAGTCCGCCGCTTCGCTGGAGCAAACCGCAGCCAGCATGGAACAGCTCACCGCCACCGTGCGTCTCAATGCCAGCAACGCCAAAGAGGCCAATCAGCTCGCCAGCAATGTCTCCCACAGTGCCGATCGCGGTGCCGAAGTGGTCGGCTACGTGATGGAGAAGATGCAGGAGATCACCCAAAGCGCCAATCGCATTGGCGACATCCTCAGCGTGATTGATGGCATTGCCTTCCAGACCAACATCCTGGCACTGAACGCTGCGGTTGAAGCCGCGCGTGCCGGTGAACAAGGGCGCGGTTTTGCCGTGGTCGCTAATGAAGTGCGCACGCTGGCTGGTCGCAGCGCCACCGCCGCCAAAGAGATCCGCGAGCTCATCGCAGAATCGCAGACGCGGGTGCAAGAGGGCAGCGATATGGCCACGCGCGCTGGCGAAACCATGGATGAGATTTCAAGCGAAGTGATGCGCGTGACTACGCTGATGAAAGAGATCTCCATTGCTTCGGAAGAGCAGAGTCGCGGTATCGAGCAGGTAAATCAGGCGGTGACGCAGATGGATGAAGCCGCGCAGCAGAACGCCGCGTTAGTCGAAGAAGCTAGCGCTGCCACCCAATCGCTGGAAGCGCAGTCGCAGCAGTTGCAGGATTCGATGGCGCAATTCCGTGTAGTCGCGTCTCTGCTTTCGTAGGCAGCAACAAAAAGCCCGCACGGAGGCGGGCTTTGCACAGCGGGAAAAAACTTAGGCTGAATGGTCGTCCGGATATTCACGGATAAAGCGTTCAACGTCGCCTACCATTGCGTCGTTGCCGCAGAAGAACGGGCAGCGCTGATGCAGCGTTTCTGGCTGGATGTCGAGAATGCGATTGGCACCATCGCTGGCTTTACCGCCCGCTTGCTCCGCCAGGAAGGCCATTGGGTTGCATTCGTACAGCAGACGCAGCTTGCCTTTCGGGTGGCTGGCGGTGCTTGGATAGAGATAGATGCCGCCTTTCAGCAGGTTACGGTGGAAATCGGCCACCAGTGAACCAATGTAGCGCGAGGTATACGGGCGCTTGGTGGCGATATCTTCTTCCTGACAGAACTTCAGGTATTTCTTCACACCCTGCGGGAAGCGAATGTAGTTACCTTCGTTGATCGAGTAGGTGTAACCCTTCTCCGGGAAGGTCATGCGCTCGTGGCTCAGGCAGAATACGCCGAGCGACGGATCGTAAGTAAACGCATGCACGCCCACGCCGGTGGTGTAAACCATCATGGTCGAAGAACCGTAAACCACGTAACCCGCGGCAACCTGCTTGTTGCCCGGCTGCATGAAGTCGGCTTCGGTGATTGGCGTGCCCGGCTCGCTGATGCGATGGTAGATAGAGAAAATGGTGCCGACGGAAACGTTAACGTCGATGTTTGAAGAACCGTCCAGCGGATCCATTAATACAACGTATTTGCCATTCTCAGAGCCTTCAAAGATGACGAACTCGTCTTCTTCTTCCGACGCGATACCGGCCACCACGCCGCGTGCTTTCAGGGCGGCTTTCAGCTTTTCGTTGGCAAACAGATCAAGCTTCATCTGCTGCTCACCCTGCACGTTTTCCACGCCGCTGGCACCCAGAATATCCACCAGACCCGCTTTGTTGATGTCGCGGTGGATAATTTTAGCGCCAAGCTTAATGGAAGAAATCAGCGCCGTCAGTTCACCTGTGGCGTGTGGAAAGTCGTGTTGCTTCTCGACGATGAATTCGCCTAACGTTTTCATAACACATTCCCTGCATCTACGATGGAGTGGCAGCAGCTGTAACAAGCTACCAACGTATGAGCGCAGTTTAGCCGATTGAACTTTAAAAACCATAGTCCTAATCCGTTTCTTCCCTCTCAACTCGGCGTTACACTGTGCGCCGAACTTTTGAGTAATGGATCTCTTTATGCGTATTCACATCCTCGGGATTTGTGGCACTTTCATGGGCGGACTGGCGATGCTGGCGCGCTCGCTGGGACACGAAGTGACCGGCTCAGACGCCAATGTCTATCCGCCGATGAGCACGTTGCTGGAACAGCAAGGCATTGAATTGACTGAAGGTTACGATGCCAGCCAGCTCGATCCGCAACCGGATCTGGTGATCATTGGTAACGCGATGACGCGCGGCAATCCTTGTGTCGAAGCGGTACTGGAACGCAACATTCCTTACCTCTCCGGCCCGCAATGGCTGCACGATTTCGTCCTGCGCGATCGTTGGGTGCTGGCGGTGGCGGGAACCCACGGCAAAACCACCACAGCCGGCATGGCAGCGTGGATTCTCGAGGCCTGCGGCCTGGAACCGGGCTTTATCATCGGTGGTGTGCCAGGAAACTTCGAGGTTTCGGCAAAATTAGGAAAAAGTCCATTCTTCGTCATCGAAGCGGATGAGTACGACAGCGCGTTCTTCGACAAGCGTTCCAAGTTTGTGCATTACTGCCCGCGCACGCTGATCCTCAACAACCTCGAATTCGATCACGCGGATATCTTTGACGATCTGCGCGCCATCCAGAAGCAGTTCCATCATTTGATCCGTATCGTGCCGGGCCAGGGCAAGATCCTGCTGCCGGAGCACGACAACAACATCAAGCAAGTGATGGCGATGGGCTGCTGGAGCGAGCAGGAAACGGTGGGCGATAACGGTCACTGGCAGGCGAAAAAGTTGACGCCCGACTCTTCACATTGGGAGATCTGGCTCGACGGCGAGAAAGTCGGCGAAGTGAACTGGGCGCTGGTGGGCGAGCACAACATGCACAATGGCCTGATGGCGATTGCAGCGGCGCGTCATGTTGGGGTGAAACCGGGGGATGCCGGTGAAGCACTGAGCAGCTTCATCAATGCGCGTCGTCGTCTCGAACTGCGTGGTGAAGTGAATGCCATCAAGGTGTACGACGATTTCGCTCACCATCCTACCGCGATTCTCGCCACGCTGGCGGCGCTGCGCAGCAAAGTGGGCGGCACCGCACGCATTCTGGCGGTGCTGGAGCCGCGCTCAAATACCATGAAGATGGGGGTGAGCAAGAACGAGTTAGCGCCATCGCTGGGCCGCGCAGACGAAGTGTTCCTGTTCCAGCCGCACCATATTCCGTGGCAGGTTTCCGATGTCGCTGAGGCGTGCATTCAACCAGCGCAGTGGAGCGCGGATATCGATACGTTGGTGGAAATGGTGGCGAAGAAAGCCCAGCCAGGCGATTCGATCCTGGTGATGAGTAACGGCGGATTTGGTGGTATTCACCAGAAACTGCTGGAGCGGTTAGGGCGGTGATGGTGCGGGTTTTCCCCTCACCCTGGCCCTCTCCCGCAAGCGGGCGAGGGAATATTTAGGTGGAGCTCGGTCAGCCCCTTCTCCCGCTTGCGGGAGAAGGTTGGGATGAGGGGAAAACCGCAGAAAACTTACGCTTCTGCCAACTCACGTAGATACTGGAAAATCAGGCGGGCAGATTTTGGCGGCTTATTCGCGGCTTTCTCTTTCTGCGCGTTACGGATCATGCTGCGCAGTTGCTGACGATCGGCGTGCGGATAGAGGTTAAACACTTCAGCGACCGCGTCATCACCTTGCTCGATCAAACGATCGCGCAAAATCTCCAGCTTATGGAACAGCGCAACCTGCTGGTTGTGGCGGTTCTTCAGCTTATCCAGTGCCTGGCGAATCGGATCTTCATCGCGTGAACGCAACATCTTACCGATCAGCTGCAGCTGACGGCGACGGCCTTCTTTCTTGATGCGCTGCGCCAGTTCAATCGCGTCGCGCAGTTGTTCGTCGAGTGGGATCTTGTCGAGGGAATTTTTCCCCAGCTCAACCAGCTCGGCACCCAGGCGTTTTAGCTCTTCGGCATCGCGTTTAATTTCGCTTTTGCTGACCCAGATAATCTCTTCATCTTCTTCGTCATTATTATCCGGCACATCGTCGAGCCAGTCTTCGGGCTGCTTGGTCATCTCTTGGCTCCCAAAAAAAAGAGGCTAATCCTACCAGTTTATCGGGCGACTGCGAAATTGTTCTCTGAGTCTGATAGACTCAAACAATTCATACTTAAGATTAGACGGCAGGTCGATGAACGTATCTACTCAGGTTGCAGAACAACGTAAAGTGTTGGAACAGGCTGTCGCGCAGGCGTTGGAACTGGCAAAAGCCAGCACCGATGGCGCTGAAGTGGCGGTCACGAAAACCACCGGCATCGGCGTCAGTACCCGCTATGGCGAAGTGGAAAACGTCGAATTCAACAGCGATGGTGCGCTCGGCATCACCGTCTACCATCAAAACCGTAAAGGCAGCGCTTCCTCCACCGATCTCAGCCCGGACGCGATCAAACGCACCGTGCAGGCGGCGATCGACATTGCGCGCTACACCTCGGTGGATCCATTTGGCGCACCGGCCGATCCCGATCTGCTGGCGTTTGACGCGCCGGATCTCGATCTCTACCATCCGTGGGAGATCGATGCCGATCGCGCTATCGAACTGGCCGCTCAGGCGGAACAAGCGTCGTTGCAGGCCGACAAGCGCATCACCAACACCGAAGGCGGCAGCTTCAACAGCCACGTTGGTATCAAAGTCTTTGGTAACAGCCATGGCATGTTGCAGAGCTACTGCTCCAGCCGCCATTCGCTCTCCAGCTGTGTGATTGCCGAGCAGGACGGCAATATGGAGCGCGATTACGCGTATACCATTGGCCGCGCTTTTGACGATCTGAAAAGCCCGGAATGGGTTGGCGCCGAGTGCGCCCGCCGCACGCTGTCGCGTCTGGCACCGCGCAAGCTTTCGACCATGAAAGCGCCGGTGATCTTCGCGCCAGAAGTGGCGACCGGTTTGTTTGGTCATCTGGTGGGCATGATCAGCGGCAGCAGCGTGTACCGCAAATCGACCTTCCTGCTTGATTCGCTCGGTAAGCAGATTCTGCCCGAGTGGCTGACCATTGAAGAGCATCCGCACCTGCTGAAAGGCCTGGCATCCACGCCGTTCGACAGCGAAGGCGTGCGCACCCAATCGCGTGACATCATTAAAGATGGCGTGCTGCAGAACTGGCTGTTGACCAGCTACTCGGCGCGCAAGCTCGGCTTGCAGAGCACCGGCCACGCAGGCGGCATCCACAACTGGCGTATTGCCGGTCAGGGCCACAGCTTTGACGACCTGCTGAAGCAGATGGGCACCGGTTTAGTGGTAACCGAGATGATGGGCTCCAGCATCAACGGCATGACCGGCGACTATTCACGCGGCGCATCCGGATTCTGGGTGGAAAACGGTGAGATTCAATATCCTGTGAGCGAGATCACAATCGCTGGTAACCTCAAGGAGATGTGGCTCAATATGGTAACCGTCGGTAACGACATTGAAACCCGCAGCAATATACAATGCGGTTCGGTGCTGCTGCCGGAGATGAAAATCGCCGGACAATAAGAGTCATCGCTTTCTGAAAGCAGCCCGCAAGGCTGCTTTTTTTTGGCCCGACAATAATAAAAGGACATACCAATGCGTAATAAGCATGTGATTGCAGTGTTGTCGTTATCGCTGTTGTTCTCCTCGGCTAGCGTGTTTGCAGCCGATTTAGAAAAAGATATGGATACGCTCAAGGATGGTCTGAGCGTGGTGAAGAAAACCTCTGACGCGCAGGAGATGCATACCGCGTTGGGTAAGATGCGCCAGGCGGCAACGGATGCTAAGCAATCCACGCCGGAAAAACTGGAAGGTCAGGCGGCCGATAGCGCGCAGATCAAGGATTATCACGCCGGTCTGGATTCGCTGATTGCCCAGATCGATGTGGTCGATCAGCTGGCGCAAGCCAACAAGCTGGACGAAGCCAAGGCCGAAGCGAAGAAACTGGAAGATATTCGCAACGCCAACCATAAGAAATTCCGCTGATAACCCGGCCAGCCCAGCGGCTGGCCTTATTCCTCTTTGCTTTCTCTCCGTTTTAATCCGCCTAAATCCATCACTTCTCGCATTTTGTGACCGCTTTCGCACACTTCGTGCGTCCTGAGATCTGGCGCACACTCGCCCGCGGGATTTCCACTTTGAGGTGGAAAAGTTGCGACTCAACAGCCTCAAGGGGAAAGCGTACTTTCTTATCAACGAGAAATATCTGTAATTGTCCGCTGTAAACAGGAGTAACAAGGTGAGGAGTGAAGCTGTCCCGCTGAAACAGAGCACGCCGGAAGCGATCCAGGCGCTAGCGGATAAGGTGTTAAGCCAAATTGCAGCGATCTACGCCGCACATCATATCGAAGCCAACGCCGTGCAGCAGCAGATGCTGGCTTCGCATGTCCGGGCGATGGCATCGCGCTCTTTAACGGGTGAAGCGCTACCGGAAGTAGAAGCTGAGCTGTTTGAAGATATCTCGCCGGAAACCATGGCGCTGGCGCAGCAGGTGGTGGATCTGTTTGGCAATCTGCCCAAAGAGGAAGCCTGGTTGTTGTCCGTCCATATCGAAGTGGCGAAATCGAACGAAGCATAAATTGCGAGGAATTGAACATGGTAACTGTAGTGATTGGCGATCGTCTGGGTAAAGGTCAGAAAGTAGCAGCGGGCATCGAGAAAGCCGGTGGTCGTGCGGTGGTGGTGCCAGGCGTGGCAGCCGACATGAAGCTGGGCGACGTGATGAAAGCGGAAAACGCCGACTTCGGTATCTCCTTCTGCGGCAGCGGCGGTGCCGGTGCGATTACCGCGCAGAACAAATATGGCTACAAAGCCAAACACGGGATGCGTTCGATTGACGAAGGCGTTACCGCCATCAATGAAGGTGCCACCGTGCTGGGCTTCGGCTTTATGGATAAAGAAGAGCTGGGTGAGCGTCTGGTGCAGGCCTGGACTAAAAAACACGGCAGCTAAGTATGAAACAGCAATACGAGACGCAGGTAACGGTGCAGGGCAAAGGCGACAGTAAAGCAAAAGCCTTTGCCGATGCGCTCAGCAAGGTGCAGCAGCAAGTGCTGCGCACCAGCCAAAAGATTCTGTTGCGCATTGAACCCATAGATGTGCGGGTGCTGCGCGCGCAGGAGAGCGTGCGCAAGGAAAAATTCTTGTTCTTCTTCCTCGCGCGTGAGCGACGGAATTACAGCGTTGAGCTGGATATTACCGTTAGCGTCACTGTGATCGACACCGACAAGGTGGATTTCATAGCGACTTAATAAAAACGACAACAAGGGTACGACGACATGTTTTTAATCATTTTGTTTAAGTCGTTAATCATTGGCGGATTGGTTGGCGTCGGGGTGGGAGCGGGCGCAGCGCGCATGTTCCACGCACCGACCACACAAGGTATGGGCGCGTTCCGTACCTTGGGAGAACTCAATTCCTGTGAAGGCGATCCGGCATCGCACTTCTCCTTTGGTCTCGGCTTCTTCTTTAACGCCTGGGCATCATCCGTGGCAGCGGGTTCATTCACGCAGGACGTCGATCACCGCATTTTGCCGAACTGGGGCGCGGCGGCACTGATGGTGAAAAACCGCAACGTGGCGGAAACGCTGCACAACCCGAAACGCATGGCGATTGCCTGCGGCATCATCGGCATGATTGTGGTGGCCTTCCTTAACAGCACGGCGTCTGCGGTTCCGGCGGCGCTGCAGGTTACCGCAGTAAAAGTGCTGGTGCCGGCGGCTAACCTGCTGGTGAATACCGTGATGCCAGTGATCTTCTGGCTGGCAGCGATTGATGCCGGTAAAAAATCCGGCTTCTGGGCCACCATTTTTGGCGGTCTGGCGCAGCTGATCATGGGTAACGCCGTACCGGGTTTGGTGCTGGGCATCCTGATCGGTAAGGGTGTGGAAGAGAGCGGCTGGAACAAAGTCACCAAGGTGATGATGTTTGCCATCGTGCTGCTGTTTGCCTTGAGCGGCTTCTTCCGCGGTTTCGATCTGAAACTGCTGCAATCCTTCCAGCTGGGTATTCCGGGCTGGCTGGATATGATCCACAACAGCGTCAGCGGCAAATAAGGAGCCATCAGCATGAACGAGAACGAAAACAAAGGGTTCTGGTACGCCGACTGGTCTTTCCCGATTTTTGTTGGCCTGCTCTCCTCCGGCGTATTTGCCGGTACGCACATGTATTACCTGTACGGCATTGGTGCTTTTAACGAAGTGGCGTTTGTCTCGATGCTGCGCTCCGGTATGGAAACCGGCGTGTATGGCGCGGTGGCGGCGTTTGGTGCCAGCTTCCTGTTTGCACGCATTATCGAAGGTTCGCTGGTGGGGATTCTCGATATTGGCGGCGCGATCCAGACCGGCGTCGGCCTCGGCGTGCCTGCGCTGCTGCTCGGTGCCGGCATTGTGTTCCCGGTCGCCAACTTTGCCGCATCGCTGGCTACGGGTTTGGTGGTGGGCTTAGCGATAGGTTATCTGATCATCCTGGCGCGTAAGTTCACCATCAACCAGAGCGACTCAACCTACGGCGCAGACGTGATGATGGGCGCGGGTAACGCATCGGGCCGTTTCCTCGGGCCGCTGATTATCCTTTCTGCCATGGCGGCGTCGATTCCCATTGGTCTCGGTTCGCTGGTGGGCGCGCTGCTGTTCTACCTGTGGAATAAGCCTATTACCGGCGGCGCGATTTTGGGCGCGATGGTGTTGGGTGCGATGTTCCCAATCTCACTCTGATACCGATGTGCGGCCATATGGCTGCACATATCCGTAGCGGCGCCATTTATTGCGCGATAAATCACGCCGCTACGAAATGAGCGTTTGTATGTGAGGAGTAAGCATGTTTGATCTGATTCTGCGCCGCGCACGTCTGTGCGACGAACAGCTGGTGGATATTGCTATCCAGCACGGCAAAATTGCCGCCGTCGGCGAGGTGAGTGGTCCGGCACAGCAGGAGCGCGATCTTGCCGGACGTTACTATATCAGCGCTGGCTGGATTGATAGCCACGTGCACTGTTATCCCCAATCCCCGATTTATCACGACGACGCCGACACCATTGGCATGGCGCAAGGCGTCACCACGGTGGTGGATGCCGGCAGCACCGGCGCTGACGACATCGACGACTTTTATCAGCTCACGCGTTCGGCTACCACCGAAGTACGCGCGCTGATCAACATTTCACGCACCGGCATTGTGACGCAAAACGAGCTGGCCGATATGGCGCAGATTGATGGCGATGCGGTGGTGCAGGCGGTGAAACGCCGTCCCGACTTTATCGTTGGCCTGAAAGCGCGCATGAGCAGCAGCGTGGTGGGCGAGAACGGCATTCAGCCGCTGGTGCGGGCCAAGGCGATTCAGCAGGCAGCCGGAAACTTGCCGCTGATGGTGCACATTGGCAACAATCCGCCAGTGCTGGAAGAGATCGCCGATCTGCTGACCTCCGGCGACATCATTACCCACTGCTTTAACGGCAAGCCGAACCGTATCTTGTCACCGCAGGGCGAACTGAAAGCGGCGGTGAAAAATGCCATCGCGCGCGGCGTGAAGCTGGATATCGGCCACGGCGGCGCCAGCTTCAGTTTTGAGGTGGCGCGTCAGGCGATTGCGCAGGGCATTCTGCCCGACACCATCAGCTCCGACATTTACTGTCGTAACCGCATCAACGGCCCGGTGCATAGCCTGGCGCACGTAATGTCGAAATTCTTCAGAATTGGCATGACGCTGCCGCAAATCGTCGAGTGCGTCACCGTTAATGCCGCTGCTGGCCTGCGTCTGGCGGGCAAAGGGCGCTTGACCGCCGGTTATGACGCCGACCTGACCATTTTTACCGTCAAAGAGGAAGCCTGCCCGTTCGTTGATGCTGAAGGCGAACGGGTATTTGGTGAACAACATATTCTGCCGCTGGCCGTGGTTATCGCCGGTCACTGGCATCTGACTGATGAAGGGAAAGCGAATCATGTCTTCGATCTATGAAAAATATGACCTGAAACAGGTCATCAACGCCTCGGGCCGCATGACCATTCTCGGCGTCTCCACGCCGTCTGCGGATGTGGTGGATACCGTCAGCTACGGTCTGAATCACTATTTCGAGATGAAAGATCTGGTCAACAAGACCGGCGCTTACATCGCCAAACTGCTGGATGTGGAGGGCGCGGTGGTGGTGTCGTGCGCCTCCGCGGGCATTGCGCAGAGCGTGGCGGCGGTGATTGTTAAAGATAACGACTGGCTGCTGGAGAACCTGCACGCCGCACCGCTCAGCGTGCCGCACGATATCGTGGTGCCAAAAGGGCACAACGTGAACTTCGGCGCGCCGGTTGGCACGATGGTGGCGCTGGGCGGCGGGCGTTTGATCGAAGCCGGTTACAGCAATGAATGTTCGCCAGAGCAGTTGGCGGCGGCAATCACGCCGACCACGGCGGCGCTGATGTACATCAAATCGCACCACTGCGTGCAGAAAAGCCATCTTAGCGTGGAGCAGGCAGCGGTAGTGGCGCGCAAGCACGGCATTCCACTGATCGTTGATGCGGCAGCGGAAGAAGATTTGCAGTGCTACTACCAAATGGGCGCGGATCTGGTGATTTACAGCGGCGCTAAGGCGATTGAAGGGCCGACCAGCGGCTTAGTGATTGGTCGTACGCCATACGTTGAGTGGGTGAAACGCCAGAGCAATGGCATTGGTCGCGCGATGAAAGTCGGCAAAGAGGGCATTCTCGGGCTGACGCAGGCGATTGAAAACTATCTGGTGCAGCCAAAAACCACCGGCGCCGAGATGGTGGCCAACATGACGCCGTTTATCGACAACCTCAACACGCTGAACGGCGTCACCGCCCGCGTGGTGTGGGATGCCGCCGGACGCGATATTGCGCGTGCTGAGATCAAGTTTGATGAAGCGGTCACCGGCTGGCCGACTGGCGAACTGGTGCAGGCGCTGAAAACCGGCGACATCGCCATCTATTTCCGTGGCTACAAAGCCAACGAAGGCATTATCGAAGCCGATGTGCGCAGCGTTAGCGCCGATCAGCTGCACATCATCTTTAGCGCTATTCAGGCGTTGATCAGCGGAGGAAAACGCGCATGAGTCTGAACCCGAATTTCTATCAGGATCGCCTGTGCCTTAACGTGCTGGCCGGTTCGAAGCAGAACGCAAAAGCGATCTGGCAGGCGGCTGAAGGTCATGTGCTGGTGGGCGTGCTGTCAAAAAACTACGCCAGCAACGAAGAAGCCATTGCCGATATGCGCGAGTATGCGGCGCTGATCGACAATGCGTTATCCGTGGGTTTGGGCGCGGGCGATCCCAACCAGTCAGCGATGGTGAGTGAGATCTCGGCGGTGCTGCAACCGCAGCACGTCAATCAGGTCTTCACCGGCGTGGCGACCAGCCGTGCGCTGCTCGGCCAGAATCAAACCGTGGTAAACGGTTTGATTTCACCGACCGGCACGCCGGGCCTGGTGAAAATCTCCACCGGACCGCGCAGCTCGAAGAACGCCGACGCGATTGTACCGATCGACAGCGCCATCGCCATGTTGCAGGACATGGGCGGCAGCTCGGTGAAATACTTCCCGATGGGCGGCCTGAAAGCGGTGAATGAGTATCGCGCGGTGGCGGAAGCCTGCGCGCGTCACGACTTCTGGCTGGAACCCACCGGCGGCATCGATCTCAACAACTTCGAAGAGATTGTGCGTATTGCGCTCGATGCGGGCGTCAGCAAAGTGATCCCGCACGTTTACAGTTCGATTATCGATAGCGCAAGCGGCGACACGCGCATTGACGATGTGCGTCAGCTTCTGGCAACGTGCAAGAAACTGCTGTAACAAATGAGTAACAGGTGAGGCTCCGTGAGATTTCCCAATCAGCGTCTGACTCAGCTTTTCGCTGCGCTGCAAAATGAAACGCTGCCGCAGGATGAGCTGGCACGTCGCTTTTCCGTTTCAACGCGCACGGTGCGCACCGATATCACCGCGCTGAACGCGCTGCTGGAACAGCATGGCGCGCAGTTTGTGCTGGCGCGCGGCGCGGGATATCAACTCAAAATTGACGATGCGGCGCGCTTTGGCCGCTTACAGCAAGAGAGCGCGACGCCACTGCGCGTGCCGCGTACCTCGCAGGAGCGCGTGCGCTATCTGCTGACGCGCTTTCTGACTGCGGCGTATTCGATCAAGCTGGAAGATCTGTCCGAAGAGTGGTTTGTCAGCCGCGCCACGCTGCAAAGCGATATGGCAGAAGTGCGCGAATGGTTGGGCCGCTATCACCTTAATATCGAAACCAAACCGCATTACGGCATGAAGCTGTTTGGCAGCGAGGCGGCGATCCGCACCTGCTTAACCGACCTGCTGTGGCAGATCGATCAGGAGACGCCGGACAGCCCGCTGCTGACGGTGGAAGCGCTGCACAGCGGCATTCTGGCGCAGCTCCAACCTTTGCTGCAACAGTGCTTCGCCCAGCACGCCATTCGCCTCAGCGATGAAGGCGACCGCTATCTGCAAATCTACTGCGCGGTGGCGGTACGACGCATCAGCGAAGGTTTCCCGCTCAACGATCCGGGTGCGGAAGATGTGGGCGAGGAAGTGCGCGAGGCGGCGCACGATCTGATTAACCTGATGCGTCCGCTGGTCGGCAAACCGATTTCACAGGCGGAAGAGAACTGGCTGCGGGTCAACATCGCCGCCCGCCAGATTCAGGCGCTGGCACCGAGCACCATTAACGCTGACGACGCCGATGCGCTGGTCGATTACCTGCTAAATTACATCAACACCCATTACAACTATCGGCTGCAGCATGATGAGCAGCTGCGCGCCGATCTGCTCACCCATATCAAAACCATGATCACGCGGGTGCGCTACCAAATCCATATCCCCAATCCGCTGTTGAGCAACATCAAACAGCACTATCCAATGGCCTACGATGTGACGCTGGCGGCGGTGACCAGCTGGGGTAAATACACCCCTTACACTATCAGTGAGAACGAGATCGGTTTTCTGGTGCTGCACATTGGTGTTGGGCTGGAGAGGCATTACGACGTCGGCTATCAGCGCCATCCACAGGTGCTGCTGGTGTGCGACAGCGGCAACTCCACGCTGCGCATGATTGAGGCGCTGCTGCTGCGCAAATACCCGCAATTGGTGGTGACGGCGCGGCTGTCACAGCGCGACTATGAACTGCGCGAGCATATCGATGAAGACTTCGTGATCTCCACCGCGCGGCTCAGCGAGAAGAACAAGCCCATTGCGGTGATGTCGCCATTCCCAACCGAGTTCCAGCTGGAGCAGCTCGGCAAGCTGGTGCTAGTGGATCGCACGCGCCCGTACATGCTGGAGAAGTACTTCGACGCGCAGCACTTTATGGTGCTGGATAAGCCGATGGCGCAGTCAGAGTTGTTTCGCCTGCTATGCGATCAGTTGGAGAGCGAAGGTTTTGTCGATGCGGATTTCTATCCGTCGGTTGAGGAGCGCGAAGCGATTGTCAGCACCCTGCTCGGCGAAGGCATCGCGCTGCCGCATTCACTCGGACTGCTGGCGCAGAAAACCGTGGTCTACACGGTGCTTGCGCCCCATGGCGTAAGCTGGGGCGAGGAGACAGCATCGGTGATTTTCCTGCTGGCGATCAGCAAGAGTGAATACGAAGAGGCGATGGCGATTTACGATCTGTTCGTCACCTTCCTGCGCGAAAGGGCGATGACGCGGCTGCGTGATTGCGCGGATTTTGTCAGTTTCAAAGCGGTGGCGATCGATTGTTTGAGTCGGATGTAAGGGTTGTGCGTGCTGTCCCCCATCCCGGCCTTCCCCCGCAAGCGGGGGAAGGAGATGCAGCTTCATCACTAACATGTGGCAGCATCTTCCTCCCCATGCAGCTTCATCACTAACATGTGGCAGCATCTTCCTCCCCCATTTATGGGGGAGGACCGAGGAGGGGGACTGCGTGCACAATCTACCCGCGTTTCGCCAGTAACCTCGGAATCTCACGCAAACACCAGGCTTTGGCTTCGCCCATGCTGTCGCGGCGCCACGCCATAATAATGTCCACTTCGCGCGTATACTCGGCGCTCACCACGCGTAAACGACCTTCGGCGATATCCTGCTCCACCATCGGATACGGCATGGTCGCCACACCCAAACCGGCCAGCAGCGCGCGGCGTTTATCATCCATGCTGCTTACCGTCAGACGCTGCTGCTTATCCAGCAACTGCACCGTCAGCACTGGGCGCTCGCGCGCGGTGTCCGCCACCGCGATGCCGCGATACTTCACGCGCGTCACTTCTGACAGCGGCTCAGCTTCCTGATGAATTGGATGATCCGGGCTGGCAACGTAGACGCTCATCGTGCTGTACAGCTTGCGGGTGTTGATTTCGGTTGAGGCGCGGAAGTGCATATCCGGGGCAATCACGATATCGGCGCGGCCCTGTTCCAGCCTTTCCCAGGCACCGGCTAATACTTCCGTGATGAGAGAAATTTGCGTATTGGCTTTTTCTGACAGCTTCTCAACCAGCGGGAATAAACGCTCGGAAGGCACCAGCGCCTCGGCAACAATGGTGAGATGCGTTTCCCAACCGCGTGCCAGCGCTTCGGCATCGGTGGTGAGCTTGTCGGCGGCTTCCAGCAGCACGCGGCCCCGTTCCAGCAGCATGCGGCCCACGTTGGTGAACTTGGTGCGGTGGCCGGAACGGTCAAACAGCACCACATCCAGCTCTTCTTCCAGCTTCTGCATGGTGTAACTCAGCGCGGAAGGGACGCGACCCAGTTCATCGGCCGCAGCGGCAAAGCTGCCACGACGGTCAATAGCATCCATCACACGTAAAGCTTCAAGGGTTAACGCGCGGTCTTTTGCCATGCCGATTCTCTGTCAGTAAATTTGAACATGCCAGGCAGATTAACTGGCTTACAATCCGGCGTCCAGACTTTTACCATAATCCTATCAAGCCTGCGGTCGGTTCTCACCGCAGCGCGTCGGAGGATTATCATGATGACAACCCGCTGCGCGTCCGCATGTGGCCAGGCCGATTTCGGTTGGTTGCAGGCGCGCTACAGCTTCTCATTTGGCCACTATTTCGATCCAAAATTAATGGGCTACGCGTCGCTGCGCGTACTCAACCAGGAAATTCTGGCACCGGGCGCCGCATTCCAGCCGCGCAGTTATCCGCAGGTCGATGTGCTGAATCTGGTGTTGCAGGGTGAAGCCGAGTATCGCGACAGCGAAGGCAATCATCTGGTGGCGCGTGAAGGCGAGGCGATGCTGCTCTCTGCGCGTCAGGGCGTGAATTACAGTGAAATTAACATCAGCAAAGATCGCCCGTTAACCCGCATGCAACTGTGGCTGGCGGCCTGTCCGGAACGTGAAAACCCGCTGTTGCAGAAGCTCGACCTGCCGCAACAAACCAGCGTACTGATCGCCTCGCCCGATGGCGCGCAGGGCAGCCTGCAGCTGCGCCAGCAGGTTTGGGTGCATCAGGTGACGCTAGCGCCGGGTGAGCAGCACACGGTGAAATTGCACGGACCGCGCGCTTATCTGCAATCGATCCATGGTTCGCTGGATGTGCAGGCCAGCAGCGCCAACCAGCAGCCGCTAGGCTGCGGCGACGGCGCGTTTCTCAGCGATGAGAACCAGATTAGCCTGCAGGCCAGAACGCCGCTGCGCGCGCTGGTGATTGACCTTCCCGCCTAACCCTCACGCACAAAAAAGGGCGACCGAAGTCGCCCTGATGCTTTGCTGTAACGCTTATTTGAGAATGGTGAAGGCCGTAGTCACGTGCTTCACGCCGCTCACCCGGCTGGCAACATCGGCCGCCGCCTTCGCTTCTTCTGCAGTAACCAGTCCCAACAGGAACACTTCACCGTTTTCGGTGGTCACTTTCACGTTGGAGGATTTCACCTGATCGCTGCCCAGCAACTGCGAGCGGATTTTGGTGGTGATCCAGGTATCCGATGACGAGGTGCCGAGGCTGACTTTCTGTCCATTACGGATTTCGTTATACACCTCGGTGGCCCCATCAACGCCCATGGCGATCTGTTTGGCACGGCTTGCCAGATCCGGGGTTGGCGACTGGCCGGTTAGCAGTACTTTGCCCTGATAAGCGGTGACAACCACGCGCGCCTGGTTTTTGATCTGTTCATCTTTTGCCAGTGCGTTCGAGACGCGCAGCTCCAGCGTACCGTCATCGACCTGCGTGCCCACGGTGCGCGGGTCAGTGGCGGTTTTGGTGGCGACGGCAGCGCCGCCGGCAACCACGGCAACACAACCTTGCAGCAACATGGCGGTTAAGAGAATGGCGACAGCGTTCAATGCTTTCATTTGAGCTCCTTCAGTCATTCCTGGTGTGGGAATAAAGTGTTATCAATCAAATCGCACAGGCAGTTCAGCGTCAGCATATGCATTTCCTGAATGCGCGCACTGCGATGTGATGGAATGCGAATTTCCACATCATGCGGACCGAGCAGGCCCGCCAGCTCACCGCCGTCGTGGCCGGTTAACGCAACGATGGTCATATCGCGGGTAACCGCAGCTTCAACCGCTTTGACGATATCGCGGGTGTTGCCACGGGTGGAAATGGCCAGCAGCACATCACCAGCCTGACCAAGCGCTCGAACCTGCTTGGCGTAGATTTCATCGTGCAGACGATCGTTACCAATCGCCGTCAGCATCACATTATCAGCGCTTAGCGCCAGCGCAGGCAGGCTAGGGCGCTCTGTCTCGAAACGGTTAATCATGCTGGCGGCAAAATGCTGGGCATTCGCCGACGACGCACCGTTACCGCAGCTAAGGATTTTGTTACCGTTCAGCAGCGACTGCACCAGCGTCATCGCGGCGCGGGAAATCGCATCGGGCAGCGCTTCGGCTGCGGCGATTTGGGTCTGAATACTTTCGGTAAAACACGCTTTAATTCTGTCCTGCACAAGACCACCTGGTTCTATCCATCGGCATTAAAGGCATCGGGCAGCCACTCCAGCTCACGCCCGGTAATGGCAATGATGTCAAAACGGCAATTCACCGTATCAAAACTGCCGCCACGCGCCAGCAACCAGAGCGCGGCGGCACGCAGCAGCTTTTGTTGTTTCTGGCGCGTTACGCTGGCGGCGGCACCGCCGTAGCGCGCATCGCGTCGATAGCGCACTTCAACAAATACCCAGCAATCGGCGTCGCGCATAATCAGGTCAATTTCCCCGCTGCGACAGCGTACATTGCTGGCAAACCACTGCAGCCCGGCGCGCTCCAGATAGCGACGCGCCAGTTGTTCCTGCTCAGCGCCAATGCGCTGGCGGTTTACTGCACCGGAACGATCTGTCCCTGACGATACTGGTTCCATGCCAACTTCCTGTTGATCACGCAATCCGTGTCGGCGTTCAGCTTGCCGGTGTTGCCATCAATGGCAAAGCCAGGCACCTGACGCATCTGGTTAAAGTTATTCGCCAGCGTCCAGGCATCAATGCCCATCGCGTAGAGGCGAACCAGCGAATAATCGTTGTTGAACGACTTCGCCGCCTGCTGCATTAAGCCCGGATTGCTACCGGACAGCAGCGGAATATCGCTGAACTGCAGGCCATCCATCTCCAGACGGAAGTCCGGGCCTGCACCCGCCTGCGCACTGCGTGAGCTGGCGTAGAGTGCGGTGTTGTTGCGGCTGCTGGTGCGCATCGCAATCATCGGCTTGATCAGCTGCAGCTCATCCTGGCTGGCGACGATGTACACCGCATCCACGCTACCGCTGCTGGCATCGGCCGTTGGCGCCGGTGCGCTGGTTTGCGGTGCAGGAATCGTCAGGCCAGCAATCGCCACGCTCTGCGATTGTGCAGGCTCAACGTTGAGCGGCGTGCCGCTTAACGCGATACCCGCACCGCTGTTGATCCCTTGCTTGAGTTCGCCGACGCCGCCAAAACGCTGTTGCAGTACGGTTGAGCCACCCAGCGTTTGCCACTCTTGCGCGAACGCTTTGCTGATACGGTCGCCATAACTGCTGCGCGGCACCAGTAATAATGGCTGGCGTTTGCCTTGCTCGTAGATATGGTGCGCGGCATCGCGTGCTTCGTCTTCAGGAGAAAGCGCAAAGTAACAAATATTCGGATGGTTCTGGATCTGTTCTGGCTCGTTCAGGGCCAACACGTTAAGCGGCGTGTTGCTATTGGCAACGGTTTCAACGTCATTTTTTAGAAGCGGGCCGACCACCAGCGTGGCGCCATCTTGCTGCGCCTGCTGCATCACCTGCGCAATCGGCTGGCTACTGGTGTCATACACTTTCACCTGCGCATTGCTGTTGCCCTGTGCGGCGGAGGGTTGTGCGGCTGGCTGTGACTGCTCGGTTTGCGGCGGTGTGTTACCTGCAACGGCGGGGCTGACCACGCTATTGGCGTCCGCTGCCGGCTGTGCGCTGGCATCGGCTGTATTAGCCTCAGGAGCGGCTTGCGGTGCCGGTGCATTGAGCACGCCATTGCGCGCATCGGTGAAGCCTTTCTGAATCGCATTGGCAAACACCTGCGCCTGGCCGTTAAGCGGCAGCAGCAAGGCGATGGTATTGGTCGACGCTTTGGTGAAGTTCTGCACCTGGCTGAGCTGGGTTGGCAGTGTCTTCGCGCCTGGGTTCTGCGGATAACGCGTCTGCCAGTCCTGAATCGCCGCTTTCAACATTTGTGGGTCCTGGCTGTTTGCGCGCCAGGTATTCAGCAGATCGAGCCAGCCCTGCAGGGTATTTTCATCAGCATTGATCACCAGGCTGTTGATCTGATCCTGGGTCATCTGCGTCAGCGCTTGCCAGGTTGCATCGATATTGCTTTGGTGATCGGCACCTTTCAGCAGCGGCTCCTGCGCAATATAGGCACGCAGCAGCGAGAGTGAAGGACGATTCTGTGCCGCCGCGATTTGCAGCGCGTAGTAACGCACCTGCTGGTCCTGCGACAGGCCGCCGCTTTTCACCTGGCCCAGCAGCTGTTGCGCACCGGTGTAATCCTGCTGCCCAATCTGCATCTGCGCGCGCAGCAGCAGCAGTTCTTGCTGTTGCACATCGCTTAACTGCTGCGGCAATTGATTGAGCTGATTCGCCGCCTGCGGATACTTTCCTTCCTTCAACAGGGCACGGATGGCAAGTAATTGCCAGTCGGTCTTGCTATCATCGCTGCTTTGCTGCACCTGCTGCAGATAATAGTCAGACCGGCCAGTCGCAGGACCCTGAATATTGACGTTAGAGGTTTGTTGCGGTCCCTGACCACTACAGGCGGCTAAAATCAGCCCAGCGAGAAGAACAGGTACTAAGCGTCCTGCTTTATGACGTACGACTTTTGAAGGAAGCATACTGTATCCAGTGATGTTTTTTTCAAGATGCTCAATATTAAATCGGCAATTCGGATGAAACAATGAAACAACTCGATCGGGCAGAGATTTCTGCCAGCACGCTCTATATCGTTCCTACCCCGATCGGTAACCTGGGTGATATCACTCAACGAGCGTTGACGGTGCTCTCAAGCGTCGATCTAGTCGCAGCGGAAGATACACGTCATACCGGGCTGTTGCTACAACATTTCGCCATCAATGCGCGACTCTTCGCACTTCACGACCACAACGAACAGCAGAAAGCTGAGGTGCTGTTAGCTAAGCTGCAAGAGGGCCAGAGCATCGCGCTGGTCTCCGATGCCGGCACGCCGTTAATCAACGATCCCGGCTACCATTTAGTACGTCGCTGCCGTGAGGCTGGTGTGCGCGTGGTGCCGTTGCCAGGTGCCTGCGCGGCGATTACAGCATTAAGCGCGGCGGGGTTACCGTCCGATCGTTTCTGTTACGAAGGGTTTCTACCGGCCAAAAGCAAAGGACGTTGCGATGTGCTGCGCGCGCTGGGTGAAGAGCCGCGTACGCTGATTTTCTACGAATCGACCCATCGCCTGATCGATAGCCTGCGGGATATGGTCAGCGTGTGGGGCGGCGAGCGCTACGTGGTGCTGGCGCGTGAGATCACCAAAACGTGGGAATCTATTCAGGGCGCACCGGTCGGCGAGTTGCTGGCGTGGGTGCAGGAAGATGAAAATCGTCGTAAAGGCGAGATGGTGCTGATTGTTGAAGGCCATAAAGCGGATGAAGAAGCGCTGCCAGCGGAGGCGTTGCGCACGCTGGCGCTGCTGCAAAAAGAGCTGCCACTGAAGAAAGCCGCTGCGCTGACGGCGGAAATTCATGGGGTGAAGAAGAACGCGCTTTATAAGTACGCGCTGGAGCAGCAAGAGGCGTGACAAACGCTGGCAAATCGCCTATTATCCCGCGCCGAAGCTGACCAGACAGTCGCCGCTTTGTCGTCGTCCTCTTTCGGGGGGAGACGGGCAAAGGGGAGGAAAGTCCGGGCTCCATAGGGCAGGGTGCCAGGTAACGCCTGGGGGGCGCAAGCCTACGACCAGTGCAACAGAGAGCAAACCGCCGATGGCCCAGTAATGGGATCAGGTAAGGGTGAAAGGGTGCGGTAAGAGCGCACCGCGCGGCTGGCAACAGTTCGTGGCACGGTAAACTCCACCCGGAGCAAGGCCAAATAGGGGTTCACAAGGTACGGCCCGTACTGAACCCGGGTAGGCTGCTTGAGCCAGTGAGCGATTGCTGGCCTAGATGAATGACTGTCCACGACAGAACCCGGCTTATCGGTCAGTTTCGACTTTTTTAAACACAAAACCCGCTTCGGCGGGTTTTGTGTTTTCTGGGGCTTGTGCGTGCTGGTCCTCAGCCTAACCTTCTCCCGCAGGCTGGAGAAGAGACCGATCGAGCGATCTTTCAAACCGCAATAAACAGTTCCCTCTCCTGTGGGAGAGGGCTAGGGTGAGGGCATCAGTCTAATAACATTAATTAAACGCCTCCACGTAAAGAAATGAAAATCCCTGAAAACATTACTGCCGCTATGCCAGAATAAGCGCGTGTTTAACTACTGAGGACAAATTTAATCCACACTGACGAGAAGCAACAACGTGGATAAGTTGTAATTTTATGGACAAAATGTTTGCGTCAAATAAGGCTTCACTCTCCTCCTCTCTCTCTGAATCAAACTGCTCAATCTGCGATCAGCACTGGCGCTTCGCGCTTTAGTTCCGTTCTCTCCTATTCTGACTTTTTAATTTAACTTTGCTAACACGCCTATTTTCGCGTGGGTGGCGTTTATTTCTCGTTCAGGAGAGAAATCATGCTGTATTGGATTTTATTAGCGCTGGCGATCGCCGCGGAAATTATTGGCACCGTCTCAATGAAATGGGCCAGCGTAAACGGTGGCAACGCCGGTTATATTTTTATGCTGGTGATGATCGCACTTTCTTATATTTGTTTATCCTTCGCCATTAAACGTATTGCCCTTGGCGTGGCGTATGCCATGTGGGAAGGCATTGGCATTCTGTTTATTACGCTGTTTAGCGTGCTGTTGTTCGATGAAGCCTTATCCGCCATCAAAGTAGCCGGCCTGCTGACGCTGATCCTCGGCATTGTCCTGATCAAATCCGGCACGCTGAGCCGCAAGGAGCTGCGCCATGGCAACGTTTAACTGGATACATATCGCATGGCTGGCGCTGGCCATTGGCCTGGAGATCGTCGCCAATATCTTCCTGAAATACTCCAACGGTTTCCGCCGTCCACTGTTTGGCGTGTTATCGCTGGTGGCGGTGCTGGCGGCGTTCAGTGCGCTGGCGCAGGCGGTGAAAGGCATCGATTTGACGGTCGCCTACGCGTTATGGGGCGGGCTGGGATTGGTCGCCACCGTGGCGGCAGGCTGGATTCTGTTTGGCCAGCGTCTGAGTCGGGTTGGCTGGCTGGGCGTGGGATTGTTGTTGATCGGTATGGTGCTGATTAAGTTTGCCTAAAGTTCCCTCTCCACGTTGGGAGAGGGTAAGAACATCAACCCCGGCCGTGTGGCTCATCCCAGTCAAAGGCTGGACCCAGCGAGATCACGCCGCTTGGGTTGATGGTTTTGTGGCTGCAGTAGTAGTGATGGCGAATGTGCGGCAAATTAACCGTGTCAGCGATGCCTGGCATCTGATAGATGTCGCGCAGGAAGCCGCTCAGATTACGGTAATCACTGATGCGGTGACGATCGCACTTAAAGTGGGTTACGTAGACCGGGTCGAAGCGCACCAGTGTGGTCCACAAGCGCAAATCGGCTTCGGTAAGTTGGTTGCCAGTGAGATAGCGGTGTTGGCCAAGAATCTGTTCGAGACGCGCTAACGAATGGAACAGCGCCGTTACCGATTCATCGTACGCCGCCTGCGAAGTGGCAAAACCGCTTTTATACACGCCATTGTTAACAGTGTCGTAAACCCAGCTGTTCACTTCATCAATTTTGTCGCGCAGCTCCGTCGGATAATAGTCACCCGCGCGGGCACCTTGCGCATCAAAAGCGCTGTTGAGCATGCGCATGATATCGGCGGATTCATTACTAACGATGGTTTGCTGGGTTTTATCCCACAGCACTGGCACGGTCACACGGCCGGAATAGTGCGCATCGGCGTGCAGATAGATTTGATAGAGAAACTCTTTTTGATACAACGCATCGCCGGTGGCGTCAGGGAAGCTGGCGTCAAAGGTCCAGCCGTTCTCCAGCATCAGCGGATGCACCACCGAAACTGAAATCATCTCCTCCAATCCCTTGAGTTTAAGCATTAACAGCGTGCGATGCGCCCACGGACAGGCAAGCGAGACGTAAAGATGATAGCGACCACGCTCAGCGGCGAAGCCCGCTTTGCCGGTTGGACCGGCGCTGCCATCGGCGGTAACCCAGTTACGCCAGACGGCTTCTGTGCGCTTGAAGCGGCCACCGGTTGACTTCGTATCGTACCAGGTATCATGCCAGACACCGTCAATCAGCTGTCCCATAAGCCCTCCATAATAAAAAGGGGCGAGGAAAATCCCCGCCCCTGCAATTCAGTATATGTGTTCTCTAACGCTTGTGCTGCTTAGCGTGCGGTCGCTGGCTGAACGCGCTGACGAATCAGTCGGTCAATGCTGTAAGCGCCTGGACCTACCAGACCCAACACCAGGAAGCCACCGGCGATGGAGAGGTTTTTCATGAACATCAGCTGGTTAACACCTTCCGCGAAGTTGCTGTGGAACAGGAACGCGGTCAGCAGAGTAAAGCCAGCGGTGAACAGGGCGGTAAAGCGCGTCAGGAAACCGAACAGAATCGCCAGGCCGCCACCGAACTCCAGCAGAATAACCAGCGGCAGCAGGAAGCCTGGGACGCCCATCGCCTGCATGTATTGTGCGGTACCGGCGTAACCGGTGATTTTGCCCCAGCCTGCGGTGATAAACAGAGTGGTCATTAGTACGCGTGCTACCAGCAGGCCTGAGTCTTCGAATTTTTTCATCATCTACTCCAACAAGGTTTTTGTTGCAGGTTGTTGGCCTGCGGGTTTTGAATCCCCTTGAACCGGTTGTTTCAGTTCACTGGGCTGATGGAGGGAGATGATAATCGCAGGTTGAAAGAGTTGTAAGCGAGATAAACTGTCAATGTTGTTCAGTAAATTTGAGGAGAGTAAAACCGAATCAATTCGATCCGGTTTTAAAGAGAGAAGCTAGCGGGTATTTAAAGTCGATTTGATCATGCGCCAGGTGCTCCAGACGCCGAAACCGCGCTTGGCCCAGCGCAGCAGACGATTGGGGCTGCGAATCGACCAAATGGCCAATGCACTGCTGCCAATCGCCAGATAACGACGCATGCCAATGATGGTTAACCAGCCGCGATCGTACTGCGCGGTGCTGGTCAGCCAGTCGCGGCTGTCGGCGCTGAGGTCAAGCCGCTGCTGCTGCACCTGATTGAGCAGTTCGTGAATGCGTGCTTCACGTTCGCGGCGGCTCATGAGCGATGCTCCTCCAGCAGTTTGCGATCGGTATCCAGCTCTTTACGCGTATGGCGCAACAACGTTGACTGACGCGATTTGTATAACGTCCACAAACCGAAGATGAGCGCCAGAGCAAATAGCACCGCCGTAGTGATGGCAATCGCCATCAAGCGATATTGTGCGTCCACCGCCCAGATGATCAACACCATCAGGCTCATGAGACCGAAAGCGGTAAACAGCATAGTAAGGCCCACCATCATCAGCATCTGAATCAGGTTGGCCTTTTCCTCCTCCAGTTCCACAATTGCCAGTCTGACGCGCGTCTCGACCATGCTAACCAGCGTGGTAACGACCCGTTGACCGATGTTAAAGACCCCTTTGCCGGGGCCGTGGCTTTGCTGACTATCACTCATCATTAACGCCGTGAGATTAAAATGCCGATGAGAATACCTACCGCTGCACCGATACCCACGCCGTGCCACGGATTGTCGCGCACGTATTCGTCCGCTTTTTCCGCTGCTTCACGCGTGGTTTGTGCAATACGTTCGCCGGAATCGCCGAGACGTTCACGGGAGCTTTCAATAGCGCCGCGCGCTTTATGACGCAGTTTATCCAGCTCACCTTTGGATTTATCTGCTGAGCTGCTCAGCACTTCTTCCAGGGTATCAGCCAGATTTTTCAATTCAGCGCGCAGATGTTCAGATGTTGTTTCTTTAGCCATGGAAATCTCCTTTTACAGCATTGAGTTAAGTCCGATTAATAAGGTTCAGCTTCAAGCTTTTTCAGTTCGTGCTGCGCATCGAGCAGCTTACGTTCGCGCTTCTCAATTTTGTCCTTGTCGCCATCCTGACGCTCTTCTTTCAGCTCACGCTCACGTTCGGCGATTTTGTGCTTCTGCTCAGCGATGCGTTCGCTATGTGCAGATTTCAGCTTCTCATCGGTGCAGCCTGCGCGGACTTCGGTCAACGCGCGCTCCAGCCCGGTAACGCGGCGCTGGTTGTCGTGCTGTTTTGCCATATCGATCTCGCGTTGAATATCCTGCTCTTTCTGTTGGCAGAGCGATTCAGCCGCCAGCAGCGAACCCGAGAGTGAAAAAAGAATAGCACCTAGCAGTAATTGATGTTTCATCAGGTTGTGACCTTCCATTGTTGATGACCTGCCCGAGAGCAGACAGGAGAAGCTTCCCAGCATGTCTTAGGCTTACGCTATCTCTAAGGATAGACAGCAGACGAAAAAATTCAAAGAAGACGCGGGGATAGCGAGGATTAGCTCACCGCCTGGCTTAACGTCAGGCGGTGAAATTTAGCTAAAAATTGGGCGACTGGCGTCAGGATATTGCTGCGAAGCCTGCGGGCCAGCGGCGACGACAAAGCCTTGTGGCAACAGGCGCTTCAACACTTTTTGCGCCGCCAGGCTCTGTTCTTCATTCTCAAAATGAATCACCAGCGCATCGCCGGAGGGCGTAATACTTTTGATACGCACGCCCTGCGCAGAAAGTTGCTGATAAAGATAAAAACCATCGGGCAGATTGGTGCCGCTGTTGGCGACGCGGATCTGCACCACGGTTTCATGCTGCATCAAGGTCGGAACGAAACAGATCGCCAGCAGCGCCAACGCGCCACCCAGCGCCCAAGGCAGGAAATGCCTTGGGAATCCACGGAATGTGATCATGACTGTGAATTCCCGCTACGCGCTGACTGACGTTTACGCCAAATCACCACTAAAGAACCGACCAGGCCAATCACCAGCAGCACCAGCGGCAGCAGCATCAGGCACAACATCAGCTCATCTTCGTAACGACGGAAAATCGGTGTTTTACCCAGCGCGAAGCCCAGCACGGTAAGGATCAGCACCCACAGGAAGCCACTTACCCAGTTGAAGAACTGGAAGCGTGCATTACTCAGGCCAGAAAGCCCGGCGATGGTAGGGAGCAAGGTGCGAACGAAGGCAATAAAGCGACCCACCAGCAGTGCAGACAAGCCATGGCGATGGAACAATCGGTGGGCGCGTTGATGATATTGCGCGGGCAAGTGCGCAAGCCATTTTTGCACGGTAGGCGTATTACCGAGCCAGCGACCCTGAATGTAGCTCACCCAGCAGCCGAGGCTGGCGCCGGTGGTCAGAATCAGCAGCGTTAGCGGGAAACCCATGGTGCCTTTAGCAATCAAAACGCCGACCAGAATCAGTAAACTATCGCCCGGTAGAAAGGCGGCGGGCAGCAGTCCATTTTCCAGAAACAGAATCATGAACAACACGCCATAAATGGCCCAAACCAACGTCGGGTCGGAGAGCATTTCGTAATCCTGCTGCCATAAGGCATGCAGCAATGCTTGCAAAATATCCATCAATCATTCCTGAACATCATTGTTAAACGTGCCCGTGAGGGGCTTAGGCGCAGACTGGCGTTGGTTATACATTTTAGATAAGCAGCCTGAGCAGGAGTTTCCGGATCCTTCCAGAATTGATTGTTAAATCAGCGACTTTTTAAAGCCCTGTCGCAAAGGGTAATAAAAGGGCGATAACTGTAACAAAAATAACGTTATCCAGACAGGGGAAAGTGCCCGCCGCACAGGAGTTTTACCTTTAGACGCAGGTGGTCCAAAGGAGCTTTACATGAGCTGACACTATTGCAGACTAACTGACTTTTTCAGCAACAAAACGCCTGAAAAATAAGCAGGATCAGCGTGAGTTTTCGCTACCTTCAGGCAGGATGACCGGATTTTCAGCAAACATGTAACGATCAACGTTAAATTCAAAATCGTCGGTGGTGGCGTTAAACAGCATCTGCTTAGTATTTTCCAGATGTTGCCACATTGCCAGCTTACTGGCGGCGGGATCTTTGCGGATCAGGGCTTTGAGGATCTGGTCGTGATCGTCACACCAGCTGGTGATATTTTTGGCATCAATATGTTCGTGCAGCTTTAACCAGTAAGGATTGTGCAGACGGTGCAGCCACATCTTCTCGACAATCGCTGCTAAGGCGCTGTTCTGCGTCGATTGCGCAATGCGCACGTGAAACTCCATATCCCACGCCGAATCGCGCGAATGATCTTCCTGACGTGCTTTCTCCTGAATTGCCATCAGTGCCACGATATCCTGGCGTGTCACCTGCGTGGCGGCAAACTCAGCCACGTTGCTTTCAATTAGCTGGCGCGCCTGCAATAACTCGAAGGGGCCAAAATTAGCGAACTCCAGCTGGCTGGACGTTACCACGCGGTTCTGCTGCTGGCTGCTGATGACGTGAATGCCGGAACCTTTCCGCACCTCCACGTAACCTTCCACTTCGAGCATGATGATCGCTTCACGCACCACGGTACGGCTCACCTGCATCTCTTCCGCAATCAGACGCTCGGCAGGCAGTTTGTCGCCGACACGGTAGTCGGCAGCTTCAATGCGGCGTTTGAGTTCGCTGGCGAGCTGTTGATAAAGGCGTCGTGATTCGGTCAGGTCCATTGCGCGGTCCGCTGTGGGAGAAAGTTGAGTTGTTATACCACTTCAGCCGCACGGAGGAAATGGGCTGGCCGATGCCAGCCCGAGGAGGTTAGGTGCGCACTGCAGCGGACTGCACCGCAGGCTGATCGTCGAGTTCAGAAACCGGCTGGTTTTTCAGCACCGTCCAGATAACCACCGCGCCTAGCAGATCAAACACCGCCAGCGCCGCGAACAGCGGGCTGAAGCCCAGCGTATCGGCCAGCGCACCCACCACCAACGCAAACAGGGTGCTCGCCGTCCAGGCCGCCATGCCGGTTAAGCCGTTGGCGGTAGCCACTTCGTTCCGGCCAAATACATCTGAAGAGAGGGTGATCAGCGCGCCTGAAAGCGCCTGATGGGCAAAACCACCGACGCACAACAACCCAATCGCCACATACGGGCTGGTGAACAACCCGATGGTGCCTGGCGCAATCATTAACACCGCGCCCATGGTCACCACCAGTTTGCGTGAGACGATGAGATTGACGCCAAACCAGCGCTGAAACAGCGGCGGCAAGTAACCCCCGACGATGCAGCCGAGATCGGCGAACAACATCGGCATCCAGGCAAACATGGCGATCTCTTTCAAATTGAAGCCGTACACCTTAAACATAAATAACGGAATCCACGCGTTAAACGTTCCCCACGCGGGTTCGGCGAGAAAACGCGGCAGCGCAATGCCCCAGAACTGGCGATTGCGCAGGATCTGGCGTGCCGACATCTTCTTATTATTACCGGTTTGATGCTGCAACTCCTGGCCGGCAATGATGTAGTGACGCTCCTCATCGCTCAGCTTGGTTTGTTGTTTAGGATGCTTATAAAACACCAGCCAGCAGATGGCCCACACCATGCTCAGCACGCCAGTAATAATGAACGCCATTTGCCAGCTGTGCGCCATGATCGCCCACACCACCAGCGGCGGCGCCAGCATTGCGCCAATTGACGAGCCCACGTTGAAATAGCCCACCGCCACCGAACGCTCTTTGGCGGGGAACCATTCGCTACTGGCTTTCAGGCCTGCGGGAATCATTGCTGCTTCGGCGGCACCCACCGCGCCGCGTGCCAGCGCAAAGCCGCCCCAGCTGCCCGCCATCGCGGTTGCCGCACAGAAGATTGCCCACAGCACGGCAAACACCGCATAACCAATTTTGGTGCCGAGCATGTCCAGCACATAACCGGCTACCGGCTGCATGATGGTGTAGCACGCCGAGTAGGCGGCGACGATATAAGAATATTGTTGCGTGGTGATACCCAACTGCGTTTCCAGCGTGGGCGCAGCGACGGCAATGGTATTGCGCGTCAGGTAACCGAGCACGGTGCCCAGCGTCACCAGCCCAATCATGTACCAGCGTAGCCCTTTGATCTTACGCATTATTAACCTCGTCCAGTCTGTCGTTGCGGTTTTACCGCTGTAGTTATCTGGAGCGGGAAGACGTGAACAGGGCTGTTCACTCCCGCAGTTCCTTGCCTGTGCCATTAATCCCGTTAGCAACGGAGCGAGAGGTTAACTTGTTATACCGCTTTAAAAGTTGAATGCCATCACATAAACCTTGCGGCCAGTGTGTGTTAGGGCGAAAGATCGTTAAAACAGCCATTTAACGCATTATCCGCAACAAAATCGTCCATATACCCACAGTGAAACTGTCATTATTGTGAGTCGGATCGCAAACAATTTTGCCTTTCGTTTAAATTGGTATGATAACTTTTAGTTAAAAGCCATCTGGCTACAAAATGAGGAAGCAGGTATGTCGCGTTTTATGAGTGAGGATTTTCTACTCGACACCGAGTTCGCCCGTCGTCTGTACCACGACTACGCTAAAGACCAGCCGATTTTCGACTATCACTGTCACTTACCGCCGCAGCAGATTGCCGATAATTACCGCTTCACCAACCTCTATGACATCTGGCTGAAAGGCGATCACTACAAATGGCGTGCGATGCGCGCTAACGGCGTGCCGGAAGCGTTATGCACCGGCGATGCCAGCGATCGTGAGAAATTTAACGCATGGGCCCGTACCGTGCCGCATACCATCGGCAATCCGCTCTATCACTGGACGCACCTCGAATTGCGCCGGCCTTTTGGCATTACCGATGTGCTGCTGAATGAGCAGAGCGCAGATCGCATCTGGCAGCAGTGCAATGAACTGCTGGCGCAGGACGCCTTCAGCGCGCGCGGCATCATGCAGCAGATGAAGGTGAAAATGGTCGGCACCACCGACGATCCGCTCGACGATTTACAGCATCACCGCAAGCTGGCGCAGGACAGCAGCTTTGACGTCAAAGTGCTGCCGAGCTGGCGTCCAGATAAAGCCTTTAACATTGAGCTGGAGAGTTTCCTGCCGTGGATTCAGCGCTTAGCGCAGGTCGCGGATGTGAACGTGCAGCGTTTCGACGATCTGCGCTGCGCCTTAAGCCAGCGACTCGATCACTTCGCCGCGCATGGCTGCAAAATTTCCGATCACGCGCTGGATGTGATGGTGTTTGCGGAAGCGGATGACGCCACGCTGGATGGCATTCTGGCGCGCCGACTGCAAGGTGCAGCGCCTTCCGCTGGAGAGACGGCCCAGTTTAAAACCGCCGTGCTGGTGTGGCTCGGCAGCGAATATGCGCGTCGCGGCTGGGCGCAGCAGTATCACATTGGCGCGCTACGCAACGCCAATCGCCGCCAGTTCGATATCCTCGGGCCGGATGTAGGCTTCGATTCGATTAACGATGCGCCGTTGGCGATTCCGCTGGCGCGTCTGCTGGATGCGCAAAACCGCAATAACGCGCTGCCCAAAACCATTCTTTACTGCCTCAACCCGCGCGACAACGAAGTGCTGGCGACCATGGCAGGCAATTTCCAGGGTGAAGGCGAACCCGGCAAGATGCAGTTTGGTTCGGCGTGGTGGTTTAACGATCAGCTGGATGGCATGCAGCGGCAGATGACGCAACTGGCCCAAATCGGCCTGCTGAGCCGCTTCGTCGGCATGCTAACCGACAGCCGCAGCTTCCTCTCTTACACGCGTCATGAATATTTCCGTCGTCTGCTGTGCCAGATGATAGGCAATTGGGTGGCGCGGGGCGAAGCGCCTGAAGACGAGGCGTTGTTAGGGCAGATGGTACAGAACATCAGTTTCAACAATGCGCGCGATTACTTCGGTATTGAGCTGGGAGCCTGATAATGCAGCGACTCAACCGTCACGATTTTCCTGGCGCGCACTACAGCGAGCGCGTTATCCAGTTTGGTGAAGGCAACTTCCTGCGCGCCTTTATCGACTGGCAGCTCGACTGGCTTAATCAGCATCACAATACCGATGCGGGCGTGGTGGTGGTGCGGCCGCGCAACCGCGTGGTGGAAGAGACACTGAATCAGCAAGATGGCTTATACACCACGCTGATTCGCGGACTCAATGCGGCGGGCGAGCAGGCGAGTGAAGCCCGCCTGATCCGCAGCGTGAATCGTGAAATCCAGCCGTATCAGCAGTTTGATGCGTTTCTCGCGCTGGCACGCGCACCGCAGATGCGCTTTGTCTTCTCCAATACCACAGAAGCCGGCATTGCCTTTGCGGAGCAGGATCGGCTGGACGACACGCCCGCCTCATCCTTCCCCGGCAAGCTGACGCAGCTGCTGTGGGCGCGCTTCAACCATTTTGCCGGTGCCAGCGATAAAGGTTGGCTGGTGGTGCCCTGTGAACTGATCGATTACAACGGCGACACGCTGCGTGAGCTGGTGCTGCGCTACAGCCAGCATTGGCAGCTGCCGCCGGCGTTTGCCTGCTGGGTGCAGGATCACTGCGCGTTCTACAACACGCTGGTGGATCGTATTGTCACCGGTTATCCCGCGGATAGCGCGGCGATCGAAGCGTCATTAGGCTACGAAGATCGCTATCTGGTGGCGGGCGAAGTCTATTACCAGTTTGTCATTCAGGGACCAAATGCACTGGCGCAGGAGCTTCAGCTGCACGCGCTGGCACCGGAAGTGAAGCTGGTGGAGGACATCACACCGTACAAAGCGCAAAAGGTGGCGATCCTTAACGGCGCGCACACCGCGCTGGTGCCGGTGGCATTTCAGGCCGGACTGGAGAGCGTGGGAGAGGCGATGGATGATGCGCAGATGGCCGGCTTTGTCGATGCGCTGCTGCGCGATGAGGTCATTCCCACGCTGGATCTGCCGCGCGACGAGCTGCACGCCTTTGCCGACGCGGTGCAGCGTCGCTTCCGCAATCCCTTTATCCGCCATGCGTTGCTCTCCATCGCCCTTAACGGCATGACCAAATTCCGCACCCGTTTGCTGCCGCAATTGTTGTCGTCGCAGCAGCAAAACGGGCAATGGCCTGTGCGGCTGACCTTCGCCTTTGCCGCGCTGCTGGCCTTTTATCGTGGTGCAGAGGGCAAACGTCACTGGCCGCTGCAGGACGACGAACAGTGGCTGCAGCGTTTCGCTGAACTGTGGTCAGCAGTAAATAACGATAAACAGACTCCAGAACAGTTGGTGCGCGCGGTACTCAGCGACGCCAATCACTGGGGCGAAGATCTCACTCAGCAGCCCGGATTAGTGGCTGCTGTCAGCCAGCACCTGCAAAACATCATCGTCCACGGGATGCGGACGGCGTTGACACAACTGAGATAACGCTATGCAAGATGCCATTAGAATCCATTCACGCGACAACGTTGCTGTGGCGTTGCGCGATTTGCCAGCCAATACCCAGGTCGAAATCAATCAACAGGCGATCACCTTGCAGCAGGAGGTTGGACGCGGCCATAAGTTTGCGCTGCAGCCTTTAGCCACCGACGCGCTGGTGATCAAATACGGTTTGCCGATCGCGCACGCCACTCAACCGATTGCGGCCGGCGAAATCATTCACTCCAGCAATGCGCGCACCAACCTAAGCGACGTGGATGAGTATGACTATCAACCCGATTTTCTCGATCTGCCGCCGCAAGCTGGCGATCGCGACGTGCAGATCTATCGTCGCGCCAGCGGAGAAGTGGGCATCCGTAATGAGTTATGGATCCTGCCCACCGTGGGCTGCGTCAACGGCATCGCGCGGCAAATCCTGACGCGCTTTATGAAAGAGACCAATGACGCCGAAGGCATTGACGGCGTGCATCTGTTCAGCCATCCGTTTGGCTGTTCGCAGCTTGGGCAGGATCACGAGAACACCCGCACCATGCTGCAGAACATGGTGCGTCATCCCAATGCCGGCGCGGTGCTGGTGATTGGGCTTGGCTGCGAGAACAATCAGGTTGATGTGTTTCGTGAAACGCTTGGTGGCTTCGATAGCGATCGCGTGCAGTTCATGGAGTGCCAGAAGCAGGATGATGAAGTGGAAGCGGGGCTGGAACGTCTGCACGAACTCTATGGTGCCATACGCGCGGATCAACGCCAGCCGGGCAAACTCAGCGAGCTGAAGTTTGGCCTGGAGTGCGGCGGTTCGGATGGTTTTTCCGGCATCACCGCCAATCCCATGCTGGGCTGTTTCTCTGACCAGATGATTGCCAACGGCGGCACCACGGTGCTGACCGAAGTGCCGGAGATGTTTGGCGCAGAGCGCATTTTGATGAGTCGCTGCCGCGATGAAGCCACCTTTGAAAAAACCGTGGCGATGATAAATGACTTCAAGCGCTACTTTATCGATCACCAGCAGCCGATCTATGAAAATCCATCACCCGGCAACAAAGCGGGCGGCATCACCACGCTGGAGGAGAAGTCGCTCGGCTGTACGCAGAAGGCCGGACAAAGTCAGGTGGTGGATGTGCTGAAGTACGGTGAGCGCCTGCATACACCGGGACTGAATCTGTTAAGTGCGCCGGGCAACGATGCGGTTGCAACCAGCGCGCTGGCGGGCGCGGGCTGTCATATGGTGCTGTTTACCACCGGACGCGGCACGCCGTACGGCGGTTTTGTGCCGACGGTAAAGATCGCCACCAATACGCAGCTCGCCGAGAAGAAGCCGCACTGGATCGATTTTAATGCCGGGCGTTTGCTTGAAGGGATGAGTATGGCGGAGATGCTGGCGGACTTCGTCGATATGATTGTGGCGATTGCCAATGGCCAACCCGCGCGCAACGAAACTAACGATTTTCGCGAGTTAGCCATCTTTAAAAGCGGTGTGACCTTGTAAAACCAGGTCGCCATGGATGGCGACCCATATTCAAAAACCTTACTTTACTCCGACTCTGACACCGTACGACGCGGCTGGCGCTCGGCTTCGGCCTGGCATACGGCCGCGGTAAACAGAATATCCGTCGAGGAGTTCAGCGCGGTCTCGGCGGAATCCTGCAGCACGCCAATAATAAAGCCCACCGCTACTACCTGCATCGCCAAATCATTTGGAATACCAAACATGTTGCAGGCTACCGGGATCAGCAGCAGCGAACCGCCGGCCACACCGGATGCGCCACAAGCACACAGTGACGCCACCAGACTCAACAGAATGGCGGTTGGAACATCCACCGCAATACCCAGCGTATGTACTGCCGCCAGCGTCAACACCGTGATGGTGATGGATGCGCCAGCCATGCTGATGGTGGCACCCAGCGGGATCGACACGGAATACGTGTCTTCATCCAGATTGAGACGTTTCGCCAGCGCCATATTGACCGGAATGTTAGCCGCTGAACTGCGGGTGAAGAACGCGGTGACGCCACTTTCACGCATGCAGGTAAACACCAGCGGATACGGGTTGCGGCGAATCTTCTGGAACACCAGCATTGGGTTGATTACCAGCGCCATAATCAGCATGCAGCCGAGCAGCAGCGCCAGCAGATTGGCGTATTCCCACAGCGCATCGAAACCGGTTGAGGCGAGAATGGAGGCCACCAGACCAAAAATCCCCAGCGGCGCACAGCGGATCACGCAGCGCACGACCCAGGTCGCGGCATTGGACGCGTCATTAAGAAACGCTTTGCTGCTTGGGCTGGCATGACGAAACGCCAGCCCCAATCCCAGCGCCCACACCAAAATACCGATGTAGTTGGCATTCATCAGCGCTTCAATCGGGTTCGACACCATGCTCATCAGCAAGCCGTGCAGCACTTCGGTAATACCCGACGGCGGCGTAATTTGCGTGGCGCCGACGTTCATCGACAGCGTCTGAGGGAACAGATGGCTGAAGATCACCGCCACAACCGCAGCAAAGAACGTGCTGAGCAGATACAGCATGATAATCGGGCGGATATTGGTTTTTTGTCCCTGCTGATGGTTAGCGATCGAAGAGATTACCAGCACCAAAACCAACAGCGGCGCGACGGCTTTTAGCGCACGCACGAACAGCTCACCCAGCAAGCCAACGGCCAGTGCGGCATCGCGTGAGAACCACGCCAGCGCCACGCCCGCCACCAGGCCGATCATGATTTGTTTTACCAGGCTTCCTGCGAACAGTGCGCCCAGACGTCCAATAAAGTTGTTTTGCATATCACAGTCTTTTTATATTCGCGGTCATGAGTATTGTGCGCGGTTCCACCACGCACAACGGTTTGCCCGGCGGAGTATAAGGAAAAGAGCTTATGAGGAAAGAGATAATTCTGTGCATGCGCAGCAGATCGGTTTTTTGATCTGCTGATGACGGGAAGTGTGACAGATATATAAAAGGTGAAGGTTGCCACTGGCGAAACAAAGCAGGGGCGATTAGCGCCCCTGCAGAAGATTATGGTGAGATCTTCTTCTGGTCGTTTCTGTGGTTTACCCAGGCGTTGATCAGCAGCGTACCGCCGAGAATTACACCCACCACCGTCAGCGAGATGCCGACGGGAATGTGATAGAACTCGACAATCAGCATTTTGATACCGATAAACACCAGCACAATCGCCAGGCCATATTTCAGCATCGAGAAACGCTCCGCCACGTTAGCCAGCAGGAAGTACATGGCGCGCAGGCCAAGAATCGCAAACAGGTTGGAAGTCAGCACAATGAACGGATCGGTGGTCACCGCGAAGATCGCGGGAATGCTGTCCACGGCGAAAATCACATCGCTCAGTTCAACCATGATCAGCACCAGCAGCAGCGGCGTAGCAAACAGCACACCGTTTTTGCGGGTGAAGAACTTCTCGCCGTCCAGGCTATCGGTCATGCGCAGATGCTTGCGCAGCCAGCGCACCACCGGTTTGTCGCCCACCGTGCTGTCATCTTCCTCTTTCGCCAGCGCCATTTTCAGGCCGGTGAACAGCAGGAAGGCGCCGAACACGTAAAGGATCCAGCTGAACTGAGTAACCAAATAGCTGCCAGCAAAGATCATGATGGTACGCAGCACAATTGCGCCTAATACGCCATAAATCAGCACGCGGCGCTGCAGGTTGGCCGGTACAGCGAAGTAGCTAAACAGCATCAGCCAGACAAAGACGTTATCCACCGCCAGCGCTTTCTCTAAAACGTAGCCAGTGAGGAAGGCGAGGGTTTGCGCGGTGGCAACTTCACGTCCAGCGGTACCGTCGAGATACCACCAGAAGGCGGCGCTGAACAGCAGTGAAACTGACACCCAAATTAGCGACCAGACCGCTGCTTGTTTGAATGACATGGTTTGTGCGCCGCGTCGGCCCTGTAATAGCAGGTCGATCGCCAGCATGATGAGCACTACGACAGCGAAGCTGCCCCAAAGTAACGGTGTGCCAACTGAGTGCATAGTCGTATCCTTTTCCAGAAATAAAAAAGCGGCTGAAGTCAGAAGACGTCAGCCGCTTTGATCGTGCTGCAAGCAAACCTCGCCTTCCGGCAAGGTCTCACTTACAACTCAGAATAGATTCCGGGTTGCCTGACGACCGGATGCGTAACGCATATTGCGTGGTGCATCGTAATGACGATCAATCAGCGTAGAAGTTACTCCCCTTTGCAGCGCTAAACATACGGAGTTCGATAATCGCTTTCAAGAGGGCTCTGGAAATGTTTTGCAATATTTACACTTCAGCCTGATCCGCCGGGAATACCACGCCGGTCTGGCGGCGGATTTCCGTGAGCAGTTGCGCCGTAATACGTGAGTTTTCTAAGGCCGCATGCTCAACTTCACCGGCTTCCACCAATTTAGCGAAGGTTTCGGCTTCATACAGCATGGTATTGATGTGCTGCGGCTGCGTCAGGTTTTGGCTCTCGCCACCGCGCGGGATAAAGCGCAGTTGCTGGCACTCGGAGATCTTTTCAATCACCAGCGATCCCGCTTCGCCCTGAATTTCACTCGGGATCAGTGAATCGCTGACCTTTGAGTGCAGCAGCGTGACATCAAAATCGCCGTAGCCCAGCACCACCACGCCATGCGCATCAACGCCACTTTCCAGCAGGGAAGCTTGCGCCTTGACCTGCTGTGGCGCACCCCACAAGGTGACAGCGGCGGCAAGGCAGTAAAAGCCGATATCCATCATCGAGCCATTTGACCAGCGAGGATTAAAGGTATTCGGGTTCTCGCCATCCAGATAGCGCTGATAACGCGAGGAATACTGGCAATAGTTGATCAAGGCTTTACGCAGTTTGCCCAATTGCGGCAGCGTTTTTTGCAGTTGCTGGAAGGTGGGCAGGCTGGCGGTTTTAAAGGCTTCGAACAGCACCACCTGATGCTGGCGCGCGCAGGCAATCATCGCCTCGGCTTCACGCAGATTAGACGCCATCGGCTTCTCGCAAATCACATGCTTACCGTGCGACATAAACAGTATCGCCTGCTCACTGTGCAGCGCATTTGGACTGGCGATATACACCGCATCGATCTCACTGCTGGCGGCAAGCTCATCCAGAGAGGTGAAGGTCAGCTTGCAGGGATAATCCACCACAAACGCGTCGGCCTGCTGCTGACTACGCGAATAGACGCCGCTCAACTTCATTTTGCCGGTTTCATGCGCGGCGTCGATAAACTGGCGGGTAATCCAGTTGGTTCCCACGATGGCGAAACGAATCACGTGCTGCTCTCCTGCTAAAGTAAAACGGCAGAGTAACATGTTCATCTGAGCGCCAGGCAGGCGAAATTTGATCCTGAGATCCGCATTCCAATATGATGATGCCGCACAACTTTTTAACCGACTTAGCGGGGACGCGCGGGTGAGTGGAAGTAAACATGCTCTGAACTGGACCACATTACTGATTGCCATCCCCGTTGGATGTGTGGCCTCGCTGGTGACGCTGGCCTTTCGCGGCGTGATTGAATTGATCAACCATCTGCTATTCAACAGTGACAGTGAAATCACCGTGGCGATGCATGTCTGGCCGTGGATCTTCTGGCCGCTGCTGGTGGGCGCAGGCGGCGTATTGGCCGGTTTTTTCCTGCGCTATGCGGTGGCGATTGAGAAACAGGAAACGGTGCAGACCGATTATCTGGAGGTGATTAACGCGCGGCTCGATGCGGTACCAACCAAAACCTCGCTGTTCCGTGCGCTGTCATCGATGGCCAGCATCGGCAGCGGCGCGTCGATTGGTAAAGAGGGGCCGATGGTGCAGCTCTCGGCGCTGAGCGGCAGTTTAATCGGGCGCTGGCTGCCGAAATCGTTGAATCTGCGTAACAGCGATATCGTAGCGATGGCCGCTGCTGCTGGGCTTTCATCGGTGTATCACGCCCCGTTGGCGTCGGCGATATTTGTCGCGGAGATCGCTTTTGGCATCTCGGCGCTGCAGCGTTTGATTCCGCTGATTGTCTCGTCGGCGGTGGCGGTGATGACCATGTGGTCGCTGGGTTTTCGCAGCGCGCTATATCCGTTATCCGAAGCGCTATTCCAGATGGATATCAGCAGTTTGCTGATGACGTTGCTGATTGGTTTTGTCGCCGGTATCGCCGGCTGGCTGCTGATCAAACTGATTGCGCGCAGCAAGGCGCTGTTTGGCCGCGTGCGTTCGCTGCCGCTGCGGCTCGGCGCCGGTGGATTAGCGGTGGGGTTTTTGGCGCTGATCTCCACCGATATTCTCGGTAACGGTTACGAAGTGATCGTGAAAATCATTGATGGCCAATATCTACTGATGGGATTACTGGGATTGCTGGTGCTAAAAACGCTGGCGACCACGCTGTCGGTGGGTTCCAACGCGGTGGGCGGGCTGTTTACCCCTTCCTTATTGATCGGCGCACTGCTCGGCGTGGCGCTGGCGCAGATGGGTGTGATGCTGCATTTACCGGTCGGCAATACTTTGCTGTATGCGGCCATCGGCATGGCGGCGGTGCTGGCGGCGGTCAGCCAGGCACCGTTAATGGCGATGCTGATGGTGCTTGAGATGACGCTGAATAGCAGCCTGCTATTCCCGATTATGATCGCGTCAGTGCTGGCCTCGATGGTGGTGTATCGCCTGCAATCGTCCAGCACTTATCCGGTGGTGAGCAGCCATTTCAGTCGTTCCGAAGCCAAGTATGATTTCGATAACATGCGTGTCGATCAGTTGATCATTCCCGGCGCGGCGTTGCAGCCAGAAGAGTCAGTAGGGCAGGCGCTGGCGGTGAGCTCGCTCAAGCGGGAACGTTATGTCTATGTGATTAACAGTGAAGGGCAATTTCTCGGCGTGGTGTCGATACACGATATCTCACGCAAGGTGTTGTCGCAGGAGATCACGCTGCATTCGCCAGTCAGTAACGTGATGGACAATAACTTTCCCTGCATTTATCAGAATCAAAGCATGCGCGAAGGCTGGGAAGCCTTTGCCCGCGTCACGCTTGAACGCCTGCCGGTGCTAAATAATCCGCAGGAGCGCCGTTTTATGGGCGCACTGACCAAAACCAGCCTGATCCAAAAAGCGCAGGAGTTTCTTTAAGCCGCGTTGCCGCGCATCGCCTGATCGGTCATCCACAAGCGTGCGTCAAATTCGAGCTGATGATAATCCGGTTCCATGTGGCAGCAGAGTTGGTAAAACGCTTTGTCGTGCTCTTTCTCTTTCAGGTGCGCCAGCTCGTGCACCACGATCATGCGCAAAAACGCTTCCGGTGCGAGGCGGAAGAAAGTGGAGATGCGAATCTCCGCTTTGGCTTTTAGATTGCCGCCTTGCACGCGCGAAATCGCCGTATGCAGCCCCAACGCGTGCTTCATCACCTTGATTTTATTGTCCCAAATCACTTTGCTCACCGGCGGTGCGCTGCGCATATAGCGGTTTTTCAGCGCCTGCGTGTAATCATAGAGCGCGCGGTCGCTGACGATATTGTGCGTATCGGGATAGCGTTGCTGGAGAAAGGCACCTAAGCGCTCATGTTCGATCAGCGTCTGAACCTGCTCGAGGATGTTTTCAGGGTAGCCCTGCAGATAGATTAATGACATTGGGATTCCCGGCGAAAGACAGTATACTGCGCCCCCTTTTTAGGGCGAAAATCGCGCAAAGTGTACCACGCCGGAGATTCCATGAGCCAACTTGAACTGACCAATCGCACGCTGACGCTGCACCGCTTCCCGCCAATGCGTGAGGAAAGCCCGCTACAGGCGTGGGATTCCGCCGATGAATACCTGTTGCAGCAAGCGCTGCCTGAGGGACCGGTTTTGGTGTTCAACGACAGCTTTGGCGCGCTGACTTGCGGGTTGGGTGCACGTCCGGTGTGGCACGTCAGCGATTCGCTGCTGAGCGAACAGGCGGCAAGACAGAACCTGCGACTCAATGAGATGGATGAAGATCAGGTGCATTTTCTCGATAGCCTGGCGCCATTGCCGGCCGCACCGGCGGTGGTGATGATCAAAATCCCCAAAGCGCTGGCGCTGCTCGAGCATCAACTGCGTGCACTGCGCGAAGTGGTTACGCCGGACACGCTGATTCTGGCGGCGGCGAAGGCCAAAGATATTCACAACTCCACGCTGCAACTGTTCGAGCGCATCCTCGGCGAGAGCAAAACCTCGCTGGCGTGGAAAAAAGCGCGTCTGATTTACAGCCGCTTCACTGCGCCGCAATTAGCGGATCAGCCCGCCACCACCGTTTGGCCGCTGGATGATTCTGAATACCAGATCCACAATCACGCCAACGTGTTTTCCCGCGCGTCGCTGGATGTGGGCGCACGCTTCTTTATGCAGCATCTGCCTTTTGACATTGAAGGTGAGATTCTCGACCTGGGTTGTGGCAACGGCGTGATTGGCTTGCTGGCACTGGAACAGAACCCAAACGCGGACGTGCTGTTTTATGATGAATCCTACATGGCGGTGGCATCAAGCAAACTGAACGTGGAAGTGAACCGTCCGCAGGATATGGCGCGCTGTCAGTTTCGCGTTAACAACGTGCTGAGTGGCTTCCCGTCCGATCGCCTGCACGCGGTGCTGTGCAATCCGCCATTCCATCAGCAGCACGCGGTGACCGATCATCTGGCATGGCAAATGCTGCGTGATGCGAAACGCTGCCTGCAGTATGGCGGCGAGTTGCGCATCGTCGGCAACCGCCACCTCGGTTATCACGTCAAAATGAAAAAGCTGTTTGGCAACTGCGAGCTGGTGGCGTCCAACGCCAAGTTCGTGGTACTGCGTTCGGTCAAACTGCGCTAATTACACACTCAGCGCCAGTTCGGTCGCCTGAGCGATGGCGCGGCGAGCATCCAGCTCCTGCGCCACATCCGCACCCCCAATCACACGTACGGATTTGCCACGCGCGCTGAGCTGATCCGCCAGCAGGCGCAGCGGTTCCTGTCCGGCACAAATCACCACGTTATCCACCGCCAGCGTCATCGCTTCGCCCTGATGACGCAGATGTAATCCAGCATCATCAATCTGCAAATATTCGACGTCGCCCCACATCTGCACGCCGTGCGCCTGCAAGCTGGCGCGGTGGATCCAGCCGGTGGTTTTCGCTAAGCCTGCGCCCGGCTTGCCGGATTTGCGCTGCAGCAACCAGATTTGCCGATCGGCGGGCTGTGGCTGTGGCGCAATCAAACCGCCTCGCGCCTGCAGGCTGCGATCGATGCCCCAGCTTTGGTAGAAATCGTCATGGTTGGTTTGATGCAGCAGAAACTCGGCGGTATCAAAACCAATGCCGCCCGCGCCGATAATCGCCACGCGTTTTCCCACCGGTTTTTTATCGCGTATCACATCGAGATAGCTCAGCACGCTGGGATGATCGATGCCAGGAATCGTCAGCTGGCGCGGCAAGATACCGGTAGCGATGATCACTTCGTCAGCGGCTGCCAGTTCGTCTGCGCTGACGCGATGTTCCGTTTTAATCGTTACGCCTGCGGCAGCAAGTTGGTGACGGAAATAGCGCAGCGTTTCACTGAATTCAGCTTTGCCGGGAATCTGCCGGGCGATATTAAACTGCCCACCAATTTGCGCATCGGCCTCGTAAAGCGTGACCTGATGGCCGCGCTGCGCCGCCTGCAGCGCGAACGCCATACCCGCGGGCCCCGCGCCCACCACCGCCAGCTGTTTCGGCTGCTTGGTGGCGATCACCGGCATCAGCGTTTCGTGGCAGGCGCGCGGATTCACCAGACAAGAGGTGATTTTGCCAACAAAGATTTGATCGAGGCAGGCCTGATTACAGGCAATGCAGGTGTTGATGGCATCGGGCTGGCCGGTTTCGGCTTTACGGACAAAAGCCGCATCGGCGAGGAAAGGGCGCGCCATCGAGACCATATCAGCGATGCCATCACGCAAAAGCTGTTCAGCTACGTCGGGATGGTTGATGCGATTGGTGGCGATGACCGGCACCGATACGCGCTCGCGCAGGTGCTGCGTGACCCAGGCAAAACCAGCACGCGGCACGCAGGTGGCGATGGTGGGAATGCGCGCTTCATGCCAGCCAATGCCGCTGTTAAACAGCGTAACGCCGCACTGCTCCAACGCTTGCGCCAGTGAAAGCGTCTCTTCCAGCGAGCTGCCGTTATTGACCAAATCGAGCATCGACAGGCGGAAGATAATGATGAAGTCGCTGCCGACGGCATCACGCACCGCTTGCGTCACCGCTAACGCAAAGCGCTGGCGTCGCGTCACATCGCCGCCCCAGTCATCCTCACGCTGATTGGTGTGCGCCACCAGAAACTGGTTAATCAGATAACCTTCCGAGCCCATGATCTCCACGCCGTCATAGCCGGCCTGTTGCGCCAGTTTGGCGCAGTGCGCGAAGTCCTGAATGGTTTGCTGAATATCCGCATCGCTGAGCGCTTGTGGCGTAAAAGGATTGATCGGCGCCTGTAATGCCGATGGGGCAACCAGGTCACGCTGATAGCTGTAGCGCCCGGCATGCAGAATTTGCAGCGCGATTTTCCCGCCTTCTGCATGCACCGCATCGGTGATGATACGGTGCCAGTTGCACTGACTTTCCTGGTTGAGGATCGCTCCGCCTTGTGCCACCACGCCTTGCGGATTGGGCGCGATACCGCCAGTGACAATCAGCGCCACGCCTTCACGCGCGCGCTCAGCGTAAAAAGCGGCCAGGCGCTCTGCGCCCTCGGCGTGTTCTTCCAGTCCGGTATGCATCGAACCCATCAGAAAACGATTTTTAAGCTGGGTGAAACCCAGATCCAGCGGGGCGAACAGGTGGGCATAATGCTCAGACATAATCACATACTCAGAGAGTGGTCGGATGAGTGAACTCTAGCGGGATTTTGCAGGGAAGGAAGTGTGTGGCGTTCAGCCTGTGAGAAGTATCAAAAAAAAGCAGGGCGGTAAGTCGCAGACGAAAGTATCGGACTTCTTTCGGCAGGCACGGGAAGAAACCTACTCGCCCTGTAATAGCATGAAGAAGGGGCTAATAAATTAGCTCTGTGGTTATTAATTCCTTTATAACTCAATCTTTTTAAAAACTGTCCGGGGTTAGGACAAGGCATATCATGCCACGCCATAACGTTATTAATCAGCAAGACTAGTCTTGATTTTTCTTTCAACAAGCCCCATTGCGACGTGCAAGTTCGATGATATCAACCAGGTTTTTTGACTCAAGTTTTTGGAATATCTTTGTTTTATAAGTGCTGATTGTTTTATTATTTAATCCCAATTCGCAAGCGATGGTTTTATTCGACTTCCCCTGTGCGAGCTGTCGCAAAATTAAATTTTCACGGTCAGTCAGGCGAGAAAGCATATCTTGCTCATTTGCATAACGCTGACGTTTGTCCAGAATGTCGCCCGGTAGATAATTCACATTATTAGAAACGCAGCCAATGGCGGCGATCAGTGTTTGAATGGGATCGTAAGTTGACACGAACCCGTTCGCGCCCTGGCTAAGTGATTGTATTGAAAGATGGTTGTTGCTATCCCGACTAATCAATATGACTTTCATCCACGTCTTTGATTTGACGATATCGCGTAGAAATGCGATGCCATTTTTTTCTTTAAAGTCAGGGTCTAATATTAGTATGTCGATGTGTTGATGAATGATATCATCAATACCATCGTTAATTGTGTGCGCAGTAGTGACACAATTAAAGCCATTCATTAATAATAAAGCCTGCACGCCGGCGGCAACCAAACGATGCTCATCAACGATGAGAATTTTTGCATTAAACATATCTCTCCCTTTAACGGCACCGTAATGATGACGTTGACGGCCATTATGTCCGGCAGATTAATAGGGCGAACCGAGAAATGTCTCGATAAGATTATGATTCTATAAATCTTGATGTTTTTTCAGGCGATGTTTCTCAAATTCTTGCAAGGACTCATTAACACGTTTCATTTCCTCGACAATCTGCTGAATTAACGCTTGCGGATCGAGGGCTTCCTCGCGGTGTTTCTCCAACTTGCGGCCCAGTTCAGTCAAGGTTGGAGCATTTAGCATTGCTGCTCCTCCTTTTAATTTGTGACCCAGCTGTGACAGGGCGCTGGCATCATCGGTTTGCTGAAGTGATACCAACAACTCTTCGTGGCTGGTTCGTATGCTATTGAGTAACACCAGACAACCTTCACTATCCTGTTCGGCCAGTTGTGTTAACAGCTGTGGGAAAGAGGAGATACTCGCTGCCGGCGGGGCCTGGATTTCTGGTTTTATGGCGCTGCGCCGGGTACAACGTGCAACCTGAGCAAGTAAGCTCTCTAAATCCAGCGGCTTGAAAAGACAATCGTTCATTCCCGCCTGAAGGCAGCGTTGCATAATATGCTGCTCAGCCGATGCAGTCAGGCCGAAGAGCATGATCGGTGTTAACAGATGCTCATGCTCGTATAGACGCAGCGCTTCAGCGAACTCAAAGCCGTTCATGCCCGGCATATTACAGTCTGTGATGATGAGGTCGAAACGTAATGGATCCTGCTGCCATAACGTCAGTGCTTCTGCCGCACTTTCACTCACCATGACTTGATGGCCGGCCAGTTCAAGCTGTTTCCCAAGCAGTAATCGGTTGGGTGCGTGATCGTCAATGATCATCACGGAGAGCTTGTCGGAGATCAGCGGCTGCGACAAATGAGGCTGTGTTTGATCCTGCGGTTCACCGGGCAAGGCACGGAAATAAAAAGAGAACACCGCGCCTTCCCCTGGCGCACTTTCCACAATCAGCTCACCATCCAGTAAATGCGCCAGATTACGACAAATGCTTAATCCTAATCCGGTGCCAATTTGCTGCTGCTGACGATCGCCCACCTGCACAAAAGGTTCGAAGATGGCGTGCTGTTGGTCCTCCGTCATGCCACAACCTTGATCGCTAACTTCGATCACGAATTCACAACCGTCCTCCTCCTGCGCAATGCCCTGCATGAGCACGACAGTGACAGTGCCGTAATCGGAAAACTTAATGGCGTTGCTCAATAGGTTGGAGAGAATTTGATTCAGCATCAATGGGTCTGTTTTCACCCAGTAAGCAGCAATATCCATCTCTACCCGCAGTTCAAGTCCCTTAATCTCTGCTTTATTACGAAATAGCGTAACCGCTTGATCGAGAACATCAGGAAGGTAGACCGTTTCTAACGTTGGTTGATAAAGGCCGGACTCGATTTTCGACAAATCGAGAATATCGCCAATCAATGACAGCAACGCGCGTGCCGAATGGTACGCAACACGGATGTTCTCTGAGAGTGAATCAGCCGGTTGCAAGCGAGTTTCGAGCTCCAGTAAGCCAATCATGGCATGCAGTGGCGTGCGGATTTCATGGCTCATGCTGGCAAGAAATTCACTTTTGGAGCGGTTGGCTTTATCAGCCACATCTTTGGCGAGTTGTAACTCCTGCAGCAGCGCATTGCGTTCAGTGACATCCAGCCAGCCCCCAATAACACCTGCGACATCACCGTGCCGATCGCGAAACGGCAGTATCCAGTGATAAAGCTGGAATGTCCGCTGTTCAAAATCCATGTGTATATCGCGCATGACGGCTTCGCCATCCAGTAAGGTTTTTTGATAGCCATCTTCAATACTGTGAATACTGGCGTTATTGCCAGTGAGAACGTCCGACAGTCGTTTACCGATGACATCTTCTCGCTGGAAATCCATAAAACGTAGGTAGGCATTGTTGCAATCCACTAATCGGGTTTGTTTATCGCGGATATACATGGCAACGGGAGAGTCATTGAAGAGTGTATGGGTGAAATTGAGCTGATTTTTCAATGCATTTTCAGCCTGAATACGCTGCTGAATAACCTTCCGCAGATGACGGTTCCACAGCAAAATAAGGGCTATCAATCCGGCCGAGACGGACACGATCAGCAAGATAATTTGTTTGTAACTCTGCCATGAAGCACTGAGGAACGGCATCTCTGACTGACGCCAATGTGCCAGCAACTTGAACATGGTTTCGGGAGGAATCGCGATCAAGGCTTTATTGAGAATGCTAATCAGCGTTTCATTACCGGGTTCAACACGCATGACAAAACGTACCGGGTCTGCACCCAACGTGGTTTCAATAATCAGGTCATCTGCGTAATGGTTGTGGAGCAGATAATCCACAAAAATCTTTGGCAGCACTACCGCATCGATTTCATGCGCCTGCAATTCACGCAAGGCCTGCAAAGGATCGTTGATATAGGCGAGGTTCAGATGGGGATAATGCAGAAGCATCCAATCCTTCATCTGCCGATTGTTCAGCATGAGAGCCGAGCCAAAGGGAAAAGGATCCCGAGCCATAATATTCCGAGGGCGTTTATGGCGAATAATGACCCAGTGTGAAACCAGCCATGGGCGGGTTATTAACTGATGTGGCATATCCGGGGTAAGCATCTCAAGCGCATACAGATGTGGAAAATGCTTATCGGTTTGGTTACGTCCACTTTCTTCCTGAACTTCTGAATTAAATGTAATGCCACTTTGGTTGGCTATCAGATCTAAAACATCAATGATCATGCCGCGAAACGGCATGCTTCCGTTGCGACTGCTGAGTGGAGCGAGGGTTTGCGGTAGTGCGGTGTTAATACGCGGGTGTGCCTGCAGCCATTTCTCCTCTTCATGCTTGAGTGCAAGCGGATTACGCTGCAGCACATGGTACGTATCCAGTTGCCAGCGCTTCGCTATCTGCATGCGAATAGAGAGAGGAATTTGTGTTAAGGCAAAATTAATCGCTTCGGCAAGTTGTGGATAACGCGGGCTAATGCCAAAGCTGAAATTCATCGGAATAGCGTGGTCATCTTTGGTTATTTCCAGCGCATTTGCGAACATGAAGCGATTAAGGTGTGTAAGTGTGGCGGCATTGCCCCATACACGCTCTGTTTGGCCAAATACTGTTGCTGCGACAGCATCGTAGTAACCAGGAAAGCGAACTAAAAGGTCGCTCTTAAAAGTCTCTTCTAAATGTGCACGCATCAACGCTGAACCAGACCAGGCCATGCGATTGGGTTCATCAATTTTTAATGGAGCGTTCTGCTCAGACTTAAAACCGATCGCTGCATAATCCAGCATCCAGGGGTCGCTGGCGATCAAGGTTTGCGGCTTTGATACTGAGGGGGGTTCCACATAGATCGCTAATAGTTGCATTTCTCCGCTGGTTACCGCTTCCTGGGCCGCGCTATGACTGGCGTAATAATGGATTTCTATTGTGGTATCCAGCATATTCTGAATCAGAGAGAGATAATCCGCACTCACGCCTTCGAATCGTCGCGTATCTATATCCATAAAAAGGGGCGGTTGTGGTTGCCCAGCGACAGCAACTTTGAGAACGTGATGACGAAACTCCGAAGAGATTGGTTCAGCCAGTTGTAAAGCAGGTTGAGCTACATCATATCGCGCCAGTAATTGCAGTTTTTTCTCTGATGCTATTAATGAACATGAAACTAAAGCCAGAAAAAATAATGCCAACAAGCGAAAAGTATTAAGATTAATTAGCACGCTGCCTTCTTAAGGTATCCATTAATATCTATTAGGACCAGGGATTATAAAGATATTATTATCTTTCGCTCGTTCTATTCTTTTACTGTTAAAATTTTGCGACCATTCTCAAATATTTGATTTTTAGCGAAAGAGAGAGGGTGATGACGATGTCACTATATGATGTTCATTTCTTAGCTTATTCAGTTAGTTAGATTGCTCCTTTTCTTTCAAGACAATTCTTATGTGGTCTTGTTAAGGAGTTAAGTCAGACTTTTCCCACTTTTACGTGAGCAGGCAAGTAAGAATCTATCACGGAAAAATATAAACCTAAAAGGGGTATATAAAAATGACCGCTATTAGGGTGACGCTATCGATTTAGAATTCTGATGTTGTGAAGGCTATTTTTTCACAGCTGTTGTAATCGACACCATTTATTTATTGAAGCGGGTGTGACAGTCAGAATTGGACAAAGTTAATGCTGTAATAAAGGAATAAACAAATGGTATATGCACACAATAAACAAGTGCGTGTGGCTGTCCTTGATGATCACCCCATGGTCCGTACCGTTTTCGAGTTGTGTTTGAAACATGAGCCCGATATTCATTTGGTGGGTACCTGGGCTTCAAGTAATGAATTATTTAATCAGCTGAGAAGTACCGTAGTCGATGTGCTGGTACTGGATTTCCTGCTGGGTGAACGTGAACTGGATGGTTTGGCGCTGGTGAAGCAACTGCGTAATCACCATCCCCAGCAAAAAATTCTGATCTCTTCTTCAATGGAGAGTCCGGCCATCGTCAAAATGGTGCTAAGTGCAGGCGTGAAAGGCTTTATTGGCAAAAGCCACAATATGCAGGAAATTACCCATGCGATTCGTCAGGTGGCGCAGGGCCGTTTGTTCTTGTCTAAAGAAGTCGCCTACGAGGTTGAAAATCTCTATGTCATGAGCGAAGAGTCGCTGGATGACAGCCTCGATTTCAGCAGCAAAGGCAATATGTATGAGAAGGTGAAAACCCTCAGCCCGCGTGAAGTTGAAGTGGTGCGTTGTTTTCTCGATGGTTTGAGCGTGTCACAAATTGCCGTGAAGTTTAAGCGCAGTCGTAAAACCGTGAGCGGGCAGAAACAATCGGCGCTGAAAAAGCTCGGTTTACGTTCGGATTCTGAGCTGTTCAAATACAGCCACGACCTGATGTCAGGCTATTAATTCTCTTCACAGGCGGCCACTTACGGCCGCCTGTTTCCTCTTCGGCATCGCAGACTTCACGTTCCAGGTAACAGCTTTCCGTAACATGTTTTTAGGTGATGTTCATCACAGTTTTAAGCCGCATAACTCGGTCTGATGGCCCCCATTGCTACAGCTCTTATGGGGACGTTATGAATATCGAAACGCAATCCGGCGTAATCACTGGAAAAAAACAAGTCAGCGTTGCGCAGCAGCAGGTGAAATGGGACGGCAAAGGTACGCTGGTGCGTATCACGCGTGGCGGCATTTGTGGATCCGATCTGCATTACTATCAGGAAGGCAAGGTCGGTAGTTTTGAGATCAAAATGCCGATGATCCTGGGCCACGAAGTGATTGGTTATGTGGTGGAGAGCGACAATCCAGCACTTAAACCCCAACAAAAAGTCGCGGTAAATCCCTCTAAGCCTTGCGGCGCGTGCAAATATTGCCAGCGCGATCAGGAAAACCAGTGCACCACCATGCGCTTCTTCGGCAGCGCCATGTATGTGCCGCACGTTGACGGCGGTTTTACCCAATACAAAGTGGTGGATAGCGCGCAATGCGTGCCGTTCCCGCAGGATGCTGATGAAACGGTCATGGTGTTCGCTGAGCCGCTGGCGGTGTGTATTCACGCCACGCAGCAGGCAGGTGATCTCACCGGCAAGCACGTGTTTATCTCAGGCGTGGGTCCGATTGGCTGCCTGATTGCGGCGGCGGCCAAAGCGCGCGGCGCGGCCTCCATTGTGTGCAGCGATATCAGCGAGCGTTCACTGGAGATGGCGCAGCAGATGGGCGCAAGCGAGGTGATTCATGCCGCCGACGGCGATTTCGCGCCCTATCTTGCCGACAAAGGCTATTTCGATGTGGCGTTTGAAGCCTCCGGCCATCCTTCTTCGCTGCAGCGCTGCCTCGATGTGGTGTGCGCCAAAGGTACGCTGGTGCAGGTTGGCATGGGCGGCACCATTCCCAATTTCCCGATCATGGCGCTGATTGCCAAAGAGATTAATCTGGTTGGTTCCTTCCGCTTTACTCATGAATTCAACACCGCCGTCGAATGGCTGGCTACCGGCGTGGTAAACCCGTTGCCGCTGTTCAGCGGTGAGTATGTCTTGCAGGATATCGATGCCGCGCTGCAGTTTGCCGGCGATAAAACCCGTGCCGCTAAAGTCCAGTTAACCTTTTAAGGAGCAGTGATGAGCCAGTTATTTTCCCTCGAAGGCAAGCGTGTGCTGTTGACCGGTTCGGCGCGCGGCATTGGATATCTGCTGGCGCGCGGCCTGGCGGAAGCCGGTGCTGACGTGATCGTCAACGCCACCACGCACGAAGGCGCAGAGAAGGGCGCGGCGCAGCTGCGTGAGTTGGGCTTACGCGCGCACGCCAAAGCGTTTGATGTCACGCAATCGGCGCAGGTGAAACAGGCGGTAGATGAGATCGAAGCGGAGTGGGGCGCGATTGATGTGCTGGTGAATAATGCTGGCATCCAGCGTCGTCGGCCGTTCCTTGAATTCCCGGAGCAGGACTGGAATGACGTTATCGCGGTCAACCAGACCGCCGTATTCCTGGTTTCGCAAACTGTGGCGAAAAAAATGGTCGAGCGTCAGCAGGGTAAAATCATCAATATCGGTTCGATGCAGAGCGAATTAGGGCGCGACACCATCACGCCTTACGCGGCCTCCAAAGGCGCGGTGACTATGCTGACGCGCGGCATGTGCGTGGAGCTGGCGCGTCACAATATTCAGGTGAACGCCATTGCGCCGGGCTATTTCGTCACGGAGATGACTCAGGCGCTGGCTGACGATCCTGCCTTTACCGGCTGGCTAACCAAGCGCACGCCAGCCGCTCGCTGGGGCAAACCGGAAGAGCTGATTGGCGCGGCAGTGTTCCTTGCTTCCGGTGCATCGAACTTCGTTAACGGGCATCTGCTGTTCGTTGACGGTGGCATGCGCGTCGCCGTGTGATGACCGGGCGCGGCTGGCATTATCATCGGGCCGCGCCTAAACCTTAATCACCCCTCTGTATTCCTAAGGATAATAAAAATGCCAATAACCATCATTGTGCTGGGTGTGATACTGCTGCTGGTGTTGATGATTGTATTTAAGGTCAATGGCTTCATTGCTTTGGTATTTGTCTCGGCGGTGGTCGGTATTGCCGAAGGCATGACGCCACTGAATGTAATGGCCTCGATCCAGAAAGGTATCGGCTCGACGCTGGGCGGATTAGCCATGATCCTCGGCTTCGGCGCCATGCTCGGGCGGCTGGTTTCCGATACCGGTGCCGCACAACGTGTTGCTACCACGCTGATCGCCGCTTTTGGTAAAGAGCGGCTGCAATGGGCGCTGGTGGTGACCGGACTGATCGTCGGCCTGGCGATGTTCTATGAAGTTGGCTTCGTACTGTTGCTGCCGCTGGTGTTCACTATTGTGGCGGCTGCCGGTTTGCCGCTGCTGTACGTCGGCGTGCCGATGGTCGCCGCGCTCTCGGTCACTCACTGCTTCCTGCCGCCGCATCCTGGCCCAACGGCGATTGCCACTATCTTTGGCGCCAATCTCGGTACCACGTTGCTCTACGGCATGATCATCACCATTCCAACGGTGATTATTGCCGGACCGGTTTTCTCGAAGTTCCTTAAAAGCTTTGAGAAGTCACCGCCGGAAGGGCTCTACAACCCAAAAATCTTCACGGAAGAGGAGATGCCTGGCTTCGGCATCAGTATTTTTGCCGCAGTGATTCCGGTGGTGCTGATGGCGATTGCCGCCGTCTTCGAGTTGACCACGCCGAAAGAGAACGCGCTGCGTCAGTTCTTCGAATTCATCGGTAATCCGGCAGTGGCGCTGTTTATCGCGGTGGTGATAGCGGTGCTGACGTTGGGGCTGCGCAATGGCCGTAAGATGGAAGAAGTGATGGATATGTGCGGCGAGTCGATTGCCGCCATCGCCATGATCATCTTTATCATCGCGGGCGGCGGTGCTTTTAAACAGGTGCTGGTGGACAGCGGCGTGGGTAACTACATCGCCGATATGATGAAGGGATCGTCACTGTCACCGCTGCTGATGTGCTGGACGGTTGCGGCAATGCTGCGCGTGGCGCTGGGTTCAGCCACGGTGGCGGCGATCACCACCGCCGGTATTGTGACGCCAATTATCGCTGCCACGCATGCCGATCCTGCCTTGATGGTACTGGCGGTGGGTTCCGGTAGCGTGATCGCTTCACACGTGAACGATCCCGGCTTCTGGCTGTTCAAGGGTTACTTCAACCTGAGCGTGGTGGAAACCCTGAAAACCTGGACGGTGATGGAGACGCTGATCTCAATTCTCGGTTTAGCCGGCGTACTGGCGCTCAATGCCATAATTCACTGATCGATAAAGCTTCACAAGGATGTGAAGCCCTTAACCGCGCGTGCGGATCCACGAGAAACGTGACTGATAGCCGCTGTCAAAATGGGTGTTGTAGCGATAGCTGGACCCCGATTCCGCCATGCAGTAGGTACAGACGTTCAGCACTTCAATATGTTCCGCCACCACTCCCCGCTGTAACAACAAGCCTCGCGCCAGGTTAGGCAGATCAAACCAGATTCCATCCTGCTGGGCCCGCGCCTGCGGACGGATCGCTTGTGCGTTGTGCGGCTGCTGGGTGGAGTAGGGTAACGGCGGAAGATCGTGACGATCCTGCATCTGTGTCACCAGATCGTTACCCAGTTCATAGCAGCACGGCCCGATCGCTGGACCGATTACCACACGCAGCGTTTCACGGCTGGCGCCGCGCTCTAGCAGACGATCAATCGCGTTGTTCAATACACCACCGAGCGTGCCTTTTAATCCGGCGTGCACCGCCGCAACCTGCTGTTGTTGCGGATCGGCAAATAACACCGGCAGACAATCGGCGGTATACACCGCGACCGGCAGATGATCTTCGCCAATCAAGCCATCCGATTCGCAACGTTTAGGCGGGATGTTTTGGCTTGCCAGCAACACATTGGCGCTGTGTCGCTGTTGACCATAAGCCGCCTCTGCCGGAACGGGCTGGCCAGCCGGCTGAAAGGCGTATTCCAGCCAGGAAAAGTCATCCAATAGTCTTGATCGTGGACCGCTGTGGGGGTGCTGTACCATAAGTGTCTCCTCTCACCAAACCGCTGCTTTCTGCTGCCCACAGCTTACGTTAACTGCTACATTTTTAAAGCTTTACAAAAACTGACCCTAATCACTTAAGGATGAAATGATGAAGAAAACCACCTTGCTGGCGGCATCCGGCTTAATGGCGCTGGCATTAACCGGTTGTGCGCAGCCTTCTAAACAGCAGGCTCAGCAGCAGCTCGGCCAGCAATCGGTGCTGGCAGTAAACTGGTTCCAGCAATCCGGCGAATATCAGGCATTGAGTTGGCAGGCATTTAACAGCGCGCGCATGGCCTTCGATCAGGCGCCATCGCTGGCGGGTAAACCGAAAGCGGTTATCGTCGATTTAGATGAAACGATGATTGATAACAGCGCCTACAGCGCGTGGCAGGCGAAAAACGGCCAGTCCTTCTCGGGTAAAACCTGGTCAGCGTGGACGCAGGCGCGTCAGGCAACGGCCGTTCCGGGCGCAGTGGAGTTTGCCAACTACGTCAACAGCCACGGCGGCACTATGTTCTATATCTCCAACCGCGACCAAAAAGATTTTGCCGCAACGGTGGAGAACCTGAATAAGCTGGGCTTCAGCGGCGTGAGCGAGAAAACGGTGCGCTTGAGCACCGGCAATTCTAATAAGCAAGAGCGCTTCGACGCGGTGAAGAATGCCGGTTACAACGTGGTGCTGTATGTGGGCGACAACCTGAATGACTTTGGCGGTTCAACCTGGCATCAGGGAAATGCGCAGCGTCAGCAGTTCGTTAGCCTTAATCATCAGCGTTTTGGCACCCAATTTATCGTGTTACCGAACCCGCTGTATGGCGACTGGGAAAGTGGCATGGCGGAAAACTACAACAAACTCACGCCTGAGCAGCAACTGCAGGTGCGTGAAGCGCGTATGAAAGCGTGGAACGGTAAATAATTCGTCAGGTAAAATAGCGTCTGCTTAGGCAGGCGCATTCATGTCCTTTTCAGGTCCATCAATATTTACATAACTCCGTAACTATTATTCCCCTCACTGTTTTCCTGATCTCTTACTAAATTCATGGCAACTGAATAGCGAAATATCTCGTCTTATTTGCTAAATGGCAGTGAATCGCACTAATCATAAATTTTTTAATTAGGAATTCTCCCAGCTCATAAGGATTAAATTATAGCGTCGCTAAAATGGCATATAATTTTTGCGTGTATTGTTTTGTAATTGCACCGAAAATATCACATTTAAAATCGCTCTTATTTTATTGTTAATAATGCTTTTTATTGTTCCTTCTCATCATTCCGCTCCTTGCATAAACTTACCTGATTCATACGTTTATTGAAGTTTTGTTTACAAAAAGATTCGTTTTGTCGACGTCAGAAATATTCATGATGCAAGGTAATGCTTAAGCGTCTATAAACTATTTTTGTGAGGAAGTTCTGCTTTCATCCTCAATGGTTCTCCATAGCCGCGTTTAATGACGTCGCTATCTGCCTGAAAGCGATCTTTTTAAATGTTGAGAGAAGATTATTGTGATGACCCTGAAACCCTTATTAGTGATAAATCGTACTCTGGCTTTGCGGCGCCGCGCGCGGTTAATTCAGCCATCTGCAGAGGAATCAACGCCATGAATTTAAGCACGCTTCGTCAGGATATTCCGGCTGGTTTGGTGGTGTTTCTGGTCGCGCTGCCGCTCTGTCTTGGTATCGCGCAGGCGAGTGGATTGCCGCCCTTTGCGGGTCTGCTCACCGGCGTGATTGGTGGGTTGCTGGTGACTGCGCTGAGCCCCTCGCGTTTTGCGGTTAGTGGTCCGGCGGCGGGATTGGTAACGATTGTGGTCGCGTCGATCGCCACGCTAGGCAGCTTTTCCGCCTTTCTCACCGCGCTGATTCTGGCGGGTGTGTTGCAGTGCCTGTTTGGCTTACTGCGTGCAGGACGTTTTATCGCCTTAGTGCCGAGCAGCGTGATTAAAGGCATGCTGGCGGCGATTGGTATTTTGCTGATTATGCAGCAAATTCCGGTAGCATTCGGCGCGGCGGGCGATGTTGAGCTGTTGTCGCTGGTAAACGGGGAATTTCATTTTTCCAGCAGCGCGATGCTGGTTGCTGGCGTGGGATTGGCTATTTTATGGCTGTGGACCACGCCGCTGATCAAGTCAGTTAAAGTGCTGAGCTGGATGCCCGGTCCGCTGGTAGCGGTGCTGGTAGGCTGTGCGGCGACGGTGTTTGGGGATCGCCTGTTTCCAGCGTTAGCTGATGGCTTGCCGCGTATCGCGCTGCCCGCGTTCGACAGCATGTCGGCGCTGGTGGCTGAACTGGAAACGCCAGACTGGCAAGCGTGGCAGAATCCTGCAGTGTGGATGGTGGCGATCACGCTGGCGCTGGTCGCGAGCCTTGAAACGCTGCTTAGCCAGGAAGCGCTGAAGAAACTGCGTCCGCAACATCCTGCACCTTCACCTAACAAAGAGATGTTTGCGCAGGGTATTGGTAACCTGACCGCCGGTTTCCTTGGCGCGATGCCGATTACTGCAGTGATTGTGCGCAGTTCGGTGAACGTCAGCGTTGGCGCGCAAACCAAACTGTCGATTCTGATTCATGGTGTGCTGCTGTTAATCTGCGGCCTGTGGTTCAGTAATCTGCTTAACGCGATTCCCCTTGCCAGCCTTGCGGCGGTGCTGCTTTATACCGGCTATAAGCTGGCCACGCCGCGCCTGTTCATTGAGCAGATGCGCATGGGACCGCAGCAATATGTGCCATTCCTTGCCACTATCGGCGGCATTATTGTGTTTGGCATGCTGGCCGGCATTGGAATTGGCATCGCTACGCAAATCCTCTACAGCATCTATAAAAGCCATCGCAACGCTTTGCAGCTCACGCGACATGACGATCACTACGTTTTACGCCTGCAGCAAAATCTGACCTTTATGCACAATCCAAAGCTGCAGGGATTGCTGGCAGAGATCCCGGAAAACAGCGTGGTGATTGCTGAGCACGGCAATGCCCAATATATGGATCCCGACGTTAAAGCGGTGCTAAAAGACTTTGGTGAAAACGCACGTAAACGTGGCATTCGTCTGAGTCAATGGCCTGTTGCGGTGAAATAGCCATAAGTCTGTGCTGGAACAACCGCTTTAAAACTAAAAAATCGGATATCTCGGATAGCCGATTTTTTTATTTACAGGGCATAATTGCCACAAGTTTTATCCTTTGTCTCTGGCGTTTCCACAATGCCATTTGGCGCGACGCTGCTTTTTATGGCAGGCGAGCGCCGCCCAGCCGCAGAGTAGGATGACGAACACTTGCTTAATTACCGAATCATCGCACGGGTATTTCCGGTTTAATGCTTGCTGATGCTTAGGGTTGATGCCGGCACTTTCCAGGTTACAGGGTTCAGACGTATGCGCGTTATGCTGTTTGAAGAGAATAATTTTAAAAAGAATGCCCTCACGCTGTTCTTCATTACGCTGTTTTTCTGCTTTATCGGCAGCCATTTACGCATCCCCGAAGAGTTCTCACTATTCTGGCCGGTGAATGCGCTGGTGGCGGGATTAATAGTGAGGAATCCGTTTTTGCACACTACCTCCAGCTATCTGGTGTGCTTCAGTGCGATGATTTTTAACGACACGGTATTTTCCGGCTGGGCGCTGCCAGCGTTTACCGTCAATTTTGCCAACATTCTGTTTATTCTCGTCGCGGTCAGCATGCTGATCAAACATCTGCAACGTCCTTCCGCCCATAGCCAGGTGTTCAATGCTATGCGCATTTTTCCCGCCTGTTTTCTTGGCGCGGCGGCTTGTGCAACATGGGGCGCGTGGGCACAGGATATTGATTTTAATGCGCGCTTTATTGTGGCGTGGAGCGACTGGTTCAGCGAACAGTTCTCTACTTCGCTGATGCTGCTGCCGGTGATGCTGGCGCGCCCGCTGCGTACGGTTTCACCGCACACCTTGCTGCATCCCGGCAAACTGCTGCCGCTGGCGGCGGTCATCCTGTCGCTGATCGTTGGGGCATTGATTGGCGGGGCCGGCAGCCTGACATTCCCGGTTCCGGCGCTGATCTGGTGCGCCATCGTGTTGCCGATTCCATTGACCAGCTTAGTGATCCTGATAACCGGTATCACGGAGATTGTGCTGGTGTCGCATGGTGTGATGAACATCCAGGGTGACGATGCACTGCTACCGATTAGCCATCTCACCTCGGCACGGCTTGGCGTCGCCACCGTTGCGCTCAGCCCGCTGCTGGTGGCGGTGAGCATGGATGCGATCCGCCAGTTAAATCATCGCCTTGCACTCCGCGCTAATTTTGATTTTCTCACCCAGTTGCTGTCCCGTTCCGGTCTGTATGAAAGCTTAAGAAATGAACCTTTCTCGCTACAACGGGAAGCTGGCGTTATTATGCTTGATGTCGACTATTTCAAAGCCATTAACGACAATTTTGGCCACGATGCCGGTGATTGCGTGCTGGAAGAGATTGCGCGGCGCATTCAGCGCGTGGTTGGCAATCGTGGCATGGTGTGTCGCTTTGGTGGCGAAGAGTTTGTGATGGTGATGTTCGATTGTAGCCATAGCCAGCTTTACCAACTCGCCGAAACGGTACGTCAGGCGATGGTCAAAGAGAAGTTCTGGATTCAGGGCAACACGGTGACGGTAACTGCCAGTTTAGGTCTGGCGCGCGGCAGTGCGCAGAACGAACGTGAATGGCCAAGCGTGATCAATCGCTTAGTGTCAGCGGCGGATAAGAATCTTTATCTTTCCAAACGCAATGGCCGTAATCAAACCTCACCGGCGATGGAGCCGCGCAGCATGATGAATGACGTGGCCTGAGCCACGTCATGGCGATTCAAACGCTACTTTTCAGTTGGCTGGTTTGCTGGTGACGCTGCTGAGCCAGCTCAATCAGACGGGAAATCAGATCGCTGTAGCTCAAACCTGCTGCCTGCCATAACTTCGGATACATGCTGATATTGGTAAAACCTGGCAAGGTATTCACTTCATTGACAATGATCTCGCCGCTTTCCGTCAGGAACACGTCAACACGCGCCATGCCAAAACACTCCAGCGCTTGAAACGCAGTAATTGCCACCTGACGAATTGCCTCGCTGGCTTCATCGCTGATTGCCGCTGGCACCACCACTTGCGCACCGCTTTCGCTGATGTATTTGGTGTCGTATGAGTAGAAGGCATCATGCACCACCACTTCGCCGCACGGGCTGGCTTCTGGCGCATCGTTGCCCAGCACGGCACATTCAATCTCGCGCCCCTTAATCCCTTGCTCGATCAAGACTTTGCGATCAAACGTAAAGGCGAGATCCAGCGCGGCATCGAACGCTTCAGGGCTGTCGACTTTGCTCACGCCAACGGACGATCCCTGGTTAGCCGGTTTGATAAACAGCGGCAGGCCAAAGCGTGCAATCACGGCCTCAGCATCAATGTTCGCGCGCTGTGCCTGCGTCACGCTCAGCCAGGGTGCAACGTTCAGTCCGGCATCACGCAGCAGCCGCTTGGTAAAATCTTTGTCCATGCTGACGGCAGACCCGAGCACGTCAGAGCCGACAAACGGCAGATTCGCCATACGCAATAAGCCCTGTAGCGAACCATCTTCACCCAGCGTGCCGTGCACGATGGGAAAAATGACATCCAGCTGTGACAAAGGCTGCGCCTGCTGACGGGTAATCAGCTGCTGGGAAGAACTGCCCGGAACCAGCGCGACATTTTCACCTGAACGGTTAAGCGCGATCAGCTTCGGGTTCTCTGCGTTGAGCAAGAATCCCGAAGCATCATTGAGATGCCATTCACCCTGTTTATCAATTCCCAGCAACACCACCTCGTACTTGCTCTTATCGATGGCTTCGAGGATATTTTTGGCTGATTGTAATGACACTTCATGCTCGGCCGATTTGCCGCCAAACACGATCCCTACGCGCTGTTTTACCATTGCTATTTGTCCGATTGCGATAAAGCGAGCCAGTAAGATAACACGCCCAGGACGAGCATCAACAGCCTTGCATTTTTCTGCGCCAGGCAGTGCAAAAAGCCCGCCTCCGTGCCTGCAATCACGACTTTAAACAATTATTCCTAACCGTTTGAGACAAGTCTTGGACTGCTCAAAACCTGCCTTCTGTCAGAATTTTCCCAATTCAAACAGGTGCAACGGTGGGCAATGTGCTCACCGTTTTTTTGTCAGGTTTACAGGAGTCGGGAAATGGTCGACCAGAAGCAGGATGCTGTGGAGCAGGATGCGCGTTCTGTTGCTCGTATTGAAACCACGGTAGATGACACGCTGTTAAAAAGCGTGGCTTGGATCTGCAAACACTATAAACGCGAGAAAAGTGAAGAAGCGCTGGTGGCAGGTTTGCCAAAAGCGACATTGCTCTCACCATCACAGGCCATGACAGCGCTCGAAAACGCCGGCATTACCGGCGGCATGGTTGAGCGTCGTCTGCAGGATCTGCCGGAGCAGTTGATGCCGATGATTCTGCTGCGCAAAGGGGGCGGCGGTTGCATTGTGCTGTCGCGCCGCATTCACACTAATGAGGAAAATCAACGCGAATTGCGCTTCCAACTGGTGATGCCAGAAGTCAGCGCTTCAGCCGTTGAGATGAATCTGGCCGAGCTGAATGAGATCTACGCGGGCTTCGCCGTCATGGCGAAACCCACTGCTGTGGTCGATGAGCGTGCCAGTGAAATGCTGCCGGAAGTAAAAGGCCATTGGCTGTTCACCACACTGTGGCGCTATCGCCGCTATTACCGCAGTGCCGCGATTGCGGCGGTATTGATCAACGTTCTCGGTCTTTCCAGCATCTTCTTCACCATGAACGTCTATGACCGTGTGGTGCCGAACCAGGCCTTCGTGACGCTGTGGTCACTGGCGATTGGCGTGACCATTGCGATGATCTTCGAAGCCGTTACCCGTTTCGTACGCGCGCATCTGCTGGATATGGCGGGTAAAAAGGCCGATTTAGTGCTCGGCAGTATGCTGTTCCGTCAGGCACTTTCTATCCAGATGGAACACAAACCCGCTTCCTCCGGTACCTTCGCCAACCAGATTCGTGAGTATGAATCGGTACGTGACTTCGTGGCATCTGCCACGCTGGCGGCGATTTCCGATCTGCCCTTCATTCTGATGTTTGTGGGTGTGATCTTCTTTATCAGCGGTCCGCTGGCGATCATTCCACTGATGATGATCCCATTGATCATCATCGTCAGTGCCGCGATCCAGTGGCCGCTGGCGCGCATCATGAAAGAGAACCTGCGTGACGCCTCACTCAAGCAAGGTGTGCTGATCGAATCGGTTGAAGGTATGGAAACGCTGAAAGCAGTGGGCGGTGAAGCACACATGCAGCGTCGCTGGGAAAACTTCAGCGCACTGCAATCCGCTAACTCGATGAAATCAAAACGTTACTCAACGCTGGCAACCGGCGTGGTGACGTTCCTGCAGCAGTTTCAGACGGTGATGTTGGTGGTGGCCGGTGTTTATCTGATCAATGAAGGCACGTTCACCATGGGTGCGATGATCGCCACCGTGATGCTTGCCAGCCGCGCGACTGGCCCGCTCGGTCAGGTTATTGGCCTGGCTGTACGTTATCAGCAGGCAAAAGCGGCGCTAACGTCACTCAACAAGCTGATGGAGATGCCTATTGATCGTGACAGCAGCAAAACCTATCTCACCGATCCGCCGTTGAGTGGTGAGATCACGCTGACCAACGTCAACTTCTCCTATCCGGCACCGCCAATGAAGCCCAACCCGGAAATCCTCAAAGATATCTCGTTGAGCATTAAAGCCGGGGAACGCGTCGCGATTCTTGGCCGCATCGGTAGCGGTAAATCCACCTTATTACGTGTGATGGCGCGCCTTTACCAACCGGTGAAAGGTCAGCTTTCGGCCGATGGTCTGGATGTTAACCAGATTGATCCGGCGGACTGGCGCAAGGCTGTTGGCTTTGTCGGTCAAGATGCGCGTCTGTTCTACGGTACGCTGCGCGAAAACGTAATGATTGGGCGCCCGGACGCCACCGCCAATGAACTGCTGCGCGTGCTAAATCTGACCGGTTTGGACCACGTTGCGGCACGCCATCCAAGTGGTATCAATTTAACGGTTGGCGAGGGCGGCGAAGGCTTGTCTGGCGGTCAGCGTCAGCTGGTTTCTCTGGCGCGAACGCTTCTCACCCGGCCTAAAGTGCTGCTGATGGATGAGCCAACCAGCGCCATGGATAGCATGACGGAAAACCAATTCCTCGCGCATTTACGTCGCGCCAGTGAAGGACACACGCTGATTGTGGTGACGCATCGTCCATCCATTCTGGCATTGGTCGATCGCATCATCGTGGTGGAAGAAGGCAAAGTGGTGGCGGATGGCCCGAAAGATCAGGTGCTTACCGCTTTAGAAGGAAAAAATAAAGCCCGCAAACAGCCGCGTCAGGCGGTTGAACCGGCGGTACGTGCGCCAGCTCCCGCTAACGATTCAGCGCCGAAGCAAGCAGCAGCAGAGGAGGCCGCAGTATGAGCAAGTTAATGTCATGGCGTAAGAGCGAGAAAGGTATGTCTGCTGCTGATGCCGAATTTATGAATGACGTGCAGGCTTCTCTGCTGTCGCAAACCACGCCGGGTTCCAAGCTAGTGATGTGGATCATCATTGCGGTGTTAGTTGGTGGCCTTACCTGGGCCAATTACGCACGAGTCGAAGAGATCACTAAAGGCGATGGCAAGGTCATCTCACGCAGCCGTGAGCAGGTTATTCAAAGCCTGGAAGGCGGCATTCTGGCAGAGATGAATGTGCGTGAAGGTACGGTTGTAGATCGCGGTGATGTGCTACTGAAAATTGACCCAACGCGTGCGCAATCCAGCTATCGCGAAGTACTGAGTAAAGTGGTGGGTCTGAAGGGCAGCATTGCACGCTTACGTGCTGAAGCTTATTCATTGCCACTGGCGTTTGATGAGCAGGTACAGAGCGATCCCGCCGTTGTGGCGCAGGAAACTAAAGCTTATGAATCGCGCAAACGTGCGCTAAGTGACAGCATCAACTCATTGCAACGCAGTTACGCACTTTCGATGCGCGAGATTCATCTGGCTGAGCCGTTAGCGGCCAAAGGTCTCTTGTCGGAAGTCGAACTACTGCGTATGCAGCGTCAGGCCAATGACATTCAGGCGCAAATCGTCGAACGTCGTAACCGCTATCAATCAGATGCCCACACCGAGCTGGGACGCCTGGAATTAGAACTGAGCCAGGTTAGCGAAAACCTGATTGGCCGTGCCGATATTGTTGATCGCACCACGATCGTCGCACCGGTGCGCGGCACGGTGAAAAACGTACGCGTTAACACCATTGGCGGGGTTATTCAGCCGGGTGAGCACATCCTCGAAATCGTTCCGCTGGAAGAGCAGTTGCTGGTGGAGGGGAAAATCCGTCCGTCGGATGTCGCCTTCCTGCGTCCAGGCTTACCGGCCAAGGTGAAAATCACCGCCTATGACTTTGCCATTTACGGCGGGCTTGATGGGCACGTGGAGTATATCAGTCCGGATACCTTAAAAGACGATCAAAAAGCCGCCAGTGGACGCCCGGATGATACCTACTATCGCGTACTGATCCTGACGGATAAAAGCACGCTGCACGCAGGTAACAAAGATCTGCCTATCATTCCCGGCATGATCGCTACCGTCGAGGTGCGCACGGGTGAGAAAACCATTCTCGATTACCTGCTGAAGCCGGTCCTGAAAGCTAAAGAAGCATTCCGCGAGCGTTAATAATCATGAAAAATAATAACAAGATGCGCCATGCACAGGCGCGTCATCTCTCTCTGCTTGCCGTTTGTATTGCCGTTGTGATGGCGCCCGCGGTCAACGTGATGGCGGATTCCACCAGTGAGTTGATGATGTTTGCGGAAATGAGCGGCCAGCGTCCTGTCGCTCCTGCGGCAGCGCCGGTGCGAACGCAACGTTTGCAAGGTTCAATGGCGCCTGCATCTGCTCCAACGACACCTGCGGCAAAGGTTGCGCAACCAACGTTCACCGCGCCTGCGCCGCTGTTTGTTGAAAGACAGATACCGGAGGTCGCGATTACTCCGCGGGTTCAGCCGCCAGTTGCGCCAATCGTACCGGCCCCAATAGCAGAAGCGCCGCACCAGCGCGAAGCCGCCGAACGTCCTGCACAGATCAGCGCGAAAACCAGCCAGCATGCTGAAATTCAGGGCGGAGGTTTCCTGACGGAGGATCAGCGTCGCCCTGAACCACAGCCGTTTAACCCGATGCAATCGTCGCGAAATGTGGGTCAGCAGCAGGCGGCAGCAACGAAAACCTATGCTCCAGCTGAAAGCGCTAAGGCAGATTTTAGTTATGTTAGCCCTCCAGCAGCGACTACAGCGGCAGAAACGACTTCACCCGTTACGTTAAGCGGCGGAGTTAATGAAACAGTTGCCGAGAGTGAAATACGGCAAAAGTTTCTCTCAGCTGCGCGTATCACCTGGCGAATCAGCCCGGCGCTGAAGTCCTATATCGCTCAGGGTGATGCGGCTGAAGCCAGCGTAGATGAAGCGAAAGGCCAGCGCTGGCCACAAGTTGATGTAAGCGCCGCTTCGGCAACCAAAGAGTTTGGTGGTGGAACTAAAAATTATGAATACCAGGGGAATATGCCGTCTTTAGGTGTTTCAGTAGCGACTAATCTAATCGACTTTGGCCAAACCAGTCGCACCATTGAAAGTCGCGAAGAGCGCGTTAAGTCAGCCTTACAGTCGGTGCAGGCACAGCGAGAAGATTTGGCGATGCAGGTAAGTAACGCCTTGATTGAGTGGAATAAACAGCAGCACGTCATCGCCATCAGTAAGCAGTATTTGGCGCGTATGGCAGAGCTGACCAAAATGCTCAGCGGTATTGTTCAGTCAGATACTGGACGTCGCAGTGAACTGACGCAGGCAAAAGGGCGCTTACTGCAAGCGCAAAGCTACCTGGAAAATGCCGAGTCTCGCGCGCGGGATGTTGAAATCACTCTGAATCGCCTGATGGGCAACAACCGCGTGACGTTACCAGCCAGCGATAAGTGGGCGCTTTCCTTTGGTGATTTAAACCGCCAACTGACGAGTTTGGATGTCCATCCTCTGATCTTGCGCGCCAGCGCTGAGGAGCGAGCAGCCTTTAAAGAGGCGGAGGCAATCAAAGCTTCTGGCCTGCCAAAGCTCAACTGGACGGTAAGCAAAAACACCCGTGAAGATCAGCTCGGACGACAACAGGCATGGCAAACCGGCCTGAACGTTAGCTGGGGCTTATTCCGCGGCGGTTCAACCAACGCCCAGGAAATTGCGGCGATTAAACGTGCCGAAGCGAGTCGTCAGCAAGTGCAGGAGCAACGCCGCGATCTGGAAAATCGTGTGCGTGCTGCCAACCAGAATGCACACTCAACAGCGGAACGCGCCGTGCTGTATAAAAACCTGATTGTGGAATCCGATCGGATTCGTAAGGACTTCTTTGATCAGTGGTATCACTTAGGCCGCCGTTCATTGCTGGATGTATTGAGCGCAGAAAGCGATCTGTACAACAACCAGGTCAGTGAAGTCAGCAACCGTTTCGATAGCTATGCCGCCATTATCAGCGGATATGCTAACTCGGGCACGCTAAGTCGTTGGCTAACGACGGGGCGATAACAATTCCATACACCCGCTTCGGCGGGTTTTTTGTTTTAACCCAACGTAAACGAACGGGCTATTTGAGTTGGCAATGCTGCGTAAGTCACTTTAGAATCGCGGCGAATTTTTACCCAAGAGGAGAACGGCATTGGACACAAGTCCCAAACGATTACAGCAGGACCTCGCGGTAAGATAGCCTTCACGCTGTCTTAACTGCGCGTTAAGACGGTGAATTTCCTTCCAGAATCACCCCTTTTCATAAGCACAATGCGGCTGGTTCCCAGCGGTATTCGCACTGTCTGTAATCCATTTATTAATCTTTTGTTCCGCAAACAGAAAGCTGCGGATTGAGGTCTATCATGGATTGGAAAATCTTTTTACTGCGCGTCACCGTCGCGCTGGTTTTGGGTGCGCTGATCGGCAGTGAGCGCCAACTACGTCAACGCATGACCGGATTACGCACCAATGCGTTGGTGAGCACCGGCGCTTGTCTCTTCGTTCTGATGACACAAAGCGTGCCCGGCATCGCTACGGATGCGTCACGCGTTGCGGCTTATGTGGTTTCCGGTATCGGTTTCCTCGGCGGCGGAGTGATCATGCGCGATGGCTTGAACATCCGCGGATTGAATACCGCCGCCACCTTGTGGTGCACCGCCGCCATTGGCGTGCTGTGCAGCATGGGATTGCTGCTGGAGGCGGCCCTCGGCTGCATGGTGATCCTGTGCGCGAATATACTGCTGCGTGAACTGGCCTTGGGTATCAACCGCCAAACCATCGTCTCAGCAGCCGAAGCGATGCAACACTACAAAGTACAAATCATCTGCCTCGCGCAGGATGAGGTTCAGGTTCGCAGCCTAATGCTGCACACGCTGGGCGGCAGCGGATTGCGTCTGCAATCACTGCACAGTGAGGATTTGGATCCGCCGCATCGCATGGAGGTGAATGCTGAGGTGATTGGCAATCCCACGTTAACCGATCAGCTGGAAAGCCTGGTGAGCCGCATCAGTCTGGAAAAGGGCGTAAGTTCGGTGCGGTGGCAGGTGAATGAGTTGGAGCGTGATTGATATTTAGATGTGCTTTAGAAAACGTATCGCCATTTGATCGCCACTATGAATGACAAACAAAAAAGCCACCTTGAAAAAGGTGGGTTAACAGTATGATTTACATTACTAAAATTAGTGGCGCTGCTGGATTTGAACCAGCGACCAAGCGGTAACAAGTTAAAATTTATAGCGAGTGGAATCAGTAATTTACTGAATTTAATGTTTTCTTTAGGCCGAATAGTGATGAAAAGTGGCACATAGCGTTGAGCTCTGCTGCCACTCAGCTGCCATTTCTACACAAAAATTTCTCTAGCTAGAATTCCCATCCAGTCAGAGTTGTCTAACTTCCTGTAGAGGGGGGTTAGACGCTCTTTAACATGCAAAATGAGTTCGTTTTCACTCATTTCAGAAGCTTTTGAATAAAAGATAGGTATTGCTTCGTCAAACAGTTCCCAATAAAAATTGGATAGAATATTCGCTGATCTGGCGAAAGCTCTTGGCGGAAAATCTAAGAAATAATGAGTAAATAATGCAAGCTTGCCCTCAACATCTTCACCGGATTTAGAAGCAATCAAATATCCTATTTGCATCCGTAGCCATACTAATGCGCTGTAATGAGGATGTGGATTTTGTATGTTCATCTCTCGCTGGTAAATTTTTAGATATTGCTCTACTTCATTACGATCAGGTATCGGCTCTAAATTCAGAGATGCCAGAATAAGGAGAGTATCAGACTCTTCGCCTGTTAAGACTTTTCTTTCAGCCCATTCTGTTATCGCTTTGTAATACCTATCCAAGCCAATTACATGAAATGTATTACTGAAAACCCTAACGCATAGGAGTTCTTCGAGTTCTAAATCATCACACTGAATTTCCTTCTCCATCACGATTCCATTTTGCTGAGAGGGTTAAGTAAAATAGCTTCAGACAAGTTATCTGGCGCAAAATGCGCATATCTCATTGTTACCTTAATATCTGTATGCCCTAGTATCCGCTGAAGTACGAGAATATTGCCGCCGTTCGTCATGAAATGAGACGCGAACGTGTGGCGCAAAACGTGCAAAAACTGCCCAGCAGGTGTTTCGATACCGGCACGTTGCATGGCCTTCCTAAAGGCTAAGTAACAAGGTTTAAAGAGCACCTGTGCTTTCCTGCAGGCTGGCAGATCAGCTTGTAATTTTTTAGTTATCGGCACCTCGCGGTTTTTCTTGCCTTTAGTTTTCACATAGATGAACTGACCGGCGCGGATTTGGTTGCCCTTTAAGCCTTCGGCTTCACTCCAACGTGCGCCAGTTGCCAGGCAGATCTTCATAATGGTAGTTAAATCTTTAGAACGGCTGTTCCCACATTCAGCGAGGAGTGTTTTAATTTCCTCAATGGTGAGAAACGCCATCTCCGATTCACTGATTTTAAACTCGCGCACGTTTTCAAGCGAGTTCGGAGCGGTTCATTAATCTAACCGGCGTAGCTCGTTAAACATTGCCCTAAAATATGCCAGCTCTAAATTAACAGTGCGCGGCGTAACCGTCTTCACTCGGCTGGAGCGGGTGATCTTCCCGCTTATCCGCTTTATCTCCCAGCCAAGGCTTATGTTGAGCCTAATCTTTTACGAAATCAGGCAAAGCGTCGCGGCTACACGTCAGGAGACTATCGCGCCAGCGGTTTGGATTGGTTCAGAGCAAATCAACGTGGCGCAGTTGATGCTTGACAGTGTTGCGCTTATGCAGTGAATGGCAAGTCATACGCACCCGTCTACCGGGCAGCCAACCAACAGTGTCGCCATCGGGAAAAGTGCCATACATGTCACTGCACTCGCCGCGAAATATTCTCAAGTTATCGGTAAATTATCCACTTCACCAGACCTGCTAACACAGCGTTTTTTTATGCCTGCTATCACACCACACAGAACGCACGTAGCCGCACGCATCAGAACAGCCACTCGACTAATCTCCCTCACATGGATCACCCGCACAGTAGGGCACAGGTGCAGCAACAGCCCCACAATGACGAAAACGGCGCTACATCGCACCCGCCTGTGGGTTTTACATCATAAAAATTTTTCAGTTTTATTTTTATGCAAACCGATGCGCCAGTGCACGCGGCTGCTGGCTTTCTGATGTAATTAGGCAAATTAAAATCTTGAAAAGATTTTGAGTGCTTTTCAGTTTGAAGGATCAATATTGGATCTTGGTAATTGCACAGCTCAATGAGAAAAAGACAAGATTGTTATTTGCAGATTATTGGATCTTGAATGGATCTGCTGCTTGAGCGTAAGCAATGTCCATTTGGCCATGATTGGTTAGGGGGCTGCGGTAAAATTGACTGATTCGAATGGACTGAAAAACAGAGGGGTAAAAACAGTGTCAGGCGTCATTAAAAATTAGCACGATTATAGGTGGTTGTGCTTTCCAAAAGTTTAAATGACGCTAAGAATTAACCGTTTATTGTCAACCTAAAATTATCACAAGACGAATTGTTTAAATTTTTCTCTGTTCGCAACAAGGTAAGATGGGAATTTATCATTAGTTAACTCTTGCCTGACAAGTTTTCTTTCCCTATTCCATAAATCTTTACCATTTTTCAGCGCATCAATAATGTGCTCTTTATTATTTAAATGAGGTAAATCATATTCGGTATGAGAAATTGAAGACATTTTTTCTGATATCCGTTCTGGAGTCATAATCCATGAGAAATGCCAGCCTGCATTTTTTATGACCTCGCTGCGTAACTTAAACCAGTTTCTTGAAATAAAATGACTGTATAATTCTGATTTCTTTATGTTTCGGAACAACTCTGGTTTACCGTCAAAATAATGTTTGAGATTATGCATATTAGTAGCCCGTGGTAATCGGCATTGACGCTCTGATCCGTCAGCATTGAATACTTGAAGATTAAATTGATAATTATAAAAAGGCATATACAATATCGTACATAATTTCTTGGGGTTTATTTTTTTTATAATTGCTGAGTTAAAAATTTCATCAACATCGGAAATTAATATCAAATCTTCATCCTTAGCCTTTTTTAATCCTCGCATTATAGCGTTTCTTGTTGCAGCCTCGTTTGCCCAGGCATCATAGTTCCCTGCTTTACCATTTTCTAGAATTGGTAACTCATCAAAGACAACATAGATAATCTTATCTTTAAATCTTTCATATTTATCTATATCGAAATTTAATTTCTTAGGTTTCCCAGTGAATGTATGAGTAGATTCTACAATGACAAAATAATCTACGGCATCGTCCAAACTATTTAATCTTATATCAAGTAGCATATCTTCGTCGTAGTATAAAAAACAATCATAAATCATTAGGTATTCCTTACGCATTGAGTTAGTTCCAGCGTCTTATGTTCACAAATGATAGATGCTGCTGTCTAGCTTTTGGATCTCGGTGGACAAAAAGGGGGCAATGAAAGCCAAATACGAAAAAGCCACCTCAAGGAAGGTGGCTTAAGAGCATGATTTAAATCACTAAATTTGGTGGCCCCTGCTGGGTTTGAACCAGCGACCAAGCGATTATGAGTCCCAATTTGAAGCGAGTAAAATCAGTAACTTACTGATTTTTATGTTTTCTCTAAGCCGAATAGTGATGAAAAGTGGCACATAGCGTTGCGCTCTGCTGCCACTTTGCTGCCATTTACAGTAGTGGTTAGATCTCTAAAACTAAGGGGAACTTAAATAAGCTAAGATGATTACTCATCTGACATGTTGTGAATTATTCCATCTTTGAAAATCATTTTCTTATCTCCAGTTGCATAGTTTTGAACTATTCCTAATAATTCATTTGAATAATCAATTGTCGATGAAACGTTCAAAGGTTTGTTATATTGGTATTCTAGAGTATAAGAGTTTAATTTAATCTTTAAATTTCCGCTTTTATTTTCTAATAGTGCATCTTGAAAACTCTCGCTAAAACTACCCTTACCATATTGCATGTTTTCAATTTTTTCTGGAAGGATGTTTTGAAGTTCATAAAGTGATATTCTCTCACCTTTCTCAATGTCATTTATAAATAGCTCATTATTTAATGTTCGGCTAAACGCGTGGCTCACTTCATCCAAGTTAAAGTTAGGCTGAGACTCAACCCATTTCATATCAACGAAGGGATTGAATGAAATTATTCGAGGTGGTGAAATGGCTTTGATATTTATATTTATTAATTTTAGAAGAGGGATACCATCAGCAGAAGTCCAATCTTCATCATTACCTTCTCGAACAATTAATAAATCTATTTTATACTGCTCAGCCTTAATTTTAGCACCACTCTGATAACCTGTTTTTGTAGCATATATAAGCCTTAGCCCAGGGATGTCATTGGTTTTTCCAATAAAGGCATCAATTTTATCAATAGTTATTGTTGATGCATAATCCTTGCATTCTATTACACTTTTGTAAATCTGACCGCCTAACTGGAATTCCCAATAAACATCGAATTGACGTTCAATTCCGTTTCGGTCTGTTATTTTCTTATCTATTTCTACAACTATATTCTTAATGTGCGAAATTCCTTCTGCATTCAGAAGGCTTTGCTGTATTCTGCCTACAAAAAACTCATAATCTTTCCATGTTTTATTTGTCATTTTAATATTCTCATTCTTCTAATTTGAAGATCATTAACAATGCGTCGATGGGATTGCCTTTGAACCAATGTTCATTTTTAGATACGCGCTTCAGTTTATTTTCATCGTAGACTAATAATCCGTGTGTTTCATCTAAACCAGAGAATAAATCCATTTCCTCTGGAATACCTGGTTCATAATGAACGAAATAGCCGGTATCATTAGCCTCAACAACATAGGCATAAATTATTTCAGAAGGTAATTTACCACTTAAATTTTTATCATGCTCGAAGTCATGTCCAGGTTCATTCCAGAAAGGACTATCTAAGTCGCGATCAGTGCCTGTTAACTTTGCTAGTTGTAATCTATTTGTAGGTTCTTGAAAATCATTTTCATCAAATGAGTAAGTTTCAATCGAGAAATTTCTAAATAATACGAGGCCATTGTGATTGATTTTTTTTAATTCTTTGATCAAAAGTGAACTGATATCCGTCCATTCTTCTAAGCTTATAATAGGTATTTCTTTCATGATATTTCCTTTCTAAGCTTTGATTGAAAATTATAATGATGTGTTTTTAATAATAAAGTTCTAATAGTTAAGGTTTTAGAGCCTTTATTTATCGCATATCAATTTTTTCTAATGGATTTAAAAGCATTGCTTCAGAAAGATGATCAGGTGCAAAGTGTGCATAACGCATTGTTACCTTAATATCCGTGTGCCCCAAAATTCGTTGAAGTACAAGAATATTCCCCCCGTTCATCATGAAATGAGACGCGAAGGTATGTCGCAAGACGTGTGTCAGCTGCCCAGCTGGTGTCTCGATATCGGCACGTTGCATGGCCTTTCTAAAGGCCGAATAGCATGGTTTAAAGAGCGCCTGTGCTTTCCTACTTGTTGGCAGTTCAGCCTGTAATTTTTCAGTTATCGGCACCGCGCGGTTTTTCTTGCCTTTAGTTTTCACGTATATGATCTGACCGGCGCGGATTTGATTTCCCTTCAAGCCTTCGGCCTCACTCCACCGTGCGCCAGTTGCCAGGCAGATTTTCACAATGGTAGTCAGGTCTTTGGATCGGCTGTTCTCACATTCGGCGAGGAGGGTTCTAATTTCCTCAATGGTGAGATACGCCATCTCGGATTCACTGATCTTAAATTCGCGCACGTTCTCAAGCGGATTGGGTGCGGTCCATTCATCTAACCGGCGTAGCTCGTTAAATATCGCCCTGAAATACGCCAGCTCTAAATTCACCGTGCGGGGCGTTACCGTCTTAACTCGACTGGAGCGGGTGATCTTTCCGCTTAGCCGCTGCTCGCGATAAGACGCAAAAATTTTCGCGTTAAACTCGGTAGCAAGTGGGTTTCCCATCGCCTCGCAGGCGAACGCCATTGTGGTTCGCCGCTTCTCACCATCCGCTAACGTAATGCCATGCGTGTTGAACCACAATTCAACAAGCTCAATTACCCGCCGCTTATCTGCTTTCTCTCCAAGCCAGGGCTTATCTTGAGCCTGCTCTTTTACGAACTTCTCATAGGATTGTGCTTCGCCCTTCGTCGCAAACTGGCGGCGAATCCTTTTGCCGTCACGGCCGTTTGGAAAAACCTGTGCCTGCCATTTCCCGTTGGGTAATTTGTTTATCGCCATGCTTTGCCTTTAAAGGTACTCAGTGCGGGCAACGACTTTGCCCAAGACCTTGATGTCTTCTGCCTTGCATTCAAATGAGGCTTTTCCATTCTCAACGCGGATGCGGCCGCCGGGAAAACGGTACAGCTCTTTAACGCTAATGAGCTTGTCAATCTCGATGAGCCACAGCCCGTCGGTGATTTCTGCGGCGGTCATATCAACCAGGTAATTCTGTTTCTCGAAATGTACTAACAGTGGGGCTTTAACATCACTTGGTAAGAGCTGAGCGTCATATTCAACCCAATTAGATGATGAGAAGTTCCCATTTGTGATTTTTCTGAGTTCGATTTTGGTTGATGGCTGATCTTGATTTGTGATGTTCGAATCACCGCGTCCATATGTCAGCCACTCAAGGGAAGTGCCGGTTTCCATCGAGCAAATCAGAACCCAATCAGCAGGAAAGTTCCCACGCATTATGCGGTTAGCCATAGTGCTTTGAGACACATCTAAGTGTCGACATAGAGCCTGTCGAGATGCAAAACCGTATGCCTGGACGATGCGCTCAATGGGATCTTTACCACCCTCTGGTAAAGTTGGAGCTTTACGACTCGTAAAATCTTTCGTTGACCTTTCCAATTTGTGATCCTAATATTCACTCGTCGTATCAAGACGTGTTTAATAGTGATGAATAGAGTTGGTTAGAACTCAACAGAGGATAGTGCATCATGACCCGTAAACTTTCAATGCGCCCATCAATCAATCTCGTGATTTCAGAACCGTACATTACTGTCGAAGAGTTCTGCCGTCGCACAGGTTACAAGAAGGGAACTGTTCGCCAGATGTACCGTGAAAACCGCCTACCTATCAGGAATAAGGATGGGGTTAACGGCCTCATCGAAATCAACATGCTTGCCCTAATTATCGAAGCAGCAGCCGGTCATGAAATCACAATGCAGGCTTGATGCATCCATATTGGGATAACGTGAGGTATTAAGCATGTTTGATTTCAGTGTCTCCACACAAAGCCATTTTGATGAAGCGTGCCGCGCGTTTTCCGCAAAGCACAACATCATCCAGCTGGCTAAAAAGGCGGGACTTAATCCGCAAACCATCCGTAACAAGCTCAACCCGGAGCAGGTCCATCAGCTTACCGTTCGCGAAATGTTGATTCTGACCGACCTGACGGAAGACTCAACGCTGGTTGATGGCGCATTGGCTCAACTGCAATGCCTGCCATGCGTGCCGGTTAACGAAATCGCTCAGGAGAACTTACCGGCTTATGTCCTCAAGGCTACCGCCGAAGTCGGGCAGCTGGCTGCTGGCGTTGTGAGTCAGAGGAAATTTACCTCGGCCTGTAGGCGTGGATTTGTGCAGAACGTTAATGCCGGCATTCGCTGCCTGACTTTAGCTGCGATAGCCGTTCAAACGCGCGTGCATTCCAACCCTGCAATGGCTGGCACTGCCGATGTGTTAAGCGGGATAGGCGCATCGATAGGGGTTGTTTAGTTATGGCGTTTTCAGTGGCGCCGCTTCTAAGACGGCAAAGCCCTTCACACGCATTCGGTCACGGCTGGATTGCAGCTGAAAATGGCAGGCGCTGGCACCCGGCAAACTCTCAAGCCGAATTGCTGGCAGGTTTAACTGGCAACAGGAAAAAAACGACATGGCTTACAAAGCTGAGAGCATCACTGTTCAAATGAGCGCGGGGCAGCGAGTTAGCGCGCTTAATCATATTGCCGCACTTCGCACCATGATGTACGGCGATTGCGGTAATGAGCTAAAGCGGTTCATTAGTGATATGCGTAATACTCGTGATCCACAGTACGAACAAAATAACCGGGCGATGAGCGCCATTTTCTTTCTGGCAAACATCAATAAAGTACGTCACAACGTTGAATACAGTGAATTGACGAGTGACGAAATTACCGCGCTGATAGGTGCAATGAATCACTTTCGCGCAGTCGTGAGTTTATTTCCCAAGAAGCTAACGCTTCCAAATTAATTAATCCGAAAAATTAATGGCGTAAACCCGCCGGGCATTCTTTTGCCTTCAATAAGGAAAGTATATGGAACTGAAAAAAAACAAAGAAGTTAACAAATCCTTTGAGCAGCCTCTCGATGCAATGCTTCGTGACGTGCGCATGGATGAGCGACGTAACAGGGCGGAGTTAATGGCTTCAAGGTTGAACGTTCTTGCTTGGAAAATTAATAGCGGTGAACTGAATCATGTGGAAGCAGCTGAATTGCTGCGCGAGGAGTCCTTAAAAATTCAGCACCAAGCACAGGAGCTGCACTAATGGCCGACTCAATGGATCTGGTTCAGCAGCGCGTTCAGGAAGAACTGGCGCGCAACCTGGCAACGGCTATTCACCGTCCTGCAGGAGCGAGTGAGTTTTTCTGCCTGTCATGCGATGCAGCTATCCCTGAAGCGCGTCGCCGAGCGTTGCCGGGTGTCGAGCTGTGCGTTACCTGCAAAGAGATTAGCGAATTGAAAAGCGTGCATTACAAAGGGGCCGCGCTTTGAGAGTCCAGGTTGATGATCGCTATGCAGTGCGCGCGTTGAAATCCAGTGAGCCGGGCAAGCCGCAACAGCTGGTGCTGGAGAAATTCAGCTGGCTTGAGGTTGATGGTGTCCGTCAGCGCGTGCCGCAAACCATGGCCGTATATGAGTCGGCAGTGCTCCTCATGCGCGATTTGGCTGTTGATGTCATTGGTCGCCATGTTTTGCACGGCCAGATGAAAACAACTGCGGCCTTTGTAGCGGAAACTCGCCGCATTGCTGAGTTGGTCGAGGCTGCAGTGCAAGAGCTGGCTGAACTTCAGGCCGCGCATGTCTGAAAGTCTTCCTGATCTCCTTACTGGTGAATATCACGCCGTAAATCAGCAACGGCGTGAAGTCTTTGGCATGTCCGCTCCGGCGGATATGTCCCTTTCTGAGCGCCGTCTCTGGAATGTGAATCCAGAGGACCACAACTGGCGCAGCCAATATCTGCAAAATATGCCGGATTATCTGGCCGGTTACTTTGCCGATCGCTACAGCAAAATCCTCTCAGCAAACAATGGCCGCCGTCGGGCCAATGCGTTTCTGCGCCAAACTATCGGCCAAAACGTATTGCCACGCCTGCAGCTGGTTCGCAGTCGCTATCGTCTTGATGAAGCCGCTCAACATGAACTGCCGTTCATAAAGCAGCTTGATCGTCTGCCCACGCTTGACCGGCAGGACGTGCGCGATATGGCTTATAAAGTTGCATCCTATCTTTCGCTCAGCTTGGCTGATTTTGTCGATAAAACATCAATGCCGCAGGAAGCGGACGAGCAGACCATAACCTGCATTGCTTATCGCTACGTTGCTGAGCTGGCCGCATTGACCGGCACGCAGCCGCCATATTGGGCGGAGTTCAAAGCCTGCAAAGGTGAGCTGAGTCTGCGCAAGGCGCAATCAGGTTTATTGCGCATGATGGCGCCTGAATGGTGGCGTGGCCGTCTTAAGCAGATGCGCGATCTCCAACGCGAGCACATGGCAATCGCTGTAGGGCAGGTGCAAAAATCAGCTTCACCTTACGTATCACGCGGCACGCTGGCGGAATGGGTCGAGCAGAAGAAACGCAATCGCGAGTTCTTCAAAAGATACGACCTGATGAACAAAGAAACCGGTGATCGTGTAGCGATGGACGAGATGGTCAACCGCAGCACCGCGAACCCGGCCATGCGCCGTCGCGAGTTGATGACCAGAATGCGTGGCTTTGAAGACATCGCCAATGAAACCGGCTGCGTAGGGGACTTTTATACGATCACCGCGCCGTCGCGTTATCACTCCGTTTACAGTCAGGGCGGTTTCATTACCAAATGGAACGGCTCAAGCCCGCGCGATACGCAGCGCTATCTGTGCCGTGTTTGGGCGCGCATCCGCGCCGCACTGTCACGCGAAGAAATCCATGTTTTCGGTTTCCGCGTCGTTGAGCCTCATCACGACGGCACGCCACACTGGCACATGCTGCTGTTTATGCTGCCGGAGCATCGCGAGCATGTGCAGCAGATCATGCGTGAGCATGCCAGCAAAGAAGACGCCGACGAACTGAACACGCCGCAGGCGCGCAAAGCGCGTTTTCACGCTGAGCCTATCGATCCCACCAAAGGCAGCGCCACGGGTTACATCGCTAAATATATCTCCAAAAATATCGACGGCTTCGCAATGGACGGCGAGAAGGACGATGAAACCGGCTCAAACATGCGTGATATGGCGAAAGCTGTTTGTGCGTGGGCTTCTCGCTGGCGAATCCGCCAGTTTCAGCAGATTGGCGGCGCGCCGGTCACTGTATGGCGCGAGTTGCGCCGTCTCGGCGATACGCGCCTACCGAACGAGAAGATGGACGCCGTGCTGGCGTCTGCTTCCGTTGCCAGCTGCTGGGCGTCTTACACCATGGCGCAGGGGGGTCCGCTGGTCGCGCGTGATGACTTAGTGATCCGTCTTTGTTACGAGATCACCGAAATGGGCAACGAGTACGCGGAGGACGTGCAGCGCGTTCAGGGTATCTACTCGCCTCACTATCAAGATTCTGAAGTATTCACGCGTCTGGTGAAGTGGGAAGCCGTTGCCAAATTAGCCGACGCGTCAGCGGAGGCTGGTCCTTCTGGCGGCATCGCCGCCCCTTGGAGTTCTGTCAATAACTGTACGGGGCCGGAGCGCCGGCGGTTAGAGCTGGAACTAAAAGCCCGTGGTTTTGAGGGGCATGAGGAGGAAATTAGCCTCCTTTCCAGGGGATGCAGTATAAATTCCGGCGCGCGAATGCGGCTGTTTTACCGAAACGGCAGACTCCAGGAACAAAAGATAACCATCTGATTAGTCCAGAGGATTTCTCACGGAAGGTAAAAAAACATTTCACATTTCGAAACTCATAATATACTGTACGTATAACCAGTTGTTCATTGTGCGGAGGGAATATGCAGGATTATTTTTTGGAGTCGATGAAGCTCCAGCGTATTGATTTATTTATGAAACTTGTTGCTGCTAGTGATTGCACGGATGACGAGAAGCAGCTTGCCATTCAGTGGGTCTCTGAACTGACCGATGAGCTGATGCGGAAAGTCAGAAGCCACGAATATTCTCGCATGATGCACGCTTCAGATTAGTTTTTTCAGATGTCACGCGTAGCAAGATGTGATCGGATGGAAGCTACATATCACGCCGGGATGCTTACGAAAGGTGAGTCCGAACATAACGAGAGTTGCGAGGCGTTAAGCCATGGCTAAAAATCCCGAAAAATTCCAGATCGTTTACCGAGGTGAGGTACTCACTTACTACAAGCCCGGTGAATGGGTGTTTTTCCAACGGCCGAAAGAATGCGGCGGGGGTTACTGGCTCGGTAAAACCTACGACTTCGTTTTCATGCTTGAGATTCCATATCCCATTTCTTTACGGCAGGGCATGGATTTTCTGAATGAAGCAGAAGGAATTGGCATCCACAAATCAGCTTCTGTGGACGACTTCAAACTGGAGTGAAGAGTGCATGACTATGCCGCATGAATTCGCATGATCCGAAAAGGATCGCTTTACCCTCGGCCCGCCAGTTCTGGCGGGCTTTCGTTTATGTCATGCAGGTGCATGAAAACCGCATCATAAAGCGCGCAGGCGTGGCGGGGGTACGAGCGCGGGCTGACGGGAATGTATCATCACTAAGTATGAAAAATTGCCATATCACGGTATGATTTTTAAAGGTTAAAATATACTTAGGGTATTATTATGACATTAAAAGTAGTTAAAGATCAGATCCTCAAATTTGTATCTCAGTCAACACCAAGTGTTATGGCTATTAAAGGTGAGTGGGGGGTCGGTAAAACATTTAGTTGGAATAAGTTTCTTGATGAGGCAAAACAGGAAAGTATGATTTCTGCATCAAGATACTCTTACGTTTCCCTATTTGGAATTTCTTCTCTGGAAAAATTGAAACAATCAATTTTTGAGAATGCCATTTCTAAAGAATCAATAGGTAATGCACCAAGCTTAGAAACTTTAAGTAGTAACACTAAAGGCATGCTCGAAACTCTTGGTCGAAGTTCTTTAAATAAATTGAGGGATTTACCATATTTAAAGGTGGCTACGCCTGCTATTGAAGCTTGGTCATTTATGTCTATTTCTCAATATTTGATATGTATTGATGATTTAGAGCGAAAAGGTACTGCGTTAGAAATAAAAGAAGTGTTAGGTCTAATATCTTTACTCAAAGAGCAAAAGAAATGTAAGGTCGTTCTTCTACTTAATGATGGAACTAATGAGGTTAAAGACTATGAGAAATTTAAAGAGAAGGTGATTGATGTTGAGTTACAGTTTTCGCCATTACCTCATGAATGTGCAAAAATAGCATATGATGGCAGCAAAGAATATCATAAGGACTTATCGGAGTACTCTACTGAACTTGGTATAAAAAATATAAGGATTTTAAATAAAATTGAGAGAAGTATTAGCAGCGTATGGCGTTACTTTGATGATTCTGAGGCCGATGTCAAAGTACAATTTCTAAAAAGCGTAACCTTAATGAGCTGGGCTTACTATTGTTCAAAGTCTGATAGTAATGTTCCTAACCTTGAATTTATAGAATCATTGGGAAGTATATATTCTGTTGGAGGGAAGGATGCAACGGAAGAGGAAAAAAAATGGAAGGAGATTTTACTTAGCTTCAACTTTATTAGTGTTAATGAACTAGATAAAAAAATAGCTAGTTTGGTAAGGCATGGCTATGTGGATGGTGATGAGTTAACTTTGGCACTAAATGAGGCTAACTCAAGATCTATACAATTTAAGAAATCGAACTCATTTCGCAAAGCATGGGAAACTTTTCACGATAGCTTCAATGACAATGAAGATGAAGTCATTGAAAGTTTTTACTCAAGTTTAAAAGAAAATGTAAGCGAAATATCTCCAAATGATCTCGATAGTGTAATTGGAGTTCTTAGATTTTTAGGTTATGAAGTAAAAGCTTCAGAATTAATAGATTTTTATGTTGATGAGAGAAGGTCAACACCAGAGATATTCAACTTAAATAGCTTTGACATATACAGGCCTTTAAAGGATGAGGTGTTGAAACTACGTTTTGAAAAAGCCTTTTCTGAATCGGTCCCTAAACGTAGTTTACAGGAGGTTTTAGAGTTTTTGTCAGGTAGAAATGGTTGGAATGATGAAGATGTTGATGTGCTAGATGATGCATCAATCGAAGATTATTATAATTTTTTTAAAAGTCTAAGTGGGCCTCATCTTACATCTACTATAGCAACCAGTCTTAAGTTTTCACGTATAGGCAATGCAAGTGAGAAAATGATATCTATTACTCATAAGGTTAAGGTAGCTTTACAAAAAATAGCTGATGAGAGTAAGTTGAATAAGTTGAGAATGGAAAAATTTAACTTCTAAGTTTGAAATGGATAGCGCCTAATTAGGCGCTTTATAGTTAACTTAAAGCATATTCGTTAAATTTAATTATTTCTTCTCCTATCCACTCATTAAACTCAATAAACCGCTTTTGTAACGGCATGAGTTCGTTTCGCACAAATACGCGGCTGGCTTTCTCAACATCACCAAAGCCGCCTGTATTGTTTGGGATGATGCCCATCATCTGCGGTGGCACACGGTGCGCGGCCATCATGTCGTCACGGCTAACGTTTTTGATATTCAGAAACTCATCCTTAGCCGCCACCTCTGACAGGGGGATAATCTGGATCCCGTCTTTCTTCCCGTTCGGCGAGTACATAAACAGGTTGCGGAAGTTGCCCGGCCCCTTGGCACTCTTCATTGCCTGGCGGATATTGTTCACGTCTTCCTGATTCTGCGCGGCATCGGTCATATACATAATGAAACCGGCGTGGCTGCCGTTCAGGTAGTATTTACGGCGAAACAGCGTTGCCGACTCGTTTAGCAGGGTGGACGGGATCGCCGAAAGGTATTCCGGCAGGCCGTAAACCTCCTGATTTAAATCCGGCTCCATCAGGTGAAACACGCTGCCTTTGGTGAACTCGTAAGGCTGCGTGTTCATGCCGTACTGCACGAACCAGTAGGTGTCCAAATCGGTGCCGCGTCGTGTGAATTTTGCCAGTGCCGGCTCAAGCGCCAGCACACCGCCGAGCCTGTTGGTACGCTTCTCCAGATAGGCGTTGCCGAACACCAGATAGTCCTGCACAAAACGGCTGAATGCCTGCTGACTCAGCAGCGGGTGAGGGATGAAGGTGCTGGTGAGGATGTTGCGCTTCACGTTGATCGGCGAACTGTGGTGCACGGCGGCGCGGAACGTGCGCGCCAGCCCGTCAAAGCTCACCGGTGGTTCATACCACTTATCCATGACCACGCATTCCACGTAATCCAGCAGCTCGCGGCGGTCCAGCACCGGCACCGGGTCACCAAAGGTAAACGCTTCTGCCGCCGGGCCACCGGTCATCTGTTGCTGCTGCACGGGCTGCTTGCGCGTGCGGTTCCTGCGTTTGCTCATTTAAAAAATCTCCATGATGTTGCCGGTGTGGGCGGCTTCGCCCTGTAGCGGTTCGTTTGCCAGCGCGTGCATGGTCGCCCACGCCAGATCGGCGTGACTCGCTTCTTCGCTGCGGCTGGCTTCGTAGGTCGGGCGGTTGCCGCTGGCCGTGGTGGTGCGGCGGATTGCCATGAATGACTGCGCGATGTCTAGGTGCCCGGCGTCGAACTCCAGACGCCCGCTGCTGATGATGTCGAACGCCTTCAGCACCAGGGCATTTTTCACGTTCGGGTTATAAACAAACTCCTTCACCGCCGGATAAAACATCTTCACGTTCTCGTACACGCCGAGGCCGACGCCCGTGGAGTCGATGCCGATATATGTCACGTTGTACTGCTGCGTCAGCTTTTTGATGGACTCGGCCTGCGCGCGGAAGTCCATACCGCGCCACTGGTGGCGCTCCAGAATGCGGAACTTGCCGCCCGGCACGGCAGGCGGGGCGATTACCACGCACCCGGCGCTGTCGCCGTTCTGCGTACCCTTCGCCGGGTCATAACCGATCCACACTTCACGCCAGCCGAACGGCCGCAGCGCCAGCGCTTCGAAGTCGCTCCAGATTTCCCAGCTGTCCACCATGCACTTCTGCAGCAGCTGCAGCGGGAACACGGACGCCAGATCGTCCACGAATTCGCACATCAGCAGGTTCTGGTATTCCGGCGGGCTGTATTCGAGTCGCAGCTGGTCGAGGTCAAACAGGTTACAGCCGCCGCGCACGGCGTCCTCAACGGTGACAATCTGGCGGAACTGGCCGTCATCGCAGAAGCGGCCGGGCGAAAGGTTCATGTGCGACAGGTCGATGTCCACGCGGTCAGCCTTGGCGCGGCCCCGGTTGAACAGGCCGCCGGACCAGAACGGATAGGCGCTATGCGTCAGGCTGGACGGGGTGGAGAAATAGGTTTGCCGCCACTTCTTGTGCAGCGCCATGCCGGACGCCACCTTGCGCAGCTCCTGAAATTTCGGGATCCAGAAGTATTCATCCAGGTAAAGGTTGCCGTGGTAGCTCTGCGCGGTGCGAGCGTTGGTGCCGAGGAAGTACAGGCACGCGCCGTTGCTGAGCGTCATCGGGTCGCCTTTCAGCTCTACATCCACCTCTTTAGCGAACTCAATGATGTACTGCTTGAACACGTGCGCCTGTGCCTTACTGGCTGACAGGAAAATCTGGTTGCGTCCGGTGGTCAGCGCATCCAGCAGCGCCTCACGCGCAAAGTAGTAGGTGGCGCCAATCTGGCGCGACTTGAGCACGTTGCGGATGCGGTGCTTGTTGCCCGCGTCCCACCACTGGCGCTGGTAGCCGAACATGGAGCCGTGGAAAATCTCCTGTAATTTCTCCACCTGTTCGTCGGTAAACACGTTCTTTTCCGGCGGCTTGCGCGGCCCACTGTTGCGGTTCGCTACGTTAGGATTGAGATCCGCCTCGTTGCCGCCGTTGCTGAACTTACCGATGCGGGCATGCCGCTCGGACTGGCGCGCCAGCAGGTCGATCTCCTTGAAGTCTCTCCCTTCTTTTGTCTCCTTCATGATCAGCTGGCAGTAGCGCGCGGCGGTGGTCAGCTGCATCTGGTCAAGCGGGCCGTAGTCGCCCCACTTGTCGCGCTTCTTCCAGCTGTGAACGGTTGCGGGTTTCTCTCCCAGCATTTCAGCAATGCGGGCGATACGGTATCCCTGAAAGTAAAGCAGCATGGCCTGCCTGCGGGGATCGAGGTCTTCGGGGGCGAGTGTCGTTGTCATGGCCCCAAAATACGGCCCCGCCGATCCCTTTTCTGCCGTCTGCCGTTGTGTGGAAGCCCGCACAACGTGCCCGCGTTGTTTCACACCCCTCTGAACCGCAAACATAAGGCTTCAAAGCGATTTACCCAACGGAGCCTGACCTATGGCAGTTAAAGCAAAGCGTTTTCGTATCGGGGTGGAAGGTGCCACCACGGACGGGCGCGAAATTTCCCGCGAATGGCTGGAGCAGATGGCCGCCGCCTATAATCCGGCGGTTTACACCGCGTCCATCAATCTGGAGCACATCAAGTCCTACGCCCCGGACAGCACCTTTAACCGCTACGGCACGGTAAGCGCGCTGGGAACGGAAGAGATCACCGACGGTCCGCTGGCCGGAAAGCTGGCGCTGTATGCCGACATCCTGCCGACGGATGCACTTGTGGCGCTGGTGAAGCAGGGCCAGAAGCTTTTCACCTCCATGGAAGTCAGCACCAAGTTTGCCGACACCGGCAAAGCCTATCTGGTTGGCCTGGCTGCCACCGACGACCCGGCTAGCCTCGGCACCGAAATGCTGGCCTTCAGCGCGAAAGCCGAGCTGAACCCGCTGGCGAACCGCAAGCAGCACCCGGAAAACCTGTTCACCGCCGCCACCGAAACCGTGATCGAGCTGGAAGAGGTGGAGGACAAGCCTGCACTGTTTGCCCGCATCACCGCTCTGTTTGGCAAAAAGCAGCTATCCGATGATGCCCGCTTTTCTGACGTGCATCAGGCGGTGGAGTTGGTTGCTACCGAGCAGCAGGAATTCAGCACCCGCACCGATAAGGCGCTGGACGAGCAGGCGGAGCGCCTGAGCAAGCTGGAAGCCGAACTGGAAACGCAACTGGCCGACCTGAAAGAGCAGAAAGAAGACTTTGCCGAACTGAAGCAGCAGCTGGGCCGCGAAGACAGTCGCGCCGATTTCCGTCAGCGCGCACCGGGCGGAAGCGGTGTCAGTGAGAACCTGACCGACTGCTGATACGGGCCATTCCACTTTACATAACTGATTTCAGAGAAACTGACCGATGAAAAAAACGACCCGATTTAAATTTAATGCCTTCCTCACTCAGCTCGCGAAGCTCAACGATGTAGAGGTGCCGGACATCAGCGCGAAATTCACCGTCGAGCCGTCCGTAGCGCAGAAGCTGGAAAGCAAAATTCAGGAGTCTGCCGCTTTCCTGAAGATGATTAACATCATCCCGGTGGACGAGCAATCCGGCGAAGTGCTGGGGCTGGGCGTAGGTTCGACCATTGCAGGCACCACGGACACCTCTTCACAGGAGCGCCAGCCGACCGATCCGACTTACATCGATGGTACTGGCTACAAGTGCACCCAGACCAATTTCGATACCGCGTTACCTTATGCGAAGCTGGATTTGTGGGCGAAGTTCCAGGACTTTCAGACCCGCATTCGTGACGCCATCATCCAGCGTCAGGCGCTGGACCGCATCATGATCGGCTTTAACGGCGTGAAGCGTGAGAAAACCTCAAACCGCGTAGAAAACCCCCTGCTGCAGGACGTCAATATTGGCTGGCTGGAAAAAATCCGCCAGGAATCACCGGTGCATGTCATTAAGGGCATCCCGCAGGAAAACGGCAGTCTGTCTTCTTCCGTTCGCGTCGGTAAAAACGGTGACTTTGCGAATCTGGACGCTCTGGTGATGGATGCGGTTAACCGCAAAATTGGCGTTCAGTATCAGGACGACACCGATCTGGTAGTGGTTTGTGGTCGCGGTCTGCTGGCAGATAAGTATTTCCCGCTGGTGAATCAGCAGCAGCCAAACACCGAGGCTCTGGCCGCTGACCTCATTATCAGCCAGAAACGCATGGGCGGCTTACAGGCCGTGCGTGCGCCTTACTTCCCGGCTGATGCCTTACTGATCACCCGCCTCGACAATTTCTCCATTTACTGGCAGGACGAGAGCCGCCGCCGCGCCGTCATCGACAACCCTAAACGCGATCGTGTCGAGAATTTTGAGTCCGTCAACGAGGCGTACGTGGTTGAGGATTACGAATGCGTTTGCCTGGTTGAAAACATTGAAATGGGCGAATTCGCCGCACCTGCGGCCAGCGGCGCAGAGGCATAAGCATGGCTATGAGTCCTTTTCAGCGGCACACGCAATATGTTCTGGCACAGGAGGCCGCCCGCAAGGGCGGCAGTGGCAGCCACTTAAAGGGCTATGACCTGATGCTGATGCAGCTCGGCGAAGACCGCCGCCGCCTCAAGGGCATTCAGTCCACAGTGAAGAAGGCCGAAATCAAGGTGGAAGTCCTGCCTAAATATGTGCCGTGGGTGGACGGCGTGCTGGCCGCCGACGGTGCGCAGCAGGACGACGTGCTGATGTACGTGATGCTCTGGCGCGTTGATGCCGGTGATTATGCCGGTGCGCTCGCCATTGGCCGCCACGCTATTCGCCACGGCTGGTCGATGCCGCAGGGCTTTAACCGCAACGTGCAGACGCTGCTGGCCGAGGAGATGGCCGACGCTGCTAAAAACGCCCTTGTGGCAAAAACCGACTTTGACCCCGACCTGCTGATGCAGACGCTCGACGTGATCGGCGATCTGGATATGCCCGATCAGTCGCGCGCCCGCCTGCACAAGTCGCTCGGCTGGGTGCTGCGCGAAAGCCAGCCCGTTGCCGCGCTGAACCATCTGCGGCAGGCCATGCAGCTCGACGAGCGCTGCGGGGTGAAAAAAGACATTGAGCAGCTGGAGCGGAAAATCCGCCACGCCAGCTGATAACCGGACGTGCCCACGCGCGGGGCGGCACGGGGTAGCGACAGGCAGCGCCGCATCAAAACCCCGTCCACCGCCCACCTATTCAGGAGAAATAAGGCATGCAGTTTGTAGCGCCGGAAAAGGCGACGGGAACGCCGGAAATTATCCCCAACAACTCATTCTGGCCGGACATCGATCTGGCGACGTTTCGCAGCGTGATGCGCGTTGACGGCACCGTGACGCCGCAGCGTCTGAAGCAGGTGGTGCTCACCGCGATGGCGGAAGTGAACGCGGAGCTGTACCCGTGGCGCGAACAGCAGGAGCTGCGCGGCTTCAACGGGCTGACCGATGTACCGGCGGAGCAGCTGGCCGGGCGCAGCGTGCGTCTGCATCACTATGAAAATGCGGTGTGGTGCTGGGCGCGTGCGGTGCTGAACGAGCGTTATCAGGACTTTGACGCCACCGCTGCCGCTGCTAAGCGCGGGGAAGAACTTGAAGACGCCACCGGCGATCTGTGGCGCGACGCACGTTGGGCCATCAGCCGTGTACAGAACGCGCCGCACTGCACCGTCGAGCTGATCTGATGAAAGTGCGCGCGCAGCAAAACGACACGGTAGACGAGATCTGCTGGCGTCACTACGGGCGCACGCAGGGCATGACGGAGCAGGTATTGCAGGCCAATCCGGGGCTGGCGGAGCACGGCCCCATTTTACCGCACGGGCTGGAGGTGGAGCTGCCGGACGTGACGGCGGCGGCCACCGTGCAGGCCGTCCAGCTTTGGGACTGAATCATGTGGGAAAGAATCCGCGCCGGGATCGTCTGGTTTATTGCTGTCGGTATGGCATGGCTGGGCGACATGTCGCTAAAAGATGTTTCAACCGTGGCCGGGGTATTAATCGGCCTGCTGATGGCAATCATCAGCTGGTACTACAAGCGCAAAACCTATCAGCTGCTGGCCGCCGGGCGCATCACGCGGGAGGAATATGAATCTGCAAACCGTTAAGCGCTGTACCGTTGGCATGGTGCTGGCTATCGTCGCGACGATGCCGGGTTTCCAGCAGCTGCACACCTCGGTCGAGGGACTGAAGCTGATCGCCGATTATGAGGGCTGCCGCCTGAAGCCGTACCTGTGCGACGCGGGAAAATGGACCGACGGCATAGGTAACACCGTCGGCGTGGTACCGGGCCGGACCATCACCGAGCGGCAGGCTGCGGGGAATTTCATTACCAACGTGTTACGCGTTGAAGCGGCACTGGCGCGCTGCGCTGCGGTTTCCATGCCGCAGCCGGTATACGACGCGCTGGTGTCGCTGGCGTTTAACGTCGGCACCGGCAATGCCTGCGCTTCAACTATGGTGGCACTCATCAAAAAGGAGCGCTGGCGCGATGCCTGTTATCAGCTGCCGCGCTGGGTGTTCGTGAAAGGCGTCTTCAATCAGGGACTGGATAACCGGCGAATGCGTGAATTGGCATGGTGCTTAAAAGGAGTAACAGCATGATGCGCGCGCTGGCAGCGCTGGCGCTCGTTCTCATTGCCGCGCTTGGCGTGCAGTCGTGGCGGCTCAGCACCGCCCAAAACAAAATCGACGCGCAGGTGAAAGATTTAGCCGCGCAGGGCAAAAAGCTGTCGCAGAAAAACGGCCAGCTGATTGCCCTCAACATTCTGACGCAGACCAGCAGCCGGGCGCAGACGCAGCTTTACGCCGCCGCCGAGCAGAACGGCACGCTGCTGCGTGACCGGCAGCGCACCATTGAGGAACTTAAACGTGAAAATGACGAGCTTCGCCGCTGGGCTGATGCCCCTTTGCCTGATCCTGTTATCCGGCTGCGCCAGCGTCCGGCCCTCACCGGAGGTCAGTCTTACCGTGAGTGGCTGTCCGCGAATCACCCCGTGCCGCCTGGACGAAGCCGCACCGCGCCGTAACGGCGACCTGCTGGCGCAGCTGGACGACACCGAGGCCGCATGGGCGGCCTGCGCCGACAAGGTCGACATCATCATCAGCTGTCAGGATAAAGACGATGAACAAGCCGCAGTCCTTGCGAAACGCCCTGAATAAAGCCGTGCCCTACGTGGCCGACAACCCGGACCGCCTGCATCTATTCGTGGACAATGGCGCGGTGGTTGCCACCTCCGCCACGTCGATTTCATGGGAGTACCGCTACACCCTGAACGTGGTGGTAACGGACTTCACCGGCGACCAGAATCTGCTGATGGCGCCCGTTTTATTCTGGCTCGGCGTCAACCAGCCGGACGCGCTGCAGAACGCCACCGAGCGCGAGCGGCTTTTCACTTTTGAGGCGGACATTCTGGGCAATGACCGCTGCGACATCAGCATGAACCTGAAGCTGACGGAGCGAGTGATCGCGAAGGAAGTGGACGGCGTGATGTCGGTTGAGGCTGTGCCGGAGCCCGAAGCGCCGGATGATGCTGACGAAGGCTGGGCGGTGCGCCGTGGCTGAATTGCATGAGGTTGAGGAGTGGCTGGGTGCGCTGCTGTCACAGCTTGAACCGGCTGCGCGCACAAGGATGCTGCGCGAAGTGGCGCGAGATGTACGACGCATCCAGCAGAACAACATCACGCTGCAGCGCAGCCCGGACGGCACAGCATGGGAGCCGCGACGTGTCACCGCGCGCACCAAGCCGGGCCGCATTCGCCGCAAGATGTTTGCGAAGCTAAAAATGGCGAAATACCTCAAAGCGCAGGCAAACTCAAATCAGGCTGAAATTGCGTTTGTGCCCGGGGTGCAGAAGCTGGTCCGCGTGCATCACTATGGACTGCGGGATCGGGTTAACCGGCGCGGCATGGAGGTCAAATATGCCGAGCGCCCGTTGCTGGGCATCAATGATGAGGTGGAAAGTAAGGTGCGGGAAGCATTGCTTCGCTGGCTTTCAGAATAACTAAGGGTGATGCTTTGTTTTCTCCCAGACTGCGCGTTCTCTCTGTAAGATTGGTACACAAATTTCCTTAGCTGACCATTCTGGTCGAATTGAAGTATGGAATATTGTTCGAAATGTATATTGGAAGCGGTATTCAAAAAGCTCTTTCCCATACTGAGCTTCGAGAAGAATATGAATTGCAGCAACAGCATTAATTAATGCCTCAAACGTAGCTAGGTGTTTTGTTCCACCACGGTTATGCTTTACCTTATTGTATGCGTTATACCAGCTTAAAGATTTTGAATAATTAGGTGCACTCCATTCTTTAAAGGGGCTGAATGAGCCTAACGAGGGATAGGAGGGAAGCTCAACAACATACTCATTTAGTTTTTGAATGGGTAAGCACCAAATATAATCTTTTGTTGTATAATTGTCTTTACTATCGTTCAACGGTTTTTTACCATTTTCAATAACCGTTCGTTGTAATAAATATTCGACTTCAGTGCATGCAACTATCAGTTGTTCTCTTAATCTATTGCCATAAGCGTTGAAGTTTCCCTGCTCAGGCTCAATTGTTCTGAAAATTTCAACTAATGACTCCGCAATATTATCATAGGCTCGAATTTCATCTGCCCTTTCATTAGTATTAATTTGGTGATCGCTTAGGCCGGGTTCGTTGCGATTAATTCTTGGGAAGTAACTCCCTGCATCTGTAACTTTAGATGTTTTAATTATTTTCTGTGCGCCAACATCAAAATGCTCCCGAATTTTTAATGACATAGCTTCATGTATCATTTCCTGAGTAATAATAAAAGACTCGGGGTCTCCTGAGAGAATTCTTTCAAACTCAAGGCCCGTTTTCCAAGAACCTCCACCAATGTATTTCGCCGAATAATTATAGGGGAAAAATCTGCAATTCCCGTCTTCATCTTGAAAATAACCAATCAAGCCACCTGTTGTTTCATAGATATAGCTTTCAATCATGTGTGTTATCCATATCAACTTTTGTGCCATTGACCTTACAAGCTCAAAGTAGTGAGGTAAATATTTATAGGTGCCATTGTGTGCTGATGAACGAAAAACTCACCGAAATCATGCGCCTTATCACCAACCTGATCCGCACTGGCACCGTGTCCGATGTGGATCCGGCCAACTGGCTGTGCCGGGTGAAAACGGGCGAACTTGAAACCAATTGGATTAACTGGCTCACCTGCCGTGCCGGTAAAACGCGTACGTGGTGGCAGCCGTCCATCGGCGAGCAGGTTGTGCTGCTGAGCCTCGGCGGCAATCTCGAAACTGCCTTCGCGCTGCCGGCCATTTATTCCGATGCCTTCCCGCCGCCCGATTATTCAGAGAACGGCAGCACCACCGTGTTCAACGACGGCGGCTGGTTCCAGTACGAGCCGGACACCGGCCAGCTGCTGATTAAGAACATCAAAAGCGTGCGCATTGAGGCCGCAGACGGGATTCAGCTGATCACCGATCAGCTGGGCGTTGACGCCAGCCAGACTCATATTAACAGCGAAACCGTAATGAATGGTGCGGTGACGCAGGGTGGCGGCGATATGAGTTCAAACGGCGTGGTGGTTGATAAGCACAAACACGGCGCCGTGAAGTCCGGCGGCGACACGTCAGGAGGCCCGCAATGATGTATCTCGGCATGAACCGCGACACCGGCGAAGCCATTACCGACACCGAGCACATCCGCCAGAGCGTGCGCGACATTCTGATCACGCCGGAAGGCAGCCGCATCGGGCGTCGTGAATACGGCTCGCTGCTGTCGGTGCTAATTGACCAGCCGCAGAACGACGTGGTGCGCCTTCAGGTGATGGCGGCGGCGTACACGGCGCTGAGCCGCTGGGAGCCGCGTATCCGCCTCAGCTCTTTGAACATAACCAGCGCCTTTGATGGCTCCATGGTGGTTGAGCTGAACGGCCAGCGCGCCGACGGCTCACCGCTCGCAATGTCTGTGCCTACGGGGGTGAACAATGGCAGTAATTGACCTTTCGCAGCTGCCCGCACCGGAAGTGATCGAGGTGCCGGACTTTGAAACGTTGCTGACCGAGCGCAAAGAAGCGCTGATTGCGCTTTATCCGGAGGACGAACAGGCCGCCATGCGCCGCGTGCTGGCGCTGGAATCCGATCCGATAGTGAAGAGCTTACAGGAAAGCGTGTACCGCGAAATCCTGCTGCGCCAGCGCATCAACGAGGCGGCGCAGGCCGTCATGGTGGCTTATGCACTGGGCAGCGACCTCGATCAGCTGGCCGCTCGCTGTAACGTGCAGCGCCTGACCATCACCCCGGCTAACCCGGACGCCGTGCCGCCCGTTGAGGCGGTGATGGAATCGGACGATGCGCTGCGCGTGCGTGTGCCGGAAGCGTTTGAGGGTTTGTCAGTTGCTGGTCCGACGGCGGCTTATGAGTTTCACGCCCGCAGTGCGGACGGGCGTGTGCAGGACGTGTCGGCCATCAGTCCGTCCCCGGCAACGGTGCTTGTCACCGTGCTGAGCCGCGAGGGCAACGGCACGGCAGCCGCTGATTTACTGAATACAGTGGACAAAGCGCTGAATGACGAGAGCGTGCGCCCGGTGGCAGACCGCTTATCCGTGCAGCCTGCAGCCATCAACGACTACCGCGTGCAGGCGAAGCTGCACCTGTTCGACGGCGTGGCCGCAGCGCCCTGTCTTGAGGCGGCAAACGAGCGGCTCGCGGCCTACCTTATCGAACAGAAAAAGCTGGGGCGCAGCGTGCGCCGCGAGTCGTACGGCGCGGTGCTGCGCGTGGCCGGTGTGGACTGGGTGGAAATCACCGAACCGGCCGCCGACATCATCATGGACCGCACGCAGGCGGGCAACTGCACCGGGACGGACATCAGCGTGGCGGATGATGAGGTACTGGCATGAGCAACAGCCTGCTGCCGCCCGGCTCATCCGCGCTGGAGCGCCGTCTGACGCAGGCGTGCAGCGGGATTTCCGGGCTGAACGTGCCGCTGCGCGACCTGTGGAACCCGGACACCTGCCCGGTGAATTTTCTGCCCTATCTGGCATGGGCGTTTTCGGTGGACCGCTGGGACGAAAGCTGGGCGGAAAGCGTGAAGCGCAAGGTGGTGAAGGACGCGTTTTATATCCATCAGCACAAGGGCACTGTCAGCGCGATCCGACGCGTGGTGGAGCCGCTGGGCTATCTCATCCGCGTGATTGAGTGGTGGAAAACCAACGACGTGCCGGGCACGTTCCGGCTGGACTTGGGCGTGCTGGATACCGGCATCACCGAGGAAATGTATCACGAGCTGGAGCGCGTGATTGCGGACGCCAAGCCGTGCAGCCGCCATCTTATCGGGCTTTCAATCACCCTGGACGCAAACGGCACGGTGCCGGTGGCCGTTGCCAGCTACAGCGGCGACGAGCTGACCGTTTATCCCTATACCCCTGAACTTATCAGCGTCGGCGGGCCGGTGTATTCCGGCGCGGCGGTGCATCTTATCGACCTGACGGAAGTGAGCGCATGACGACAAAATATTTTGCCCTGCTGACCAATCAGGGCGCGGCTAAGCTTGCCAACGCTGCCGCGCTCGGCACCAAAGTGAACATCACGCAGCTGGCCGTGGGCGACGGTGGCGGCACGCTGCCTACGCCCGATCCGGCACAGACGAAACTTATCGGCGAGAAGCGCCGCGCGTCGCTTAACTCGCTGACGATTGACGCCGCCAACGGCAGCCAGATTATTGCCGAGCAGATTATCCCGGAGGATGAGGGCGGCTTCTGGATCCGCGAGGTTGGCCTGTTCGACGCTGACGGCGTGATGATTGCGGTGGCTAACTGCGCCGAGACCTACAAGCCGCAGCTCGCCGAGGGCAGCGGGCGCACGCAGACGGTGCGCATGATTATCATCGTGAACAGCACCAGCGCGGTAACGCTGAAAATCGACCCGTCGGTGGTGCTGGCGACCCGGCAGTACGTGGACGATAAAGTGCTGGAAGTGCGCCAGTACGCCGACGGGCTGCTGGATGCACACATCAAGGCTGCAGACCCGCATACGCAGTACGCGCCGAAAGACAGCCCTACGTTTACCGGCAGCCCGAAAGCACCGACGGCGGCAGTGGGAAATAACTCCACGCAGCTGGCTAATACCGCGTTTGTGCAGGCCGCGCTGGCCGCGCTGGCTGGCGGCGCGCCTGCGGCACTGGACACCCTCAAAGAACTGGCCGACGCGCTGGGCGGTGACGCGAATTTCTCCACGACTGTGCTTAATAAGCTGGCTGGAAAAATGGACATCGCTAGGAACGGCGCGGACATTGCGGACGTATCAGCG
>NZ_JALMEU010000012.1:0-141685 GCF_028048155.1 Pantoea leporis
TGTTACTGCGTTCATCGCCGAACGGAACCAGATGCCAACTTCCGCCAGAATGCGCTGCAGGAATTGCAAATCACTCTCCTGCCACTGGGTAATCAGCTCGCGCGCCGGGTATTCACGCGTCAGGCGGAAATCAAAATCCGGCCCTTCAAAACCGTGCTGGCGCAGCAGCTGCTCCGCCAGCTCCGGCGCGCTGAGGTTCTGGAATATCCGGCTCTCGCAGGTTAGCTTCATCAGCGCAAGGCGGGATTCGAGGATGATGCGGTAGTGCGTCTGGTCAGCGCTCTGGCTGAGCCACTCCATGCGGGTGATCACGCCGTGCACCACCTTGCCGCTGCGCATCGTCAGGCTGGCAAATTTGTTCAGCAGTTCGTCTTTTACCGGTAAATCAGTAGTGAATTCGATATCCCAGCGGAACGGCTCGCTCAGTGCCTCGCGGCCGCGAAAGCGCAGTAAGTCGGGACGCACAGCCGCGTTGTGAATATCAAGCTGATAAAGATTCTGCCCGCTGAAGCGGGATAGCCACTTTTCCATGTGCTTACTCCTTAACGGGCAGTAGAGTCAGCGTGCCTTCGCCCAGCTCAATTACGCGGGGATAATCCGGGTCCAGATCGTTGCGTGTAAGCAGTAAACGCCAGCGGTTATCGGTGAGATCCGGGCGATTAAACAGCGCCACCACCGCAACAAATTTCGCCTCGGCATGCATCGGCATATTGAGGCTGACGCTGCCCTGCGGCATCACCAGCAGCGATTTGGACTCCAGCAAATCTTCTTTCAACACCTTATCGCCATCGCGAAGCAGCGAAGGATAATCCGCGCTTTCCAGTGCCTTGCTGTCTTTCAACTGATAGACGCGCACCATGGTCGCCAGCGGGATTTGGTCGCCATCGGCGTTAGCCGCTTTGCGCGGCGTGAAATCGAGGTGCAGCACCTTAATTTTTTTGTAGAAGATCGATTTAGTGACATCGACGGCGCCATCGGTCACCGTTTGGGTCAGACCACATCCGGCCAGCAGTAAAAAGGCCGGGATCAGTAATACTCGCCATCCACGTAAAACTGGCATGATAATTCCTTTGTATGCAGATTATTCGAAACGGTAATGTCCGCTAGTGGCCGCTTCCCGGCCTGATGATTGCAACCCTTCATAACATCCCAGACTGACAGTGAGCGTTTGTTGCTGATTGCTCAGCGTGCCCTCTTTCAGCCCCAATACGCCGGTGCGTCCCAGACTGATGCGTTGTGACTTCGCCAGGCGTGGCTCCGGCAAAAGGGTTAACGGGATAGTGAGGCGCAATCGCGCGTCACTGCGGTAACCGAGATAAACACGCATCAGCACCAACAAATCGGTATGCAGATAACCGCCGGGCAGCCAGCCGCGCGCTTCCTGCTCACTGTGCGTAACGAGGGAAACCAGCACGCGGCTGCTTGCCTCCTGACCGGATTTTCCCAGCGTGGCACGCTGCGCCAGGCTAACGCGGTTGTTCCGGCCCAGGCCGCTACGTTCCGCGATCTGTACTTTGACCGGATCATGTTCGCTGATGGTGGCCTGCGTTCCCGGTGCCAGCAGATTCACCAATGCGCGGATGCCCTCGGCATTGCGTGTTGGCAAGCGCATGGTGCCAAGCAGCGCCAGAAAGCGTGAAACTGGCGTTGCCACATGCTGCGCGGTGCCCGGAATGCCCAATCCCACCAGCCCAAGCAGACACTGCGAAGTCTTATCCGCACCACCGGCTTCAAACGTTGCCGGATAGGCATGTTTACGCCAGATGCGGTAATACTGCGTGGTGATGCGGTGGCTGAAGATATCGAGAAACGCCGTCAGCGATTCATGCCCTTCACGCCGCTGCGCGATGTCATCGAGGTACGATCCCGGCAGCGGCGAATCGACGCCGTACATACCGAGAAAGGTGGTGCGGACCGACGGCGGCAGCGCTGGATTGTCGTCATCAAACTCAACCGCACGCAGTTCGCTAACTGGAAAGCCCATTCCCGGCCACGGACGAAAGCGCACCGGATCGTTAGCCGGATGGCAGGTTGAACCCAGCAAAGGCTTATCAGGATGTTCCTGCTCCAGCAACTGGCAGTAGCGATAGAAATTCACCCGCCAGATGTCGTCTTTCAGTTGTGCCGTCAGCCCGGTATGTGCTGGCTGTGATTCTCTCGCCATTGCAGTCGTTTCCCTGTTGGTTGCAGCACCAGCGTCAGCTGATTGAAAAGATGGATATCCGCGTAGAGCGAGAAGAAACGGTGCAGCATTTCACCAAACAGGTTCACATCGCCCTCGCCGCTGAAGTTATCCGCATTCAGCGTGATTTCGATGTCCACGCCGCGCAGCATAAAGCCGCGTTCGAAGCGGCGGATCAGGCTGTGCTTCACCGCCACAATCGCTTCGAGGCGACGACGGTTCATTTCGTTGTCGGTCCAGTCGTAAAGCGCCAGTGTGCCGCGCAGCACTTCCGGGTTATCCATCATGCTAAGAAAGTTGGAGCCGAGATGACTCATCACCCGCCAGTGGAAACGGTCTGCCGCAGGTGGATAAAGTGGCAATGTCGGCGCAGTCAGATTCATCACGGAGACCGGCACTTTGCCCGCTTTCACTACGCGATCCAGCAGCGTACTTTCCAGCGCCTTGCGCGGCAGTTGACCGTTGGTGCCGGTGATGCGAATCGATAGTGACTCAGGTTTTTCTGCCAGCTTATCGAGTTCGAATGAGCGACCGCCGAGAATAATCCAGGTATCGTGCATGCCCGATGCGCCACGCTTCACGCGCGTGTGGAAATAGCGTTCCGGCGCATCGTGGCGCATCATGCCGCCGCGATGACGGAAACTGGTGAACGGCACGTATTGGCTTTTGCCATTTTTCATCGCGCCGTGAATATCATCCACGCTGTAAATTTCGGTATGACCATCCTGCAAACGCAGCGGGCGCAGCAGATATTCGGTTTCCAGCGGATTTAGCGTCAGCGGATCGGCTTCCAGGCTGAACAGGTTAATCACCGGCGCGCAGTGCAGCTGGAAATTCTCGGTCTCGAACGGCAAATCCGCCGACCAGGTTTCACTCAGCACAATGTCGATTTCAAACCAGGTGCTGTCGGCGTCCAAACCAATGCCTTCGAGCCCGCGCAGTTCCAGAAACATAAACTTCTGACGAAAGCTGAAGTATTCCAGCAGCAACTGATAACCACTGAAGGCACTTTCGCCTTTCGGCCATAGACGATCAGCATCGTCGAAACCCATCGGCTTGCACCAGCCATCAAACGCATTGCGCTCCGTATGCGTACCCGCGTGGCGGGCATACATCGCGTGCACCTTGCGCGTAAGCGCCAGATGCAGCGCCGAGGCAACCGGGCTGTCGGCATTCAGATAAACAGAGACTTTATCCATGCCTACTTTGCTCCAATCGACTTTTGCCGGGCAGTCAAAACGCAGGCGAATGGTTGAGCGTCCGTTAGTTTCGGTGTGCAGTCGCGCATCGGCCAGGTTTAGCGGCTGCAAGGTCAAATCTCGCGTGGTGCGATACTGACAGGCGGTTTTATGCTGCCCAACCGGTCGGGATAACACGGCGAATTCCGCAGGCAAAACTTCCGCCTGGCGCAGCGTTTGCCACTGCGGATTAAACGCCACCACCGAGAGCGACGGAATGGTGCGCATATAGTGCGGCCAGAGCAGGCTGACTAAGCCTTCGGTCAGTTCCGGCAGATCGTCATCGAGCTTTTCACGCATGCGCCCCATCAGAAACGCAAAGCCTTCAAACAGGCGTTCAACGTAAGGATCGCGCGCGCCGTGTTTGTCGAGGTTGAGCATTGCTGCGCGGTCGGGATGGGCGCGGGCAAACTCTTTGCCGGCTTCGCGCAAATAGCGCATCTCCGCTTCGTAATAGCGCAGGGTTAAATCATCCATGTAGGGATTCCTGGAAAGTCATATTCATTTGCAGTGAATTGCAGCACGCACAATCGTAGCGGCGCGATTTATCGCGTTCAGTTGATTTTAAAAGGTCAACACAACGTAATAAATTGCGCCGCTACGGGAACGTGCGGTGATTAGTTACAAAGCACAAAGGCTCTGGAGGGATCGATTTGAATCATCGCGGCAATCAGCTTGTCCATTTCTGGCGTGAGGCGCGTTTTGTCGGTTTCGCTGCGCGATGACTTCATGCGCAGCAAGCGCAGGCGACGGGAATAAACTTCAAACATCAACGCAGGCTCCCACTCAATCACCGTCATTTGCGGTGCGCTGTCGCTGAGTTCACCCAGCAGATGCAGCGCCATTTCATTGCGGCCAAACTGCTCGGCGATACGCGCCATTACCAGCCGCATCAACCAGCGACTGCGCGCGGAAGTTGTTCCCGGTCGGGTTTGCAGCCAAGCCAGCGCGACTTCCGGGCCTTCGCTATCGCCCTTGGTCATCGCTTCCGCTTCCAGCGCCAGCACGTCATCCGCATCGCTGCTAACCATCACCGCCGCGTCTTCACCAAGTCCGCTGTTGTTGCCCTTCACCTTCTCATTGATCCAGTTCAGCGTGACTTCGTCGGCATACGGTGTGCCATCATCCCAGGCCAGCGTTTCCAGCCCTTTGAGGCGATCAAGTAGCAGCGCCAGATCCGATACCACATAATCCGCATACTGCTCCCACGGCGCACCGGCGCGGGATAATCCCTGCCACAGATACCACTGCACATCGAGGCTAAAGTGATTAACGCCCTCACAGAACATCTGTGATGCGTACTCCACCAGTTCGATCCAGTTTTGTTGCAGGTAAAGCCGTTTGAGCTGGGCGCGGTATTCCGCTTTCGGCGGCGGCAAACGCGTGCAACTGTTAGCATTCATTGGCGGGATGACATCCACTGTGTCCCAGCGGAGGGTTTTCATCAGACGATGCGAGGCGAGCCAGCCCGCCGATTGTTCGCTGAGCCACGCGGAAAGTAACTTGCCCTGATCCAGCAAATCGCGTCCGGATTTCACCGCTGACAGCGTCAAACCAGCCGACTGCGAGGTTGTGCTGGCGCTACTGCTGTTTTGCGGCAGCATCGCATCGCTGCCGCCGGAACCGTCCAGCCGCTGTTGCAGTGCCGTGCACAGGCCAGCCAGCGCAGGACGCTCATTTTCCGGCCATAGCTGCGTCAGTTCAGACAGTTTCACCAGCGCGCCAGCGATCAGGCTGGCGTCTTCCGGCACCACTTCCGGCCAGCGCGCCAGCACATTCAATACCTTCTCGCTGTTCAGCCATTCAAATGCTGCCTTGCGCGCGTTGGCGCGCTGGGGATGCAACTTATCGCCAAATCGTTCCACCATCGCGCACAACAGCAGCAAGCCTTCAGCCAACCCTTTTTCACCGTCATTGACTAAGCGGGCGAGGATGTACCAGGTGATGACGCGGATATCTTTGACGTTTTCACACAGCAGCGTTTCCGCTATCTGGCACAAAAGATCGGCATCCATCCCGGAGAGCTTATTGATTTCGTCGCGCATCGCCTGGAAATCATCTTCATAGGCCGGATCGTCACCGGTTGGATTGCTCTCACTGAGCGGTGCTAACCAGTTTTGCCACAGCGCCATTCCCGCGCTGATATTGCTGGCAGAAGTGGCTCCGGCGCTGGCCTGCAATCGTTGTTCTGGTGTCATTGTTTTTCCCTGTCATGTCGACTGTTATTCATCGAGCGGTGCGGCGTCTTCCGGCACTACCGCGTCATTAATGGCGTTAGCGTCCACGTCGAAAATATTTTCTGGCAGGCTAAATCCGCGCAGCTTCAGTAACGCCAGCGGCCCTTCGCCCAGCTCACTGCGCAGAATGAACTTCAGCGCTTTGCCGTCTGAAGTGTTCCACGTTAGCTGGCTGCGGCTGCTATCCAGCGGCGTTTTCTGCGCTTTCTCCAGCAAGCGGATCCAGCCCCAATTGCCCTGATTGTTTTGATACAGCTGCATGCCGCTGCTGGTGACCGTCTGCCACGTCAGATTCGCGCCGGGGTAGTAGGTTTCTCCCGGCCAGCGGAAGCTCTGCCAGCCTTCCATCTGATTGAAGTAATCCAGTTTCTGCTCATCAATGGTCATCTGTACGCGAGCGATGTCTTGTGAAGGCCGCGCCATTAATTCGAAACGTAAACCGGCATCGCCCTGCGAAAAGGCAATGTCGGCAATCGATGAGAGCTGATTGATCGCCGCAATAAAGGCCGGATCAACCTGCATACCCTGACTGGCGGAAGGATCAACCACCCAGCGATTACCTTCCTGATGCAGAATGCCGCCGAGATTAGTTTTCAGGAAGGTCGCAATACGACCGGAATCGGCACGTACAAAGTTCGCCAGCAGCGGGATCGCCGCATCGCTGCCAGTGGCTTTAAACGGATAGCGTCCGGCAAAGGCGGTGTTCCACTGCTGCACAATGGTCGACTGCCAGCGCGCATTCAGACTGCCCGCTGCCGGAGCCAGCACCTGCCGCCACGCCAGATCCAGCGGCTGCACAAACAGGGCCTGACCAAAGCCGCTCCACTCCTGACCCAGACTGGCAGCGACTAAACTGCCATAGTCGCGCGTATCGGTAAGATCGATGGATTTGCCCTGAAACACGGTTTGCGCCAGCATCTGCGCCATCGCTTGTGGATCTGGCGCGCTGGTGACCTGTTGCAGCTTAAGTCGAACCTGCGTCACACGCGCCAGCCACGACTGAAAGCTGAGATTACCGTTGCTGCCAGTGCCGTCTTTGCCTTCCATCAGGCTGGCAAGTGGGCCGAACACGCCATCCAGCGGGCCTTTCGGACCTTGTGCTTGTGAGATCAACTGTTTAGGTTTCTTCTCGCGGCTTACCAGCTGTTTGGCTGAATCCACCAGCGTATCGGCCAAGGCTTCAGACTTCTGACCGGTTTTTCCCTGCCAGGCCAGCGTGTTCATCAGCGCCACCAGCGGCGACTGACGCACATCAGCCAGCTGATTTAACTGGCCGATCGCTTCAGAAAGTGACGTCGCGTCCTGCCACTGAATGCTGTTCACCATGTTCAGCCAGACGTTGCCGAAGTCGGTGAAGTAACGTTCGGTAAGGCGCTCTTTCAGCGCTTCCGGCGAGGTTTCGCTGCCCGGCTGATGCACTTTGTCAGTCAGCACCCAGTCAATTTCATCGCGACGTGCGCTAACCACATCATCAATCGCCTGCTTAACCTGCTCTTCCCACGCCTGGCGCGTGAACATGCCAGGCACCACTTCGTCGGTGAAGAACAGCGTTGAGGCGTCGGTATCGCCGGTCATGTCCGCCAGCGATAAATCCGGCCAGTTACGCGACACGCGTTTAAGCATCGCCTGATACAGCCCGGATTCAGCATTACGCTGACCAATTTGCTTCAGCAGAATCTGACGCACGGTGCTGGTCAGCTGACTGTCGGGTTTGATTTTCCATTCAGGACGCTGCGGAACGTTCTGCGCCCAGAATCCCAGCAGTTTGGGTGCCAGCGTCTGCCATGTGGCTTTCTGCACACCTTCGCGCTGCGGCCACAGTTGCGCGGTGTTTTTCGCCAGCCACTCCTCATCAGCTTTATCCGGGCGCGCCAGCATCAGATAGCCTTTCAACAGATCGTAAGTGTGCTGGGTGCCATTGAGTCGTTCGATGCTGGCAGGGGGAAGACGGACAAAATCGTCAAGCTGCGCTTTCAGCGTTTGTGCTGCCACATCACGCATCAACGCATTGTTAACGTGGGCATACAGCGGCCACAGCGAAGTCAGCGTGTCGGCATCCTGATTGAGACCGAACCGGGTATACCACGGCGCGCCGGTTTTCTGGCGATGTTGTAGCCGGGCAATCGCCTGCTGCAATGCCATCTGGTGCTGCAAGCGATCGGTCAGCGGTGCTCGCGTATCGGCCGCCACGCGCGCGATTTCCTGCGCCTGATAAATCTGCGTGCGGTTCACTGCCAGCGACAACAGCGTTCCGGCGAACCACAAGCCCAACACGGTAAACAGCGCGAAACGGGCAATGCGCATCCAGTCAGTGGAAAGCTTGCGTGGCCGCACGGCAGCACAGCTTTCCGCGAATGTGTTCCAAAGGTTGGCTGCGCTGAGAATATGCGGATGATGATCTTTCACAACGCGCTGTGGCGTAAACATCACCCCGCTCAGACGATAATTTGCCGGGCTTTTTTTCAGTGTGCTGATGGCGTTGTTGAGATCTTTACCTTGCTTGTGCTGCAAGCGCTCAGCGAGATCGAGATGCCAGTCATTGCGCGTGTCTTCCAGCGATAACAGGGTTCCATGACTACGCAGGCGCGGGATCAGTTCTTCAATCAGCAAAGTGGCACTGTTAGCATCCGCATCCGGCCCAAACATTGCGGCAACTGGATTTTCAGCATCGATATGCTGCGGCCAATGCGTTGGCTGATGCAGCCACAACCAAACAGGTGCCTGCCAGCCGAGCAAACTGTCGGCTTTGTGCCGATTGCGGGCCATCACATCACACTCGTTTTGCCCCGGTAGCGCATCGCCGTTGACTATTGCCAGGATGCCATCGAGCGGACGACGAGAGCGCAGCTGTTTCAGCTCGGCGAGCAGTGCGATATCAGGTTCTGACTGCGCATCGCCGCCGTAGACCAGCACAAAGCCTTCGCCTTCCTGCCAGATATCACTGGTGAGCGCGGGAACAGAAGCCTCAACATCAGCTTTACCGCCCTGCACCAGAATGATATTGACCTTGCGCTGCCAGCGGCGGCCAAAGCGAAAACGCAGATGCTCTGCCAGCGTGGACGCGCTGAAGGCTTTTTGCGTAAGTGCATCAGGCGCATCGACGGAGTCATTTGCACCAGCAGCACGCTGCTTATTCTTCTCCATTCCCGCCTGCACGCCGGTTTTACCTGAACGGCGAAACAGACTTTCTACCGTCCAGCCAATCAGCAGCACCAACACCATGGCAACCGCCGCCCAGGTGAGGATGCGCAGACCGGTAACGGGTGAAATAGAAGTCGCCGCTTCTACCGCTTCAGGAAAAGCCCAGAGCAGAAACGAGATGATGATAATCAGTAAGATGGCCCCGGCGACGCACGGGCCAATAATGGTTTTATTTTCTGCTTCAGACATTCCCTGTTAATCCTTTCTCTTCCTGCTCTTTTCTTACCACCATGACCCAGATCTCTTCGCTCTCTGGCGCTGACTGACAGGCAATAGCCTGCGCTTCTCCAGCTTCAAGAGCCGATTGCGCCAGCGCGATCATCAGCCAGGACGCAGAGATATGGGTGTAACCAATAACGGAGTCAGGCACTGTGAGATCATCCGTCATGCTGAATGTGACTTTGCAGATATCGCAGGCATTGCTCCACGCCGCGCCCTGCGTTACGGCCTCACCGGTGATCCATGCACCGTTGAGGTTCAACGCTTTCAGGTCTGCCCACAGCACTGCGCGCTGCAGTGTTTTATCCAGCCCAGCAAATGAACCCTTTTCGGGACGGTGCAGGCGCGCAGCATCCGGATAATGGTGCGAAGGCCGATTCGCTAATACCAGGGCGGTAAAAGCATCGGCGCCGCCATTCTGCGGTGATTCGGGCAGATGCACGGATATCGCCACCAATATGGCTGGCGTATCCAACGTACGATCCAGCCAGTTATCTAACCCGGCCATACCGTTTTGCGTGATGCGGTTGAATGGGCGATCAGACTGCTCATTGAGTTGCTGAAGAATCAGTGTTTCAGTCTGAGCCGCTTCAGCGCTGTCACAATCAATTAATAACCAGCAGGAGAGATCTTCACGCAGCGGCGCGATCACATCGGCGATGCGTCTGGTCAGACGTTCAATCGCTTGCTGTGCAGCGAACTCACGATTGGGCAGCGCAGCATATTGAATGGCCGCCAGTTTGCCGGTTGGCACGAAACGCTCGACCACCGGAAATGCGGTTTTGATGGCATCGACAATGTTGGTTGCATGCTGCCCGGCGCGAATTTCAATCCCGGCATCCAGAATCCAGGCTGGAAGCTGGCCGCGCTGAGTTTCTTGTCTTATTAATTGTTCGCGCTCGATATCCCACGATTGCGCACCAACCTGATGTGCCTTATAAGCCACGCGGCGCAGGCTAAATATCAGTCCCCACAGGCAAAGCGGCAAGCCGATAGCCGAACACCAGAAGATGAGGCCCGCCCGGTCTCCATGCCAGAACCAGGCAACGATTGCCGCACCAATGAGCAGAACAACCGCCAGAAATATCAACCAGCGGCGCGTGTCAGGACGTTTCACTTTTGCCGCTTTTTCAGGAATGGTATCCAGCCAGACGGGCATACTTAGCCTACCTTAGCCGCTGCAAACGAACTGATCAGCGTGCAGCCGCAAGCGCATTTGTGGCCGTGGAAAGCGACAGGAATATCGTGATCAAGATAATCAGGATGGCCTTCAATTATGGTGGTCGGGCCGTGCCCCTCTTTTGGGCAGGAAACCTGGTCACCTTTGCGGGCAACGCCGATACCGCCAACCAGCATGGTTTCAGAGCCGGTCAGAACCTGACCGCCGTGCGTGGTTTTATCGCCTTTGCGGATAAATGGGAGCATATTAATTTATCTTTTAATTAAGCTACAAATTAAAACTGGATAGCCTTTTAAAATATGCTATCCAGTTAATATTAATTATCCGCGATCACCACCGAGGAAATTAATGCGCTCTTCCGTCATACCAATTTGGCATGAATAAGTAGCAATTTTCGCTTTCAAATCGCCTTGTTCGGATTGAGCTTCACTCAAATTTCCACATTTTTGCGCTTTGAGCTTAACCCACTCCTGTTGAGAAGCCTTCATAGATGTACGCAGAGAAACAGGTAAAGATTTCCAAATATCATTGAGTTCCCGATCGCTATCAGCATATGAGTACCTCATATTATTAAGTTTATTCTTTAGATCATCAGATAAGATATTATCATGATTTACTGATAGCCATGCCGTGTTATAAACAGCCTCAGGCATTCTATTCATATCACCCACGATGATATCCTTTTTATTATCTGCCAACTTTATTTGATATGAATAGTTTTTCCAGACCAATGCACCATTCAGTAAAGAAGCGCCGCCAACTTTAAGCAAAGAAAATTGCTGAGGCAATTCTTGCGAAAGATTTAGAGAGGCCTCAGGAACTTTAACTGAGATAGTGGATGTGCAGTTTACGAATGAACTTGATTTTTGATCTGATGTGCTGGTGTTGCTGAAACTGATTTGAAGGCCATCTATCTCTTTCTGATATTCTTCGACAGGTTTATTGTAGAAACTTGTACGTCCTGATGAGATATACTTTGACTGTAATATTTCACTCGCGCTTTCTTTAATGCTTTTTTGTACAGCCTGAAGAACATCTTCCCTGCCGCATTTAAAATCATCAGATGAACTAAAGAACCCGGCATGGGCATTTAATGATACAACGGTTAGAACTAGTGCGCTACATGCATGCTGCATTTTCATATATATTTCCTTATGTGTGATATTACTTGAATAGAAAAGCCTTACGATCAATAATTCAGAGTTATAACCAACTAAATCGATCAATTAATTTTATTTAATGCGAACCATTTTTCATCATCCCAAGGGAATAATGAGCTTTTTATTAAAAGGATGGTGCCTGTATTTTGCTTTGCGATGAATTGTGGTGGCTGTGTATCACACTCCATTTCAGAGCCTTCCCCAGAGAGCCAAGTTAATTTAATCTCATTATTATCTTTCTCAGTTTGGTACAAACCATCGCAAGTAAATGGAGCATGCCATGACGTAATAGAAACTTTTACTTCCCCCTCTGGCAAGAAGTTTAGAACCCATGTTATTGAAGCATTTTTACCATCGATTAGCTCATCTCCTTGTTGGGTATAAGTATATTTACCTATAATATTTTCATAAGAAGATGACTGTTTATTCTCAGCTAAAGATTGGAATGAAGCAGTAAACAACATCAACAGCAGTAATAACGACCTTAACATTATTCATATACCTCATTAGAACAAGTATCGGTAACTTTATAACCATACGAATAATAAATATGCTCATTCGAATTAGAAGAGTAAACATGGTCACATTCAGAACCATGGCAACTATTAATTTCGAGCTTTTCGTTCCCCATGGTCAATACCCCCTGTTCTTGTCATATTAAAAATCAACAACAGACTAGTTTCTTTTATTACAGAGAAAGATCATTCCAACTAAAGAGCCTAAATCACATAAAAGAGTAGGACTTACGCTAAATTCACGGGGATATTTTTTGGAAATAAAACATCAAGCGTTCACTATATCTTCAATTTGGTGAGCGTTCGAAAAATTATAAATGACATTCAAATCTTTATTTTTATAAGGATGAAAAAAATCAGACTAAAATAGAAAGATGACATCCCAGAAGTACGCAAGCCACTTCACATCAATTAACATCCATTATCATCGTGTAAAAGAAAATTAATTCCACCATGCTGGATTTTTTGTGAATGTAAAAATCTTCCTATTTAGCACATCCCTGCATGAATCATACTGAAGTCTAAACAATAGAAATCAAAGACAGATAAAAAAAATAAAAAGCCTTCATATCAATTGATTTTCAGCAGGTGTTTATCTCTATAAGACCAAATATCCACATCCCCCATTTTATTATTTTTAGCCGAATCAACTTGTGGAATTCTTATAGTAAAGCTGGAAGGTCCACTGCTTATGGTTGGATATTTACCACCACAAAAATCTATTTTGCCAATTAGTTTATAACCAGCTTCATTATCATTTATAATTACGTGCAGTGGTCCGCCGTCACATGCATTACCTAACGGTTGTTCTATGTAAACAAAAAATTCAACATCAGAATCATATAAATAAGAATAAGATATGAGCAATGGTTTGCGCGAACCGTAGCAGTCAAAATTATCAATGACATCACTTCCAACCTTAATACTACAGGTGTTACTATCTGCAAAACTCTCAATTTGCGGAAAATCATCAGCAAATGCAACATTACTATTTAAACAAAACAGAATAGTTGAGAATGACATAATCATAATAAAATTCAAAAACATAACATTACCCCTCATACATAAAACCTTTCTTATAAAAAACCTCAATATTTTTCACAATCTCTTTCTTTGTTATTTCCCCATCTTTATTTCGGTCATGAAAGAGATTTACTTTATATGCACTTTGACCTTCCGCGTAAACCACATCCGAATCTTTAAGCAACATAGCTGAAGGTGTGAAAATTGATAAATACACATCACCAAGAGACCATTTATTAGTGGGGTAATTAAAATTACTAGCCTGAGTTTCAAAATATTTTTTTACATAATCCATTTGTTCAACATGAGTCATGGCAGCTAACCTAGTTGTAGTAGTTCCTAAGTCTTTCGCAGTTGCAGACATGAACTGAATTAATCCTGTAGCTGTTGAATTAGGATTTTTGGTAGAAGTATTGAACTTCTCTCCTGTTTCTAATGCCATACAAGCCATAATGTAGTTAGGATCTATTGATAAATCTTTGCCAACTTCAATTACTTTTGACTTAAATTCGTTAGCTACATCTCTTCCGAATAGCTCTTCAACTCTCCTGACCCATATAAGCTTCTCCCTTTGTTGTAATGCGTGTAAAAACATTACTGGATGCATATGCCATAAAGAAGGCCCTAGTTTAACATCAGTCAAATCCTGCATCCATGACATCTTATCCAAAAAATTTTCGCTATACTTAGCCCAATCAGGAGCATTTTTTTTCAAAGGAGTAATAAAAGATTGCCAAATAGTATCATCTTTTTTGTGATACCAGTCACTTGGGTGCTTGACTATGGTTTTTTCAATGACATCTTTATAAAATGGATTATGAATAGCATTCAAGTATTCCTGTGGAGAATACCTACCATTGCCACTATCAATTTTAATCAACAGTCTATTATAGTTATGCGATACAAGTTCATGATTTTTTCGATTATCATTTTTAGATATTTCGAATAGGGACTCAAATACACCTCGAACAAATCCCTTAGGCTGATTTTTACCATCAAGATGATCAAAACTTGATGGATTCTCAACATAAGTTGTGAATCCAAGTTCACTAAGATCATACTGGGATAATAATTTAACCCCTTTTGAATCTTCAGAAATATATCCACCAGTTGAATTATCAAACCAGAACTTCTTTTTAGTTACTTTATCAACTTTAGATTTAAATTTAATCAGACTGGATATAACTGTTGACGTTGTTACTCTTCCATTACTCGTAAAAGTTCCATCTGAATCATTCAGATTAAATAATTCAACATCCTTATAATATTTCAGATAATGCGGCGAATCTATACCTACTTTCTCCGGATTCGTTAGAAAGCTTTCCAAGTTGCCATCCGTGCTAATGCATTCAATATGCACTTGATAACGAGAGTTATAGCCTCCTTCTTTTGCTGCTTGGAAGTAACCTAAATGACCAATCGGATCCCCAGCTCTAATGCTAAGAGGTTCGTTCAGAGTTATAACCTCATCGAATTTCATCATCTGTTTAGAGGGAGCAGATAGTTTTCGCCACCATACAGGACGTGGGACCTCTGTATCAGAAGGAACAATGTTATTGTTATCAACTAGCATCCAATACTGGCATCCAACTAATTTTAATTTGCTTTCTTTACTCGCATCCCCAGCTACAGATTTAATAGTAACAAGGCCATACTCCCTGTTTTTATAGGCCATTGTATGTAAATTGGAATCCAAGGAATCCCATTCAACTAATGAACCTTTTGGCAATGTTCCGTCTCTATAACTTTGGCTATGCTGTTGATTATTGGTACTAGCCGTTAATACCCATTCAGGTCGATATAGCGATAGTCGGTCTGTGGACTTCCATAAATTCTTTTTTCCCGAACTCTGATAAGCACTATAAGGAGCCAAATGCATATATAGAGTGTAAAATTTCAACCCACTTTTTTTTGTTTCTCCGAGTTGTATGTAATGCCGCACCAGTACAAATGATCCTGAGAAACTTAGCGGCATTCCTTGCCACGGAATGCCTAAATAATCATGGCATATCCTATAAGCAACAATTTCACCATCTGCCATACATCGAACAAATTGCTCTCCTTTATATGGTATTTGAAAATTAATTTTCTCTGAGGCTGCTTTTCCAGTTAGTGCACACCAAGGTGTTGTAGCATTTGTAATATGGATGCCCCCATGCCACATGCCATTGCGGCCGATCATGTACTTCCCTGTTGATTCATTGTCCAAATGTGATGTTATATCTTCGATACTTCTGAATTCACTTCCGCTTTTTTGAGATACCGGAAAGCATATTTTTATGAGTTTGTTATTATTTTCCTCAACGTTCTGGAGTTGTTCATTTTTTCGTTCGAACCTATACAATTTAAATGCTGGCTTTATATTTCTATACTGCTGACCGGGATAAAATCCCCTGAGTTGAATAAATTCCGATACCCAATTCACTCCATTAAACAATGCAATATGACCATGTGGATGCCCCTGTATTGGTTGAATAACGACAACATCACCGGCCACCTGCCCTACCACGGTTCCAGTGTCAATCGGTCCCCGAATAAACAAATATAGGCTTAAAGCCGACGGCCTCAAGAGATGGGCCATAATCACAGGCTGAAGCAGAACTTCCGAACCTTGGCGCAGGGATGCGAATAGTTACCCCACCTGCCTCAATTGCCCTTCTTACATATGCCGCACATTTACCAAGACTTTTTGGTTCAGCTTTTTCATTGATAAAATTAACAGATGATTGAGTATTCCACATAGTTTAGCCTCTAGTATTCCGTCACTTTTCTTATTTTCCAGTTGCCATCAACTAAACTAACGATTACTCTTAATTGCATTATCGGATCTGGCTTCATCCCTAATGAAACTTTGTAACTCTCACTATCTTCATACTTTGCAACAAGGGAAACTGAAACATGCTTTGACCATGAAGGATAAAAATCTTGGCTCTTAGTAAAGTAATCAACATCTGTTTCAATCCATATTCCATTCCAATTACAAGAGACATTATCCCCCTTCGTTTTGCACTCTCGTTTTTCTGAGCACATCTTTTCTTTATTATTCAAAGGACTAACATCATCAGAATCATAATTACAACTGGAAGAATAATTTATGCTTCGTAGCAAATCTTTAGATATATACTTTTTAAGTAACGCATCAACACCTTCACTAACCAAGTATTTTTCATAAAAACATTTTACTTTTTCCGAGTGAAAATCACTTGAAATTATTGGTTCTATTTTTGTTTGGCCGTTAATATAATCATTATCTGCTGCATTAACAGAAAAACCCATCAATACAAAAATAACGACCAAGCTCTTTGTTATTCCCTTCATGCTCGAAGCTCCATGTTAGCTTTATTCACCCCTAACTTCAGATAAAAATTGTTGATGATAATTTTATAGTGCCTGGCAATTACTCATTGAAAGGTTTGCTGGTAATTTCGTTTAATATTTCAATCTCACTTAAACGAAAACCAGGTGCATCATAAGGCAAATCCGCCCCGCCCGCCGGTATCAGATACTGCGCCACGTTCATAATCATCGGCCCCTGCGAGCCGTGCTCGACGCCTTCGCCGCTCAGCTTCAGATACGAGCCGCCGCCGTTCAGCGTCAGCGTTTTCGGCGTGCTGATGACGATTTCATCTTCCGTGCTGGTCACCGTGATTTGCTGCGCGGCGTTGAACGTCATCGCGTTGTGCTGCGCCTGCATCAGCACCTCGCCCTGATTGGCAATCATCGTCATCGCGCCGGTGTGGGCGAACAGGCCGAGCGCCTTTTCGGCGGCCAGCGACAGGTTTTTCATCGCGCCGGCGTCAAGATTGTTGCCCGCGTTCAGCAGGGTGTTCTGGCTGCTGGTCAGCTGCAGGTGCTCGCCCGAGGTCAGCGCCACGCCGAGCGGCGCGCTGGCCAGCATCGCGGCGGACTGCAGATTCTTCAGCCTGTCCGACAGCAGGTTCGCCTGCGCGTTAATGTCTCCGGTCAGCGCGCCAGCGGTTTCGGCGGCGTTAGTGAGTGCCGCCATCTGGTTGTTAGCGTTTGATATCTGACCGACCGCCGCCGACATCTCCAGCACCTCGCCCTGCGCCTGCTGCTGGCCGTGTGAGCTCAGAAACAGGCCGCGCGCGGCGCGCACTGCGCCAAATTCATCGGTGCGCAGCTCAAAGCCGGTGCCGCGCTGTTTGCGCTGCGCGTCCACCAGATGCCCCATGTTGAGCTGGCTTTTGCCGTACTCGGTCGCCAGCTTGATGTGCTCCTGCTGGCGCAGGTCTTCCATGCGCAGCTTGTTGTTCGCCGGCGTGCGCAGCACGTTGCGGCTGTGGTTGTCGCGCGTAACGTGGTCGGGATGTTCGGAGTCGTGCTGCGCGTGGGCGATGTACGGACGGTCCGGGTCGCCGCCGTCGAAGGCTATCGACACTTCGGTGCCGTCCAGCAGCGGCGCGTGCCAGCCGTAGTCCGCGCCCGCGTAAGGTTTTGCCATGCGCACCAGCAGGTAGCCGTAGCCCGCCTCGCGGTCGCTGCGGTCAAAGTCCAGCTTCACGCGGTAGCGCCCGCTGCTGTCCAGCCACGCGTAGGTGTCGTTCTTTTCGATGCTTTCCACGCGCGCGGGCAGCGTGCCGGCAATCACCGGACGGCGCAACGGCGCCGGACGCCAGCAGACGGTTTCGCTGTACGCCATACCGTCAAACGCCAGCATGAAGCTGCTGCTGCGCGAGCCGTGGCTGCGCACGCGGGTAATCAGCACGCCGTCCTGCAGTCCGTCCGGCAGCGCGCTGTGGCTTTCCAGCACTTGGCCCGGCTTCCGCTGCGCGCGGTTGGTGGTGCTGTTGGTAATAAGCACCCACGGTAAATAATGATATTTCTACTTTTTTTATTTTTCCAAAGAATCAGCCATGATCCATGCAACAAGAGGCACACCCTTTGAATTAATATAGCCAATATTAATCCAATTATTGTCTTTGGAAGTTTGTATAACTTTTACCTTATCACCAGTAACAAGATAAGCACTTGTTTTGCTATTATCGTCTGGAGATAAAAACAAATATGATTTCTTAGAAATTTTTTTCTCAGACTTTATACCCCTTACATAATTTAAAATATACTCATTTACTATTGATTTAGACTCTTTATTCTTTCTAACTAACTCTTGATAAGTATTGATGTTGTCATTATCAGGAGCATCACAACGCAAATACCTTTTTACTGTTAATTTATTAAGTGATGCGAGATTGTCTTTAACATTTTTAATTGTTGGTCGAAGTGACTTGAAATCAAAGGTGTCTGTTCCTTGGGAGTTTTCCAGTACATCTTCATTTTTTTTCCAATCATAACCACATGCATCACCTTCCCAATCGCTTACATAACAACCGTTTTTCATGTCTACAATGCTACAATGAGCCTTGTCAACATATTCTTTTTCTTCTCCTTCATCACTTATGTATCCTCCAGAGATACTATTTAAAATCAAGTACCTTCCCGATGGAGAAACTTTAGTTGAGCCATCTTCCGTAAAATAGCGATCTTTGATGCCAAGGTCTATAACATAGCCATTCCCATTAAAAGATAATGCCCGCCAAGCATCAAAGTAATAATTAGCTCCGTTTATCTTTTCTGAAAATATCACGCTAGTTCCGAGTGGCGACTTAATAGTAACGTCACTTAAGGCAGATGTTGGAATGGAAAAATAAAATATATAAGTCATATTTAGATAATGATAACCTTTCATAGCCCATCCTATAGTGAATTAAATCTCGCGATTTAATCAGTTATTTTACCGGCAAACTTATATTCATCGATGCAATAGCTGTAGCCATTACCCCCCTATTTAAGCCAGCAACTCCAGGTAGTTATGCTAATTAAGTGTGTAGCTTGGACGTGTATTCTATTTAGCAGACTACAGCTATTTCACCTTTAAGGTTGAGGTATTTGTTAATTTCATTTTACCAAAATTTCCTTTATAAAAAGCAGACACTATGCATATAGAATTGACAACATCACTGGCAGTGGTGAACTGAAAAATGAGAATCAAAGACACTCCCTCGCAGTATCTATTACCTCAATAAGAAAAATCTATAAAAAAGGTTTTTTATAACCCTTGATACTATATTTTTCTTTAACCATCCTTTAATTAAAAATGATCATTAAAAACCTAAAAACACTCGATTATTGATTAACTATTACATAGTTTCTTTCTCTTTTTGAATACTTCAGCTCACTTACTACATCCCCTTTAATACTGTAACAATTTAAAAATGAGCCCCCATTATCCTTTTCTAAATTCTGATAGATAGCTGTCATGTAAAAACCAAAATCACACTTATCAGACTGAGGGTTAATAGTTTGGATTACCTTACCATTTTTCTTTTCAATCACATTGATTTTATTAATAATCAGTTCGCCTTTTTGGGCTTTATAGACACCAAAGAAAGAGTAACCAGCATCACTTCCCCAAAAAGGAATTATTAGTGATTCACCGGTAAGGACTCCATTAACCCATGAATTAGTAGCTGTCAATTTAACATCGTATTCCTTACCATTGCTAGACCAACTACCATTAAGATTATTATCACTAACCAACAATTTGAACTCACATTTCTCTGGATTAAACATTACCCCATTTACAATATAGTCTTCATAATCCTTAACCCCATGAACTTCACAGATTGTAAGCTCATCATTTAACTTCTTACCAAAGAGAGCTATAGGCGTCATTTTCTTATTATAAAAATAACTACCTTTAATGTTCACTCCAGAACCAAAATTATATTTCTGAATCGATAGCTCAATTGGATACACTCCTACAAATCCTTTATAGTTTTGCACTTCATACCAATCATTTCTTGCAAGAACATTAAAAGATAAAATAGTACTAATGAAGAAAACAAATAACCTCATAATCAAACTCAAAAATTAAGAAGCAGAAGACTTATCTTTCCTGAAGTTATCAAAATTATGTCCACACCTGTTATAATCATCAGTGCAAAGAATGTTTTACGCTAATTTAATCAAGTTAAAAAACACATCAAATAAAATAAGCAAACTCAACTGACACCTTAAAAAATAAAAAACGGACAATAAATTACTGAGATAATAATCATTTCTCTTTTAAATACCCCCATACATCACTTGCTTTTTTGAAAGCATACTTTACGGTTTTCCCATCAACTAAGCCATCCTGTCCTTCATCGAAGTATGAAGTAACCAGTTCATTTTTCTTTATATTTCCGTCTATGAAATCATATGCGTAAACACTATAGTATTTACCAACGGTGTTAATACCATCAAGATTGTAAATCCAACTAACTATAATGAATAAATTGCTTTTGAATTTACCTTTCCCCCAAAAAACAGACTCGACATTTGCCACACTCCCATCAAAGGAAAAAACATCAAATATGAAATTCTTATCAGAAAAACATCTATCAGGCATAAATGAAGCGTTAACATCCGGATGTTCATCAGTTATTGACTTATAAAAATAGATTGAACTTCCTTCTTTGAAACGTTCTGATTTAAATGCATCGATTAATTCATAGCCATTTGACTTTAAACTAGACTGCAATTTAACATCATCACACGCAATAACACTCCATGAAAAAAACAAAAAAAACAGAGCTATAATTTTAGCTTTCATTTAACACACCTCGTAATTTTCTTCTTTAAATAATCCAATGCATTCTTTTGAATAACACCCCTTTTTGCCATATCTAATCTTGCTGTATTAACTTTATATGTTAATGCGCTAAGATTATCCGAATCTGCAAGGGTGTTAATTTTTGCAAACTTAGACCAAAACCAACAAGCTGAGTCAACTGCAAGCGAAGGCGAGCTCTCTAGTAATTTAGGGTTTGATACAACATCATTTCCACTATAATCTTTATAACTCTTATAAGTACCTTCATGAGTCAGATGTATCAAACCGCGCCCTCGATAATCCATTCCATCGAAATCACTTGGGAATAATGTTTTGGCCAGTTCATCTTCATTTCTTACAAGATGATCTTTGGTATATTGTTTTCTTTGCGCCTCAGTATAACTCGGGAATCGTTTGGATAATCCCAAATTCAATTGGGTATAATATATTTTCCACAACCTATCTCCATCCTTATAATAAAACCCTTCTCTGAGCTTTGTAAGCATCTGAGTTTCCACTCCAATTTGCCCTAAGAAGTGAGAAATCCTTAAGCAATTATCAATTTCATATTTAGCAAAAGAGGTTGTCATGAGTGGAGCATATAGTTCAGCTTGTTCAGTACTAATACCAAAACAATGAATAAGCAACTCTGGACTTATCTCTATACCGCTCTGGCAAGTGGAGCAAGAAATGCTGCCCGATGTTTTTTGTGTAAGTGAATCGATTAAAACTATTGGATGCATATGCCATGGCTCAGGTCCCATTCCCGTCACCTGCTTCATCCACGTCACTTTCTCAATAAATGTTTCCAGATAGGTTTTCCACTTCGAGTGCTCACCCGTCAGTGTATCCAGATAGGTTTTCCACATCGGGTCATCTTTACCGTAATACCACTCGCTGGGATGTTTAGCGATGATGCGCTGTAAGCGATCACGGTAGGACACGTTATTTAGCGCCTGCAAATATTCATCGATGGAATAGGTGCCGTCATTATTACTGTCTATCTTCGCCAGCAGGCGCTGGTAGTTATACTGATTGAGCGCATAGCCTGGACGATTATCCGCTTTTGCTGCTGCCTCCAGTTGTTGCAAAATTTCTTTCACTATATTGTCAGGTTGTAACTTGCCATCAATCAGGTCAAAACTGGCTGATGACTTATTCAGCACCGCAAAACCCCGTTCAGCCAGCGCATATTGTGAAATCAGCTGCGCGTCTGCCGACGCGATCCAGCCGCCTTCCTGACGGATCTGGTAATATTTCGGCTGGTCACCTTCTTTTACTACCGGCACTTTTGCCAGCGTCACGATGCCATCGGATTTGGTCTGGCGCTCGCTTGCAGTAATCTGTCCAGCTTCATTTTTATCGAACAGCTTTAGTCCGGGTTTAAATTTCAGAAACGCTGGCTTGTCTGTCCCCACATTTTCTGGATTGCCAATAAACTTAGCCACGTCATCCATGCTCAGGCACTCAATGTGCACCTGATAGCGCGACCTCTTGCCGTTGTCTGTTGGCAGTTCATAAAAGCCCAGATGCCCGATGCTGTCACCCGCGCTGATGGAAATAGCCGTTGCCGGCTTTACCACGCCATCAAACGTTGGTTGCGCGCCGGATGCGGTAGGTGTTGATGGCGTCTGATAGTCCGCATCAGACACAACCCATACGCGGTCACCTTTCTTAAGCTTGCCCACGTCTTTACCCAGCGTTGCCAGGCTGAAGGTATTCAGCGCGCCGGACGGCTCTGGCGGGTTTATCCCCGGTTTCATAATCGCGCGCGTTGTCTGCTGCGCAGCATTATCCGGTTCGTAGCTCAGCGGAAATCCTTCCGTTAGTTCCCCTGGCGAAATGCCTTTCTGAACGTCATCGCTGCTCAGATAATATTTCACGCCCGTGCGTAGCACGGCGCTGATCTGGACACCGGACTGAGCCCCGTAAGCCGGAGCACATTTTACCCACCAGGATGGCTTTGGCGCACTGGCGCTGGAGGCCAATGAACCGCGATCCGAAACGGTCCAGATCTTTGTGCCTGCGGCTAACATTGTGCCCGCTGCGTTCTTTGTCTCAGCAACAAGCGTCACTTCGGTAAACTGCCTATTGTCCGACGCACGGCTGATAATATTGTCGCTCAGCGTGACAAGTATTCCGGCTGAAAGCATCCCGGCAGAATTTGCCGGTTTCGCCGTCACATCCTCCGCGCTCATGTAGAATTTCTGTGCTTTCACTACCTTGCGCGTCAGCTCACCACCCGATTGTGCATAGGCGCTGAACGGCGCGAGATTCATATACAGCGTATAAAACGTCAGGCCACTTGCCGCTGTTTCACCCAGCTGAATGTAATGCTTCACCAACACAAACGAGTTCGACATATGCAGCTGGGCGTTATTCCAGCTGATGGCTGCGCTGTCGTAGTCTTTGCATACCCGGTACGCCACAATCTCGCCGTCCGCCATGCAGCGGACAAACTGTTCACCTTTGTAGGGCTGATTGTTATAGAACGCCTTTTCCGCTTCGCTGTTTGTGCTCAGGGCACACCACGGAATGGTCTCTTCCGTGATGTGAATCCCGCCGTGCCACATGCCCTGGCGGCCGACAAGAAATTGCCCGGAGCTTTCGCTACCGAGCTTCGCCAGCAACTCCTCAGCGGAGCCGAAGGCCTGCCCGCTTTTGTTTGCGGGCACCGGAAAACTGAACTTTGGTAATACTGCTGGCATAAATAACCGTCCCTGTTATTCGCTGGCCCATTTAGGCACGTTGCGGGTAATCACGCTGATTTCACTGGTTTTGAAGTCCGGCGTTTCCATGGGTAAATCCGCCCCGCCCGCCGGTATCAGATACTGCGCCACGTTCATAATCATCGGCCCCTGCGAGCCGTGCTCGACGCCTTCGCCGCTCAGCTTTAGGTATGAGCCGCCGCCGTTCAGCGTCAGCGTTTTCGGCGTGCTGATGACGATTTCATCTTCCGTGCTGGTCACCGTGATTTGCTGCGCGGCGTTGAACGTCATCGCGTTGTGCTGCGCCTGCATCAACACCTCGCCCTGATTGGCAATCATCGTCATCGCGCCGGTGTGGGCGAACAGGCCGAGCGCCTTTTCGGCGGCCAGCGACAGGTTTTTCATCGCGCCGGCGTCAAGGTTGTGACCGGCATTCAGCATCGTGTTCTGGCTGCTGGTCAGCTGCAGATGCTCGCCCGAGGTCAGCGCCACGCCGAGCGGCGCGCTCGCCAGCAGCGCGGCGGACTGCAGATTCTTCAGCCGGTCCGACAGCAGGTTCGCCTGCGCGTTAATGTCTCCGGTCAGCGCGCCAGCGGTTTCGGCGGCGTTAGTGAGTGCCGTCATCTGATTGTTGGCGTTCGATATCTGTCCGACCGCCGCCGACATCTCCAGCACCTCGCCCTGCGCCTGCTGCTGGCCGTGCGAGCTCAGGAACAGGCCGCGCGCGGCGCGCACTGCGCCAAATTCATCGGTGCGCAGCTCAAAGCCGGTGCCGCGCTGTTTGCGCTGCGCGTCCACCAGATGCCCCATGTTGAGCTGGCTTTTGCCGTACTCGGTCGCCAGCTTGATGTGCTCCTGCTGGCGCAGGTCTTCCATGCGCAGCTTGTTGTTCGCCGGCGTGCGCAGCACGTTGCGGCTGTGGTTGTCGCGCGTAACGTGGTCGGGATGTTCGGAGTCGTGCTGCGCGTGGGCGATGTACGGACGGTCCGGGTCGCCGCCGTCGAAGGCTATCGACACTTCGGTGCCGTCCAGCAGCGGCGCGTGCCAGCCGTAGTCCGCGCCCGCGTAAGGTTTTGCCATGCGCACCAGCAGGTAGCCGTAGCCCGTCTCGCGGTCGCTGCGGTCAAAGTCCAGCTTCACGCGGTAGCGCCCGGTGCTGTCCAACCACGCGTAGGTGTCGTTCTTTTCGATGCTCTCCACGCGCGCCGGCAGCGTGCCGGCAATTACCGGACGGCGCAGCAGCGCAGGTCGCCAGCAGACGGTTTCGCTGTACGCCATGCCGTCAAACGCCAGCATGAAGCTGCTGCTGCGTGAGCCGTGGCTGCGCACGCGGGTAATCAGCACGCCGTCCTGCAATCCGTCCGGCAGACCGCTGTGGCTCTCCAGCACCTGACCCGGCGTCAGCTGCGCGCGGTTGGTGGTGCCGCTGGCCTGCAGCTGGTCGCAAAGCAGTCGCTCATGATGCAGGCGGGCGAAGAACGCGCCGGACTCCGTGCTCCCGGCGTCACCCTCCGACAGAAACGGCTCGGCGTAGCGGTACGCTTCGCCGATGGTGATGCCTTCCGCGCTGCTGATGCTCTGCGTGCTGTCCTGCGGCACCAGCGCCTCGCGGTAGTTGTAGTCGCGGGTGCTGACGCTGCCGGTGACCACGTTGCGACCGGTGTGAATATCAAGAATGCATTCCTGACCGGTATTGCTCAGGCCCGACGCCGGTCGCAGCGGCAGCGAGGTGCCGAACTGATAGTGCTGCTGCGAATCGTGGAATATCACCACGTCCTGCTCAAGGCGCGCGTCCATGTCGAAGCGCCAGAAAATCCCCACTTCGGCCAGCAACCGCTGGATGAACGCCAGGTCGGTTTCGCGCCACTGGGTAATAAGTTCGCGCTGCGGATACTCACGCGACAGGCCGAACTCAAAGTCCGGGCCTTCGAAGCCGTGCGAGCGCAACACCTGCTCCACCACTTCCGGTACCGACTGATTGAGGTAGATTTCGCTGCGATGAGTGTGACCGAGCATCGCCAGGCGCGGCACCAGCGTTAGCGCGTAGCGGGCTTCATCCTTCGACGTTGAGATGCGGCGAAACGTCTGCACCACGCCAAACACTGTGCGTACCGGCGTGGCGGGTGCGCCGGTGAACATCGGCACCTGAAAGGTGAACGAAGCCGGCTTCATCAGCAGCGCCTCGCAGGCGATATCCGCGTTTTCGCAGGTTACGATGACGTCATAGCACCACGTTTCGCTCAGCGCCTCTTCGGCCTGAAACTTCAGCACGTCCAGCGTCTCGTCGCAGCCGTGCACCTGCATCAGGTAGCGCGAATGGCCCAGCGTCTGCGCCGCCTTTTTCACCAGGGAAATGACCTCATCACTCATGGTTCACCTCATCAAACGCCAGTACGATGCCCTCTTCTTCCGTGCAGTCCATGGTCAGGTGCTGTGGATGATTACCCGCCGCACGATGACTGAGGATTTGCTGGCTCAGCACCGGCAGAATTTGCTGATTCAGCAGGCTGTCGACGTTGCGCGCGCCGGTGTCCGGCAGCAGGCAGGCGTCGGTAAGCATGTCGTACAGGCCTTCGCCGATGGTGGTGCGGATGCCGTAATGACGTTGCAGACGTTTGCTGACCTGGCGGAGCTTCATTTCCACAATGATGCGCATGGCGTCGCGCGCCAGCGGGCGGTAAATCACCGTCTGGAAGCGCGCCAGCAGCGCGGGCTGGAAGTGGTCGCGCAGGATCGGGCGCAGACATTCCTGCAGGTCGGATTCGGCGGCATCTGGCTTTTCCTCCAGCAGTTGCATCAACTGATCGCTGCCGAGATTCGAGGTCATCAGGATCACGGTGTTGCGGAAGTCGATTTCGCGCCCTTCGCCGTCGCGCATGAAGCCGCGATCAAACACCTGATAGAACAGGTTAATCACGTCGCGGTGCGCCTTTTCCACCTCGTCGAGCAGCACCACGCTGTACGGTCGCTTGCGCACCGCTTCGGTGAGAATGCCGCCCTGGCCGTAACCGACGTAGCCCGGCGGCGAGCCTTTGAGCTGGGAAACGGTGTGCGCTTCCTGATATTCGCTGAGGTTGATGGTGATTAATGATTTCTCACCGCCGTACAGCAAATCGGCCAGCGCCAGCGCGGTTTCGGTTTTGCCGGTGCCGCTGGTCCCGACCAGCAGGAACACGCCCTGCGGGCCGTTTTCGGAGGTGAGTCCGGTTTTCGAGGCGCGCAGGCGCCGGGCGATTGCGTTCAGCGCCGCGTCCTGACCGACCACGCGGGTGGCGAGCTGATTTTCCAGCGCCAGCAGCTCCGCCTGCTCGTCCTTCATTAATGAGGAGAGCGGCACGCCGGTCCAGTCGGCAATCACGCCCGCCACGATGCGCGCGTCGACGTCGGCGGTCAGCAGCGGCTCGCCGGGCTGCAGCGCGTCGAGGTCGGTCTGGAGCTGTGCGATGGCGCTGCGCTGGCTGACGTCTTTGCGGCCTTCCAGCAACTCTTGCATCAGCGACTGCACGATGCCGTAGCGCTGCTCCAGCGCCTCCAGCTCTTCATCGGTTACCGCAATCAGGCCGGCGATTTCTGCCAATCGCTCCTGCGACACCGCGCCGCCCAGCGCTTCGTCGTCAAGGATGGCGCGCTGCTCAATGTTCAGCGCATCAAGCTTCGCTCTTAAGCGGGTTATCGCCTCCGGCGTGGTGTCCTGACTCATACGCACGCGCGCAGCGGCGGTGTCGAGCAGGTCAACCGCCTTGTCAGGCAGCTGGCGGCCTGTAAGGTAGCGGCGCGACAGCGTGACGGCGGCGCGCACCGCCGCGTCGGTGATGTGTACGCCGTGATGGTCGGCGTAGCGCGACTTGAGGCCGCGCAGCATCAGGCACGCGGTGTCGTCGTCCGGCTCGTCCACCTTCACCATCTGGAAGCGTCGCTCCAGCGCGGCGTCCTTCTCAAAATACTGCTTGTACTCGCTCCACGTGGTGGCCGCGATGGTGCGCAGTTCGCCGCGCGCCAGTGCCGGTTTCAGCAGGTTGGCCGCGTCCGCGCCGCCCGCTGCGTTGCCCGCGCCGATGATGGTGTGCGCCTCGTCAATAAACAGCAGCACCGGGTTCGGCGCATTCTGTACCTCGGTGATGATGTTTTTGAGGCGCTGCTCGAACTCGCCCTTCACGCCCGCGCCCGCCTGCAGCATGCCGAGGTCCAGCGTATGCACGCTCACCGGCTTCAGGCTGTCCGGCACGTTGCCTTCGGCAATGCGCAGCGCCAGCCCTTCGACCAGCGCGGTTTTGCCGACGCCCGGCTCGCCGACCAGAATCGGGTTGTTCTTACGGCGGCGCGACAGGATATCCACCATCTGACGGATTTCGTTGTCGCGGCCAAATACCGGGTCGATTTTGCCGCTGCGCGCGTCAGCGGTGACGTCGCGGGTGAAGCGGGCAAGTGCTTCGGTTGATGCAGCTTTGGCTTCGCCTGCGGGAGCTTTCTCGATAGTGCTGACCGGCATCTCCGGCTGCTCCGCTTCCGCACGCTCGTCGGACTGCGCTTCCAGCATCGGCTGCAAGCGTTCCAGCTGGCTCATTCGCAGGCTCAGCAGCGGCCACAGCCCTTCACAGCGCACCAGCGACGATTGGTCGGCCAGCGCCATCAGCAAATGGATACTGCGAATTTGCGGGGAATTATCAGATGCGGAGGCCATTAGCCACGCCTGCTTCAGCAGCGCTTCCAGCGAAGAAGAAAGCTGCGGACGCCCGCGCACCGCGCGCGGCTGGCGGTCAAGAAACGCCAGCAAATCCTGCCAGATGGCATCCATATCCCACTCGTAGCGGCGCGCAATCACGGTGATGTCGCCCTCGCCCTGCTCCAGCAGCTTGAGCAGCCAGTGTTCCGGCTGGATTTCGGCGTGCGCGCGGGTCTGGCACAGCGACGCGGCGGCTTCCAGCGCCTGCGCGCAGAACGGATTGAGGCGACGCAAAAGCGCGGCTGACTGACTGTCCATAGCAAAATCTCCTGATTAGGGGCACGCTACCGCCCGTCGCCGTGTACCGAAGCGCATAAGGTCAGCAGGTCTGAGGTGGAAATGACTTGTGGTTTCACCCTTAAGAGATGAATTCATAAATCATCTGCCAGGCTGCAAAAAACAGCCCGGCGGAGGGATTACGCTAAATAGTTCGTGTCGCAGGAAGGCGGCAAGCGAGTGCAGCCCCGGGAGCTTACATAAGTAAGTGACCGGGGTGCGCGAGCGCAGCCAACGCACCTGCGGCGCGAAATATGACGCGTAATCAGGCTGTGGCGCGTTCGTTCCACGAATCCGAGTGAATGATGTTGCCGTCTTTATAGGTCCAGGTGATTTTTTCGTAGCGCAGCTCCAGCTGCTCCAGATGGTTATGCTTCTCTTTCGATGGATCTTTAACGTCGTGCATGATTGGATTGACCTTCACCACCTTCACGTTCTCCAGTTTGGTGTTGAAGTACTCGACTTCCTGACCGGCGTCATTGATGCGATACCATTTGAATTCGGCAGATTTCAGCGTCTGACCAGTGGTGACCGCTTTGTAGAGGTACGGGCTGGAAGAATCGATCTCTTTAGTGAACAGGAACGGCGTGTGAATGCGCGTGCCGGTCAGTTTGCCCGTGTTGTTGTCGGTCGGGATGTAGAGGTTGTGTTGCTGCGCCACTACTTCGATGCTGCCTTCGCGATCCTTCACATCAACAGAACCCTTGATGTCCGCGCCGCCGTCGTCCTTCAGCCAGAGATAAACAGGAATTGCCATTGGGATTTCTCCTTTCAGTTTTCAGAACCGTCATCATCCTGTGATGACGGCAAGGTTGTGTCCGGCACATTACAGGCATCCGCCTGCGGTACCAGACTGATTTCGACACGACGATTGAGCGCACGCCCTTCCGCCGTATCGTTACTCTCAATCGGGCGGCTCTCGCCATAACCCTGTACTGCAAAACAACTTTCCGGCACGTCACCGGTATCACGCATCCAGTCACGCACCGCTTCCGCCCGTTTGAGTGACAGCGTCTGGTTAAGCGGTGGATTGCCGGTGTTATCAGTATGCCCACTGACCACGATCAACCAACCCGGACGCGCTTTAATGCCCACCAGCGAATTCACCAGGAAGCGGGTTGAACCCTCTTTCAGTGCAAATTTGCCGGAGTCGAACAGCGACATGCTGTCGAGACGTATGATTTTCGGTACAGGCTTGGGCTTGGGTGCCGGTTGCGGAACATAACTGTCGATTGCCTGTTGCAGTGCCAGCCACAGTCGCGCGCCGGGATAAAGACCGAGGCCATAGCGCAGTGGCTCGCCCTGACGATGCCAGCGCTCGAATAACAGCGCCTGCTGCTGTAAAGCGTTAAGTGATGAGGCTTTCGCGGCGTAGCTGTCCATCGGAATAGCGTGCCAGCGTTGCAATCCATAGCCGGTCTGCTCAATCAGCTTGCGGTTGTTATTAGTGGAACAGGCCAGAGCCACGAGCGCGCAAAACAGCAGCACCAGCATCACGCGCCGCGCGGTTCTGCCGCCCTGAACCGGAACGATCAGTGGCGTCAGTACGGCGAACAACGGGTCGGCAAAGGATGTCGCAGGTTGGGATGGAGGCATTTCAGGCGCAAATATCATCACCGCATGGCGTTGCAGATACTGTTGCCAGAGCGAATTTTCAGCACCTACGCTGCTGCCGCAGCGAATGGAAACCGCCACAGGCGATACCGATGGGCTGAGTCGATCAGCTTTTTGCAGTTCGTCGAGCAGTGTTTCACGTAAGAATTGCCAGGCGTGCCGGATAACCGGGATGCAGAGGATATTGCTGCCCTGACGCTGCCAGTCGTCTAACGCCAGCTGATTGCCGTCCGCATCCGTCAGCGTGGCTTCATCGTCACGAACCAGAATCCATGGCGTAGCGGGCCCGGAAAACTGGCATTGCAGCGTTACCGGCAGAACCAGCCCGGTCAATTCGGTCACGGCGCGCAGTTGCTGGCGCAGTGCTTTCAGCCGGGCGCGCAACTCACCTTCATCCAGCTCCTCGTCGGCAATACAGCTGAACGTCACCGACATGCGGCCCGCCTGCGACGGCGAGTGATCCCAGATTTGCTCAACGGTACTGCGCAAGTCCTCAATCTTTTCAGCCCGATGCAAACTGCCCTGCGCGGTGACTTTAACCTTTTCATCGGCAAAAAAATCGTCCCGCCCGTTGCCATACACCAGCACAATCGGCCCTTCAGCAGCAGCAGCCAAAAGCGTTGAACTGGATGCGGAGGCGCTGGCGTAGCGTTTATGCAGCGGCCACAGCACGGCAGCGGTTGCCAGCACCATTACCAGGGAAATCAGCCATTTCACCGGCAGCGTCAGCGCGATAAAACACCACAGCAGCCATAGCAGCGCGATGACGCACAGCGCCGTCGGTGCCAGCACGGATAAGGTGAAAGAGCGGCGCATCAGGAACGCAGCTCCGGCAGCTGTGACGCCAGCAGCGCCTGTAACCACAGATGTCCACCCCACCACGCCAGCAGCGTGGCAGCCAGAGCGATCCCTGCCCAAAACCAGGCTGAACGGAACAGGCTGTAATGACGCAACCTGCGCTTGTGCACCACCAGTGAAACAGCGGGATCCAGCGGCTGTACGCGTTCGTTCAGTGCAACCAGCGCTTCTTCACGCTGTTTCGGATTGACGTTTGCCGCGCCGAACATGCCCTGGAAGCCCAGCGACAGCACGCGGTGATAGCAGGTGAGCACCGCCATCAACGGCGTGGGCTGACGCAATACTTCCGCAATGCGATCCCACAAGGCTTCACCGGCACGCAGCGAGCCAAAGAAGTGCGCCTGTAGCGGAACCGCGCGCCATTCACGCTGTGCACCGGCGGTGTCATCATTGTTGCCGGTTTCACCCGGTTTGCGGCTCAGCACCACCTCATCCAGCAATGCACACTGCGCGTAACTGATATGGCCGATGCTTTCCTCGTCGACGTTGGCGGCTTTCAGTGTTTCTCGCACTTTTTCCACCTGCGTCAGACAATTGCGATACAGCGCTTTGCCATCCGGAATGACAGCCGCATGCTTCAGCATCGCTACCGTCAGCCAGGTTTCTGCCATCAGTTCGTCGATATCAATGTCATTTTTCATGAGCGCAGCACCGCGAAGAGTTCAAGTTCCAGTTCACCCAGCAGCGCCGGGATGTAGAACAGGCATACGCCCTGATCGAGCATTTCACGTGAGGCGGCGCACTCCATATCCAACGCGAAGTACTGGTTTTCCAGACGCACCGGCAGCGCCGCAGGAACGCGGTTGACGGCGATGAGTGGAATACCGTCCAGCGCAATACTGGAAATGGCGTTGACGTTATCTGGCGACCCGGCTTTGCACAGCGTCGGGAAGCGTTCGGCAATCTGCCAGGCTGGCACATCTGAACGCACCGACAGATAGAAATCGGCGTCCTCACGCAGGCGCATGTCATGCAGCAAGGCTTTCCACGTCTGTCCATCCGGGCGCGACATATCCAGCGCAATCACGCGCGACGGCAGGCTGGCTTCCAGCAGACCGGCAATCAGGTCAAACAGCGGCGGGAAGCTCTGTGCCGGATCTTCATGCTGATAACCTGGAATAGCGTCAACATCGTGATCCAGTGAGAACGTCATGATGCTGCCAGCAAGACGTGCCAGCTCAGCCCACACTTGTTCTGGGTGACGCGCTGGGAACCGTTCAAACTCGGAAAGCACACGTGCGTGAGAATTCAGCGCGTTAAGCAGCCAGAACAGCGAAACGTCGGCCACGGCAAAATCGGCCAGACGTTCGTTGCTCTCACGACGCATCGCCATCAAACGCTGGCGACGTGAACGTAACTGGCGATTCAGTAGCACCAGACGTTCACGTAGCGCATGACTGGAAGAGAACAGTGCCAGCGGCGGAATAAACGCCGGATCAATGCGCCAGCCGCCCTGCCCGTCGCTAATCAGACGGCACAGCGGGCAGGTTTCCCAGGCATCGTTGTTCTCATGCTGATAGCGCAGCGCAAGATTAAAGCGCGCCACGGCAATTGACTCTTCTTCCGGCCCGAAAGCATCCTGAACGTTGACCCATTCCTGGCGATAACGCTGCGGACGCTCCGGCGTCGCCTCGGTTTCGCAGACGTTGCCGCCGCCCGCCTGCATCAGCGGTAGCGCCAGTAACAGCGTGATGCTGTCTCTGCCTGATATCGCATCTGAGCGCAGGTCACGCGGTGCAGGTGCAACATCACTTTGGCGGGTATCGATTAACGTGCCGTCTGGCAACCAGAGGCGCAGTGTTTGAACCACTGCACGACCTGATGCCAGCTGCGTTTCGTCAAATTCGACCTGCTCTACGCCCCATGGGAATGGAGACGTCAGCGCAGCAAGGCCAGCTTTGGTAAACGCTTCCCATGCCGACTGCTGCTGGAACTGCTGAGGGGACAGCAATGCCCCCTCGTTCCACAGTGGACGATAAATTTTCATCCCTGAGTTCCGCCTTACGCTTTAGCTTTCGGCATCTGAGAAACCAGCGACAGGTTCACGTCCATGCCTTCCACCTGGAAGTGCGGGATGGCGAACAGCTTAACGCGGAAGAAGCCCGGGTTGTCCTCGATATCTTCCACCAGCACTTTCGCATCGCGCAGCGGATGTGAAGACTGCAGCTCGTCGCCCGGATCGGTCATCTCGGTCACCAGCGTGCGCACCCAGGTGTTGAGCTCCAGCTCCAGCAGGCGGCGGTCTTTGGTGGTGCCGATGTTTTCGCGCTGAATAAGCTTCAGGTAGTGAGCGATGCGCGACAGCAGGAAGATGTAAGGCAGACGCGCGTTGATGCGGCTGTTAGCCGTCGCATCAGCGGTGTCATACAGCGCCGGTTTCTGCGTCGAGTTAGCCGAGAAGAAGCAGGCGTAATCGCGGTTCTTGTAGTACGACAGCGGGATAAAGCCGAGGTTGGCGAACTCGAATTCGCGGGTTTCCGGGATCATCACTTCGGACGGGATTTTCACCTGGTTGCCGGTGCCCAAATCGTACAGATGGATCGGCAGATCCTGCACCGCACCACCGGCCTGCGGGCCGCGAATTTGCACGCACCAGCCGTTGCTGATGAAGCTCTGCACCATGTTAGCGGCGAAGGCGAACGAGGCGTTGGTCCACAGGTATTTATCGTGATCCGGGCCTTTTACTTCTTCGATGTAGTTGAAGCTGCGCACCGGCACGGTATCCGGGCCATATGGCAGACGACCAAGCACGCGCGGCATGGTCAGGCCGATGTAGCGCGAGTCGTCGGTGTCGCGGAACGACTTCCACTTGATGTACTCAGCGCGGTCAAAGTAGTTGCCGATGTCTTTGATCGCCGCCACTTCTTCCATTGTATCCTTGAGGAAAAACTGCGGTCCGACCGAACCGATAAACGGCATGTGTGCTGACGCCGCGACTTTCGACAGGTTACGCAGCAGCGCGATGTCCTGTGCAGAGGCATCGAACTCGTAAGCAGAAATCACCGCGCCAATCGGCTCGCCGCCCGGCGTGTCGTATTCGGCGACGTAGGTTTGCAGATAGAGACCGCTCTGGATGATTTCTGGCGCATCTTCGAAATCCTGACGCAGATCGTCTTTCGATACGTCGAGCACTTCAATTTTCACGTTCTGGCGGAAGTCAGTTTTATCCACCAGCGACTTCAGGCCGCGCCACGCCGACTCCACTTTCTGGAATTCGTCGTGGTGCATCACCGCATCGAGCTGGCGGCTGATCTGGCGGTCCAGCTCGGCGATATGGTGATCCAGCAGGTTTTTATCCAGCTTCTCTACTTTCGCGCCACTGATTTTCAGACGTGTCAGGAATACCTGCATCGCAGCGGTGACACGCTCGTCGGCGGTGGCATCAGACATCGCCTGATTGTCCTGCCAGACGTTGAGGTCGCTCAGCTCCGAGACAGGATTGAGGTTGATTTTTTCAAAAAGCGACGCGTAGACGCCGCCCGCAGCGGGGCGGTCCAGCACGGTGGTTGCGCCATTAGCATGGGTTTCATTCTGAACTGACATCAGCATTCTCTCTCAATAGTCCGTTACGGGGATGATCAGGCTTGATCGGTGGCTAACGCAGACAGTTCGCTGCGCAGTTCGTCGCTGAGTGCCGGATCTTTCAGGATGGCTTCCAGCTCTTTGCGGAAGGTGACGTTATCCAGCAGGTTGGATTTGAGGTCGCGCAGTAGATTGCGCATCGCCAGCATGGCGCGCAGCTGGGGAATTTGGCGGGCAACCTGCTCCGGTTCGAAGTCCTTCATGTCGCGGAAGTTAAGCTGAACGTTCTCTTCGCTGCCGTCACCGGCCAGGGTGTTCGGCACGGCAAATGACACCGCTGGCGCGATATCGGCCAGCACGCTGTTGAAGTTGTTTTTGTTGACGTTGATTTTTTCGCGTTCAGACAGCGGGCGGTCTTCCGCGCCGTTACTGAAATCGCCGGTCACCAGCAGCTTGAGAGGGAGCTCGGTTTTCTTCGCCGCTCCACCGGTGTGCAGGTCTAGCTTGAGGTTGATACGGGCTTTAGGGATTTCGTTCTGGTAAGAGTTGCTCATGTTTACTCCTTGTAAAAATGGCGCGGAAAGCACGCGTAGGCACACTTTCCCTGTGTGTTACCGCGCGAATATATAGCTGGAATTTTAGGAAGGCAATAAAGCGAGATGATCTTTGCAGTCTGATTTATATAGGAAATTTCTTATGATTTGAGTTAAGCCCCTGATGAACCCTGATAAAGTGACTAGGATTGTTCTTAAAATTATTTTTGACCGGGAGTGCCATTTATCACCAAAAATACTTTTACAGGTATCAATAATACAATGGCGCTAATTGTTACCGCAGGGGGATGGTGTCGAGCCGAGGGGGGACACAATAAAAAAACCCGGCGCGCGCCGGGTTTTACTTAAGCTACATTCTCAATCAAACGGTTAACTGTAAGCGTGCAGCGTGCGTTGGCACAGCGCTGAACGGACGCAATCCTCTTTGCCGAAACGCACCACGCCGATCATCTCATCCTCTTCGAAGCGCGCTAACGCATCGGCAAGGCCTGACCTGGCGTGGGATGGCAGGTCGCACTGGGTAATATCGCCGTTGACGATAACCGTCACGTTTTCCCCCAGGCGAGTCAGGAACATCTTCATCTGTGCGGCGGTGACGTTTTGTGCCTCATCAAGGATCACCACCGCATTTTCAAAGGTACGTCCACGCATGTAGGCGAAGGGCGCGATCTCTACCTTGGCAATTTCGGGCCGCAGGCAGTATTGCATAAAGGAAGCGCCGAGACGTTTAACCAGAACGTCATAGACCGGTCGGAAATAAGGCGCGAATTTCTCGGAAATATCTCCGGGAAGGAAACCGAGATCTTCATCCGCCTGCAGCACCGGGCGCGTTACGATAATCCTTTCGATATCCTTATTGATCAGGGCCTCAGCCGCTTTGGCTGCGCTAATCCAGGTTTTTCCGCAGCCGGCTTCACCGGTGGCGAAAATAAGCTGTTTCGTTTCTATGGCATGGAGATAGTGTGCCTGAGCTTCATTTCTGGCTTCAATCGGCCCGCGGTCACGTGCATCACGTGCCATACCAATCGAATCCAACCCACCCATTTGCACCAGCGAAGTGACCGATTCTTCTTCACGCTGACGGTGACTGCGAGAGTCGCTACGAATAACGCGTCTTGCTTCACGACGTGCTTTGATCACTGCTTTCTGTCTTCCCATAGTGGCACCTTACAGTTGGTTTCATTTATCGCGGCGGATCACCCGCGGCGATGACTTGAACGCTTTAGAGGTTTAGTTGGCTTCCTTGTAAGCCGTGTCGAGCCAGTGAGAATGGTGTGCATCAGCGCCGAGACGCAGGCGCGCACCGGTAAAGAAAATGAGATTGAACAAGAACGATGTTTGAAAAGTAGCGAGGTTACGTTGGAGGGAAGAAATCCCCCGCAGTGGACTGCGTGTGGTGAAACTATTTAACTGTCCCAAAGAGAGACGAATCATGCGCGAACTCCAGTGGCTTAGCCACACAACTGACAACGCTTATGAATAAAGTGCATCATATTTGCGGTGGTTTGCAACATTATTTTTACTTAGCAGTAAAGAAAAAAAGATAAGCGAAGCCTAAGGTCTTTTACCTTAAATTAAATTTATCATATTTATCATATAGATGATTTATTAACGGGTAACATAACTTTTTAAGAACATTCGGAAGTGATTACTTCCAGCGGAAAGTTTAAGGAATACTTAACAAATGCGCCTGCGAAGCGGTGACCATCGCAGGCGCTGCACATTTATTAATCAGGCCTGCAATAAAGATTGCCCGAGATAATGGTTTTTATCCGCCACGCCCGGCAGCGCGAAAAAGTATCCGCCCCCAATCGGGCGAATATATTCTTCCAGCGCTTCGCCATTGAGACGCTGCTGTACGGTAATAAAGCCCTTGGTTAAATCATGCTGGTAGCAAACAAACAATAACCCCATATCCAGCTGGCCCGATCCGGTAATACCGCTGGAATAGCTGTAACCGCGCCGCAGCATCAAGCTGCTGTCGGTTTCCGGCGTGCGTGGATTGGCGAGACGAATATGCGCATCCAGCGCGATAAAATCGCCATCGGGATCTTTGCTGTAATCCGGTACGTCATGCTCGTTTTTCATACCCAGCGGCGCGCCTGATAACTTCTCACGACCGAAGATGGTTTGCTGCTCGCCGAACGGCGTACGGTCCCACATCTCTACGTGAAAACGGATAATACGCACCGCCTGATAGCTGCCGCCGTGCGTCCACGCCGGTTCCTGCTGTTCGTGCGTGACCCACAAGAGTTGATCCATCAATGCCGGATTATGCGTATCGGGATTGGCGGTACCATCTTTGAAACCCAGCAGGTTGATCGGCGTTTCTTTGCCGTTGCTGCGCGCCGCGTGGTCGGCAATAAAACCTTCGCGACGCCAGCGCACCGCCAGCAGATCGGGTGTGCGTTTAATGATGTCGCGCAGCGCGTGAATCACCGTATCCTGGGTGTTGGCGCAAATCTGGAGCAGCAGGTCGCCATGGCACTGTTCCGCATCCAGCGAATCGTTGGGAAAACGCGTCATGGTTTGCAGCTGCGCAGGCTTGTGTTTGCTTAAGCCGAAGCGCTCATCAAACAGCGAGGTGCCAACCGATAACGTCATGGTGAGATTGTCGGGCGCGATATCGGCACCGAGAATCCCCGAATCCATCGGCGGCAGCTGCGGATTGGTGACCGCCGGCGCCGGTCCACCATGCGTGAGAAAAGCGAAGCGATCGGTTAGCAAGCGGAACAGACGTTCAAGCTCGGCTTTGTCGCTCGCCAGCACATCAAACGCCACCAGCATCATGGATGCCTGCTGCGGCGTGACGATACCGGCCTGATGGGCGCCGTAAAAAGGTTGCGCCTGCTGGCGCGAGTTGGGTGCAACCGTGCCGGGAGAGAAGCTATCGGCGGTTGCGGTATGGAACGGACAACCGCCGCCGAGGGCGGCTGCGCCACCCAACATGCCTAATCCCTGCAATAATCGACGACGCGACGGCTGCGCCGCGTCATTTTTTTCACTCATGATCAGTCGAGACCCAAGGTTCCACGCAGCAGTGAGAGATCTTCCGCCAGCGTGGTAATCGGGCCTTTCAGCGCGTTACGGTCAGCGGTAGTCAGTTTTTCGTACGATTCAAAGCCATCTTTGGTGCGATATTTGCTGAGAATGCCGTCGACTTTCCTGAAGTTAGCATCCACTTTCGCCAGCAGCTGCGGGTTGTTTTTCTGCAGCAGCGGACGCAGCAGGTCAACGATTTTCTGCGCGCCATCAATGTTGGCCTGGAAGTCGGAGAGATCGGTACGGCTGTAACGATCCTCTTCACCAGAGATCTTGCTGGAGGCCACTTCTTCAATCAGACCGGCTGCGCCGCCAACCACCTTCGCCGGTGGGAACGCCAGTTCGCTGATGCGGGTTTGCAGATCGAGCACATCCTGATTTAGCTTGCTGGCGAACTCTTCGGCACCTTTGGTGGTGTTATCGGCGAACAGGATTTTTTCCAGGCGGTGGAAACCGGTGAATTTCGGATCTTCATTTTTCTTCTCGAAGTCATCTTCACGCGCATCAATGCTGCCATCCAGATCGGAGAACAGCTCAGCAATAGGTTCAATACGCTCGTAATGCACGCGCGTAGGTGCGAATAGCGCTTTGGCTTTCTCGATGTCGCCGGCTTTCACCGCATCGGTAAACGCTTTGGTGCCCGCTACCAGCTCTTTCACTTCATTCATCACGTAGACTTTGTAGTCGGCGATCGGGCCAACCAGCTCCAGCACATCCGGTTTACCGTTTGCCGCTTGCTTCGCATCGCCGCTCACCACCAGCTTGCCTTTCGGGTTGCTGAGCAGGCCGCAGGTCATGCCATATTCGCCCGCCTCCAGATTGGCGGTGAGTTTCTGGCTGAAGCCAGGCGCGATGTTTTCACGCTCTTCCACCACCATCACCCCTTTCAGGATCTCCCACTCCAGCGCTTTCTGGCTGTTGTTTTTGATGATGAACTGGGTTTTACCGGCCTGCACGTTGAGCGACATCGGCTCACATTGTTTGTCCGTCACGGTGACCGTGACTTGCGGGACGGCAGCAGTAGCCGCGCCGGAAAGCGCCAGCATAGCAACCAACAGCGCCTTGTGGCGGAAGCGAATCGTCATAGTGATATCCCTGTTACATGGAAGAACAGGCGCGCAATCGCGCCTGATTAAATTTCAGCGTGTGGTACGTGCCGCGTTGACTGCAGGCCGGGCCGGGAAGAAAAACAGCAGCAGCGCCGGGATGAGATAGGCAAGCCACACCGCCACTTCGCTGACGCTTGGCGTTTCCTGGTAACCTAAAATCCCTTCCAAAAGCGTGCCGAACACCGAGTGCATTGAGAGCGTGTTGCTCATATCAAACGCCACATCCTGGAAGTGATTCCACAAACCGGCCTCATGGAAGGCGCGAATGGCGCCGGCGGACAAACCCGCTGCGACAAACAGAATGAACAAACTGGTCCAGCGGAAAAAGTGCGCCAGGTTCAGGCGAATGCCGCCGTAATAGAGCAAAAAGCCCAGCGCCACGGCGGTTGCGAGGCCGAGCACCGCGCCGAGCGGCGGCGCATAACCCACATCTTGCGTGAACGCGGCCAGCAGGAAGAACACCGATTCCAGCCCTTCACGCGCTACCGCCAGAAACACCATCAGCACCAGCGGGAAGCCGCTGCTGCCCTGCTTCTGCAACGCCTGATCGACCGATTTTTCCAGCGTGGCTTTGATATTGCGCGAAACTTTGCGCATCCAGAACACCATCGACGTCAGGATCACCACGGCAATCACCGCGACAATGCCTTCGAACAGCTCCTGCTGTTTCTGAGGAAACTCACCGGTAGTTTCATTAATAAAGATGCCCAACGCTAAGCAGAGCGCGGCAGCGATAAATACGCCGGCCCACATGGCGGGAAACCATTGGGTACGCTGAGTGCGTTTGAGATAGCTGGCAATCAGGCTGACGATGAGCGCTGCTTCCAGACCTTCACGCAGCATAATGAGAAAGGGAACGAACATCACCAACCTCTTGAATTTTAAGAAGGGTAAACCTTAGGTAAAAAAACGTAAAGTGCGAACGATAGTGATTATCATTACTGAAGAGAGAAATACAAGTCACTGCAGGAAATTAATTTTGTTTTGCGGATGGGGGAGCGGGTTTTAAGGGTGCGCACTCCTGCGCACCCGGGGGTTCATCAAACACGTCGCCATCAATGGCGATAGAGGTTACTTGCTGTGGTATTGGGCTTCGGCGGCAGCAAAGCGCTGCTGTGCCGCTTCTGATGGGCCGCGACCCAGCAAGCTAAATACCACAATCGCGATACTGGCGAACGCGAAACCTGGGATGATTTCATACAGCTCGGCGTAGCCATAATCTTTCCACAGCAATACGGTCAGCGCGCCAATCACCATACCGGCCAACGCGCCGTTGCGCGTCATGCGTTTCCAGCACACGCCGAACAGCACCACCGGACCAAAGGCGGCACCGAAGCCAGCCCACGCATAGCTCACCAGACCTAACACGCGGTTTTCCGGGTTGGCAGCCAACGCGATAGCAATCAAGGCAATCACCAGCACCATCAAGCGCCCTACCCACACCAGCTCTTTCTGGCTGGCGTTTTTACGCAGGAAGCCTTTATAGAGATCCTCGGTCAGGGCGCTGGAGCACACCAGCAGCTGGCAGCTTAAGGTCGACATCACCGCGGCGAGAATCGCTGAGAGCAAGATACCGGCAATCCACGGATTGAACAGAATACGCGCCAGTTCGATAAAGATACGCTCGCCGTTCTGGCTTACGCCCGCCGCCTGATCGGGATGGTTCTCGAAGTAGGCGATACCAAAGAAGCCCACCGCCACCGCGCCACCCAGGCACAGGATCATCCAAATCATACCGATACGACGCGCGCTGCGGATGGTGTGATGCGAATCGGCCGCCATAAAGCGCGCAAGAATATGCGGCTGCCCAAAGTAGCCAAGTCCCCAACCGAGCAGCGAAATCACCGCGACAAAGTTCAGCCCTTTCAGCATATCGAGGTTTTCAAGGCTCTTCGCCCTGATCACCGCCAGTGAATCATCCAGCCCGCCGACGGCGACAATCACGATAACTGGCGTCAGAATCAGCGCAAATATCATCAGGCTGGCCTGTACGGTATCGGTCCAGCTCACCGCAAGGAAACCGCCCACCAGCGTGTAGAGAATGGTGGCAGCGGCACCTGCCCACAGCGCGGTCTGGTAATCCATACCAAAGGTACTTTCAAACAGACGCGCGCCGGCAACCACGCCAGACGCACAATAGATAGTGAAGAAGATCAGAATCACCACCGCCGAGATAACGCGCAGCAGTTTGCTGTTATCTTCGAAGCGGCTGGAGAAGAAGTCTGGCAGGGTTAACGCATTATCGTGATGCTCGGTCTGCACACGCAGACGGCCCGCCACAATGCGCCAGTTCAGCCAGGCGCCGATAATCAGGCCGATGGCGATCCAACTTTCGGAGATCCCAGACAGGAAAATGGCGCCCGGCAGGCCCATCAATAACCAGCCGCTCATATCGGAAGCGCCCGCAGAGAGCGCGGTCACGACGCTCCCTAAACTGCGCCCGCCGAGAATATAGTCATCGAAGCTTTTGGTTGATCGCCAGGCGATGAAACCAATTAGCACCATCCCAAGGATATACACTACAAAGGTCACCAACATCGGTGTACTTACACTCATGAGTCTCTCCACTTATTATTTGATCCATCAAGAGAAATCTTTTTGATCAGCGCTGTCGGAACGGGACAGCAGCTGGTTTCACCGCATCCAGAGAAAGCGATTTCTCTTAAGGCGCGGTATCCTGCCGCAAAGGGTCGGCGCGCACAATGCATTTAACACAGCTGTTACACCGGTTTCACCTTCCTTCGCTTTTTTAATGCCAGCAGGTTGCGCCTGCTCACAGTTTGAGTTGCACCTCATCGGGTTCAGTAACCGTCTTGTTGCTGGCGGTTGCAACATTGGCGAGTTTCTTGCAGCAATTTTCATGCCGCATTTATCGATTTAACACTTTCGGCGGTTCAAAGCGTGCAACCGAGGTCACATTTAACCTGGTTGCACAAAGTTGCAACATAGGTGATATTGCTGCCACGCAAGCGTTGAATCACTACTTTTGAGGACGAGGACATCATGGGAACGACTACCATGGGGGTGAAGCTGGATGAAGCCACCCGCGATCGCATTAAACTGGCGGCGCAGAAGCTTGACCGCACATCACACTGGCTGATCAAGCAGGCCATTTTTAATTATCTGGAGCAGCTGGAAGCCGGTGAATCCGTGCCGGAAATTCCGCAGTTGCTGATTGATGCCGCCGGTGATGAAAGCGTGCCCGACGAGGCGCTGCAGCCTTTCCTCGACTTCGCCGAACATATTTTACCGCAGTCAGTCAGCCGCTCAGCGATCACCGCTGCATGGCGTCGTCCGGAAACGGATGCGGTGCCAATGCTGCTGGAACAAGCGCGTCTCCCTGCCCCGCTGGCCGAGAAAACCCATCAGCTGGCTTACAGCCTTGCCGATAAATTGCGGCACCAGAAAGGTGCAACCGGCCGCGCCGGCATGGTGCAAAGCTTGCTGCAGGAGTTCTCACTCTCCTCGCAGGAAGGCGTGGCGCTGATGTGTCTGGCGGAAGCGCTACTGCGTATTCCGGATAAGCCGACGCGTGATGCGTTAATCCGCGACAAAATCAGCAATGGCAACTGGCAATCGCATCTTGGCCGCAGCCCGTCGATGTTTGTTAACGCCGCCACCTGGGGCTTGCTGTTTACCGGCCGTCTGGTCTCTACCCATAATGAGGCTAATCTGTCGCGCTCGCTCAATCGCATCATCGGTAAAAGCGGCGAACCGCTGATCCGTAAAGGCGTGGACATGGCGATGCGCCTGATGGGCGAGCAGTTTGTTACGGGTGAAACCATCGCCGAAGCGCTGGCCAATGCGCGCAAGCTGGAAGAGAAAGGGTTCCGTTACTCATACGACATGCTGGGCGAAGCGGCGCTGACCGCTAGCGATGCCAAAGCCTATTTGGTTTCCTATCAGCAGGCGATTCACGCCATCGGCAAAGCGTCGAACGGGCGCGGTATTTATGAAGGTCCAGGCATCTCCATCAAACTGTCAGCGCTGCATCCGCGCTACAGCCGCGCGCAGTATGAACGCGTGATGGACGAACTCTACCCGATCCTCAAATCCCTGACGCTGCTGGCGCGCTCGTATGACATCGGTATTAACATCGATGCGGAAGAAGCCGATCGCCTTGAGCTGTCGCTCGATTTGCTGGAAAAACTCTGTTTTGAACCGGAGCTGGAAGGCTGGAACGGCATCGGCTTTGTGATTCAGGCGTATCAGAAGCGCTGTCCGTTCGTGATTGATTCGCTGATTGATTTGGCGCAGCGCAGCCGTCGCCGTCTGATGATTCGCCTGGTGAAAGGCGCGTATTGGGACAGCGAAATCAAACGCGCGCAGATTGAAGGTCTGGAAGGCTATCCGGTCTATACCCGCAAGGTGTACACCGACATCTCTTATCTGGCATGCGCGCGCAAATTGCTCGCGGTGCCGAACCTGATCTATCCGCAGTTTGCTACCCACAACGCGCACACGCTGGCGGCGATCTACCAGCTGGCGGGCAATAACTATTATCCAGGCCAGTACGAATTCCAGTGCCTGCACGGCATGGGTGAACCGCTGTATGAGCAGGTTGTCGGTAAAGTGGCCGATGGCAAACTGAACCGACCGTGTCGTATTTATGCGCCGGTCGGTACCCACGAAACGCTGCTGGCGTATCTGGTGCGTCGTCTGCTGGAGAACGGTGCCAATACCTCCTTCGTTAACCGCATCGCTGATAATACCTTGCCGCTGGATGAGCTGGTCGCCGATCCGGTGGCCGCCGTGGAGAAGATGGGCGTCGCGGAAGGCGCGATTGGTTTACCGCATCCGAAAATCCCGCTGCCGCGCGATCTGTATGGCGCCAAACGCGCTAACTCCGCCGGTCTGGATATGGCCAACGAACATCGTCTGGCGTCGCTCTCCAGTGCCCTGCTCAACAGCGCCAGCCAGCCGTGGATTGCCCAACCGCTGGTAGAAGGTGAATTGGGCGAAGGCGTCAGCCGCCCGGTGCTTAACCCTTCTGCACCAGCAGATGTGGTGGGCAGCGTGCGTGAAGCCACTGAAGCCGAAGTCTCGGCTGCACTGGATGCGGCAGTCAATGCCGGTCCAATCTGGTTCGCGACGCCACCGCAGGAGCGTGCCGCGATTCTGGAGCGTGCCGCCGAAGCAATGGAAGGCCAGATGCAGCAGCTGATTGGCCTGCTGGTGCGTGAAGCCGGTAAAACCTACAACAACGCCATCGCCGAAGTGCGTGAAGCGGTTGATTTCCTCTATTACTACGCTGGCATGGTACGCGACGATTTCGATAACGAAACCCATCGCCCGCTTGGTCCGGTGGTGTGCATTAGCCCGTGGAACTTCCCGCTGGCGATCTTTACCGGACAAGTTGCCGCAGCGCTGGCGGCGGGTAACAGCGTGCTGGCAAAACCGGCGGAGCAAACGCCGCTGATTGCCGCGCAGGCGGTGCACATCCTGCTGGATGCCGGCGTACCGGCTGGCGTGTTGCAACTGCTGCCGGGCCAGGGCGAAACCGTGGGTGCGCAACTGACCGGCGACGAGCGCGTGCGCGGTGTGATGTTCACCGGTTCAACCGCGGTGGCGACATTGCTGCAGCGTAATCTGGCCGGTCGTCTCGATCCTCAGGGACGTCCGACGCCGCTGATTGCCGAAACCGGCGGCATGAACGCGATGATCGTGGATTCCTCAGCGCTGACCGAACAGGTGGTGGTGGATATCGTGGCTTCGGCCTTTGATAGTGCCGGTCAACGCTGCTCGGCGCTGCGTCTGCTGTGCGTGCAGGACGATGTGGCCGATCACACGCTGAAAATGCTGCGCGGTGCGATGGCCGAGTGCCGCATGGGCAACCCGGAACGTCTCTCGACCGACATTGGTCCGGTAATCGATGCCGAAGCTAAAGCCAACATCGAACGTCACATTCAGGCGCTGCGCAATAAGGGCTTCACCGTCTATCAGGCGGCGCAGGAGAATCCGCAGGACAGCAAAGAGTGGAACAGCGGCACCTTTATCAAGCCGACGCTGATCGAGCTAGATCAGGTGAGCGATCTGGATAAAGAGGTGTTTGGTCCGGTGCTGCACGTGGTGCGTTTCTCGCGCAATAACTTGCCGCAGCTGGTTGAGCAGATTAACGCGTCGGGTTACGGCCTGACGCTCGGCGTGCATACCCGCATCGATGAAACCATCGCGCAGGTTACGGCGAGCGCTAAAGTCGGCAACCTGTATGTAAACCGCAATATGGTGGGTGCGGTCGTTGGCGTGCAGCCGTTCGGCGGCGAAGGCTTGTCGGGCACCGGTCCAAAAGCCGGTGGTCCGCTCTATCTCTATCGCCTGCTGGCCAACCGTCCAGATGGCGCGCTGCGTATCACCTTTGATCGTCAGGATGCCGAGCGCCCGGTGGATAGCACGGTGCGTGCCGAGCTGATGCGTGCGCATCAGGCATTGCAGCAGTGGGCGCAGGATAAGCCTGAGCTGCTGGCGCTGTGTCAGCGTTACGACGAGCTGGCGCAGGCCGGTACGGTGCGTCTGCTGCCGGGCCCAACCGGCGAGCGCAATACCTTCACCTTGCTGCCGCGCGAACATGTGCTGTGCATCGCCGATAACGCAGAAGACGCGCTGACGCAACTTGCGGCGGTAACCAGCGTCGGCAGTCAGGCCATCTGGCAGGATGATGAGCTGCATCGTGCGCTGCGTACGTCTTTGCCTGCTGCAGTGCAAGCGCACGTCAAGCTGGTGAAGGATGCGCTGGCGGCGGAGTTTGATGCGGTGATTTATCACGGTGATGCCGATCAGCTGCGCAGCCTGTGTGAGCAGGTCGCGGCACGCGATGGCGCGATTGTCTCGGTGCAGGGCTTCGCCCGCGGCGAAACCAATCTGCTGCTGGAGCGTTTGCTCATTGAGCGTTCACTCAGCGTCAATACCGCCGCTGCGGGCGGTAATGCGAGTTTGATGACCATCGGTTAAGACGCGCAATAAAGTGCGCCGCTACAGTCAGTGCATGATTTGGTAGCGGCGCGATTCATCGCGTGAATTTTCAGGCCGCAGACTTATTCCGCTTAAACCCGATCAGCGTTGGAAACACAAACAGCGACTGCCCCAATCCACGATTCGTCACCTGCCACACCGCCACCGAACACAGCGAACAGATGCCAACAATCGCCAGCGGATAGAAACAGGCCCACAGAATGGAGAACCATGCTTGCTCAAACAGGTGATGGCGCTGGGCGAACAGAATCGCCGACATACCGAAGAACTCAATGAAGATGCGGTGAATCACGTAAATTTGCAGCGTGTTGCGCCCAACCCAATTCAAGTAACTCATCTTGAAACGCGCGTTCAACCAGCGACACGCCGCCACGCTACCCAGCACCGCAAGGATGCACAGGAACAGGCTCTTATCCAGACCAAAGATGATATGCAGGCCCGAGACCGCCGCCAATATCGCCCACGGCACAATGTTGTCACGACGCCATTCACTGAGACGCAGCATCATCGGGCTCCAGAATGCCCCCAGCAGGAAGAACAGGAAATACTGCGCCACGCTTTGTGGCCCCCAATACGGAATGATCTTCTCCACCGCCAGATAGTTGAGCGCAATCGCCACCACCAGCAACGCCACTTTCTGCTGTTTAAAGATCTTGGCGCACAGGAAATAGAGCGCCAGGCCGTAGAGATACCACGAGGTGCTCATGGCGAGGAATGTCAGCTTTAAGAACTCCAGCAGCGAACCGGCATACGCCGCGTTGAGGTTCTGTGAAATACGCTGCCCGGTGATCTCGGTTGAGATGCCAACAATCGACCACCACTGAATAAAGCCCCACAAAATATAGAGATAAAACAGGTTGGTGATGCGACTGGTAAACACCTGTTTCCACGGCCGATTTAAAATACCGTTAGTGGCTAATAAGCCCGAAACAAAGAAAAACGCCGGCATACGCAGCGGCGATAATACGGTATTAAACTGCACCCATATTTCTGCCGGGATCCAACCAGCCGTCAATAATTTCACCGTGCCTTCGAATCCAGGTAATACGGTGTGATACAACACCACCAGTAATATGCAGGCTCCCTTGAGGGTATTTATCCATGCGATATCTTCTTTCCTGGCGCTATTCATATGATGACTCCCGCTGCTGTTGCTGTGTAGGTCTTAAAGAAGAAGGATGAGGAAATAAGCGTTGTAGCATTTATGATTATTAAACGATTATTCAACAGGCAGGGCGGGCATGATGTAGCGAAAGTCCTAAATGTTTTTTTGTGGTCCTGATATAACAATACTTTACACATCCAGACAAAAATAGAACCCTGAGCAGGCTAAGGAAATTTGTCTTAATTTGAGTCACTAAAAGAGAATTAAGTAAAATAAGTGTGATCGTTGTCGCGCAGGGAAATTAAGAACAATCCACCCTTTCTTATGCCAGATTAAATTCAAATTCTAAATGTGGATTTATTTAATGTGCCAAATGGATAAGCAGGAATATTAGCGTTGTGCTAAGCGATTTATTACCGCACATTCCGTAGCGGTGCGATTTATCGCGCAATGAATTGCGCCGCTACGGAATGTGCGGCGCGTGATCAACAAAGTTATTGCAGCGGTGCGCTTTTGCTTTCGAGCGCAGGTTTGCGCAGCAGGCGCGGATAGAGAAACAGCATGCGGCCCGGACCACGGTTGAGCAGCGTCCACACCAACAACGAAATACTGGTACACAACGCAACGCCGATAATTGGCATCAGTAGCGCCCATGCCCAGCTAAAGACGGTATGGTCAAACCAACCATAATGCACCGCCAGCACAATCGCACTCAGCCCCAGCAGCTCAATAAAGATACGGTGCAGCACGTAGATTTGCAGCGTGTTACGGCCAATCCAGTTAAGCCACGCCATATTGAAATGTTCATTGAGCAAGCGGCACAGCACAATGCCAAACACGATGGTCAGCAAGCTGTAGAACGGATTCTTATAGATGCCGCCGACATGGTGCAGCAGGCCAATCAGCGCAATGCCGCCCAACATCAACCAGTGCTGACGCTTCAGTTCGCTCAACTCGATCAACGCCTGGCTGAAGAACACGCCGAGCAGGAAATAGAGATAGTTCTGCGCCACGCTGGCGGGTCCCCAGCCGGGAATCAGGCTAAACTGCGCGGCGTAAGTCGCGACAATCGCCAGCGCCATCAAGGCCATCTTCTGTTTGTGGAACAGCTTGGTGAACAGGAAGAATCCGGCCAGCGCGTAGAGATACCAGAGGCTCGTCATTGAGGTCATCAGCAGCTTAACGAACTCAAACGGCGTGTCCGCATAGGCGGCGTTTTTAGTGCTGGAGAGCCGTTCCCCGAGATGGGTGGAGATGTAGTGAATGCTCAGCCACTGAATGACGCCCCACAGCAGGTAGAGATAGACGATGTTGCTGAACTTCTTGGTGAACACCTCTTTCCAGCTCTTTTTGGTGATTGAACTGGCAGCCAGCAAACCGGAGACAAAAAAGAAGGCCGGCATGCGCAGCGGCGACAGATAGGTGTTAAACGCCACCCACCAGTGCGCTGGCATCAGCCCAGCCGTGAGATGATGCAGCGAAGGCGCGAACGTGGTGATGATGGAATGGTGTAATACCACCATCAAAATGCAGCCCCCTTTGAGCGTGTTGATCCACAGGACCTCTTTCCTGGCAGTTGTCATTGCTATGTCCTAATTGCGCCATGAATTTGTAAAGAATTATTTATATTTACAAAGATGTCTCAATCGGGACTTTCCTAATAAGAAATTACCATAATTCATGTCGGGTACTGGTGAAATTTAAACGTTAAAATTCAAATGTTTATTAAATTCAGGTAAATTGATTTTAGGAAAATACTGAGAAGAAAAATACCGGGAGAGATAAGAAAAGCGTCGCCCTTATCAGGCGACGCTGGGGATTATTGGTTAAGAAACTTGTCGAGAAATTGCCGGGTACGCGCCTGCTGTGGATTGCTGAACAGCGCTTTTGCTGCGCCCTGCTCCACGATGCGTCCCTGATCCATAAAGATGGCGCGATCCGCGACGTCGCGCGCAAAGCTCATCTCATGGGTGACGATCACCATGGTGCGTTTCTCCTGCGCCAGCGCGCGAATGGTGTTGAGCACCTCGCCCACCAGCTCAGGATCAAGCGCCGAGGTCGGCTCATCAAACAGAATCACTTCCGGACGCATCGCCAGCGCGCGGGCAATCGCCACACGCTGTTGCTGTCCGCCGGAGAGACGACGCGGAAAACTCTCTTCCTTGCCGTGCAATCCCACTTTTTCCAGCAGACTGCGCGCACGCGCGATGGCTTCCGCCTTCGGCTCGCCCTTGACGATCACCGGCCCTTCAATGATGTTCTCCAGCACCGAGCGGTGCGGGAACAGATTGAAGTTCTGGAACACAAAGCCAACCTGCTGACGCAACTGGCGCACCAGCTGTTTTTGCTTGTTAAGGCCGAGCGCCGCATCAATGGCAATATCGCCAACTTTGATACGTCCGCTTTCAGGCACTTCCAGCAAATTGATACTTCGCAACAGCGTGGTTTTACCGGAGCCGCTTGGCCCGATAATGGCCACCACTTCGCCTGGTGCCACGTCGAGATCGATGCCGTGCAGCACCGTCTGGCCGTGAAACTGCTTCACCAGCTGACGGACTTCAATTGCACTCATTTGCCCTCCCGATCCTGTCGATTCACATGCGCTTCGAGGCGATTTTGCAGCGCCGACAGCACGGTCGCCATCACCCAGTAAATCAGCGAGGCCGCCAGATACATGGTGAACACTTCCAGCGTACGTGAGGTGATCAGCTGCGCCTGACGGAACAGCTCCGGCACCTGAATGGTGGCGGCCAGCGAGGTATCTTTCACCAGGCTGATAAAGCTGTTGCCCAGTGGCGGCAACGCGGTGCGCGCGGCCTGCGGCAGGATCACGCGACGCAGCGTTTGCCACGGCGTCATGCCGATGCTGGCAGCGGCTTCCCACTGCCCGCGCTCAATCGCGGCAATCGCACCACGCAGTGATTCAGAGGCGTAAGCGGCGGTATTCAGCGACAGACCAATCATCGCCGAGGGAATCGGATCCAGCTCGATACCAAACTGCGGCAGACCGTAATAGATCATAAACAGTTGGGCGATGAGCGGCGTGCCACGGAAAATCGACACGTAGATGCGTGCCAGCCAGTTGATCGGCCAGAAGTGTGACAGGCGCATCAGCGCCAGCACGAAGCCGAGTATCAGGCCGAAGAACATCCCGCCGATACTCAACTGCAGCGTGAACAGCGCGCCTTTCAGTAAGAATGGTGCTGAATCCAGCACCAGTTGTAAGCTTTCCTGCATTATTTAGTGACGTCCGCGCCGAACCATTTTTCAGACAGTTTGCTCAGCGAGCCATCTTTCTGCATGTCCGCAATGGCGGAGTCGATCGCTTTCAGCAGATCGTCGTTGCCTTTACGCAGCGCCACGCCCGATTCCAGACGGGAGAAGGCCGGGCCCGCTACCGCCATGGTGTCGCCGGTTTTCTTCACCAGATCCAGCGCCGCCAGGCGATCAACCAGAATGGCGTCTAAACGGCCTGAACGCAGATCCTGATACTTGGTTGGGTCATCATCATAGGTACGCACATCGGCTTTCGGCACATTATCCTTCAGCCACTGTTCGTAGTTGGAACCGAGACCGACGCCGACTTTCTTGCCGGCCAGATCGTCTGGCTTGGTGACGGTTGCTGCGTTTTTCTTCAGCGTCAGCGCCTGCACGCCAGAAATGGTGTACGGCGTGGAGAAGTCATACTTTTTCTTGCGCTCTGGCGAGATGGTAACCTGATTGATCACCACGTCAATGCGTTTGGAATCCAGCGACGCCAGCATGCCATCCCATTTGGTAGGACGCAGATCGGCTTTCACACCGAGGTGTTTCGCCAACTCCTGCGCGAACTCCACTTCAAAACCGGTGAGTTGGCCTTTTTCGTCCTGGAAGCTGAACGGCGGATAAGTGCCTTCCAGACCGACGCGCAGCTCGCCTTTACTCTTTACTTTTGCCAGCAAATCTTCAGCGGCGAAGGATTTAACGTTAACGCCCGCGACCAGCGCGACCGCCATCATGCCCATCACCATTTGGCGACGAATTGGAGAGAAAGTCATGTTTACCCCATTTATTGTGATGTGTTGTTGTGTGCTTTGTTAGGCCGCCACCGACGGCGACCGTTTCTAAATAACCGCCGGATTATAAACCGTTTTTACGTTCTGTCTCAGACCGAAGGGTGATAAGCAAATAACGCCGGCGATCCCCCGGTGTGCACGAACAGCAATGGACCTTCACGACGGAAGCGATTTTGCGCAATACCATCGATTAATCCCGCCATCGCTTTGCCGGTATACACAGGATCGAGCATGATGCCTTCCAGCCGCGCCAGCAGTTTCACCGCCGCCATGCCCTCTTCGTTCGGCTCGCCGTAACGCGGCGCGAAGTAATCATCCCACAAGGTGATCGGCGCTTTGGCCTGCACTTCCAGCTGCTCTGCCAGCGCGCTGCGAATGCGCTCCACCACCGGCAACTGCGCCTCAACTTTGCGCGACACGGTAACGCCGACCAATTCGGTTTCGGGCAGCAGCTGTTCCAGACCCACCGCCAGGCCCGCGTGCGTGCCGGCGCTGCCGGAAGCGACCACCACCGCGGCAAAATCCACCACGCCTTCGCTTTGATGCGCAATCTCCTGCGCGCACTCAACGTAGCCGAGCGCACCGAGCGCGTTGGAACCGCCGACCGGCACAATATACGGGCGGAATCCCTGCGCTTCGAGGTGTTCGGCCTGAGCGGCCAGCTGTTCAGTGGGATTGTGCAGCGCATCAACCATGACGATTTCCACATCCATCAAATCAAGCATCAGGCGATTGCCGTTGCTGAGGTAGTTTTCTGACGTGGTGCCAATCGGGTTTTCCAGCAGCGCCACGCACTTCAGGCCGAGCTTCGCCGCCACGGCGGCGGTTTGACGCACATGGTTAGATTGAATGGCGCCCGCCGTCAGCAGCACATCCGCGCCTTCGCGCAGCGCATCCGCAGCCAGGAATTCGAGTTTACGCAGTTTGTTACCGCCGAGGGCCACCGGCGTGAAGTCATCGCGCTTAATAAAGATATCGCGACCAAGATAGTCAGAAAGCCGGGGCAAATGCTCAAGCGGCGTTGGTGCACCGAGTAATTCAAGACGGGGGAACTGGTGCAGAAGATGTAAGGACAATGCAGCCTCCATTCGGGCAATGTGCAGTTATCCATACAGTGTTGCAGAAGATGAGAAAAGTCGCACCCGGAATTCACCGCGTGCTGCCCTTGTTGCTGTCATGCTCGACAACAACAAGGGTGGGATCTCCCTCAGCCCTGCTGCCAGCCTAAAAACTGGTCATATTTGCGCAGTGCGATGCGGTAATTGTTATTGCCCGCATCAGGCAGATCGTTCTCCAGACATTCATGCCAGCTATTGCCCCGTAAACGATCGGCCGGGAAATTTTTCGCCTTCAGCATGTCATCAAGCCGACGCAAACGTACCACATACTCACGTATGGTACTGTGGCTCATCTCGGTCTGCTCAAACAGGTATTGCTTAAACGCCATAATGTCGAAGTAATTCGGATGGGTATTACAAAATATATCGCTGCAGAAACGACACAAGGCGGTCAATTCTGGCTGGAGTTTCATCCACACCTGATCGTCAATCATTTGGTCCATGCGTGCGATGGCCTCTTTATTGATGATCTGGCCGCGAAAGACTAACGCCATACGATCTAAAACTTTGCCACAGTGTGAACAATTGCTTTGGCTGTGCTTATAGTCTTTAAGATAGCGACTTAACGGTCTGGCTTTAACTTTGGCTCCCATTGCTGAGTCCCCGGTTTTATTGTTTTTTTCGATCGCCAGGAACTGAGACTGTTAGCGCGCCCCCGATAATCGGGCACGCAGGCGTTTGATCGCCTGACTGTGCAGTTGACTGACGCGGGATTCCCCCACTTCCAGCACCGCGCCAATCTCCTTCAGGTTCAGTTCTTCCTGGTAGTACAGTGTGAGCACGAGTTTTTCACGTTCAGGCAAGGCCTCAATCGCTTCAATCACGCGGTCACGTAGGTTTCCTTCCAACAACTGATGAAGCGGGTTGGCTTCCTCATGCCCCTCCGTCACCAGCTCCGCACTGTCGCCGTGTTCTTCCCGATACTCGTCGTAGGAGAAGAGTTGGCTGTTGTTGGTATCGAGCAAAATCTGCCGATACTCCTCCAGCGAAACATTCAGTCGCTCAGCCACTTCCTGCTCAGTAGCCGAGCGCCCCAACGCTTGTTCTACCTGATGCATGGCACCTGCCACTTCGCGCGCATTTCTGCGTACGCTGCGTGGTGCCCAGTCGCGACTGCGCAGCTCATCCAGCATTGCTCCCCGGATACGCTGCACGGCGTAGGTAGTAAAGGCGGTGCCCTGTAGCGCATCGTAGCGCTCCACGGCATTTAATAAGCCAATGCCACCGGCCTGCAGCAGATCGTCAAGCTCAACGCTGGCTGGCAAACGAACCTGCAGGCGCAGCGCTTCATGCCGCACCAGAGGAACGTAGCGCTGCCAGAGCGAATGTTTATCCATCACGCCATCGGCGGTATAGAGATCGTTCACGTTGACTACCCTGCGTTAGTAAAGTTATCGGCATGATTATCCAATTCTGTAGGGGTTTTGATTGGCAGAATAGGCGGGCAAAAGCGAGGTTATTTCAAATTTGTTATGGATGGCGGTGGATCGCACCGCCATCCGCGCGGGCGTTAGCGCAAATTACGCAGTCTTTCCCGCGTGCCAGGCGGCACCGCGTCCCATAATGCGCAAACTTTGCCCTCAAGTGCCTGATAAAAAGGGGTAATCAACGCTTCAGTTTCCAGCGCAGGATTAAACAGCACCTGACCGGTTTCCGCGTTGATGCTTATCATTTTGTTGATAAACAACCGCTGCAGGTCGCTACGCAGGAATAAGCCGTTATCGGCGCTGTTATCCGCCAGAAAGCCCTCTTCGTTCTCTTGCGTGTCGATGTAGCAGGCTTCCACCCACGGCCAGCTGTGACGTTCGGTCAGCTGCGTGCCGGTGATAATGCAGGCGCCGTAGCGCGCTTTTACCGCCGAGGTGAACTCCGCCTGGCTGGAGCGCTGCAGCACTTTAGCTTTTACGCGGCGTCCGACTTCGGTGCCGGGCATCACGCCACTCGGCACTTTGTATTGCGGCGTGCTCAACACCACCAGAAACTGGATTTTGCGCGACAGCGGGAAGCACGGATGCGCCTGCGCATCGAACAGCTGCCAATACTCATCCTCTTCGGTCTGCCGCATCAGCACCAGCTTAAAGCCCCGGCTGTTGAGCAGATTCTGCGCCGCTGCCGAATTGGGATCGAGCATGGCAAACACCTGGGTTTCGCCGACCACTTTCCAGCGCCCTTCTTTGCGCGCTTCGTCGTTGCGCCGGAAGTAGAGAAACGCCTGCTGGTTTTTCAGGTAGTGCTCAAAGCGACGCAGATAATTTTTGCGCTCGTTGTCGTCCGAGACAAACAGCAGATCCTCGATCGGGCTGTTAATCTCCTCCTGCGCGAACAGCGCGCGGATCACCAAATTGCGAAAGCTGGTCGACGGGCTCAGCAACCCGCGTGCGGTAAGCTCTTTTTCGTCGGGATGCTGCTGCGTGTAGCGCAGGGCAATCTCTTCGAAAGTCAGTAGCTCACCCGGTAACAAGTCATAATTGAAGCGCATAGACACCCCAGAAACGGAAAAATGTGGTTCAAAAATTGGAATGATTCTGAGGAAAGTTATCGGCAATCTGGGCGAGGACTGTAACAAGGTGGTTACTTTTCTGAGGAAGTAGTGCAGCAGCTAAAATCGTCCATTCCCCTGCGTATGAATTTGTTTTAGGTCAGCAGGATTTATCGTCCGAAAAAGCCCCGGTGAAAACCGGGGCTAAACATCATGCTGCTTTCAACCGTTGCAGACGCTTTTCACGGCGAATCTTACGCTCTTCAAATACCGCCACCATCGCCATTAAGGCGATACAGCCGATCGCGGCGGCATCCAGCGCCGCAAAGGTCCCGGCCCAACCGGTTAAGCCAAAGATGGGCGTGCCATCGGCGATCATTCCCAAGCCTAACTTGGCGAAGCTGTCACCAATCAGGTAAGCAAAGGTGCCTTTGATGCCATCGGCGGCGCCAATGGCTTTTTTCGGCACAAAGCCGACAGCGGCAACGCCAATTAACAGCTGCGGACCAAACACCAGGAAGCCCAAGGCAAACAGCGACGCCAGATAAACATACTGATTGCTGGCATGTTGATAGATACCAAGCGTGGCGATAATCAACGCCAGCGCCACGCATGCCACCAGCGCACGACGACCATTCGCCAGATCCGACAACCAGCCCCACAGCAGCGTGCCGACTAACGCACCGACTTCAAACAGCGTGAAGCCCTGAATCGCCACCTCTTTTGACAGTTTTAATTCCTGGAAGGCATACACCGTCGACCACTGATCGATACCAATGCGCACCACGTACAGGAAGATGTTGGCGAAGCACAGCAGCCAAATCACTTTGTTTTTCAGCACGTACTCGACAAAGATCTGCCATTTGGTCATTGCCTGATCTTCGGTCTCTTTGTCCTCTTCACTGATCTCTTCGCCAAACAGTTCCTCGGCTTTGCCCAGACCGTAAGATTCAGGTGAATCGCTGCCGTAGCGCAGACCGATAAAACCGACCACCAGGGCGATCAGTGACGGGAACACAAACATGCCGACCACATGCCCATCGAACAGGTAATTGGCACCAAACAGCGCCACCCCCGCTGCACCTGCGCCGCCCAGGTTGTGCGAAATATTCCACATCCCCAGATAGCTGCCGCGTTTCCGGCGCGGCGTCCATTTGGTGATGGTGGAATAACTACAGGAGCCGCCGGTACTTTGGAAGAAGCCGCTCAGCGCATAAAACGTGATCATCAGGAACAAACTCACCGAGCCCGCGCCCATGCTGGCGCTGAAGCCCAGCATGCAGATGGCCGAGAGGATCAGCATAAACGGCAGGAACTGCTTGGTATTTTTCCCATCGGCGTAATAGGAGACCAGCGTTTTACCGACGCCGTACGTGATGGAGAAGCCGAGGCCAATCATCCCCAACTGCGTCATGCTGAGTCCGTAGGTGGTGATCATGTCGTTCTGCGCAATGTTGAAATTTTTGCGGATCAGATACATGGTCAGGTAGCCGATAAAGACCACCAGATAGGACTGCATAAAGGGTTTGAACCACATCTTGCGCCGCTCTTCGAGCGACAGATTCAGGGTCGGCTTGCGCACCTGATTTAAGAAAGCCAGCATGGAGTGCTCCTGATTAATAACCTGCGTGATGGCAGGCATTGTAAAAATCAGCAGCAGTTTCGGCCTGAGACAACCGCCCGGCGCAACCGGGAAAATTTCTTAGTTTTGTCGATGTAAGGGTAAAAAGCGGGGATGCATCACACTTCCTCGCGCTGGCGCGGCGTTTGAGCATGCAGGAATGGCAACAGCAGCAAGGCCGAAATGCCCGCCGCGCAGGCGATGATCGCAAAGAAACCGTTCCAGTGCCAGACATCGATCACCCGTGCCAGCGGCCAGCCGGAGAGCGATGCGCCCAGATAGGCAAACAGGCCAACAAAGCCGGTCGCCGCGCCCGCCGCGTCTTTATGCGAACACTCCGCCGCCGCCATGCCAATCAACATCTGCGGCCCGAAGACAAAAAAGCCGATGGTAAAGAAACACGCAGCCTGCATCACGTAGCTGGCAAACGGCATCAGCCACAGCGATCCCACTGACAGCAAAATGCCGGCGGCAAAGATCAGGTTCATCGGGCCACGATTGCCGTTGAACAATTTATCCGATCCCCATCCCGCCACTAACGCGCCACCGAAGCCACCGAGTTCAAACATGGTCACCGCCGAGTTGGCCGTCACCAGATTGACGCCCAGCGTCTCGGACATATAGAGATTGCCCCAGTCGTTAATCGCGGCACGCACCACGTAAACCAGCACGTAACACAACGACAGCAGCCAGATGTAAGGGTTGAGCAGCACATATTTGGCAAGGATCTGTTTGTGACTCAGCCCTGCGCCCTCTTGCTGCTGGGCGATCTCCAGCGCATCGTGGCGCCAGTCACCGACCGGCGGTAAACCCACGGTTTGCGGGCGATCGCGCAGGCGCCAGCAGAGAAAAATACCAGCGACGATCGCTAATCCGCCCGCGATCATCATGCCGGCGCGCCAGCCATAATGCAGCGCGGCGGCACCCACGATCATCGGGATCAGCGCACCGCCAACGTTTTGTGCTGTGTTCCACAGCGCCCACCAGCCGCCGCGTTCGGTGCGGGAAAACCAGCTGGTTAGCAGACGCGCACAGACCGGCGATCCCCATCCCTGGAAAAAGGCATTTAACACCCACAACACGGCGAAAACCCACAGCGACGTGGAGAAGCCAAACAGAATATTCACCACGCCTGTCGCTATCAGCCCGATGCCCATGAAGTAGCGCGCGTTAGAGCGGTCGCTGACGATGCCAGAGAAAAACTTCGACAGGCCGTAAGTGATGTAAAACAGCGTCGCCAGAAGGCCGATATCCGTGCGCGTCATCACGCCCGCCGCCAGAATTTCCGGCGACGCGGCGTTGAAGCTTTTACGGGTGAAATAGAACAGCGCATAGCCGAGCCAGATGGTGATCATGATATGGCGCCGCCAGTAGCGATAGCGCGCATCAATGGTCGCTTTATCCCCGATCGGCTGCGCGCTGGCTGGCGCTTTGAGAAATCTGAACATCATCTTTTGCTTATCCATTGCGCAGCGGTAACGTGACGCTAACGCGCGTGCCGTGAGTGCAGGAGATCCCCAGCGAGCCGCCGAGTGCCGTCACGCGTTCGCGCATGCCGGCAAGGCCAAAACCGTGCTGCGGGGAACCCAGCGGTAAGCCGCAGCCGTCGTCTTCGATCACCAGCAGCAACCGCTCGTCTTGCAATGTGCCTTGCAGCGTCACCGCACGGGCGCTGGCGTGTTTCACCACGTTATTGAGTCCTTCCTGGCAAACGCGAAACAGCGTGACGCGCTGCGCTTCACTCAGTCGCGCTTCGTCGATGTGCCAGTCGAGATGGCTGATGATGCCGTGCCCTTCCAGCTCCATTTCCCGCATCAGCGAACGAATTGCCTGCTCGAGTGAAAGATCGTCCAGCTGACGCGGACGCAAGCGCCCAAGCAAACGGCGCACGGAATCGTAAATGCCCAGCGACAGCTGCTCAATCAACATGCCGCTCTGCTTCACGCCACTTTCCGGACTGATGCGCTGCATGATTCCGGCCTGGGTGCGAATCGCGGTAATAGTCTGGCCGATATCATCGTGCAGTTCGCGCGCCACTTCGCGTCTGACGCTCTCTTCGGTCTCCAGCAGGCGTTCCGTCAGGCGGCGATTGCGCACCAATTCGGTTTGCAGCGACTGATTGAGTTCACGTAAACGCTGAATACCCGCGCCCAGCAGCAGCCCGGTCAGGCTTTGCGCCAGCAGGGAGAGCAGCAGATCGACCGCGTGATCGTGCCAGGTCTGGCTGGCGATCAGCGCGATGGCGTTCATCAGTGTGGCAATCAGCGCGCCCTGCCAGCCGTAATGCCATGCCAGCGCAATAATCGGCAGCGCCAGACAAAACGGTGTGAAGCGCGACAGCTCTGCAGGCAGACCCAGCTGCAACCACAAACTGACCATAAACAGCAGCACATAACCAAACAGATGGCGTACGCGCCAGTTGACCGGCTGACCGACCAGCGACGGGCCAAGCGGCTGCCAGCGCGTGCTGGTGAGGTAATGCCAGATCACCAAACAGGTTGGTGCCACGGTCAGTGCGCCGGTGAGCGTGAGCAGCACCGCATTCAGCGCGACGGGTTCAGCGATCCACGGCAATGCCTGCAGCAGCGCCGCGCACACCATCGCAGCGCCCTGCCACAGCAAGGTGTGCCAGTCGCGTTGATGACGATAACGGGAGATCAGCGCCACCGGCAGCAGCGTCAATAAGCTACCCAGCATCAGCAGCGGCAGATGCGCCAGCGCCACTTCACGTGAGAGCCAATAAAGCAGCAACCCCTCAGCACCAAGCAGCACCGGCCAGTAGGCGCGCGGGCACTGCAACATCAGTCCAAGGCGCAGGCCAAAGGGAAACAGCAACACCGCCAGCTCAGGACGATCCGCCAGATGCAGGCTGATGCTCCACAGGCAAAACCACGCGGCAGAGAAGATACAAAAACTGGCGATGACGGCAATCAGCCGTGAAAAGAGTGGCTGCATTACCAGCCATCAAACATGCGGCGCGCCAGTTCAACGTCATTACTGACGTTGAGCTTTTCCAGCAAATTGGCGCGATGGACGTGAACGGTTTTCGGCGACAGGCCAAGTTCGGCCGCGATCTCTTTTACCGCTAAACCTTGCGCCAGTTTCTCCGCCACCTGGCGTTCGCGTTTGGTGAGCGGGTCCTGACGTCCGGAGGCGAGCTTCATAGCAATATCGGGCGTCAGATAGCAGCCGCCTTTGGCCACGGTATGCACCGCGGCGATCAGTTCATCCGGGCTGCAACGTTTAGAGAGGAATCCACGCGCGCCCGCATTCAGCGCCTGCTCCACCAGCGCCGGACTGTCGTGCACCGACAGCATGATGGTCGCCATGCCTTTCGGCAGTTGGCTCAATAACTCGAGCCCGGAAATATCCGGCATCGAGATATCGCAGATACACACCTGCACGCCACGCCCCGGCAGCATATTGAGCGCTTCCCGCCCGGAACCGCATTCGGCAACAACCTGGAAATCCGGTTCCAGCCCCAACAATTGGGCAAAACCCGAACGGACGATCACATGGTCGTCGATGAGCGCGATGGTGGTCATGAGGTTTCCTGGCGGCGAAAAAACGCGCTTACCTTAGCGATAAGCGAGGGAAGCTTCAAGAGGGTTGGGTGGGTTTGGGTCACGTAATTCGTTGCGCCTGCAAATATGCATATTATGAATATGCAGGTATAAAAAAACCCCGCCGAAGCGGGGTTTGATAAGCAAGAAGCTTAGAGCGATTAGCCCTGCAGCAGAGACAGAACCTGCTGTGGAACCTGGTTAGCTTTCGCCAACACTGAGTTACCCGCCTGCTGGATAATCTGTGCTTTAGACATGTTTGAAACTTCAGTGGCGTAGTCAGCATCCTGAATACGAGACTGTGCTTCAGACAGGTTAGTAGTGGTGTTGTTCAGGTTAGTTACCGCTGAATCCAGACGGTTCTGAATCGCACCCAGGCTTGAACGGAACTTATCGACCTGGGCAATTGCAGCATCCAACTTAGCGAGTGGGTCAGCAGTAGTCATAGCTTTAAGGTCTGATGAAGCAATTTCATCACCTTTAGTTGCTGAAGGCGACGCACCACCTGCACCCGTTACTGTAGCTTTATAAACTTTATCACCATCACGGATAACTTGTTGTGCGGTGTTTGTTGAATCCATCGCATATTCAACGTTTTTTCCGTCAGCAGTTGTAATCACTGATGTGTTACCAGTTGCAGTATCTACGTTTACAGCCAAGAAAGTACCGTCAGCGGTCTTCGCTGCGTATTGGCCAGAGACAGCATTGCCATCTTTGTCCAGAACTTGTTTTACTTCTAAGTTTTTGCCGTCGCTATACACAGACATTGGTGAATCATTGTAAGCAAGATTTTTGCCTGTAGTACCAGCTTTCAGGTCTACAGACTGTGCTTGACCAGAGCCATCTGCAACGAAGGCAGTTACACGACCACCAAAGTTTGCAACCTGAACATCTTTGCCATCAACCTTGACTTTTTCATACCCAGTTGCAGTCTGCTTCAGTACGTTGAATGCGTTACCTGCGGTGTTAGCGTCTTGAGCAACGAAGTAGGTCTCACCTTCGATCTGCAGTTTGTACACATCAGTGGTTGCATCACCAGTTGCATCGCTCTTATCGCCAGTAGCTGTAGCTCCGGTAAAATATGTTGCAACACCTGCAGTTGCATATGTTGCACCGAATGCCTCTTCACCAGCTGCAGTCTCGCCATTAGCAACAGCCACATTAGTTAGTGCTGGTGCAACTTCGCTTTTCAGAGCAACAGATGCAGAAGTGGATACTGTCCCAGGCGCTACGCTGAAAGTATTCAGTTTCAGCGTAGTAGAGTCAATTTGCTTCAAATCAATAGTGATAGTTTCGCCATCGTTCGCGCCTACCTGAATTTTCATTGAACCGTCTTTTGCCAGCACGTTCACGCCGTTAAACTGAGTCTGACCTGATACACGGTCAATTTCGTCCAGACGGGATTTGATTTCGTCCTGGATTGAAGACAGGTCAGAATCTGAGTTAGTACCGTTCTGAGACTGTACGGTCAGTTCACGGATACGCTGTAAGTTGTTGTTGATTTCTGACAGTGCGCCTTCAGTAGTTTGCGCAGCTGAGATACCGTCGTTGGCGTTACGCGCTGCCTGAGTAAGGCCTTTGATGTTAGAGGTAAAGCGGTTAGCAATTGCCTGGCCCGCTGCGTCATCTTTAGCGCTGTTAATACGAAGACCAGAAGACAGACGCTCGATAGAAGTAGACAGAGCAGACTGGTTCTTGTTGATGTTGTTCTGAGTGATCAGCGAGAGGCTGTTGGTATTAATGACTTGGGCCATGATAATTTTCCTGTTAATCAAGTCTTTCGGTTAAGGTGTGGGCTTCAACCCGCCGGCTTCAGCGCCGTCAATGTTGTTATCGTCTGCCCTTAAACAACCTTTAGATTTTTTTTAGGACCAGGTGAAAATTTTTCCCTTCAACCTGTCACGTTTATCTTTATCGCCCTGCCCGAAGCGTTCTTTAGGCCAACCTGATCATTTTTCTAGCGTCCGAAATACCCTTCTCTATATACGCTATTCGCTTTATTACCCGCCGGTAAATAATTCTAAACTTTGCCCATAAAGAGCCGATAACCCGCGGTATTGATTCTCCGTGTCGACATAGAAAGGAAACAACATGACCACCATTTCTACCCTCGGTATCGGTTCAGGCCTCGATTTAAGTACCATCCTGGATAACTTGAGTACGGCTGAGAAAGCGTCTTTAACGCCTATCTCTAATCAGCAGACGGCTTATACCGCGAAGCTGAGCGCTTACGGCACCTTGTCGAGCGCGTTAACCACCTTCCAAGCCGCCAACACGGCATTAAACAGCGCGGATTTGTTCACCGCAACCAGCGCAGCCAGCAGCACCACTGCGTTCAGCGCCACCACGTCTGGCAGCACCATCGCCGGGAAATACAGCATTAGTGTGACGCAGCTGGCGCAGGCACAGACCCTAACTTCGGGCGTACAAACCAGCAACACCACTGCGCTGGGCAGCTCCGATGCCAGCCGCACGCTGTCGATCAAACTGGCCGACGGCACCAGTAAAGACATTACGCTGACCAGTGCACAAACCTCATTAACCGGCATGCGTGACGCGATTAACGGTGCCAATGCCGGTGTCAGCGCCAGTATTATCAAAACCGGTGATGGCGCTTATCGTCTGTCGCTGACCGCGTCGAAAACCGGTGAGGCTAATGCGGTTTCTTCCGTGACCGTGACTGGCGATGACACACTGCAAGGCATTGTCGGTTTTGATTCAACCAAAACCGATGCGGATAATCCGCTGGATGTCAGCGTCGCCGCACAAGATGCCGAGTTAACGGTCAATAACGTCGCCATCACCAGCAGCACCAACACCATTAGCGATGCGCTGGAAGGGATTACGCTGAATCTGAATGATGTCACCAGCGGTAATCAGACGTTGACCATCACGCAAGATACCTCTAAAGCCTCCACCGCAATTTCCAACTTTGTGGATGCCTACAACAATCTGCTGGATCAGTTCACTAGCCTGACTAAATACACAGCTGTGGATGTCGGCTCAGATACACAAGATTCCAGCAACGGTGCGCTAGTTGGCGATAGCACGCTGCGCGGCATTCAAACCCAGATTAAAAGTTTGCTGACCAACACGGCTAGCTCTTCAACCTACAAAACGCTGGCGCAAATCGGTATCACCACCGACCCGACCACCGGTGAGTTGTCGCTGGATTCCGACAAGCTGAAAACCGAGCTGACCAAAGATCCGGCGGGCGTGAAAGAGATGATTGTGGGTGACGGTAAAACCACCGGTATCACCACCAAACTGGCGACTAACCTGACCAGTTGGCTGTCATCTACCGGCAGCATTCAGTCCGCGAAAGATGGCGTCAGCAAGACGCTGAATAACCTGACTGAGCAGTACAACAACATGAACACGCGTATCAACGCCCTTATTGCGCGTTATAAGACGCAGTTCACGCAACTCGACGTCACCATGAGCTCGCTGAACAGCACCAGCGATTACCTGACACAGCAGTTCGATAGCATGACTTCGAGCAGCAGTTCTAAATAGTAAGGAGTGACCATGTACAGCGCTACAGGCACACAAGCCTACGCAAAAATCGGGGTGGAGAGCTCAGTGATGAGCGCTAATCAACAACAGCTGGTTACGCTGCTGTTTGACGGTGCGATCAGCGCACTGGTCCGCGCCCGCCTGTTTATGCAGGACAACAATATCCAGGGAAAAGGTAACTCGATTTCCAAGGCCATTAACATCATCGAGGGCGGACTCAAGCAGGGCCTCGATGAGCAATCAGGCGATGACCTGACCGATAACCTGTTAGGACTCTACTCCTACATGGTTCGCCGTCTGGTTCAGGCTAATCTGCGTAATGATGTCGAAGCCCTCGAAGAAGTTGAAGGTCTTCTGCGCAATATCGCTGATGCCTGGAAAGAAGTCGTACAACCTCAACACCTTCAGGACGCCGTTTAATGAATATTGCACCGCCACTGATTACCGTTTACCAACAGTTACTCGACCTCAGCCACGGAATGCTGCGTTTGGCAGCAGACGGCGAATGGGATGATTTGATTACCAAGGAAGTGGACTATGTCAGTGCGGTGCAAAGACTGGCGCAAACAACCGCAGCCGCCGCACCGTCGCGCCAGCTGCAAGAGCAGCTGCGTCCGGTGTTACGCCATATTCTCGATAATGAGAGCGAAGTGAAACGTCTGCTGCAGTTGCGTATGGACGAATTGACGCAGCTGGTGGGCCAGTCATCGATGCAGAAATCGGTGATGAGCGCGTATGGCAAGCAAGGTAGTGTGTATTTGCCGCAGGGTTGATTCGGATTCTGCGCGCTGATGCCCTCACCCCGGCCCTCTCCCACAGGGAGAGGGAGATGCTGCAATATGTCAGATGGCCCGATCGGTTCCCTCTCCCACAGGGAGAGGGAGATGCTGCAATATACCTGATGGGCTCGATCGGTTCCCTCTCCCACTGGGAGAGGGTTAGGGTGAGGGAAAGCTACTTCTGCGTCGCCGTCGAAACCGGACGCATAATCTCTGGCTCGATATTCTGAATCACCGCCTCATTCGGACGCTTCGCCACTTCTTCCAGCGCCTGCTGGCACTCAACGGTTGGGCGATCCACTTTACGCAGTCTCAATCCATCGTAACGCAGCTCACCGTTCTCTAGCACCAGCGGCATCACGCGCACCTGACGCGTCACGTTAACCCAGTCATCGCCCAGACGCGTTAATTTGCCCGGTTTGGCAATCACGCGCTGCCACTGACGGCAATCCAGCGTGTCGCCCTCGGCACCAATAATCAGGCTGCCCATCGCTTGCTTGCTGATCAGCTTGCTTTGCGGCCCCACGGTTTGCCAGTTGCCCTGCAGCTCCAGCGGTGCCGGGGTTTTCACCGCCTGGTCATAATTGCTGATCTGCGCACAACCACTCAGCGCCAGCGCGGCCACTATCATCCACTTTTTCATTCTCGGTCCCTACACTCGCATCAATGGCGGCTACGTTATAATTTTTCCCGCAGGTTGCGCAAGGTATCTACTGCGCGCCGCATGATTTTCCTCAAGCTGCTCACTTCTGCGCCGATAACTCTTCTGGAGTTAAAAGTGCCTGTAAAAACAATAATGACCGATTACACACTCACCTTCGTTACGGAGAATCCCGTTATGCGATTGACCCTTCGCGCGCGTCTGACATCGATTGTTGGCCTGCTGTGCATTTTACTGATTGTTGCCGCCATCTGGGGAATCATCGGCCTGCGCGCCGCCGACCAACGGGCGCAAAACGCCTATCAGAATGAGCTGTTACCGCTGCAATATTCATCCCGCCTGTATCGCATGGTGCAGGAACAATCCGCGACCCTGTTCGATGCCCTGCGCTACTGGACCGACAGCAGCGAAGTGGAGAAACGTCTGGCGCGCATCGCGCAGTACGGCGAGCAGATTGCCAAAGACCGCCAAACCTGGCAGCAGCTGTCGTTTGATGCGCAAACCAAACCGCTTAGCCAGCAATTCATCACCCATCTCGATGGCTGGCAAACCGCGCTGAAAGATGCCGGTGAACTGCTAAAGGGCGGCAACCCGTCCGGCGCGCTGGTGGTGATTGAAACCCGCCTGCGCAGCGGCAGTCAGCTGCTGCAACAGGACATCGATCAGCTTGATGCGTTAATGCGCCAGCATGCGGAACTCACCTATCAGCAGAGCAACAGCGATTACCAGCTGGCGCGTAACAGCCTGATTATCATATTGCTGGTCGGGCTGAGCGTGGCGCTGGTGTTCGGCTGGCTGCTGATCCGCTCGATCAACCGCTCGATTGCTCAGGCGCGCGAGCTGGCCGAATCGATTGCGGCCGGTGAACTGAACCACGATATTGGCAGCGTTTCACGCGATGAGATGGGCGAACTGATGCAGTCGCTGCTGCGCATGGATGTGCGTCTGGCGGAGATCGTGCGCGACGTGGGCGAAAGCGCCACTGCGCTGAGTGATGCGGCGCGTCAGATGGCCGATGGCAATGACGATCTCTCTGAGCGCACCCATTCGCAGGCCAGCTCGCTGGAACAAACCGCCGCCAGCATGGAGCAGATGACCGCCACGGTGAAACACAACGCCGATAACGCTGCACAGGCCAACGAACTGGCCACCGACGTGCGTCATCAGGCCGAACGTGGCAGCAGCGTGCTGCGTGATGCGGTCAGCGCTATGGAGGAGATCGAATCTTCCAGCAAGCGCATCGCGGATATCAACCGGGTGATCGATGAGATCGCCTTCCAGACCAACCTGCTGGCGCTCAACGCAGCGGTTGAAGCAGCACGCGCCGGTGAACAGGGACGCGGCTTTGCCGTGGTGGCGTCCGAAGTGCGTCAGCTGGCGCAGCGGTCCGCCGGGGCCGCCCACGAGATCAAAGCGTTAATCGATGCCAGCGTGGGTAAAGTGGAAGCCGGCAGTGCGCTGGTGCAGCGTTCCGGCGCAATGCTCAATGACATCAATCAGGGCGTGGCGCGCGTGGTGGACATTGTCGGTGAAATTGCCGTGGCCAGCCGCCAGCAATCCAGCGGCATTGAGCAGGTCAACACCGCAGTGATTCAGATGGATGGCGCGACGCAGCAGAACGCCTCGCTGGTGCAGGAAGCCAGCGCCGCCAGCCAGACCGTTAGCGAACATGCCGGATTGCTGGTGGAGAAGATGGCCTTCTTCCGCCTGCAGCAGCGCTAAGGAGCGGGATGATGCGTAAACTTCTCGCTATGTTGGCGGCGTTGCCGCTGTTGAGCCACGCCGCGACCACGCTGAATATTGCCACCATCGCTAACGGCGATATGACCATCATGCAGCAGCTCGCCACGCGCTACGAACAGGAGCATCCTGACGTCAAACTGCAATGGCATGTGATGGACGATGGCGCGCTGCGTCAGGCGGTGCTGTCGGCGATGAATAGCGGCCAGGCGCAGTTCGATGTCATCACCGTCGGCACCTATGAAGCGCCGCTGTGGGGTGAAAAAGGCTGGCTGGCGCCGCTCAATAAGCTGCCCGCCGATTACGACAGCGATGATCTCATCGCGCCAGTGCGCAAAGCGCTGTCGTTTCAGCAAACGCTTTACGCCCTGCCGTTCTACGGTGAAAGCAGCATGACCTATTACCGCAAAGATCTGTTTGCGCAGAAAGGGTTAACCATGCCCGATAATCCCGACTGGACCGATATCAAAAACTTCGCCGCCAAACTGACTGACCCGCAGAAAGGCATTTACGGTTTGTGCCTGCGCGGCCAGCCTGGCTGGGGCGATAATGTGGCGTTCATGACCACCATGGCGAATGCCTATGGCGCGCAGTGGTTCGATGAAAACTGGCAGCCGACGCTCAACTCGCCGGAGTGGCGCGAGGCGCTGGGTGATTATTTGCAGGTGGTGAAGCAGGATGGACCCGCGGATACGGTGAAAAACAGTTTCGGCCAGATTCTGCGCCTGACTGCGCAAGGCAAATGCGCGATGTGGATCGACAGTACGGTGGCAGCCGGTTTGCTGGTGAATCCGCAGATCTCATTAGTCGCCGATAAGCTGGCCTTTGCGCCTGCGCCGGGCGGTATAACGCGTAACGGCTCCAATTGGTTGTGGTCGTGGGCGCTGGCGGTACCGGCGAATACGCCGAATCGCGAGGCGGCGATTGCCTTTATTAGCTGGGCGACGTCAAAACAGTATATCCAGCAAGTGGCCGATACCGTCGGCTGGGGCGCGGTGCCGCCGGGCAGTCGCAATTCGACGTATCAGCAGGCGAGCTATCAGCGCCTGGCGCCGTATGCCGCGCAGGTGCGTGCGGCGATTGATTCGGCCACCGTCGAGCAGCCGACGCTCAATCCGGTGCCTTATCAGGGCGTGCAGTACGTGAGTATTCCCGGATTTGATCAGATGGGTAATGCCGTCGGGCAGAATCTGGCGGATATGCCGAGCGGTAAACTGACGCTGGATGAAACGCTGGCGAAGAACCAACTAGATGTGACGCGGATTTATCAGCAGATGCATTGATAGGCGGTGATCACAAGTTGCACATACCTTAGCGGCGCGCTTTATCGCGCAATAAATTGCGCCGCTACGATGCCCATGTTCTGTAAGATCGGAAACTGACAAGGCCACATGCGCGCGTTACACTAGCGCGCAAGTTGATACGCAGGAACACCGAATGAAAACTCCAGAAGAGTATTACGCTCAGGCGCGCACGATGTTTTTCGCCGCCCACCCCGATTTCCAGTCTGCACTGGATGAACTCACCGAAAGCGATGCCCGCCAGGCAAACCTGTCATTAGCGCAGTTACGCGACTGGCATGCAGAACGTATTTATGCCGCGTTTTTGCGTCAGAAGAAGCTGGATGGCATGCTGTTTTCCATTCAACTCGCGGAGCCCGATAAAGCCGTTGCCGCGGATGCCATTGAAAAGTATCTGAAATCTCACGCAGAAGCCTTAGGCATGACGTGGGAAGAGTTCTGCATCAAAAACGAGTTGTAATCGGCCACGCACTGTAACGGCATCAAAGATACATCGCCAACCACACAAAATGTTCAGGAAAAAGTTGTACAAGTTGAGAAAACTTGTATAACTTACTCATCACGACGTCAGTCGTAGATTGTCCTTGAACGAATGGTGCTGTTGCACCGCCTCTGGAAGTGTTGCTGGATTTCCACTTCCAGAGGTAATATTTTTTCTTACCCTTCCCGCTCAATCCCTTTTACTTCGATATAACTTGCCACCGCCAGCAGACGATTGACGTGGGTCAGCAGCAGATCAACATCGGACTGTAAAAATTCCTGCGATGCGCGCGAAGCGGTAACAATCGCCTCCTGCACCGTATCGGAAATAGTCAACGAGTTATTCTCTTTCGCCTGAATCAGCAGCGCGGCAATCAATAACGACTGCGCCTCTACCTGCGCCACCAGCTCTTTTGCTTCCACATCCATTTTTGCCATTTTCAATAAGATATCGATAACCAGTTGGCGCATATTTACCCCTGTTTTTATTTACAGTACTATATCGCACCCGATCCAATGAATGGAACGACCCTGATGTTTGTGGAGTTGATTTACGATAAGCGTAACGTGGCCGGATTACCGGGTGCACGCGAGATGATTTTGCAGGAGTTGGAAAAGCGTGTACAGCGCGTCTTTCCCGATATTGAGGTGCGCGTCAAACCGATGGAGCGTAACGCGATAGATACCGATATGAGTAAGAACGATAAAGCGACAGTTGCGCGGATTGTTGAAGAGATGTTCGATGAGGCAGAAATGTGGCTGGTGGCCGATTAGGCCACCAGTACGCTAGGCGCTTAGCTTTCCTGCTCAGCATGGTTGATGGCGATTTCCAGATCCTGAATCGCCGCATCAATGTCATCCAGCAGCTTGCCCTGCTTGTTCAGCAAGGTGTCGAAGCGTCCCGCGTATTCGGTGTCTTTATACTCACCCGCATCAAACGCCAGCCAGTGGGCAGATAGCGTCTCAGTGTTGGTCTGCGCGTAGTGGCGCATCTCTTTAAGCTGGGAGGTGACATCACGCAAGTATTCAGTTTTGGTTTTTACAGTTTCTGTATCACTCATGCTATCTTCCTTTTCGCTTAATAAGACGATTTAAATAACGCTTGAATGATTAAAGGTAGTGCAAAATATCGAAGCTGCCTTAGGAATAATCGGAAGTGACTAAAACCTGTTAGTAAACAGGGGACATCCCGGTCCCCGATGCTGAGTCGTCAGGCATTACAGATACTTCCTCGCCAGATCAATCAGCTCATCCTTCGCGGCATCGCCCAGCTTGATTACGCCCTGCTCGACAAAGCTAAACGCTCTGACAAAATCCTTCACCCCTTCTGAGAACGCCTGAGTCCCGTCGTGGCTCTGCGCCGTTGCGGCGGCTGGCGGCGCATCGGCTGCAGCGGGAGCAGCGACTTCCGGTTCGCTGGGCGGCGCAACATCGGCTGGCGCAGGCGTTACCGCCTCAGGCGCGGCAGTGGCCGCCACCTGCGCGGGTGCAGCGGTTATCGCCTCGGGTGCCGTAGCCGATGCCGGCGCAACTTCAGGTGCTGCTTCTGCGACGACAGCAGGCGTCGCTTCAGGTGCTACAGCGGTCGCCGGTGCAGCAACGGGCGTGGCGACTTCGTTGGCGAAATCTTCCGCTGGTGACGATGCGATGGTGCTGGTTGGATTGATGACAGTTTGATCGCTCATAATGCTCTCCTTCATACTGAATAAAGATCGCAGTCGGGCAAGACTGGCTGCAATCCACGGGGTAATTCGCATGATGCCCTCCTTAACGCTTGGGTTGAGGTGGCGACTTATCTCCTTCTGCCGGTTTCCCTTTGTCAGCCGGATTGCTGACCGGGTGCTTCACGGTGCCATCGAGCTTGTTCTGCAGCGCCACCAGCTGGCTGGTAAGCTCCGCCACACGTGCTTCACGTCGTTCCGATATGGTTCGATATTGCTGTCGAATCTCTTCAACACGCTGATTGGCGCTGTTACTGACGAACAGGAATAGCACCGTCATCGCCACGCACATCAACGACAACATCAGCAAAAAGCCGCCGAAGAACAGTTGGCGCCGATGGTTTTTCACTACGTACTCACTGTTTATCTGCATCATCACGACTCTCCTCCAGAGTGGTAATCAGTTGGTTAACCTGGCTGCGAAACTTCTCGCTGTGCTCGGCTTCCGTGGTGGCCAGCAAAATGCTCAGGGCGTTTTTTATCAGCCGCAGATCGGTTTCCAGCGAAGAGATACGCCGCAGGTTTTTGTCATGTCGGATGCGCAATTCATCGTTTTCCTGGCGCATCAAGGCGTGACCCTCTTTGAGCAGCATCACCTGTTCTTTGTAACTGGTGATGATCTCCCCACCGGCACGATTGCTGGTGACGATAGCGGCGATACCCGCCATTAACGGTTTCCAGAACACAGCTGCTGCGCCGCCGCCGAGAAGCAACGCACCTACGCTGGTGACTAAACTACTTTCCATGCTTCACCTCTCACCCCTGGCAAGGGATGTGCCCCATAAGCACGCTGACCACCCTTGCCAGCTTCGCGGTCAACGCCTGAATTTAAGTTTACTTTAACTTATGAATTTAAGTATACTTAAGTAGTTCCTTCAGGAGATGTCAAGATGATGAAAAAAGAATCTTCCGGTGAGCGCATCCGGACACGACGTAAAGCACTACAATTGACGCAGCAGGCGCTGGCCAAAAGCATTGGGGTGTCGCATGTGGCTGTATCGCAGTGGGAAAAAGAGGAAACCGTACCGCGTGGCGAGAATTTGCTGCGGCTCGCGCAGTGGCTGCAATGCACCGCGGCATGGATTATCGACGGGGATGGCGAAGTGTTTGCCACCCACGCCAAAGCCGCACCGGTTGCGGCGGTGCCATTGATTAGCCTGGCGCAAGCGTCAGCGTGGTTGAGCGAGGAACGGTTGTTGCTCAAACAGCAGGCTGCGCATTTTCTCTATAGCGAGAGTCAGTTGGGCGACGGCGCGCTGGCGGTCACGATAGACGATCAGGCGATGCAGCCCGATTACCGGCCCGGTGACAAAGTGATCTTTGATCCTGACGTTCAGCCGCAGCCGGGCGATGTGGTGCTGGCGCTGGTGGATGGCGTGGCACGAGTGCGGATTTATCGCCTGCAAACGCAACAGCAGGATGAGCAGATCTTCACATTGCGCGCGTTGAATGATGATTTTCCGCAGCTGCATTCGGCGGAATCGGCGCTAGAAATTATCGGCACGCTGATGGAGTTGCGACGTTACCGAAGCGGCTAGCCGCTTCGCTTAAGCTGTTATAATAAAAAAAGTTTAGCCTGATCGCGGGAAGCTATGGACAGACCCCGCGGTAAGGCTGCTAATCTAGCCGCAAAATAATAAATTATCCGGACAATCTCGATGCTCACCACAATTATTTACCGCAGCCATCTGCACGATCACGTGCCAATCAAAACGCTCGAAGATATGGTTGCTAAAGCCAATAGCAAAAACAAAAACTTCGACGTTACTGGCATCCTGCTGTTCGACGGCCTGCACTTCTTCCAGCTGCTGGAAGGACCGCGCGAGTCCGTTCAGGGCATATACAAGCGTATTTGTCAGGACGCACGCCACCATAATCTGGTGGAGTTAATGCACGACTTCGCGCCTGAACGCCGTTTTGGCAAAGTCGGCATGGAGCTGTTCGATCTGCGCGAGCATGACAAAGACACAGTGCTGCAAGCCGTGCTGGATAAAGGCACCTCGCGTTATCAGCTCACCTACAAAGATCGCGCGCTGCAGTTTTTGCGTACCTTCGTGGTGGCGCGCGACAAAGAGAACTACTTCGAGATCCCGCCAGCCAACACCTGGGAATTTGTTCCGGATATTGAATGGCAGAACGATCTGGAGGGTATCGATCAGAGCCTGCAGGATTGCCGCTTTGCTTTTCAACCCATCATTGATCCCTTCGCGCGCCGCGTCACTTCGTTTGAAGCGCTGATCCGCACGCCAAACGGTGGCTCACCCGATGAGTATTTCTCCGCGTTTGGCGGCGAAGCGATTTATCACGCGGATATCAAATCGAAACGTCTGGCCTTTCGCGTGGCGAGCAAACTGGGGATTGGCGAGCATCGTCTGTCGATCAATCTGCTGCCGATGTCACTGGTGACGGTGCCAAACGCGGTGGAATTCCTGCTTACCGAGATCAACGCCAGCGGGCTGGTGCCGCAACAGGTGATCGTCGAAGTGACCGAAAATGAGATCATTTCGCGCTCGGATGAGTTTGCTGCCGAAGTGAGAAAGTTGAAAGCGGCAGGTATCAGCCTCGCGCTGGACGATTTTGGTGCCGGTTTTGCTGGCTTGTCGCTGTTATCAAAATTCCAGCCGGACAAAATCAAAATCGATCGCGAGCTGATCCGCGATGTGCACAAAAGCGGACCGAAGCAGGCGATCATGCACGCCATCATTAAGTGCTGCGCATCGCTGGAGATTGCGGTGATTGCCGAAGGTGTCGAGCAAGCTGAAGAGTGGATGTGGCTGGAAGCCGCAGGCATTAGCCAGTTCCAGGGTTTCCTGTTTGCTTATCCGCTGCTGAATGGATTCCCGGCTGTGGCGTGGCCTGAGATTAAATAGTGTTGGTCGCCATGCATGGCGACCCCACCAATCAGTAATACGTTACCTCAATATTGCCATACTGCTTATCAATCACGTTGCCTGCCGCGTCAACGCTAATAATGTCGCAATAATAGGGAACGTCGTGTTTGTATTTGCAGACATTGCTGACGGTTTTAATTTGGTCATTTCGCTTCACCGTGGTGACCACGTCAGAGATCTTTTTCTTATCTTCTGCTCGCACCGCGGTAGCTCGCGACACTTCCGTTCCGGCCTGGGTAATACTCAATACCGCCATTTCACCGGCGCTGTTATAAGCGAGGTGAAACGCGGCATCGGAGGCGGGCGATGAGATCTGCTCAACCAAACCCTGTTTGTTATAGGCAATATCCACGGTCATGGTCGGCGTGACTTTCTTGACCATGGCGCAGTTTTTATCCAGCGTCACCACCACGTCCTGACCGTTTTCACTGCCTTTTAATTGGTCGCCATCGCGCGTGACATCAATCACTTCGCCCTGTTTGCGCACCGATTTCACGTGCGTCGGACAGCCGTTGCGGTCAAAATCGACATTCACTTCGAAGATCTGCTGGCCGTCGGCGGTAAACAGCGTTTGATGGGTCGTTTTGACTTTGCCGGGCAGCGCTTCGAATTGATACAGATAGGCAAAGTTTTTCATTTGCGGGTAGTAAGTCGCGTCATCCTTGTCACATCCCGTGAGCAGGACAATAGCGATTAAAAACAGCGGGGTTTTCTTCACGTGAGAATCCTCTTCTCAAAATAAGGCAGCGCGTTTGGCGGTGTACTCACTGTGATGCAGCAACCTTCCCGCCTGATATAACACCATTACCGCGCTGGACTATACCCGAAAGAAATACCCGAAAGAAACTAAACCTGCATGCTCATGATATCGGTATACGCCGACACCAGTTTGTTACGCACCTGTACACCCATCTGCATGGAAATAGAGGATTTTTGCAGATCGACCATCACATCATTTAACTGGATACCCGGTTTACCCATTTCGAAATCCTGCGCCTGAGCGCGGGCCGTAGTCTGGGTTTCGCTGATCTTGTCGAGTGCTGCTTTCATGGTGGCACTGAAATCGACCTGATTAGTGGACTCCGCTTGCTTACCGCTGGCCTGCAGAGACGTCATCTGCAGCTGCTGCAGCACACCCTCAATCGCCTGAATTGACATTGCCTGACCCCTAATGAAGAAGTGATTAAATTTTCACGATGAGAAAGTTAACACACTGTCAATAGGACAAAGGCGCTAAATGACCGCAAAAAACCCGGCTTATCCACCCATCGATGTCGCGGCTTTCAACAAATAATGCCTGCCATTAAGTGGAATTTAATTTTTCTCCTCTCCCGATTTTAGGGGAGAAGTCTTCAGGGAGTACGTTTTGTCACCACAACACCACACCCGATCAATAATGTCAGGCAGGAATCGGTCATGAATGCGAGTGCAGCCGCTACACAGGATACAGCTAAGAAAGGCTTCAGTGACCTTCTCGCCCGCCTGCGCGCCAATCCGCGTATTCCCTTAATTATCGCTGCTGCTGCGGTTATCGCGGTGGTGTTTGCGTTGGTGCTGTGGGCAAAAGCGCCAGACTATCGCGTGCTTTATAACAACCTCTCCGATGAGGATGGTGGCGCGATCGTCACGCAGCTGACGCAAATGAACATCCCTTACCAGTTCGCCGATAACGGTGGAGCACTGATGGTGCCCGCCGATAAAGTGCATGAGCTGCGTCTGCGTCTGGCACAACAAGGCTTGCCGAAAGGCGGCAACGTTGGCTTCGAACTGATGGACAAAGAGAAGTTCGGGATCAGCCAGTTCAGCGAGCAGATCAACTATCAGCGTGCGCTGGAAGGTGAACTGTCGCGCACCATCGAAACGCTCGGTCCGGTGAAGAGCGTACGCGTGCATCTGGCAATGCCGAAACCGACCTTATTCGTGCGTGAGCAGAAAGCCCCTTCCGCCTCGGTGACGCTGAACCTGCAGCCAGGCCGCGCATTAGATGAAGGCCAGATTCAGGCCATTCAGCATATGGTCTCCAGCAGCGTGGCCGGTTTACCGCCGGGCAACGTTACCGTTGTCGATCAGGCCGGTCGTCTGTTGACCCGCTCTGACAGCGAAGGTCGCGACCTGAATGACGCGCAACTGAAATATGCGTCTGAAGTGGAAGCGCGCTTCCAGCAGCGTATCGAAGCGATCCTCAATCCGATTGTCGGTCAGGGCAATGTGCATGCGCAGGTGACGGCGCAGATCAACTTCGACCGCAGCGAGCAGACCGACGAGAAATACCAGCCGAACGCCAATCCTAACAACAGCGCGGTGCGTTCACGCCAGACCAGCAACTCCGAACAGAATGGCAGCCCGTATCCAGGCGGCGTGCCGGGTGCATTGTCGAATCAGCCTGCGCCAGCCAATACCGCGCCGGTGACCAATCCGCCAACGAATAACAACAATAATGCCAACGGCCAAAACGCCAACGCGCAAACCGCCAATGCGCAGAATAACGGCAGCACCACCAGCACCGCACAGCCTTCTGGCCCGAGCAGCTCAACGCGCAACGACACGGTGAACTACGAGCTGGACCGCACCATTCGTCATACCAAGCTGAACGTCGGCGATGTGCAGCGCCTGTCGGTGGCCGTGGTGGTGAACTACCGCGACGACGGTAAAGGCAAAGCGGTGGCGCTTAACGAGCAGCAGATCAAGCAGATTGAAGATTTAACCCGTGAAGCGATGGGCTATTCACAAACCCGTGGCGACAGCGTCAACGTGGTGAACTCTCAGTTCAACATGACCGAACCAAGCGGTGGCGACCTGCCATTCTGGCAGCAGCAATCGTTCTTCGATCAGCTGATGACTGCCGGTCGCTGGCTGCTGGTGGCGTTGGTTGGCTTCATCCTCTATCGCAAGCTGGTACGTCCACAGCTGGTGCGTAAGAAAGAGCAGGAGAAGGCAGCGGCTGAAGCGCTGGCGGCACGCTCTGCGGCCATGGAAGAAGAAGAAGCCTTTAACGTTCAGCTCAGCAAAGACGAGCTGGATCAGGAGCGTAAATCTACTAACCGCATGAGCGCCGAGGTGATGAGCCAGCGTATCCGCGACATGTCTGAAAACGATCCGCGCGTCGTCGCGCTGGTTATCCGCGAATGGATGAGTAAAGAACTATGAGTCTGACCGGTACAGAAAAAAGCGCCATTCTGATGATGACCATCGGCGAAGAGCGCGCGGCGGAGGTGTTCAAACACCTTAACCAGCGTGAGGTTCAGCATCTGAGTGGTGCTATGGCCAACATGCGCCAGGTTTCACACAAACAGCTGACCGAAGTGCTGCGCGAGTTCGAAGCCGATGCCGAACAGTTTGCGGCGCTGAGCCTCAACTCCAACGATTATCTGCGTTCGGTGCTGATCAAAGCGTTGGGCGAGGAGCGAGCTTCAAGCCTGCTGGAAGATATTCTCGAGAAAAACGAGACCACCAGCGGTATGGAAACGCTCAACTTCATGGAGCCACAGGCGGCGGCCGACCTTATTCGCGACGAGCATCCGCAGATTATCGCCACCATCCTTGTCCACCTCAAACGTGGTCAGGCGGCGGATATTCTGGCGCTGTTCGACGAGCGTCTGCGTCACGATGTGATGCTGCGTATCGCCACCTTCGGCGGTGTCCAGCCGGCGGCGCTGGCGGAGTTGACCGAAGTACTGAATGGCCTGCTCGACGGCACCAACCTCAAGCGCGCGAAGATGGGCGGCGTGAGAACCGCAGCAGAAATTATCAACCTGATGAAAACCCAGCAGGAAGAAGCGGTTATCGAAGCAGTACGCGACTTCGATGGCGAGCTGGCACAGAAGATCATCGACGAGATGTTCCTGTTCGAAAACCTGGTGGAAGTGGACGACCGCAGCATCCAGCGTCTGTTGCAGGAAGTGGAATCCGAACAGTTGCTGGTGGCATTGAAAGGTGCCGAACAGCCGCTGCGCGAGAAGTTCCTCAAGAACATGTCCGCCCGTGCGGCCGATATCCTGCGCGACGATCTGGCCAACCGTGGTCCGGTACGTATGTCGGCGGTGGAGAACGAGCAGAAGGCCATTCTTCTGGTGGTGCGCCGCTTAGCAGAATCCGGCGAGATGGTGATTGGTGGTGGCGAGGAAACCTATGTCTGATGCCTTTTCCGCCCGCGCGTGGCAGCGCTGGCAGCCTGATGATTTAGGCAGCCCGTTCGGTGCCGAACCGGAACCTCAGTTAGAGGAGCCGGAGATCGATGTCGAACTGAGCGCCGAAGCGGAACAGCAGCAACAGCTGGAACGCATGCAGCAGCAGATGCGCAAAGATGCGCAGACGCAAGGCTACAGCGAAGGCTATCAGAAAGGTTTCGCCGAAGCGCAACAGAACGGTTATGACGCCGGTTTCCAGCAAGGCTTAGCCGATGCGCAGCAGCAGCAAGCGCCGCTGCAGGCACGTATGCAGCAGTTGGTGACCGAGTTCCATCACACGCTCGAAGCACTCGACAGCGTGATCGCTTCACGTCTGATGCAGCTGGCGCTGGAAGCCGCGCGCACGGTGATTGGCCAGGCCACGCAGGTGGACGGCACCGCCCTGCTGCGTCAAATCCAGCAGCTGATTCAGCAGGAACCGATGTTCAGCGGCAAACCGCAGCTGCGCGTCCATCCGGACGATCTGCAGCGCATCGAGCAGACGCTGGGTCCAACGCTCGATCTGCATGGCTGGCGCTTGCTGGCCGACAGCACGCTGCATCCTGGCGGCTGTAAGCTTAGCGCCGAAGATGGCGACCTTGATGCGAGCGTGGCAACGCGCTGGCAGGAGCTGTGCCGCCTGGCCGCTCCGGGGACACTGTAATGACCTCCTCACGCCTTTCACGCTGGCTCGGCGCGCTCGACGCCTTCGAAGAACGCATTTCGCAGGTACAAACCGTGCGTCGTTACGGGCGCCTGACGCGCGCCACCGGCTTAGTGCTGGAAGCCACCGGCCTGCAACTGCCGCTCGGTGCTACCTGCATTATTGAACGTACCGATGGCAGCAAGATCACTGAAGTTGAAAGTGAAGTGGTCGGCTTCAACGGGCAGAAACTGCTGATGATGCCGCTGGAAGAAGTCGACGGTATTTTACCGGGCGCACGCGTTTATGCGCGCGTCAGTGGCGACAGCGGGCACAGCGGCAAACAGATGCTGCTGGGCCCGGAACTGTTGGGTCGCGTGCTGGACGGCAGCGGCAAACCCCTCGACGGTTTACCCGCGCCGGAAACCGGCTATCGCGCCCCGCTGATCACCGCGCCGTTCAATCCGCTGCAACGTACGCCGATTGAGGATGTGCTGGATACCGGCGTGCGTGCCATCAACGCCCTGCTCACCGTGGGTCGCGGTCAACGTATGGGCCTGTTCGCCGGTTCCGGCGTCGGTAAAAGCGTGCTGCTCGGCATGATGGCGCGTTACACCAAAGCCGACGTGATCGTGGTGGGGTTGATTGGTGAACGTGGGCGTGAAGTTAAAGAGTTCATTGAAAATATTCTCGGTGCCGAAGGCCGTGCGCGTTCGGTGGTGATCGCCGCGCCGGCGGACGTCTCGCCGCTGCTGCGTATGCAGGGTGCCGCCTATGCCACGCGTATCGCTGAAGATTTCCGCGATCGCGGCCAGCATGTGCTGCTGATTATGGATTCCCTCACCCGCTACGCCATGGCGCAACGTGAAATCGCACTGGCCATCGGTGAGCCGCCGGCGACCAAAGGTTATCCGCCTTCGGTGTTCGCCAAACTGCCCGCGCTGGTGGAACGCGCCGGTAACGGTACGCACGGCGGCGGTTCAATCACCGCCTTTTATACCGTGTTGACCGAAGGCGACGATCAGCAAGACCCGATTGCCGACTCGGCGCGTGCCATTCTCGACGGCCACATCGTGCTGTCGCGCCGTCTGGCGGAAGCCGGTCACTATCCGGCGATTGATATCGAAGCGTCAATCAGCCGCGCCATGACCTCATTAATTGATGAGACGCACTACGCGCGCGTGCGTCAGTTTAAACAGTTGCTCTCCAGCTTCCAGCGCAACCGCGATCTGGTGAGTGTGGGTGCGTATGCCGCAGGCAGCGATCCGATGCTGGACCGCGCCATCAAGCTCTATCCCGAGATGGAAGCCTTCCTGCATCAGGGCATTTTCGAACGCAGCGACTACGACGATGCCTGTTTGCATCTGCAGGCGATGTTCGGTTAACGCCAAACGAGGTTAAGTGATGAAAACGGCCAGTGCGATCAACAAGCTGCGCGATATGGCGGAGCAGGAACTGGAGAGTGCGGTGATTCACCTTGGCGATATGCGCCGGGGTGTGCAGCAGGCCGACGAACAACTCAGCATGCTGCTGGATTATCAGGACGAGTATCGCAACAAGCTCAATCAGGATATGTCCGGCGGCATCGCCAGCACGCGCTGGACCAATTATCACCAGTTTATTCAGACGCTGGAAAAAGCCATCGAACAGCATCGCCAACAGCTTTCCCAGTGGAATCAGCGCCTCGACAGCGCGCTGAGCAACTGGCGTGAAAAGCATAAGCGGCTCAATGCTTATCAAACGCTGATTACGCGCGCTGAGGAAAACGCATTACGACAAGAAAACCGTCTCGATCAGAAACGGATGGATGAATTTGCCCAACGGGCCGCATTGAGGAAAGGCGAATGATTACGCTGCCAACAGTTGCTACGCAAACCTCGGTTTTGGGAGACGCTGACACTTCAGTTTCATCAGATGTTTTGCAGGGCGCGGAATCGCTGCCGCAGGGATTTATTACTGAACTCGGCAACCGCTTGCTGACGCTGGTAAAGCAACAAGCTGTTAACACGCAATCGACTGATCTGACAGCAGAAGTTGATGAAAAAGACGTCAGTAAGGCTTCGCTAAGCGCTTTATTACAGGCGCTGGAGAAACCCGATGCGTTAAACGCACTTTTACAGCCGGAAAACACTAAAGCCACGCTGAAATCAGCCGATGATAAAGATAAGAGTGAGGCAAGTTCGTTAACTGCCAGCGACTTACAGAATGTGCAGGCGTTATTCGCCATGTTGCCGGTGGCGGTAGAGAACCGCACCAGCCCAACCAGCGTAAGTAGCAGCGCAGGCGAAGGGAAAACCGACACTCGCGCTTCGCTTAATGCCGCACTGTTAAGGGGTTCGCTGGACGGTGCAGTAAAAGAAGAGCACGCGCAGCAGGATGGCGCACAGAAGAAATCCAGCGATGCTGTAACGCTCTTAACGCAAACGGCCAGCAGCACGCAGAGCAGCAGCGTCAGCACCACCGCCAGTAACAGCAGCGGGTTGACGCTGGATGAGAGTTTTAAGCAGGTGCTGAATGCGCTGAGTAAGCCGGAAGCGCGCGCCGCCGCGCAGAGCAGTGATGACCCGGTGACGCCATTCACCAGCGCACCGCTCAGCGCCACCAGCTCGCTGGTAAGCAGCACCGCTTCGACCAGCACCACGCCGTCGACGCCCATGCTGAATGCGCAGCTCGGCAGCAGCGAGTGGCAGCAGGCGCTGAGTCAGCAGATTGTGATGTTTAGCCGCAACGGGCAGCAGAACGCCGAGTTGCGTCTACATCCGCAGGATCTGGGCGCTATCCAGATCAGCCTGACCCTTGATAAGGATCAGGCACAGTTAAATATGGTTTCCAGCCACAGCCAAGTGAGGGCCGCGCTGGAAGCGGCTCTTCCTCAGCTGCGTAGCGCGCTGGCGGAGAGCGGAATAAACCTGGGACAGAGTAACGTCAGCAGCGACGCCTTCGCACAGGGCCAGAGTTATCAGGGCCAGCAGGAAGGACGTCGTGATGGACAGCACGGCAGCTTTAGCCTCTCCCAGGACAGTGACAACGAGATAACGCCTATTGCCGTCCCGGCAGCCCTTCAAGCGCGCGCGGCCGGTAACGGCGCTGTCGATATCTTTGCCTGATAGCCGCTAAACGCTGAAGGTAAGCGTAAAACCCGCGTCTTTTCTTCCCATTGTTTGACTTAAGACGCGGGATAATCTGTCCAGGTAAGCCGAGAGGCTTGCCCATAATTCACAGGAAGTAACTGCAAGATGTCTGATAACGCGAAAGCTAAAGGCCGCAAACGTTCACTACTACTACCGGTGTTACTGATTGTAACGCTGGCCGCTTGCAGCGTGGCAGGCTATGCAGTCTGGCGAATGATGAATAAACACGAAGGCAGCCAACCGGACGCGGCGAAAGTCGAGCCACCGGCTGCTCCCGTATTTTTTGCAATGGATACGTTTACAGTAAACCTGGTCAATCCTGACAACGATCCCGACCGTGTGCTGTACGTGGGTTTCACCCTGCGTCTGCCCGATGAGGATACCCGTCGTCGGTTGAACGATTACCTGCCGGAAGTGCGCAGCCGTCTGCTGTTACTGCTTTCGCGTCAAAGCGCGACGGCTCTGGCAACAGAGCAAGGCAAACAGGCCCTGGTTGAGCAGATCAAACAGGTGCTGGCGCCGCCGCTGGTAAAAGGTCAACCGGCTCAGGTTGTCAATGACGTGCTGTTTACCGCCTTCATTTTGAGGTGATTTAATGGGCGATAGCATTCTCTCCCAGGCTGAGATTGACGCGCTGCTTAATGGCGACAGTGACAGTGCGGAAGTAGAGAACAGTTCCAAAGGGACCGATGGCGATATCCGTCCCTATGATCCCAATACTCAGCGCCGCGTCGTACGTGAGCGTCTGCAGGCGCTGGAGATCATCAACGAGCGCTTTGCCCGTCATTTCCGTATGGCGCTGTTTAACCTGCTGCGCCGTAGCCCCGATATTAGTGTGGGTGCGATCAAGATTCAGCCGTATCACGAGTTCGCCCGCAACCTGCCGGTGCCAACCAACCTGAACCTGATCCACCTCAAGCCGCTGCGCGGCACGGCGCTGGTGGTGTTTTCACCGAGCCTGGTTTTTATTGCTGTCGATAACTTGTTTGGCGGCGACGGTCGTTTCCCGACCAAAGTTGAAGGACGTGAATTTACCCATACCGAACAGCGCGTGATTCGCCGCATGTTGAAATTGGCGCTGGATGGCTACAGCGACGCGTGGAAAGCGATTTATCCGCTGGAAGTGGAGTATGTACGTTCCGAGATGCAGGTGAAGTTCACCAACATCACCACTTCACCGAATGACATCGTGGTGAACACGCCGTTCCAGGTAGAGATTGGAAACCTGGTCGGTGAATTCAATATCTGTATTCCGTTTTCGATGATTGAGCCGCTGCGCGAGCTGCTGGTCAATCCCCCACTGGAAAACTCACGCCGGGAAGATAATCACTGGCGCGACAATCTGGTGAAACAGGTGCAGCACTCGGAGCTGGAGCTGATTGCCCATTTCGCCGAAACATCGCTGCGCCTGTCACGTATTTTGCAGCTGAAACCCGGTGACGTCCTGCCCATTGAGAAGCCGGACCGCATCATCGCTCACGTCGATAGCGTGCCGGTGCTGACCAGCCAATACGGCACCATCAATGGCCAGTACGCGCTGCGTGTAGAACATTTGATTAACCCGATTTTGAATTCGCTGAACGAGGAACAGCCCGATGAGTGACAGCAAGAAACCGTCCGACGACGACATCTCCGCGGACGATCTGTGGGCTGCAGCTATGAACGAACAAACCACCACCAGCGCGCCAGATCCAACTGAAAATGTGTTCAAGTCGCTGGAAAATCCTGGCATCAGCGGCTCGCTGCAGGATATCGATCTGATCATGGATATCCCGGTCAAACTGACCGTGGAACTGGGTCGCACCAAGATGACCATCAAAGAGCTGCTGCGCTTGACGCAGGGTTCGGTGGTGGCGCTGGATGGGCTGGCCGGGGAACCGCTGGATATTCTGATCAACGGTTATCTGATCGCGCAGGGTGAAGTGGTGGTGGTGAACGACAAATATGGCGTGCGCATCACCGACATCATTACCCCGTCTGAACGTATGCGTCGTCTGAGCCGTTAAGCATGTTAAAACACACGCAAGCCGAACAACCGGTACCCAGCCAGCCGGTGGTCTCAACCGGTTCGGTGATTGGCCAGGTCAGCAGCGTGCTGGCAGTGATTGTTCTGCTGATTCTCGGCTGCGGCTGGCTGGCCAAACGCCTTGGCTTTGCACCGAAAACGGTGACCGGCCAGGCGCTGAAAGTCAGCGCGACGGTGCAGGTTGGCCAGCGTGAGCGTGTGGTCATTGTCGATACCGCCGATGCGCGTCTGGTGTTGGGCGTGACCGCCCAGCAGATCACCCATCTGCACTCGTTACCGCCGCTGCCGCCGGAAGAACGGGCAAATCACAGCGCTGCGCCACAGGATTTTCGTCAGCTGTTCCAGAACCTGGTTAAACGTCCCGGAAAACCACAATGATGCGTCGATTACTTCCTCTCTTGCCGCTGCTGTTGCTGGCACCGGTTGCCCATGCGCAGCTGCCAGGCTTAATTAGCCAGCCGCTGGCGAACGGTGGCCAGAGCTGGTCGCTGCCGGTGCAGACGCTGGTGTTCATCACCTCGCTGACCTTTATTCCGGCGGTGCTGCTGATGATGACCAGCTTCACGCGCATCATTATTGTGTTTGGTTTGCTGCGTAACGCCCTCGGCACGCCGTCGGCGCCGCCAAACCAGGTGCTGCTTGGCCTGGCGCTGTTTCTGACCTTCTTTATCATGGCGCCGACTTTCGACAAGATTTACTCCGACGCCTATCTGCCGTTCAGTCAGGACAAAATCAGCATGGCGGACGCGATTGATAAAGGTGCTCAGCCACTGCGTGAATTTATGCTGCGTCAAACGCGCGAAGCCGATTTAGCGCTGTTTGCCCGTCTGGCTAACACCGCACCGATTCAGGGTCCGGAAGCGGTTCCGATGCGTATTCTGCTGCCGGCGTATGTCACCAGTGAACTGAAAACCGCCTTCCAGATTGGTTTCACCGTGTTCATTCCGTTCCTGATCATCGATCTGGTGGTCGCCAGCGTACTGATGGCGCTGGGGATGATGATGGTGCCGCCGGCGACCATTTCCCTGCCGTTCAAGCTGATGCTGTTCGTGCTGGTGGATGGCTGGCAGCTGCTGGTGGGTTCACTGGCGCAAAGTTTCTACTCTTGAGTGGCGTTCGCCCTCACCTTTCTTTCTCGAGGAGTGCAGCATGACACCTGAATCAGTGATGGTTATGGGCCAGGAAGCGATGCGCGTCGCCCTGCTAATGGCCGCGCCGATGTTGCTGGTGGCGTTGATCAGCGGGTTGATCATCAGCGTGCTGCAAGCCGCGACCCAGATTAACGAACAAACGCTCTCCTTTATCCCCAAGATTCTGGCCGTCGCCGCTACGGCGGTAATCGCTGGTCCGTGGATGCTTAATCTGATGCTGGATTACATTCGCACGCTGTTTAGCAATCTGCCGTACATTATTGGCTAATGATTAACCTCGACAGCAGCCAGCTGATCCATTGGGTCGCACAATTCTTCTGGCCGATGGTGCGTTTGCTGGCGCTGTTTGCCAGCGCGCCGGTGCTGAGCGAAAAATCGATTCCCAAACGCGTCAAGATTGGCCTTGCGGTATTGACCACCTGGCTCATCCTGCCGGTACTGCCGCCGGTGGAGGCGACCCTGTTTACGCCCGCGGGGTTTTGGTTGCTACTGCAACAGCTGCTGATTGGCGTGAGCATCGGCCTGACCATGCAGTTCGCCTTTGCGGCGGTGCGTATGGCGGGGGAAGTGATTGGTTTACAGATGGGGTTGTCCTTCGCCACCTTCTTCGATCCGGGCAGCCGCCTGAACATGCCGGTGCTGGCTCGTTTTCTCGATATGCTGGCCATGCTGCTGTTTCTTACCTTCAACGGACATCTGTGGCTGATTTCACTGCTGGTGGACAGTTTTCATACGTTGCCAATCAGCGATCAGCCGCTCAACGCCAATGCTTTTATGGCGTTGGTGAAATCCGCGGGATTAATTTTCCTTAATGGCATGATGTTAGCGCTGCCCTTAATAGTTCTGCTCCTCACGCTAAACATGGCACTAGGTTTGTTAAACCGTGTTTCACCACAACTCTCTATTTTCGCGGTTGGCTTCCCGATTACCTTAACGGTGGGCATCCTCAGCGTAGGGTTGATGATGCCGCTGCTTGCTCCCTTCTGCGAACATCTGTTTAGCGAAGTCTTTGATTTACTCGCCCAGTTTGTGTCAGAACTTTCCCGCGCCCGTTGATTAACTATTCTGTAGACGCCCTTAAGTAATAGTTAAGCATTCAAAATCTGTTAGTGCATTTTCTGAACCATATTTCTCAGAAATCAACTGAGGAAATTCTGATAAGTGCGCATTTTTGGTGAAAATTATTCTTATTAAACCGCGCTTCGCGTATTTTAGTCAGACGATTCCTAAGGGGTTAAACCTGCTGAATCGGTTGATTAAATGCTCAAAGGGCTGTTTTTAAACAAAAAAAATTTCACAGCGATTTTTCTTGTCTAAATCCCTTTTTTCCGGCATTGTCAACGCTCGCTGAAGCGTCATACTTTCGCCACACAAATGTTTTTAAGATTTGTCCTATCAGATTTGTCTGTGATCTGCGCGATAGTGACAGGGCTCTCAAAACAGAGCGAATAAAACACTTAATGCAAATCCTTAGCCATTCCCACTATGGCTGAGATGAGAGTGACGTGGATGTACTATAAAAAAAACTTCGCAGCACGGTTCAGGGAAGAGTCATGATGGCGCATGGACAACTATCGCCAATCTGCTGAGCAGAATAAAAAAGTGTCTTTGGAAATTTCTCTCGTACCGCAAACGCGTATTCATCGTTGATTTAAACGGATAACAAATTGGTGAGGGTCGCTATAATGCCAACGATTATTATGGATTCATGTAATTACACACGCCTGGGTTTGTCTGACTATATGTCTGCGAAAGGAGTTAAAAAGAAAAATATTACTCCTGTTTCGGATATCGACCAATTGCAACAAAGATGTGAGCAAATTAAGCCGGGCGTTGTGTTTATCAACGAAGAGTGCTTTATTCACGAATCTGATTCCAGCGATCGTATTCGTGCTATTATCATGCAGCATCCTGATACCTTATTCTTTATTTTCATGGCGATCTCGAATATCCATTTTGAGGAATACCTCTACGTTCGTAAGAACCTGATTATTACATCAAAATCGATAAAAACTTCGACGTTGGATTCCTTATTAGGCACCTATTTGCAAAAGAAACTCAACGCTTCGCCGCGTATTTCTGCCGGGCTCGACGTGCATCCACTGACATTAAGTCAGACTGAATCAAATATGCTGAAAATGTGGATGTCAGGTCATGACACCATTCAGATATCTGAGAACATGCAAATTAAAGCCAAAACCGTATCGTCACATAAAGGTAATATTAAACGTAAAATTAAAACCCATAATAAGCAGGTTATTTATCATGTCGTCCGTTTGACTGATAATGTCACCTCAGGGATTTATGTTAACGTGCGATAATCACCTACAGTGAATAAAAGGGCTGATCATCTGATTGGCCCTTTTCACGTTTTGAGAGTTTGATCCCACTTTCCTGCCTAATCCTTTCCCCCTGCCTGCCGATGCTTATTCTCATAACACCTACCTACATGAGAGCAAGGATATGAAAACAGCATCGATTGATGAGCAATATAAGCTCAGCATCTGGCAGAACCTGCGCCTGATGCCTTTGTTCAGTATGATCTTTGGTGGCATTCTGCTGCTTTTTGCCCTGTGCATTGGACTCGCCAGCTACTTTTTGATTCAGAGTAATAATTCCCTAAACGATGCCACCGAAGAAATTCAAATTCGTATGGGCATCTCTAACAGTTCTAACCATCTGCGTACTGCGCGACTCAATGTGCTGCAATCCGGTGCCGCCGCGCGTATTGGTGAAATGGATGGTTATCGTGCCGATTTAGCGCGCACCGAGACGCGTATTAAACAAGCGCGCGAAGGTTTTAAACTCTATATGGATCGCAAGGCGAAAACGCCGGCGGATATTGCCCTCGATGAACCGCTGACCGCCAGCTTCAATGCTTATATTGATAAAGGTCTCAAGCCGATGATTGAATCGGCTAAACAGGGCAGCTTCGAAGGCATTGTGGCGCAGGAAACTGACGTCACGCGCAAACTGGATGATGCCTATAATGCCGTGCTGCTGAAGGCGATTAAAATCCGTACCGACCGCGCCGAAGCGATTAATGCCGAAGCCGCGCATCAATCACGCATTGGCTTTATTGCTATGGCGGTGGCGTTTGCTGCCGCCTTGCTGCTGGTGCTGCTGACCTTCGTGTTCCTGCGTCGCGTGGTGATCACCCCGCTACGTCAGTCCGTTGATCGCATCGAGCGTATCGCGCAAGGCGATCTCACCGCGCCGGAACAAGCCTATGGCCGCAGCGAGATTGGTAGCTTGCTGCATAACCTGCAGCTGATGCAGGCCTCGCTGGTGCGCACCGTCGGTACGGTGCGAGAAGGCGCGGTAGCGATTTATCAGGGTTCCAGCGAGATTTCCGCCGGTAACACCGATCTCTCATCACGTACTGAAGAGCAGGCCTCCGCGCTGGAGCAAACCGCCGCCAGCATGGAGCAGCTCACCGCCACGGTGAAACAGAACGCCGAGAACGCCCATCACGCCAGCCAGCTGGCCGCCGATGCCTCAGGCAAAGCGCGCAGCGGTGGCGATCTGGTGAGCGGCGTGGTGCAAACCATGAACAACATCTCTGGCAGCTCGAAGAAGATTGCCGAGATCACCAACGTCATCAACAGCATCGCTTTCCAGACCAATATTCTGGCGCTGAATGCCGCGGTGGAAGCGGCGCGTGCCGGTGAGCAAGGCCGTGGCTTTGCCGTGGTGGCCAGCGAAGTGCGTAACCTGGCGCAACGCAGTGCGCAGGCGGCGAAAGAGATTGAAACGCTGATTGCTGAATCGGTGGGTTTGATCACCAACGGTTCACGCCAGGTCGGCGAAGCCGGTAATACCATGGGCGAGATTGTTGAAGCGGTGCGGCGCGTGACGGACATTATGGCGGAGATTGCCGCCGCGTCGGATGAGCAGAGCCGTGGCATCCAGCAGGTGAGCCTGGCGGTGACCGAGATGGATAACGTGACGCAGCAGAACGCCTCGCTGGTTGAGGAAGCCTCTTCGGCAGCGGCTTCGCTGGAAGATCAGGCCGGCAGATTGACGCAGGCGGTGGCGGTGTTCCGTTTGAATGACGCGCCAGTGGCGCACGTGGCTAAAGCGGCGCAGTCTGCGTTGCGTACGCCAAATCTGGCGCCACGTCCTGCATTGGCGACGTCAGGGAATGATAACTGGGAGACATTTTGATTTGAGGTAGTGCGCGAAGTCCCTCACCCCGGCCCTCTCCCATACATGGGCGAAGAAGTGGATGGTGCGCCGATCTTTCCCCTCTCCCGCTTGCGGGAGAGGGTTAAGGTGAGGGAAAAATCAATCAAGCCTCTTCATACGGCTCCACAAAAACCCCTTCAGCATGATCGCTTTCATTAAAGAACCAAATCCCCAGCGGGTAATCTTCTAACGCCACCAGATACATGATGCCTTCATTGAATGCTTCCACTGCCAGCACCGTACCCACACGGCGCGGGCCGCCGTCGGTTTTAACCGTAACGCGATCGTTCACCTTCATTGATTACTCTCCACAAATTGTCCTGCGACACAGTTTAACGGAAGATAATCAACACTGCCTGATCGCGATCAGCGTCGGGCGATAACCCACACCGCATGCACGATGCCTGGAATGTAGCCGCACAACGTCAGCAGAATATTGAGCCAGAAAGCCCCACCAAAACCGACTTGCAAGAATACGCCCAGTGGTGGAACCAAAATGGCGATGACAATACGTAAAAAGTCCATATTCACTCCCTGATATCACTTAACAATCAATCGCTAAGCATAGTCGCTGTTACGCACTGTGCACTTAAAGGCAGGTAAAACTCTGTCAAGATGCGCTTTTTCGCTTTCTTAACGTTTCGCAGAGAGACTTTTGACGCAGGCTGCTCGTACACTTCTCAGTACTGCACCAACCCCAAAGGCGCAGTCAACCTAAAAGTAACAAGGATTTTTGCCCGCGCAGCGCGGGCTTTTTTTTGCCTGCCATTTGCCCTCCGCGCCCTCTTTTCACCAACGACTATACTGGTGTAGATCCGATTGCCTCCGGGAGGCCGCCATGACCACTGCAAAAAAGTACAGCGAGAGAGTTCAGCGCGAAGTGAATGTCGATGTTGATGCGTTGCTGGAAGCGATTCAGAAGAGAACGTCGGGCGAGGTAAAAGAGTTTATGGAAGCCGAAGACGCGCATCGCGTTACGGTAAATGGCGCAGCCTATGACTCTTACTCCGAGCTAGCGGAAGCCTTCGAACTCGACATTCGCGACTTCGCCAGCAGCGAAGTGAACCGCTGAAATCGATTTCAAAAAAATACCCGGCGGGATGGCCGGGTAAAGTAAATCAGTAAGTTCGTTACACCAGGGAATTCTTAACACCCTGTCAGATTACGCCTTAGTCTGATTAAGACAAGACTCATCCCTGCATGTAAATCGAACAATTTTGTATAAGCATTTATGTGAATCGTCCTACGCGCCGCGTCACTGCTGGTTTCAGCTGTGCACGAAATGTGCATCGCGCCTTCCGCCACGTTTGCCATTTAAGAATTATCCTGGATGTCGCTGGCCGGGTCGCGGGAAAAAGTGTGATCGCGATTCCGCTATTATACTGATTACTCTTCGCTTTACAGATGCCACTGGCGTAAGGAGTGTGATGATGCTGAGTCTTAACTCTTCCCTGATGATCATTACCGATCTCGATGGCTCATTGCTGGATCATCATGACTATAACTGGGATGCGGCCAGTGAATGGCTGGCGCGTCTGCAACAACATCAGATCCCGCTGGTGATTTGTTCCAGCAAAACGGCGGCCGAGATTATTCCACTACAAAAGAAGTTAGGCATTGTCGGTGCCCCTTTTATTGCTGAAAACGGTGCGCGCGTGGTATTGGGCGGTGAACATACACCGCCGATCGAAACCAGCGCCAGCTATCATGCGCTGTGCCAGACGCTGCAGGCGTTGCAGGCACGATTTCGCTTCAACGGCTTTCATGAATTTAGTGATGCCGAAGTCGCACGTTTTACCGGTTTAACCCTTGCCGAAGCCAGCCAAAGCCGCCTGCGCGAAGCGTCGGAAGTGGTGTTGTGGCGCGATGACGAACAGCGTTTACCGGAATTCCGCGCGGCGCTGGCAGAACACAATCTGGCGTTAACCCAGGGCGGGCGTTTCTGGCATGTGATGCCCGCCGGCACCGGCAAAGGTATCGCGCTGGCGGACATTCAGCAGCATCTCGCCGCGCAGGAAGGAGAAGCGCGTACCACACTCGGCCTGGGCGATGGCCCCAACGATGTGCCGATGCTGGAGCGCGTTGATTATGCCGTGGTGATAAAAGGCTTCAGTAAAACGCCGGTGGCGTTGCAACGCACCGATACTGAGAACGTTTACCACACCGCGCACGTCGGTCCGCAGGGCTGGCGTGAAGGTCTGGACTATTTTCTTGCGCCGAATGAGTAACGGCCTTTAACCAAAAGGATGAGACGATGAGTGATTTTTACCAGAATGGTGTCATTACTAATTTCCATAATCTCACCCACCGCAGCGTCGAATCGCTGGAAAAAGAGATGGTGCGCTTCTCACGCAAACGCAAAATGGGGCTGATATTGCCGTCGCTGTTCTCGGAACTGGAAGGCGCGGCGCTGGATAATATCGTTAACGAACTGGCGAAGGTACCTTACCTGGAGGAGATTGTGATTGGCCTCGACCGCGCCGATCGCGACCAGTTTCTGTTTGCGCGTGAGTTCTTCTCCCGCCTGCCGCAGCGCCATCGCATTTTATGGAATGACGGGCCGCGCCTGAAAGCGCTGGATGCCGAACTGGATAAAGAGGGTTTATCGCCGAGCCAACCCGGCAAAGGGCGCAATGTGTGGTTCTGTACTGGCTACACGCTGGCTTCCGACCGCACTCAGTGCGTGGCGCTGCACGACTGCGATATCGTCACCTATGAACGCGGCATGCTGGCGCGTTTACTCTATCCGCTGGCCAATCCGTCGTTTCAATATGAGTTCTGCAAAGGTTTTTATGCGCGCGTCGCCGACGGCAAGCTGAATGGCCGCGTTGGGCGTTTGCTGGTCGGTCCGCTGCTGCGCTCCTTGCAGAAAGTCTACGGTCACTCGGAATATCTCGATTACCTCACCAGCTTCCGCTATCCGCTCTCTGGCGAGTTTGCCATGCGCACGCATGTGCTCAACGGCATCAAGATTCCCGGCGATTGGGGATTAGAGATTGGCGTGCTGTCGGAGATTTATCGTAACTACACCACGCGTCAGACCTGCCAGGTTGAGATCGCCGATAACTACGACCACAAGCATCAGCCGCTGGCCGAAGATGATGGTACCGGCGGATTGAAACGCATGAGCAATGACATCGTGCAGTCGCTGCTGCGTAAGCTGGCCACCATGGGCGTGCCGCTCACCAGCGATTCGTTCCGGGTGTTGAAAGCCACTTACTACCGTAATGCGCTGGACATGATGGAGATCTACAACCACGAAGCCACCATGAACGGCCTCAAGTTTGATCAGCACATTGAGGAAGCGGCGGTAGAGATGTTCACTCAGGCGATTCTCGATGCCGGACAAGCCTTTATTGAGCGTCCGAATGAGAAACCCTTTATTCCCAGCTGGAGTCGCGTGCAATCTGCTTTTCCGGATATTCTGCAGCGGATTTATCAGGCGGTGGAAGAGGATAACGACGGCAAGGTGTAATGCAGGGTTGAACCACATTCGGGACGACGGGCATCGTCCCGAATGTGTTTAACTGGCCAGCTGTTGCGCGCTCGATACGTGACTGAGTTCATCACTACGAAACGCCTCACGTCGCACGCTGTAACCATCATACCAACGACACTCTACCATTCCGCTGGCATAGCCGGTGACCACCATGGTGGGTCCGCCCTGTTTGTGCTGAACTTCGTCACTGATTGCAAAGATCATACCGCACCTCCCTCTTTCATCGTTAAATGACCGAATTTAGGTATAGCAGCTGTGACCGATTTTTTCCTATACGATTAATCTATTACTGCTACTAAATCAGAATAAGCAGTTAAAAACTCTGTAAATAAAAAAAGCCGACAAAATTTATTGTCGGCTTTGATAGCACGTCCTAGACAGGAAAATTAGATTTTGCAGCCTTCGCAATCCGCTTCGTCGCTGATATCCGCAGGCACTTCGTTGGCTTTTTCTGCCGCTTTGGCTTCAGCCTGTTCCAGCTGTGCATCGATATCAAATTCAAACATATCGTCGTTCATCATCGTTCTCCTGACCGTGATTAAAAATTTACAGCGCTTTATAACTGCTAGCCGCGCAGCTTAGCAATCAGATTTACGCCCAACAGCACGATCGACCCAATGATAAAGCCGATCACCAGATTGGCGCCGTTGCTCAGCAGTGCCGAGACCAAACCGTTGAATCCGGCGCTGTATTCCGTAATGGCGTGATGCAGCGGCGTGATGCCGTGCACCACAATGCCGCCACCAACCAAAAACATCGCCAGCGTGCCGACTAACGTTAAGGCTTTCATCAACCAGGGGGCAAAGGCCAGCAATACGCCGCCAATGGCCTGCGCGACCGTGGAAGATTTCTCTTTTAACCAAAAGCCCAAATCGTCAATTTTAACAATCATCGCCACGATGCCGTACACGCCAATGGTCACCAGAATGGCGACACCGGCGAGAATCAGCACCTGATTCAGCAGCGGCGCCTCTGAGACGATGCCCAGCGTGATGGCGACAATCTCCGCCGAGAGGATAAAGTCAGTGCGCACTGCGCCTTTTACTTTGTCCTTTTCAAACGCCCGCGGATCCTGCTGCGCCAGTTTGTCGAGACGCTGCTGACGCGCCTCCGGACTCTGCTCGGCCTTATCGTGATTGAGGCTATGCAGCACTTTCTCCACGCCTTCGTAGCAGAGATAGGCACCGCCAATCATCAGCAGCGGCGTAATCAACCAGGGCGCAAACGCCGAGATCAATAACGCCAGCGGCACCAGAATGAATTTATTAAGAAAGGAGCCTTTTGCAACGCTCCATACAACGGGCAATTCACGGTTGGCTTTGACACCGCTAACCTGCTGCGCATTCAGCGACAGATCGTCACCCAATACGCCTGCGGTCTTCTTTGCCGCAACTTTGCCCATGACCGAGATATCGTCGAGCAGTGTTGCAATATCATCCAGAAGGGTGAGTAAACTGGTTCCTGCCAAAGTGGTATTCCTTATTATTCCGGTTCGTGATCCTGACAACAGGGGCAACGCTCAATCGCCGTTACTGACATATCGGCGATGCCCGCACAGTCCCATTCGACGCGTAACGGCCCCGTCAGATCCCCGGCGTGCAAATACTTGCTCACTGGACTTTCCGTCATGCCGCTGATCTCTTCGGTGGCTACCAGCCGGTCGCCAAGATAAATGCGCGCCGTGGCTTGGGTTGTCACCATCCGCTCATCGCGGAGTTGATACAGGCGCTTAACGGTAAGTTTGATGCTGCTCATGGCTCAATTCCGCGTCCCAGAGAAAAGGGAGATCTAAACTGTTATAGCGGCTAAAAGCAACAATCTCGCACTATTCAACGCGATAGTGATGCAAGCCCTGATGGTCGATTTCGCTGCTGTCGGTTGCGGCCAGCAGCCACTCTTCTAAACGTTCAATCAGCGCGCTGTCCTGCAGCTGCAGTTTGCCGCGCAGCGCGCACTCCCAAACAATCAGTACTTTCCAACCTCCTTCGCGCAGTTGTTCGACGTAACGCCGGTCGCGCTCAACGTTACTGTTAATTTTGCCACTCCAAAATTCGGTGCGCGTGGCCGGCATTTTGAATAAGTAGCAGTGATGTCGATGCCAGAAGCAGCCATGAACAAAGATAATCGCTTTCTCGGCGGGCAGGACAAAATCCGGGCGGCCCGGTAGCGCTTTATCCTGTACGCGATAGGTGAAGCCGCGATCTTTGAGAATCAACGCAATACGCTGTTCAATCGCGGTATCCTGATTGCGAATCGCGCGCATGTTTTTGCTGCGAATGGCTTGCGAGTGAACGTCTGCCATGGCGTCTCCTTGTATTAGCGCTTCTACAACTTTAGCGGTTTAAGCCAAAAGCGAAAGCACACCGCACGCCAATTTCCTCGTTGCGTGATGAGTGTTAGCATAGCCGCTTCACTGTTAAGGAAAAACGCATGCTCGCTATCGACCCCGTCTCGCCCTCCCCGTTAACCGCCGATCAGGATGACGCGACGTCGCTGTTACTGCAGGTGCTCGATATCTATGCCGCACGCGATGTGGTTATCACCTTAACTGAAGCCGGTGGCCGCGACTGGAGCGTGCCGCGTTTGAATCGCATCCGCGCCGGTAAAAGTGGCGCGCCGGCGCTCTCCAGCCGCGAAGTGGCCAGCCTGCAGGCCTTGCTGCCGCAGCGTCCGGCGCACTATGACGACGCCAAATTCCAGTTTGTCGATCTGTTTGCCGGTATCGGCGGCATTCGTCGTGGCTTCGAGCAGATTGGCGGTCAATGCGTGTTCACCAGCGAATGGAATAAAGAAGCGGTGCGCACCTATAAAGCCAATCTGTATAGCGATCCACAGTTGCATCACTTCAACAGTGATATTCGTCTGGTAACGCAGCCCGCGGGCATCAGCGATGAGCAGGCAATTTATCAGCATATCGATCGCACCATTCCCGATCATCAGGTATTGCTGGCCGGTTTTCCTTGCCAGCCCTTCTCGCTGGCGGGCGTGAGCAAGAAGAATGCGTTAGGTCGCGCGCACGGTTTTGAGTGCGAAGCGCAAGGCACGCTGTTCTTCGATGTGGCGCGCATTTTGGCCGCCAAGAAGCCGCCGTTCTTCGTGCTGGAGAACGTGAAAAACCTCAAGAGTCACGATAAAGGCCGCACCTTCGCCATCATCATGGCCACGCTGGATGAACTCGGTTATGACGTGGCCGATGCCAATGACGGTGGTTTGCCGGATGCGAAAATTATCGATGCGCGCCATTTCCTGCCGCAGCATCGTGAGCGCATCGTGCTGGTGGGCATTCGCCGTGATAGCGGGCTCAGCAACGGCTTTTCGTTGCGCGCCCTGCCCGCGCTCTATCCGCAAAAGGTGCCGTCGTTACACAGCCTGCTGGAACCCGAGCCGGAAGCAAAATACACGCTATCGCCCACGCTGTGGAACTATCTGTATCAATACGCGAAAAAGCACAAAGCCAAAGGTAACGGCTTCGGCTTTGGCCTTAACGATCCGCGTAATCTGAACATTTGCGTGCGTACCTTATCGGCGCGCTATTACAAAGATGGTTCGGAAATCCTCATCGATCGCGGCTGGGATCTCGCGCAAGGCGAAGCGGATTTCCAGCAGGCGGAGAATATGGCGCGCCGTCCGCGTCGTTTAACGCCGCGAGAATGTGCCCGCCTGATGGGTTTTGAAGCACCGGGCGAGGCCAAACTGCGCATTCCGGTTTCCGATACGCAGGCCTACAAGCAGTTCGGCAACTCGGTAGTGGTGCCGGTATTTGCTGCGGTGGCACAACTGTTATTGCCGCTGATTGAACAGTACGCCGCGCAAAAGGCGTAGCGATTCAGGACCACAATTTTATTTAGGGCCGCGCTTTATGCTGTTTTCCGCCTAATCGCGCCCGCTGTCACCAAACTGTCACGCGTGCTGCCAATACTCCTGTTTTATTTTTTGGAGGCGTGTGATGTCACTTCTGTCTGTTATCACTCTGCCGTTGCGGTTACGCGCGCGGTTCTCCCCGCGTATTCCGCTGTGGCTCACCAGTTTACGTAGCCAGTTTTTGCTGTTCATTGCGCTGTTCTGCTTGCTGCAGTTTGCCGGCGTGCTGCTACTGAATACCCACGTTAACCAGACGCAAACCTCGTTGCAGCAGGCGAATCAACTGCGCGAACGTCTGGCCCTGCTGGATAAAGCGCGCATCGAACTGCTCACCGCCAGTGATAACAGCCATCGCGCCGGTATTTATCTGATGCAGGATCAACAAAGTGGCTCGGTGGATAGCTGGAAAAGTCTGGCGGCGGCAGCCGATGACTCGTTGAAACAGGCGCAACAACAGTTCGCCGCCTACCACGCCCATGCGGATAGCCCGCTGGCGCAAGGTTTTACCATGCTAGCGGCAGGATTGCAGGAGCAGCTGAAAGGATTAGCGGCCAACGACATCAACGCCTTTTTTATGGTGCCGATGCAGGCATTTCAGCAGCAGTTTAATGATGCCTGGTTCAGTGAAATCGAGCAGGCCAATCAGCAGCTCAGCAGCGTGAATCAAAACACCCTCAGCACCTTGAAGCAGAGCCGCAATCTGTCGCTGATGGTCAGCGCGATACTGATGGCGCTGTTAGTGCTGGCGTCCAGCCTGCTGATGCGCGGCGTATTGTTGCCGCTGCGTCGCGCGAATGCGCAGCTGGAACAGATCGCCACCGGTGATCTGGTCGATGCGCAAAACCTTCCGCGTCGTCAGTCGCTGGAAACGCGCCAGCTGTTCCAGTCAATCGAGACCATGCGGCGCGGCTTGCAGCAGATTGTGCGCGACATCAACACGGTGGCGGTCAGCGTGGCCGCCGGCGCAGAAGATATGCAGCAGTACAATGAGAAAGTGATGCAGCAACACCAGCAGCAAAATGCCAGCTTCCATCATCTGTCGCAGCGCTTAGATCGCGTTTCTGAAGAGGTGGAGATTGGTGCCCAGTTCTCGCAGCAGGCGACGCAGGAAGCGCAATCTGCCGATGCGTTGATGCGTAACTGCGCACTGGAAGTCGATAAGATGGAAACCCAGATGCAGCAAATTGTCACCGCGTCGGATGATATCGCCGGGATTGTTGGCATGCTGGATGACTTGTCGATGCAGACGCGTTTGTTGTCGCTAAATGCCGCGATCGAGTCTGCACATGCCGGCGCTTACGGCCGCAGCTTCTCGGTGGTCGCCAAAGAGATGGGTTTGCTCTCGCAGCAAAGCGGTGCCTCGACGCGCCAGATTGACGGATTGATTCAGCATACGCAGCAACATGTGCATGCTGGCTTCGATAAGGTGAAAGCGCTGGAGGTGCTGTTCACACAGATCAGCAGCGCGGTGTCTGGCGTGGTGACGCAGTTGAACGAGCTACAGCACAACAGTGCTGCGCAGAGTCATCGGGTGAAAAAGATTGCGCTGGAAGTGGTGGAGATGAGCGGACAGCTGCAGCAGAACGAAGCGCTTAACGCCCATCAGGTGCAATCGGCAGTGCAATTGCGCGCTTTATCGGACCGCCTGGCGCAGCGCGCGCAGCAGTTCCGTATTTAATCTGCAGGCATAAAAAACCCGTCAGTGACGGGTTTTCTGCTTATTTCTTCTTCTTACTTTTCTTCAGCAGTGCACGAATCTGCTTCAGTTCCGCAGCGGAGAGCTGATCTTCCACCGCTTCTTGCGTGTCCAGACTATCAATGGCCGGTTGCGCACCCGCATCTAAACTGGCCTGCAGGCGATTAACGATCTCCTGACTCATGGAGATTTGGTTATCGGCGGCTAACTGTTTGATGTGCTCTTTCAGTGCCGGGTCAATTTTGATGGTTAAGTTAACTGTCTCGGTCATTTTCATACTCCCTTTTGATTTACAACAACGTAGCGGAAGCAGATGAAACTTAACAGACTGTCATAAAAATTTAATATTACGAGTGTATAGGGCTGAAATCTCTTAACACCGACTCATCGATGGAGGTCAAATTGCCCTGCAGCTCGGCGCAAAGTTTGCCCATGTAGTGGACGAGAAAATCGGCGTTATGTTCCGCCAACAGGCGTCCAGCTTCGGTTTGCATGGTTTGTGGTAAACCCAATAGCTTTTTCTGGAAGTGATCCAAGGTCCACTTCACATCATCCAGTTCGCGATCCTTTCCTAACGGATCTTCGCTATCAAACAGCGGACGACCTAACGCGCCCGCCGTATAGAAAACGCGCGCCAGGCCGATAGCACCTAATGATTCGAGACGATCGGCATCCTGCACGATTTTCGCTTCCAGCGTTTGCGGCGCGATACGCGCACTAAAGCTGTGAGCCTGCACCGCGTGCGCAACGGCATCCAGCCGTTCGAACGGGAAGTCGGGGAAATCTTGCTGCAGTATGCGGCGCGTCTCTTCCGCGGCATAAGTTGACGCTAAATGACGTTCGGGATGGTTTTTCGGCAGGTTGACCACATCGTGAAAATAGCAGGCGGTCATCACGACCATAGGATCGGCGTCGCTGTGCTGCATGATGCGCTTAGCACTCATCCAGACGCGGCGCAGGTGCGCGATATCGTGGGCTTTGTCGTCGTGCAGCCAGTTGAGCTGCAGCCAATTCTCGTAGCGTTGTTGCCAGTGAGTAAGTGACATCGTGCTTCTCCTGTTATTGCTGTTATCTACGTTCCTGCGGACATCATAGCGGCCTGGTCATGACACTTTTTTTACATCCGTCCAGCCGGTGCCAGCCGTAAAAAATGAGATCCCGATCTTGTTATAACGCTGTTAACGCCGCTTGCACAGCAGCCATTGCGATTTCGGTATTTCCTTAGTGCGTTTTAGTTAAATAACTCTGTTCAATAGGTTTAATATATTCGCGTCATCAACAAATTTCGCTTTAGGGATAAATTCCAGTTGTCTATGCTAATAAATGGGGCTTCTTAGAGGCAGATCAACACGGCATAATCTGAAAAGGTTCCCATAATGGCCTTTATAACGTACTGTATCTGGAAAATTTATGGTTTCTGATCCCTTGCAAAGTCCTTTTCAGCACACATTTTGCTTATGAACCATTTTTTACATCTAAAATTGCCAGAATAGCCTGATACTAAGTCGACAAATTATTAAGCAAACTGATTCAAACCCATTATGCTAGCTCTCGCATCTACGGATGTTAGGGGATTCTTCGCAGTTTCCGGGTTTGTGACACATTAAGAGGTATGCAATGAAAGAACGGCCGATTCTTTTTTCCGAACAGCGGGTACGCGCCCTGCTGGTTGGCCAGCAAACGCAGACCCGGCGCATTATGAAAACTCAAGCCTTTGGTCCGGGTCAGGATCATCATGAGGGCGTACACGCATTTGATGTCAGTGCCAATCATCTGCACGGCTATAAATTGATGTCGATGACCGATGTCAGTTCGCACTGCCCATTTGGTCAGGCGGGCGATGGTTTGTGGGTACGTGAAACCTGGCGCGGCCCGATCGTGCCGGAGGCGATGCTGGCGGATTACGAACGCGATCCTCTGCCGTTCCGCAATGCGGCTTACTGCCAATATCGCGCTGACAGCAATGAATTGGGACAGCTGGATGAGAATATGCAGAATGCCGAGCAGTTTGGCTGGCAAACCGCGATTCATATGCCGCGCTGGGCCAGCCGCATCGACCTGCAAATCACCTCGGTGCGAGCCGAGAAGATTCAGGACATTAGTGAAGATGACATCATGGCGGAAGGCGTGCAGACCGATTCGCACTTCCTGAATAACTTCTTCACCATGAATATGAATTCCGAATCGCCAAAAGAAGCCTACCGCAAAGCGTGGCAGAAACAGTACGGCGCCACCAGCTGGGAAGTGAACCCGTGGGTTTGGGTGATCGCGTTCCAGCGGGTTGAACGATAAGACGTCCCCTCCCCCTAACCCTCTCCCGCGGGCGGGCGAGGGAACCGTTCTTAGCGATGTAGAAGTTTGGGGGATCACGTGAAGATTTGCACAGCAAGCTCCCTCTCCCGCCTGCGGGAGAGCGTTGGTGTGAAGGCAAACTTACTTTGCCGCTTTGCCACGCCAATCACAGACAAATCCCCCATTAACTGGTTGAATCTCCGGCTTTGATTCCGCGCTGGTAATTTCCCCTTTGCCGCGCCAGGATACTGTTTTCGTCTGAAGAGTGAGTGACGCAATGTTCAAATGGCCGTGGCATGCGCAAATAGAGACTTCAGTACTGGCGCTGCCCTGGCAACAGGCGCTGGCGCAGCCGATCTTTTCACTGCTCGATCCTGATGAAAAAACCGCGCTGGTTACGCTGGCGCAACGCTTCCTGCAGCAGAAAAAAATCTCGCCGCTGCAAGGCCTGCAACTCGATGAACTATTACTGACGCGTCTGGCGCTGCTGTTCTGTTTGCCAGTGTTGAAGCTCGGTCTCGAATGGCTCGATGGCTTTCATGAAGTGCTGATCTATCCTGAACCTTTCAATGTCGACGATCGCTGGGAAGATGATAACGGCCTGGTGCATCACGCGCCGGCGGTGCACGCTGGACAAAGCTGGACGCAAGGTCCGGTGGTGCTGAATGCGCTGGATATTCAGGATTCGCTCGATCTCTCCGGTTTTAACCTGGTGATCCACGAAGTGGCGCATAAACTCGATGCGCGCGGCAGCGGCTATACCAGCGGCATTCCGGTGATGGCGCTGCGCGATGTCGCCAGTTGGGAGAAAGATCTGCTGCAGGCAATGGCGGAGATTGAAGCGGAAGTTGAGTTAGTCGGTGAACAGGCGGCGACCATCGATCCTTACGCCGCCAGCGATGCGGCTGAATGTTTTGCGGTGCTGTCGGAGTATTTCTTCAGCGCACCGGATTTACTGGCTAACCGTTTCCCGGCGATGTATCGCCATCTGCAGCAGTTCTATCGTCAGGATCCCCTGGCGCGACTGGCGATGCTAACAGCAGAACCTGCTTAAATCGCGATCGCTTTGTACTAATGCTAGCCAGTTGAATACAAATGTGTTTTAAGCTGTTGACACCTGCAAGGGGCGCCATTAATATTCGCCTCGTTCACACGATTCCTCTGTAGTTCAGTCGGTAGAACGGCGGACTGTTAATCCGTATGTCACTGGTTCGAGTCCAGTCAGAGGAGCCATATTTAAAGAAGCCCGCTTAGGAAACTAAGCGGGCTTTTTGCTTTTACACTTCCGTCCAGCCGCGCAGCAGGTTGTGATACATGTTCAGCAGCGACAACAGCTCTGGGCTATCACCGTGACGCGCTTTGAGGCTTTGAATATTGCGATCCAGCTCGAACAGCATGGCGCGCTGTTTATCGTCGCGCACCATCGATTGAATCCACAGGAATGAAGCGACGCGCGCACCCTGGGTAACCGGCGTGACGCAATGCAGGCTGCTCGACGGATACAGCACCAGATGGCCCGCTGGCAGTTTCACCTTGTGCTGACCATACGTGTCTTCAATCACCAACTCACCACCTTGGTAGCTTTCAGGTTCGCTGAGGAACAGCGTGGCGGAGAGATCGGTTCGCATCCAGCCCGCCGCGCCGTTATGGCGTACCGCGCCATCGACATGAAAACCGTAGGTTTCGCCCTGCTCATAACGGTTAAACAGCGGCGTGGAAATCGATCGTGGTAATGCAGCGGAAAAGAACAGCGGGTTGTTGTTCAGCGCCTGCATCACCGCGGTTTGCAGCTGATCGTACAGTGGCGTGCGGGTATCGATCTGCTGATTGTTTTTCACCGTCGCGCCCTGGCTGCCGACCGTCGCCCTTCCGTCGATCCATTCGGCCTGTTGCAGCAGCGTGCTAAAACTCGCTACCTCTTCCGGCGTCAGTACAGCAGGAATGTGATACATCATCGCGTTGTTCTCTCAAAAATTGTGGGGCGCGCACGCCCCACGACGTTAACTTAGAAATGCACGTTTGCCGTCAGTAGGAAAGTCCGTGGCTCGCCTGGATGGTAGCGATAACCGCTCTTATTGATTGACGCAACATAGTTGGTATCAAACAGGTTGTACACGTTGAGCTGCAGATCGAGGTTGTTGTTCACCTTGTAGCCCAATTTGGCATCGGCGACCCAATAACCTTCGGTGTGATCCGGCGTACCGACCGCACCATCGCTGCCGCGACGCAGGCTGCCCACATAACGCGCACCGGCACCGACTGAAATCGCATCGGTTGCCTGATAGTTGGTCCACAATGTAAAGGCGTGCTTCGGCGTGTAAGCCAGCGCAGAAGATCCATCCTGCGATACGCTTTCCCCTTCGGTCACTGACGCATGCTGCAGGGTATAGCCGGCGATCACTTCCCAATCTGGCGTGATGTTGCCAGTGGCTGAGAGCTCATAACCTTCCACACGTTTTTTACCGGCTTGCGAATAGGTGCCGTCGTCATTAGCGGTGACTTCATTTTCAATATCGGTACGGAACAGCGCTGCATTCAGCAATAGACGTTTATCCAGCACCTGCCATTTGGTGCCCACTTCGCTGGACTTGGCTTTCTGCGGTTTGAAGTCAGTGCGGTTGGCGCTGTTGCCGGTGCCGCCCGCGGCCAGTGCAAAGCTGCTGCCACCTGGCGGTTGCTGAGAAATGGCATAGTTAACATAGACGTTGCCCTGCTCGGTCAGACGATAAAGCGCACCGGCTTTCCAGTTCACCAGATTGCCCGATTTTGCGGTATCCACGGTGGTAACCGGCGTATTGCGCGGCACGCCAGCTGGGCACGTCAACGCACCGCGTCCGGTGCCGCCACAGGCGGTCGCGCTGTCATACTCGGTGTGATAGTTATCGAGACGAATGCCGCCGTTCAGCTCAAAACTTTTGGTAATGGCGAGCGTATCAAAGGCGTAAATGCCTGCGGTATCGGTTTGCCCGTTAGCATTGGCACCATTCCTGTCCAATCCACCCACCGAAATGCTGCTGATAGGATGGTAAATATTAACCGATGGCGGCGTGATCGCATTGACGCCGTAGTTGGTTTGATTTTCACGCGTAAACTCCACGCCCGCGCTGACATCGTGCCCAACCGAACCGGTATAAAACTTCGAGGTGATGTTGGTCTGGTTGGAAAGAATGCGGTTGCTGGTGTCTTTGGTGTTCGCCAGGCGCGACCAGCTCCAGCTATTCACATCGTTCGGGTTTGGCGCAGTGATATTGGTGGCGCCGCCCATCACCGCCGTCAGCAGATATTCCTGCTTCACGCGTGACCAACGCGTGGTGTTGCGGATGGTGGTGCTGTCGTTGATATCGTGCTCGAAGCGTATGGTGGCGCTGTCGGTGGTCGATTTATCAAAGTCAGAATCGGTGCCGTAATAGTTACTGGTCGCGACTTTGCCAGAATTGTTCAGTGCCGATGTCGCCGCATTCGGCGCCGAATAGCCCGGCAGGCCAATGGTTGGAATGCCGCCATCGGGCGTATTGTTTTGATGCACATGCAGATAGTTGAGGTACAAGCGCGTTGCAGTATCCAGACCCAACGCCAGCGATGGCGCAACGCCATAACGCTCGTTCTGCACGTTATCACGCGCCGCATCGTGCGTTTTCTCACCCATCAGATTGAGGCGGAACGCGGCGTTGTCGTTGATCGCCTGGTTGTAATCCAGCGTGCCGCGACGCATCCACGCGCTGCCAACGCTGACTGAGGCGTCGAGCCCGGTATCGAGGCGCGGCTGTTTGCTGATCATATTAATCGAACCTGACGGCGCGCTGCGTCCGTAATCGGTGCCCGATGGCCCTTTAATCACTTCAACCTGCTGAGTGTTGAAGGTATCGCGCGTCACGCTGCCAATATCGCGAATACCATCAACGTAAATGCTGTTGGAGGTGTCGATGCCGCGCATATACACCGCATCACCGGTTGAGGAACTGCCGTTTTCCCCCGCATAGAACGCGCCCACGCCCGGCACGTTTTTCAGTGCGTCGGTAAGATTGGTCACGCCTTGATCTTTAATCACCTGATCCGGAATCACCGTCATGGTGCGGGTGGTATCCACCAGCGGACGATTGAATTTCGGATCGGCAGATGCGTTGGGGGCATACAGCGATGGCGTATGCGCTTCAACCACTAAGGTATCGTCAGATTTTTTGTTGGCATTTTCTGCCGCTAATGCGGCAGCAGGAGAAATACCAATGCAAAGCCCGGTGAACAAGGTCAGGGAATTGAAGCTGCCAAACGGCAGGTTGCGATTTTTATCCATTTTTAAGGGAGTGAGTTTCTTGTAATGATTGATGCGCACATCACATCAGCGGATGGCCTGGCGCAGAAGCATTCCGGCGGCAAGGCGTTGAGCTGGCGTGACACCTAAATGATAACGCCAATGGTTATCATTTACTTTTCTATCTTACACGCACGCCGCGAGTTAGGAATACATTTCTTTACGAGAAAATTACGGAATCAAGACAATTGATAGAGAGTGTGAAAATCTGATGAATTTTTTTGAACGAAGGGTCAAATTTCAGGCATAAAAAACCCGCTGGCTAGAGCGGGTTCTTTATTCAACAGCGCACAGCTCATTCCAGTAGCTGTAGCGGATGACATGGTGCAGGCGCTCATCTCTCATAGTAACGATACACCGAAGGATGGAACTCAACACCGTACAGCTGGCTGATGGGAATCAGCAGGTCGATATGATTACTGAGATCGAATTCGCGCTCTTCTGCGGGTCCAGTCTCGCCATTGATCAGTTGGTTAAACCACTGCTGCAAGAGGTGTTTCATTGTCAGCTTCTCCACAAATGATTGACGCTGACAGTAAACCGTATTCTCTCCTATAACCAAACCGATTAGTTGTGCGCTTCTTTGCCAATTAATGCATATACGTAGAGCCCACAATGGGCACCAGCCAATGCCCTATCCCCTGCTCTTCGCCATCATCTTGCGGTAATTGTTCAGCCATTTGCCGCTGTTGAGTCGCCACCAGAAAAATACGCCGCGCACCGTCCAGTCGAGGAACATGCCGAGCCACACGCCTATCACGCCCATTCCCAACACAATCCCAAGGAAATAACCTGCTACGACGCGGGCGCCCCACATGCTAAACATGGACACATACATGGTGTAACGCGCATCGCGCGCGCCTTTCAGGCTGGCGGGCAGTACCCATGAAGCGGTCCAGATAGGCATAAAGGCGGCATTCAGCCAAATCAAATGCTTGGTAACTGAAATGACTTCCGGATCGCGGCTGTAAAACTGTGCGAGTGTTCCGGCGAGCGGCACGGTGATCAGCGCCAGCGAACACAATCCAATCATCGCCAGCCAGAACACGTGTTTGATTTGGCGTTCAGCCTGCATCACCTGATTCAGTCCCAACCTGCGGCCGGTAATAATGGTCGACGCCGATCCCAGCGCGTTACCCGGCAGGTTAATCAGCGAAGCAATCGAGAAGGCGATAAAGTTACCGGCGATCTCATTGGTACCCATGCCAGCTACAAAAATCTGCGTGAGCAGCTTACCGCCGTTAAACAGTACCGATTCAATACTGGCGGGCACGCCAATGCCCAACACTTCCATCAGAATATTGCGATCCCAGCGCCGGAAATAGCTGGCGATGGAGATTTTCAGGGCTGGCGTAATGCCGCGATACAGCACATAAATCGCCGCCGCCGCACCGATGTAGCGCGAAATGGTCAAGCCCAATCCGGCACCAACAAAGCCCAGCCCTTCCCAACCGAGGCAGCCGTAAATCAGCACGCTACTGATCACGATGTTGAGAATGTTCATGCCGCCGTTGATCAGCATCGGGATTTTAGTATTGCCCGCGCCACGCAGCGCGCCGCTGCCAATCAGCGCAATTGCCGCTGCGGGATAGCTCCACGCCGAGGTTTGCAGATAGCTCAGCGCCAGCTCTTTCACTTTGGGATCGGCGCTGCCGGCAATCACATCAATGATCAGATGCCCCCAAAACTCGATGGCGATCACCAGCACAAACGCCAGCGCGGTCATCAATCCCAGCGACTGTCTGGTGGCGGCTCGCGCCCGTTTGCCGTTGCGTTTCGCCAGGCTGAACGCCACCACCACCGTGGTGCCGAGATCGATGGCGGCAAAGAAGGAGATGATCACCATGTTGAAGCTGTCGGCCAAACCGACGCCCGCCATCGCTTCTTTACCCAGCCAGCTCACTAAAAAGGTACTGAGGACGCCCATCAGCATCACGCAGAGGTTTTCGATAAAGATGGGCACGGCTAATGGGGTGATTTCTCGCCAGAACAACGTACGGTAAGCGCGGCGCTTGGGATACCACGCCGTGTTTCTGACCGCCCGCATCACTGCTACGCCAGGATTTTGCAAGGGATTACCAAATCACTTTGGAGAGGAAGAAGAGTAATAATGATGATAGGCCACTGAGAATTATGCAAAGTGTTTCCCCTCACCATTTAATCATTATTACAAACTTTTTGTCGCCACCACCGCAGGATCGGCTGCGCCGCCCAAATAGGCGCTGCGCACGTCGTCATTATTGAGCAGCTCTGCGCCGCTGCCGCTCAGGCGAATCTCACCGTTCACCATCACATAGCCGCGATCGGCTAGCTGCAATGCATGGCGGGCATTCTGCTCCACCAGAAACAGCGTCATGCCTTGCTGGGTCAACTCGCGCAGAATGCCAAAGATCTGCTTCACCACAATCGGCGCGAGGCCAAGACTGGGTTCGTCGAGCAGCAACAGCTTAGGTCGACTCATCAGCGCGCGGGCAATCGCCAGCATCTGCTGCTCGCCGCCCGAGAGCGTCATGGCGCGCTGCTTACGCCGCTCCAGCAGGCGCGGAAACAGCTGATACATGCGATCTTTGTCCTGTTTAACAAAACGTTCGCCGATAGCGATGGTGCCCATCAGCAGGTTCTCTTCCACCGTCATATCAGGGAAGATGCGTCGTCCTTCCGGGGCCTGCGCAATGCCGCTGGCGGCGATGAAGTGCGTCGAACGCTGGCTGATCGCTTCGCCGCGCAAGCGGATCTCGCCGCTGGCAATGCGCGGCTGACCAAAGATCGACATCAGCAGCGTGGATTTTCCCGCGCCGTTAGCGCCGATCAGCGCCACGGTTTCGCCCTGATTCACCGTCAACGAAACCTGTTTCAACGCCTGCAAAGGACCGTAAAACACATCGACTTGCTCAAAAGCCAGCATCGGTTCAGCCATGATCGCTCTCCTCTTCTGCGCCGAGATAGGCGGCAATCACTTTGGGATCGTGACGAATTTGCTGCGGCGTGCCCTGGGCAATCACATCGCCATGATCGAGCACTACGATGTGATCGGAAATGCGCATCACCATTGGCATGTCGTGTTCAATCAGCAACACGCTGATGCGATGGTCGGCGCGCAGACGATGCAAAATCGCGCTCAACGCCTCCGTTTCCACCGGATTCAGCCCAGCCGCCGGTTCATCCAGACAAATCAGTTCCGGTCGCGTACACATGGCGCGCGCGATCTCCAGCCGCCGTTGCTGACCGTAAGAGAGCGTGCCCGCCAGGCGGTTGGCGCTGGCGACCAAATCGACGTTTTCCAGCCAGTAAAAAGCGCGATCCAGCGCGCGATTTTCTGCTTCGCGGTAGCCGCGCGTGTTCAGCACGCCCGCCAGCAGCTGACGATTGACCTGCATATGCTGTGCCACCAGCAGATTCTCAATCACCGACATTTCGCGGAACAGCCGGATATTTTGAAAGGTACGCGCCAGCCCGGCGCGGTTCACCAAATGCGCGCCGCCAAACATCTTGTACCAGAGCCGCGAGCCGAGCCGTGTAGGATTGATCCAGTCACCTGCGTGAATTTTTTGCCCCAGCACCTGAATCACATCGGTGCTGCACTGATTGGCGTTGAGCACAATGCGTCCGCCGCTGGCGCGATAAAAACCGGTCAGGCAGTTGAACACCGTGGTTTTACCTGCGCCGTTAGGACCAATTAATGAGGTCACCGAACCGCGCTCCACCGCAAGGCTGACGTCATTCAGCGCCTTGATGCCGCCAAAGCGCATCATCAGGTTGTCCACTTGCAGGATGGCATCACTCATGGCGCACTCCTTTTCGCAGTGGCACGCCAACGCGTGCGGTGCGCACCAGCCCACGTGGCCGCCAGATCATCATCAGCACCATTAGCATGCCGAACAGCAGCACGCGGTATTCGGCAAAGCTGCGCAGCAGTTCCGGTGCCACCGTCAGCACAAACGCTGCTAGCACCACGCCGAGCGTCGATCCCATACCACCGAGCACCACAATGGCGAGAATCAGCGCCGACTCAAAAAAGGTAAACGAGGTGGGATTAACGAAGCCCTGATAGCTGGCAAAAAACACCCCGGCGATGCCCGCCGTTGACGCGCCCAACATAAAGGCTGAAAGCTTAACCAACACATGGTTAAGCCCCATCGCGCGGCAGGCAATCTCATCTTCACGCAGCGCTTCCCAGGCGCGGCCAATCGGCATACGCGTCAGGCGATGCTTGATCCACAGCACCAGCAACACCACCAGAACCAGCACAACATAGATAAAGATAAATTTCATATTCGGGTTGTAAGTGACGTGCAGAAACTCGTGATACGGCACGCCGCCATCGCGCGCGCGGCGGGCAAACTCGAGGCCAAAGAAGGTCGGCGACGGCACGGAAACCCCGTTCGGGCCGCCGGTAAAGGCGACCCAATTGGTCAGCACCAGACGAATGATTTCACCGAAGCCGAGCGTAACGATCGCCAGATAATCGCCGTGCATGCGCAGCACCGGGAACCCGAGCAGCGCGCCAGCAAAAGCTGCCAGCAGCGCCGCCAGCGGCAGCATGCTCCAGAAACCCAATCCGAGATATTGATAGCCAAGCGCCAGGCCGTACGCTCCGATGGCATAAAAAGCCACGTAGCCGAGATCAAGTAATCCGGCGAGCCCAACCACAATATTCAAGCCCAACCCGAGCAGCACATAAATCAGGCCGAGAATCGCCACCGTCAGCAGATATTTACTGGAGAGAAACGGAAAGGCCAGCGCCACGATCAGCAGCAGCGGCAATATCCAGCGCAAACGCGAACGATAGCCAGGCTCGCGCACGTAAACCCCGTCATCGCTGCTGGTAAACTTGCGCATGATGCGCTGACCAACAGGCGCGTGCAGAAACAAACTGAACAGCAAACGCCCCGCCATCACCACCGCCACCAGCAGCGCCACGCGCTGTGGCGTCAGTTTGAAGCTGTAACCGTCGAGCACCACGCCAACAATCGGACCAAATACCACCAGCGCTACTAACCCCGCCAGCAGCGTATCGAGCAGCGCCTGGCGCACAGGATTTTGCGTCATTGCATTCATCGGGGCTTCCTCACACTTTAGCGACCAGCGGACGTCCCAGCAGTCCTTGCGGGCGGAAGATCAAAATCACCACCAGCAGCGAAAACGAGAACACATCTTTGTAGTCAGAATTCACCATCCCGGCGAACTGCGCTTCCGCGACGCCCAGCAATAATCCTCCAAGCATCGCGCCCGGCAGCGAACCGATGCCGCCGAGCACCGCAGCGGTGAACGCTTTGATGCCAATGATAAATCCGGCGTAAAAATCAAAGGTGCCGTAATTCATGGTCACCAGCACGCCGGCCAATCCCGCCATCGCCGCACCAATCACAAACACCAGCGAGATAACGCGATCGGTATTGATACCGAGAATGGAAGCCATGCGTCGATCCTGCTGCACTGCACGGCAAATACGCCCGAGTTTGGTGTACTGGATAATCCAGGTCAGCAGCGCCATGCCGCAAAACGCCGCGATCAGGATGAAGATTTTGGTCCAGGTGATTTGCACCACGCCGCCATCAAATTCCATGCGCAACACGCCGGTCAGCAACGTCGGAATGCCCTGCTGATTTGGCCCCTGACTGAGCTGCACATAGTTCTGCAAAATCAGTGACATGCCGATCGCTGAAATCAGCGGCGCAAGGCGCGTCGAATTGCGCAGCGGTCGATAGGCGATGCGCTCAATCGCCCAGCCGTAAGCCGAGGTAACGATAATGGTGAAGATTAAGGTGCCGAATATCAGTAGCGGGAAGGAGTGAATGCCAAAAAAGCTGAGTAGCGATAAGCCAATGGCACACAGATAGGCGGAGATCATATACACCTCGCCGTGGGCGAAGTTGATCATGCCGATAATGCCGTAAACCATGGTGTAGCCGATGGCGATCAGGCCATACACGGCACCGAGCGTTAAACCGTTGATCAGCTGCTGTAAGAAAAAGGCGTCCATAATGTCGTCTCGTACTCAATGGGAGCGCACACCTCGCGCGCAATCGCGAATGGCCCCGCACTGCGCGGGGCCGCGTGGCACATTACAGCTGGTGATACTTGCCTTTGTCGTCCCATTGATACACGACGTAATCCGACACCTTGAGATCGCCTTTACTGTCCCAGCCTTTTTTGCCCATGACGGTATCGACGCTGTTGGCTTTCAGCCAGTCGCTGGCCTTGGCGTTGTCTTTACCGGCTGCTTTGTAAGCGGCGGCCAGCGTCTGCACGGAGGCGTAGGCATACAGGGTGTAACCTTCTGGCTCAAATCCGCTGGCGCGGAATTTGTCGATAACCGCTTTGCCATCGGCGATAGTGCGCGGATCGTTGCCGAAGGTCATGTAGACGCCTTTGGTATATTGCGGGCCGCCTGCTGCCGTCACCATCTCTTCCGTCACAATGCAGTCGCCGGAGAAGAAAGCCGCATTAACGCCCTGCTCACGCATCTGGCGCACCAGCGGACCGGCTTCCGGATGACAGCCGCCGAAATAGACCACGTCCGGTTTCAGCGCGCCGATCTTGGTTACCAGCGCATTGAAATCTTTCTCGCCGCGCGACAATCCTTCATACAGCACTTCTTTTACGCCGCGCTTCTCAAGTGAGGCTTTGGTGGCATCCGCCAAACCCTGGCCGTAAGTGTCTTTGTCATGAATGATGACCACTTTCTTCGCTTTCAGCTTGTCGATGATGTAATCCGCGGCGATGGCGCCTTGCTGGTCATCACGCCCACACATGCGAAATAGAGTTTTCATGCCGCGTTCGGTAATTTTTGGGTTGGTGGATCCGGGCGTGATCGCTAAAACGCCGGCCTCATCATAGACTTCCGAAGCGGGCATGGTGGATGAGGAGCAGAAGTGGCCGACCACCGCCATCACTTTATCCTGATCGACCAATCGGTTAGCGACGGATACCGCCTGCTTCGGTTCACACGCGTCGTCGCCCTGCACCAGCACGATTTTCTCGCCGTTGATGCCGCCTGCCGCATTGATATCCTCCGCGGCCTGGCTTGCGCCTTTCCAGTATTGCGCGCCGTACGTCGCATTAGGCCCTGAGAACGGACCCGCCACACCAATTTTAATATCTGCCTGAGCGTAAAAGGCCACGCTTAAACAACCTGCAATCGCCACCTTCATTGGGTGTTTTATGAATTTCAAAGACATGCTTTCAATCCTCAACGGGTCAGGAACGGAGCCATACCACGGCCTGGGAGAAATCAATTTCTGAAACTTCGGCAGAACAGAGTGCGGCCTCCAACACCTGAAGAGTCGCCATTTATGGCAACCTGCTTTAAGAACCGGATGGATTCATTAAGGCCACGGTTGAAAACTAAGCAATAAGCTCGCCAATACCGCGAAGGTGGACGATTTATTACTCGGGCATCGCTCCAGAACAGGAGACACGCGATGTAACATCCCTGCTGATCATAAACATAGCCGCGGTTACGCCACGCACCAGCACCGTGATGGTGCAGAATGCGGTCGATCACAGATTCTTCATCGTAGCGAAGGGTTTATCCGCTATGCTCTGGTGAAAACGGTCCATGTTTCTGAAGGAGAACCCATGAATACACAACGGAACGGATTGAGCAGCCAGCAAGCGCTGGACGAACTAGAACGCCTGTACGATGCAGCCGTTGACGCGCTGCGCAACGCCATTCGCGATTTCACTGCCACCGGACAGTTGCCGGATGAGGCCGCGCGTCAGCAAGGGCTGTTTGTTTATCCGCAGCTGCGCATCACCTGGCTGGGTGAAGGTCCGCAGCAAAATCGCACCCGCGCGTGGGGACGTTTTACCCATACCGGCAGCTACAGCACCACCATCACGCGCCCGGCGCTGCTGCGGCACTATCTCAGCGAGCAGCTGCAGATGCTGGAGAAGGAGTACGACGTGCTGATTGAGGTCGCGCCTTCACAGCAGGAAATTCCTTATCCTTATGTGATTGACGGCTTGTCACTGGACCGCTCAATGAGCGCCAGCATCGCACGCCATTTCCCCACCACCGAACTGTCGCAAATCGGTGATGAAACCGCCGACGGCCTGTTCCACGCCAATGCGATTTTCCCGCTGTCGCACTTTGACGCCCTGCGCACCGATTTCTCACTGGCACGCCTGCGCCACTACACCGGCACGAGCGTAGAGCACTTTCAGCCGTTCGTGCTGTTTACCAACTACACGCGCTACGTCGATGAGTTCGTGCGCTGGGCGATTGAGCAGGTGCAGGATCCCACCACGCCTTACGACAGCCTGGCCTGCGCCGGTGAAGTGGTGATCACCGCCGATACGCAAGACCCGACGGCGATGATGTCCGATCTGGCGTGGAAGAAGCACCAAATGCCGGCATGGCACCTGACTTCACCGAATCGTCGCGGCATTACGCTGGTGAACATCGGCGTGGGCCCATCCAATGCCAAAACCATCTGTGACCACCTGGCGGTGATTCGTCCGCACGCCTGGCTGATGATTGGCCACTGCGGTGGACTGCGCGAAAGCCAGACCATCGGCGACTATGTGCTGGCGCATGCCTACCTGCGCGACGACCACGTACTGGATAGCGTACTGCCGCCAGATATCCCAATCCCGAGCATCGCCGAAGTGCAGCGCGCACTGTATAACGCCACCAAAGCGGTCAGCGGCATGCCCGGCGAAGAAGTTAAACAGCGCCTGCGCACCGGCACCGTGGTCACCACCGATGACCGTAACTGGGAGCTGCGCTACTCCGCTTCGGCGCTGCGCTTCAACCTGAGCCGCGCCGTAGCGGTTGATATGGAGAGCGCCACCATCGCCGCGCAGGGTTATCGCTTCCGCGTGCCTTACGGCACCTTGCTATGCGTATCCGATAAACCGCTGCATGGCGAGATCAAGCTACCGGGCCAGGCAAACCGCTTCTATGAGGGCGCAATCTCCGAGCACCTGCAGATTGGCATCTGCGCGGTAGAACTGCTGCGAGCTGAAGGCGACAAGCTGCATTCGAGGAAGCTGAGAACCTTCAACGAGCCGCCGTTTAGGTAATCATGATGAGTTCCGGCCCATGAAGGGCCGGAACCGTGCAGTAAAGCGCGTCATGACATTTTCAAAACGATATTCTGCACAAACCACGCCAGCACCAGAAGGCCGGTCGGTATCATGATTTTCCAGGTGATGCTGTTGTTGAAGGCAGATATTTTATCTTCCAGCTGATTGAATCTCTGATCAACTCTGTCGAACTTCTCATCAATCCTTTCAAACTTCTCATCAATTTTTTCGAACTTCTCATCTATCTTTCCAAACTTCTCATCTATCTTTTCGAACTTTTTATCGAATTTGTCTTCCATCCGCTCAAACTTTTTATCGAGACGTTGTTCAAGCGCCCCCAGCTCGCCCATAATCTCCACACGCATCACGCCCTGCTCGGCTCTGACCTTTTCGATATCCGCTTTAGTCGCAAAATGCTCTGAACGCGCGGTTAGCACAGCAACATCCATCTGAATCTGCTGCGTGGTTTTTTCCAGCTCTTCAACGCGTTTGGTGAGTTGTTCCATTTGATGATCTCCTTTGTTACCAACGTCAAAAATAAGCGGTGGGAACACTCGAGTTGTATTGCTAATGGGGTAATCCATCACCGAATCCTCTTCCATCGCGCAGCTCAATCTTTCCACCACACTGTTAGTGAAACAGATTTGCGCAGCGTTAACATTCCACGATCCCGCCATTCACAGCACATTTTTTGCGGGCAGGTTCAAATAACACGCACAGCCTGGGCTGTTTTGAGAGGGAAGGAAAGTGAGCATCAAAAAGGATTGCGAAATGTCACGCAGAAAATAAACGAAGGGATGCAACAGCAGACACGGAAGCCCGAGCGGGCTTCCGTTAAGTAACATTTACGCGCTCAGCCAGCCCAGTTTGATAACAAACAGTATCGACAGAATGATCAGCGCCGGGTTGACCTCTTTAGTGCGGCCGCTCAGCAGTTTCACCACCGTCCAGGTGATGAAACCGAACGCAATACCGTTGGCGATCGAGTAGGTCAGCGGCATGGTCAGCGCGGTCACGGTTACCGGCGCGGCGGTGGTGATATCTTTCCAGTCAATATCCGCCAGGCCAGACGCCATCAGCACCGCCACAAACAGCAGCGCTGGCGCGGTGGCATAAACCGGTACGCTGCCCGCCAGCGGCGAGAAGAACAGGCTCAGCAGAAACAGAATCGCCACCACAATCGCCGTCAGGCCGGTGCGGCCACCGGCGCTGACGCCGGCAGCAGATTCCACATAGCTGGTGGTGGTTGAAGTACCAAGCAGCGAGCCGAACAGCGCGGCGGCGCTATCTGCGATCAACGCACGGCCCATTTTCGGCACGTTGCCCTGCTCATCCGCCAGACCAGCGCGCTTGGTCACACCCAGCAAGGTGCCCGTGTTATCGAACACGTCCACGAACAGGAAGGCGAAGATTACGCTCACCAAACCGACGTTAAAGGCACCGGCGATATCCAGCTGCATAAAGGTTGGCGCGATAGAGGGCGGAGCGGAGAACACGCCACCAAACGGCGTCAGGCCAATGCCCATAGAAATGAAGGTCACCACCAGAATGCCGATCAGCACCGCACCGGTAACGCGACGCGCTTCCAGCACCACAATGATGAAGAAGCCGAGCAGCGCCAGCAGCGGACCCGGTTTGGTCAGGTCGCCCAGGCCAACCAGCGTTGCTGGGTTATCCACCACGATACCCGCGCCTTCCAGCGCGATAATCGCCAGGAACAGACCGATACCGGCACCAATACCGGCACGCAGCGGCAGCGGAATACTGTTAATAATCCACTCACGGATTTTGAAAAGCGACATGGCAAAGAAGATCACCGCCGACAAGAACACCGCGCCCAGCGCGACTTGCCAGGTGTAACCCATATGCAGCACCACGGTATAGGTGAAGAAGGCGTTGAGGCCCATGCCCGGTGCAAGTGCAATCGGATAGTTAGCGATCAGGCCCATTAACACACAGCCAATCGCCGCCGCCAGACAGGTCGCCACGAAGACCGCACCTTTATCCATGCCGGTTGCGCCGAGAATGCTCGGGTTAACAAACAGGATGTAAGCCATTGCCAGGAAGGTGGTGATACCCGCAATGATTTCGGTGCGAACCGTGGTGTTGTGCGCTTTTAGTTTGAAGAGTTTTTCTAACATCATCATCTCTCATGAGCGGAGACGGCACGAATGCGCGCGCTCCTTGCCAATGTGGTTTACATGCTTATTGTTGTTTTGAAAGCGAAGCAAACTGGACAACAGGTTGTGAAACCTTGCGCTTTCCCCTGTCCATATAGCAATAGCTATGCCACTCCCCTACGCAATCGATTACGTTTTCATTTGCGGCTGCGGCTAAGATTATTCTGAACCAGAATGAGGCGCGATTATGGTGCATTGCACCAGCGCCGCGCAATCGTTTTCCTAACTGACGATGGTTTGGCAAAAAGAGTGCGGCACTGCACGCTTCCGCACTCTGCCAGGCGATGGCGCTCACGTTTCTGTTGCCTTAATCAGCAGGTAAAAAACATCGGGTTACACTGCTTTTAACCCTTTCGTAACAAAAGAGGCGCATCCATGAAGCCCGCGATTCTGGTGGTCGATGATGATCGTGCAGTGTGCGAATTGCTGCACGATGTGTTGAATGAACATGTATTTACCGTTTATTGCTGCCATCAGGGTAAAGATGCGCTAGCCCTGCTCACGCTACACCCGGAAATTTCACTGGTGATGCTGGATATGATGCTGCCAGACACCAACGGCTTGCTGGTGCTGCAACAGATGCAGCGGCAGCGTCCCGATCTGCTGGTGATCATGTTGACCGGCATGGGTTCGGAAGCGGATATGGTGGTGGGGCTGGAGATGGGCGCGGATGATTACATCGCTAAACCGTTCAATCCGCGCGTGGTAGTGGCTCGGGCACGCGCGGCGCTGCGACGCTGCGGACGGCTGGCGCAGCCGGAAGCGTTAGCGGATGAAGGTTGGCAATTTAACGGCTGGCGCCTTGACGATGCGCGCTGCCAGCTGTTCAATCCACAACGCGAAAGCGTGCCGCTAACGCAAGGTGAATACACGCTGCTGCGCGCGCTGGTGGCGCATGCGCGCAAAGTATTAACCCGCGATCAGCTGCTCGAACTGACGCACAGCGAAAGCCTTGAGGTGTTTGATCGCACTATTGATGTGCTGATTATGCGGCTGCGACGCAAGATAGAAATCAATCCGCATCAACCGAGCCTGATCCGCACCATTCGCGGTCTCGGCTATGTTTTCTCCGCCGACGTGATGCGCCCGGCCTCTTCGGCGCGCGAAACGCAAATCGCCTGATCCATCCAGCGCTGCATCTCGGCTAATGGCCGCGTGCCGTCCAGCGCGTTGGCGGCATGCAGATTAAAACAGGCGCAGGTGTGCGCCAGCTTCAGCGTTTCCGTCAGCGACCAGTCTTCATGGCTGGCATAGAGCACACCGGCGCAAAACGCATCGCCTGCCCCCACGCTGCCAACGATCTCTTCTGGCGCTAAGCACCACGCCGGTTGCCAGCGCCCTTCGCCGTCCGCTTGCTGGCCCCACGCGCCTTCGGGTGCGTGGATCACCACGCGCTGACGTACGCCTTGCTGCATTAGCCAGGTCGCCGCTTCGGCAAACGCAGTCGGTGCGGCAAGCCCGTGCGGCGTGCGCAAACTGATGCCGGTGAGTGATTGCGCCTCCAGTTCGTTGATCACCAGATAATCGAGCCAGCGCAGCGCAGGCACCACCAGCGGTCGATATTCGCCCACGCGCGACACCAAATCGAGGGAGGTGAGATAGCCACGCTGCTGCATCTGCGCCAGCAGCCGTGCGCTGCGCGTGCCGTATTGATCGTCCGGCACATCAAGGCTATCCAGCAGCAGTAAATACCCGAGATGGAAGATGCGATGGGACGTGAAGACGTCGGCGAAGTGCGCCAGATCGAGCTTGCCATTGGCGCCGCGCGCATGGAAGAAGGTGCGCTGGCCATCCGGCGTGGTCATCACCTGCGTCATCGCCGTATTGATGCTTGCGATGCGCTGCACAAACTGGCGGTCAATGTGATGATCGTCCAGCAGTTGCAGAATGTAGTCGCCGTCGCTGTCCTCGCCTACGATGCCGACGCCCGCCAGCGGCAGATTCAGCTGCATGCGCGCCAGCGTAAACAGTACGTTGAGCGCCGCGCCGCCGCTGCACTTCTCGCTGTGCTGAATCTCGGTTAGCCAACCTTGTTCCGGCCAATGGCTGATGCGCTGCACGTGATCCACCAGCATGCTGCCGGCACCGATGATTCCGTTACGCACCATGCGGTTATGCCCTCCCGGCGCTGCCGAATACCTGCATCTGCTGCGCCACCACGTTGGCGATGTCGCGCTCTACCGCCATCAACAACTCAGCAAAGGCGTCGTAGCGCGCATCGCGTTGGCCGATCTGCGCTTCAATCGCCCCGAGCGCCGCCTGCGACATGCCGGTATAGAAATTGATTTTGTTGATGCCAAGGCTGACGGCGCGGCGGAAATCCGCGTCGCTAATGCCGGAACCGCCATGCAGCACCAGCGGAATGCCGGCCGTCGCGCGAATCGCTGCCAGCCGGTCGAAGTCGAGTTTGGGTTCGCCTTTGTATTTGCCGTGCGCATTGCCAATCGCCACCGCCAGGCAATCAATGCCGGTGGAGTGCACAAAATCAGCGGCCTGCGCCGGATCGGTAAATTTATCGCTATCGGCCTCGCCAAACAGCGCACCGCCTTCATCGCCGCCCACCGCACCGAGTTCAGCCTCCACCGACACGCCGAGCGCGTGACACATCTTCACCACCTCGCGCGTCTGGCGCACGTTCTCCTCGTAGCTGAGCGTCGATCCATCGAACATGACCGAGGTGAAGCCAAGGCGAATCGCCTGCATCACCGCCTCAAAATGCAGGCCATGATCGAGATGCAGCACCACCGGAATAGCGTGCAGCGCCGCTTCGGTACGCACCGCGGCGACCAAATGCTCGAGGCTGACATACTTAAAATGCACTTCAGCGATGCTGATAATAAACGGCGAGCGCTGCCGCTCAGCGGCCTGATAGAGCGCGCGCAGGAAATGGGTGTCGAGGACGTTAAACGCGCCAAGCGCGTAGCCGTTCTGTTGCGCATGGGCCAAACCCTGCGCCAGTGAAATCAGTGCCATATCAGGCTCCTTTAGGCCAGCCAGCGGTGATATTCGTTACACAGCAGCCAGCGCGGTGCTTCATCTTCATCCAGCGGATTGAAGCGCGCCAGCGGCGTGAGAAACACATTGTCATGTTCGTCGTCATTGGGCATCGAGACTTCACCCACCAGCACATCGCCGTAGCCCTCTTCGCCCCAAAAGCTGTGCCAGATGCCCGGCAACAAGGTAACGCTTTCGCCCGGCGATAAACGCAGCTGCGAACCGGCGGCGTGGGTTTGGCGGATGCCATCGAGTGTGACGTTAACCGCCGTATCAGCCAGCTGATTGCCCACACGGTTATGCAGCGTGACGATCAGATTGCCGCCGCCGCGATTGATAATGTCTTCCATCTTTTGCGGGTGATAATGCAGCGGCGTGACCTGCCCTTCGCGCACATGCATGATTTTTTCGGCATAAGGTTTGGCCCACGGCTGGCCACCCCGCGAACCGTTGCGCAGTGTGAACAGGGTTAAACCGGTTTGATTGAAATCGTCAGCGCCGAAGCTGGTGACATCCCAGCCAAGATGCAGCGCCAGCAGTTCATCGGCGTCATGTTTATCGAGCGCGCGCCACTGGCTGAGGCCGTAATCGGCCCACGGCGGCAGATGCACATCCTGACGCATAAAGAATTCGCGGGTGCGTTGTAGGATCGCATTCACTTCTGAGCGTTGCATCTTCACCTCCTTTCCACGCTGGCCCTCACCCCAGCCTTCTCCCGCAAGCAGGAGAGGGCGCTGTTTGTCCCCTCTCCCATTTATGGGAGAGGGTTAGGGTGAGGGACAGCGGCTGCTTACTTCACCGTCCAGCCCTTATAGCTGCTGACGCTGTTACGATCGATCATCGTCACCGGAATCAGCACCGGCTTATCTGGCGCGGGCTTGCCCTGCAGGATGTCATAGCCGATCTCCACCGCTTTCGCCGCCATCACCTGCGGGTCCTGCGCTGGCGTGGCCACGAACAGCGAGCCTTTGCGTTTCAGCGCCTCTTCACCGTCTGGCGATCCATCGACGCCGACAATAAAGAACTCATTGCGCTGAGCCTGTTTCGCCGCCAGATCGGCACCAATTGCCGTTGGGTCGTTAATCGCGAACACTGCATCGATCTTCGGATTGGCCGACAGCAGGCCGGTCATCACTTCGAGGCCACCTTCGCGGCTGCCTTTGGCGTTCTGGTTGTAGGAGAGCAGCTTGATGTCCGGATGGGTTTTCAGCTCGGTCATGCAGCCTTCGACACGGTTCTGCACCGCAGAAACCGGCGGTCCATTGATGATCACCACGTTGCCTTTGGCCTTCAGACGGTCGGAGATGTATTTACACGCCATGGCGCCAGCAGCGGTGTTATCGGAGGTGATAGTGGCGTTAGCGCCGTCTGCCGCCACGTCGACCGCCACCACCACAATCCCGGCATCACGCGCACGTTTTACCGCGGGCGCGATACCTTTGGAATCGGCGGCGTTAAGGATGATCATGTCAACTTTAGCGGCAATGAAGTTGTCAATCTGCCCCACCTGCTGGCCGAGATCGTAGCCGCTGGAGACCAGCGTCACGTTGACCTTGTCGCCCGCCAGTTCACGCGCTTTCAGCTCGGCACCTTTGGTGATCTGCACAAAGAACGGGTTGGCGAGATCGCCGACGGTCACACCAATGGATTTCAGCTCTTTGGCCTGCACCAATGGCGCGCTCAGAAGCGTAGCCGCCAGCAGTCCGGTTAGAATCGGATTAAAACGCATAGTCGATGTTCTCCTGCTTTTTGGTTTTTATGATTAGTGCTCGCTGTCCCCCTCCTCGGTCCTCCCCCACAAGTGGGGGAGGAAGATGCTGCAAAATGTGAGTGTGGAAGCTGCATGTGGCAGCATCTCCTTCCCCCATTTATGGGGGAAGGCCGGGATGGGGGACAGCAAGCACGATATAACTCAACCCACGTGATGCCGCGTCCGGTACTTATCGATCAACACCGCGATAATGATCACCGCGCCCTTAATCACTAACTGCCAGAAATAGGAGACGCCCATTAGCGTCATCCCGTTATTCAGCGTGGCGATAATCAGCGCACCAATCAGCGTGCCGGTGATGGTGCCGATGCCGCCGACAAAGCTGGTGCCACCGAGGATCACCGCCGCTATCGCATCCAGCTCGTAACCGACGCCAAGGTTGCCGTTGGCGCTGTAGAGCCGCGAGGCACTCATCAATCCGGCCAGCCCCGACAGTAAGCCGCTCATGGCGTAGACAAACAGCAGCACCACGCTGACTTTGATGCCGGTCAGGCGCGCCGCCTGCACGTTGCCGCCGACGGCATAAATGTGCACACCCAGCGTGGTGCGACGCAGAATGAACCAGCACAGCGCGATCACCGCAAAGGCGATGATGATCAGCCACGGCACCGGCCCGAGATAGCCGTTGCCTATCCATTCAAAGTTGATGTCGGAGTTGATCACCGTGGTGCCGTTGGCCAGCAGATAAGCCGCGCCGCGCATCGCGGTGTAGGTACCAAGCGTGACAATAAAGGGCGGCAGCCCCGCCCACGCCACCAGAATGCCGTTGAATAACCCCATAATCAGCCCGGCACCTAACGCCGCCGGGATCGTCAGTGACGCAAATGCCGGATCGAGCGACACCGCCATCGCCACCACCGCCGTGGTGCCGAGCATCGATCCCACCGACAAATCGATGCCGCCGGTGAGAATGACAAAGGTCATGCCCGCCGCCAGCACGATGTTGATCGAGGCCTGACGCGTAATGTTGAGCAGATTGCCCTCGGTGAAGAAGTTCGGCGTGACAAAGCCGAACACCGCCACGATCAGGATCAAAATCGGCAGGATGCCGACGGTTTGCAGCAGGTCACTCATTAACGCGCGCTTGAGGGTGGGACTTTTTACGCGTGCGGATTCACTGGTCATTGCGCTCTCCTCAGGCCTGAACCGGCTGCGCGCCGGTGGCCAGTGTCATAATGTTTTCCTGGCTAATCTCTGCCCCACTCAACTCACCGGCGATGGCGCCTTCACGCATCACATAAACGCGGTCGCTCATGCCCACCACTTCCGGTAACTCGCTGGAGATCATTAAAATCGCCACGCCCTGCTGCGCCATCTGCTGCATCATGCGGTAGATTTCGCTCTTGGCGCCGACATCAACGCCGCGCGTCGGCTCATCAAGAATCAGAATGCGCGGCGCAATCGCCACCCAGCGCGAAATCAGCAGCTTCTGCTGATTACCGCCGGACAAGCCGCCCGCGCGCACCTGCGCATGCGGCACGCGGATGTTCAGCGCATCAATCGCCTCGCTGGCAATCTTCTGCCCTTTGCGCCGATTGAGCAGGCCGTAGCTGGCATCGCGCTCCAGCGTCGCCATCACAATGTTGTCCTGCGCCGCCAGTTCAAGGAACAAGCCCTGCTCTTTGCGGTTCTCGGTGAGAAAACCGATGCCGCGTGCGATGGCGTCGCGCGGCGAGTGAATCTGCACTTTCACGCCGTCGATCCAGATCTCACCGCCGCTCGGTTGATGCACGCCAAAAATCAGCTGCGCCAGTTCGCTGCGTCCGGCGCCGACCAGCCCCGCCAGCCCGACAATCTCGCCGGCCCGCACCGACAGGCTGCTGGGACGCACTTTGTGTTTGTCGCACAGGTGATTGACGGCGAGACGGATGTCGCCGAGCGGAATATTGCGGTCTTTGTTGAACAGATCGCTGAGCGGCCGCCCGACCATCATGCGCACCAGCTCGCTGGCGTTGAGCTGCTCGCGCGTCAGGCTGCCGACGTACTGCCCGTCGCGCAGCACGCTCACGCGATCCGACAGCTCATACACTTCCGCCATGCGATGGCTGATGTAGATGATCGCCATGCCTTCGCTGCGCAGCCGTTTAATCAGCGCAAACAACTGCTCGGTTTCACGGTTGGAGAGCGCGGCAGTCGGCTCATCCATCACCAGAATGCGGCTGTTGCGGTGCAGCGCGCGGGCGATTTCCACCTGCTGCTGCTCGGCAATACTCAGGCGGCTCACCAGATCGGTGGCGCTGAACTGCGCACCCAGGCGATCAATCACCCGCTGCGCCTCTTCCGCCATCTGGCGACGCTTCACCAGGCCTCCACGTGTGATTTCACTGCCGAGAAAGATGTTCTCCGCCACCGTCAAATTGGGTGCCAGATTGATCTCCTGATAAATCAGGGTGATGCCCGCCGCCAACGCCTCTTTTGGGCCTTTTATGACATACGGCTGGCCGTCGATAAGAATTTCCCCGCTGCTGGCGGTATAGGCGCCGGCCAGAATTTTCATCAAAGTACTTTTGCCCGCGCCGTTTTCGCCCATCAGCGCATGCACTTCACCGGGCCAGACCGTGAGATCCACGCCCTTGAGCGCATAGAAGTTGCCGAAGCGTCGGGTGATTCCCCGCATGGAGAGTATCGGTGTGGCATCCATTTACAGACTCCTGCTGGCAAAGGTTGCAGCGAGTAAAACCTGCTTAGATAAATGGAAAATGTCAGCGGCCATTCATATTTGTCATATTTCGCCCCGATCGCGCTTCTATACTCGCCAGCAGTTGAGCGGTAAGGAGTGGCAGCCATGAGTCACAGTCTGCACTGGCACGCGGGCGCGCGCAGTCGCCTGCTGCTGTTTAATCTGCTGGTGATGTCAGTGACGCTGGCGGTGAGCTTGGTCGCGATTTTTGGATTTCGCCACGCAGGTCACATTCAGGAACAGGCGCAGGCACAAACGCTGGCCGATATGAACGGCAGCCTGGCGCTGGCGCGCGACACCGCCAATGTGGCCATTGCGGCGGTGCGGTTATCGCAGGTGGTCGGCGCGCTGGAGTATCAGAGCGAATCGGCGCGCCTGCAGCAAACGCAGCGGGAACTGCAACAGTCGCTGAGCTTGCTGGCAAGTGCGCCGCTGGCGGCACAGCAGCCGCAGCTGCTAGCGCGTATTCGTGAGCGCAGCCAGACGCTGGAACAAACCATTAATCAATTGCTGCGCGCCGGGCATCAGCGCCATCTGCAGCGCAACGTGATGCTGAGCGGCTTGTGGCAATCGCAGCTGTTACTCAATCGCATTGACCTGCTTACGCGCACCGATTCCCCTTCTGCCGCGCTGCGTCAGCAAACCCACAGCTTATTCAGCGTGGCGATTCAATCCAGCGCGCCACAGGCCGCGGTGCAGCAGCTGCAATCGGTGCTGCGTCAGTGGCAAACGTTAAGGCTCAACGGTGTGCTGAATACCCAGGTGCAGCGGCTGATCGCCACCAGCACGGATTTGCCGCCGGTGGCGCAGCAGCTGGAGCAGAGTGATATCGCCATCGCCTACGCGACTTATCGCATCAAAGCGCTGGTGGCGATGCTCAACGATGACATCACCCATTACGTGCAGCTGGTGGCGCAACAGAGTGACGCACGCAGCGCGGTGACGCATGAAGAGCTGGATTCGATCATCGGCTTTATCGGCCTGTTTATGCTGCTGGCGCTGCTGATCACCGGTTACGCCGGTTACTACATTTACCGCAATCTCGGTTCGAGTCTGACCGCCATCGCCCACGCCATGACGCGGCTGGCGCAGGGTGAAAAGAGCGTCAACGTGCCGGGCCTGGCGCGGCGCGATGAGCTGGGCGATCTGGCGCGCGCCTTCAACGTGTTTGCGCGCAATACAGCGTCGCTGGCGCACACGTCGCGCCTGCTAAAAGAGAAAAGCAACCAGCTGGAATCGACCTTTCTCGCCATGCGCGACGGCTTTGCGCTGTTCGATAACAGCGGTCAGCTGGTGGTATGGAATGCGCAATATGCCGAGCTGCTCGGCATCGCGCCGCGTGAACTGCATCGCGGTTTGCACTATCAGCAGCTACTCAAACGCGTTGATGTCGAGCTCAACGGATTAGCCGATGCGCAGGAAGTGCGGCTGGCGGATGGACGCACGCTGGAGTTGCGCTTCAGTCCGGTGCCACGGCGCGGCATGGTGAATACCGTGCTGGAACGCACCACGCGCAAGGCGCTGGAGGAAGCGCTGCTGCACAGCCAGAAGATGAAAGCGGTGGGACAGCTGACCGGCGGACTGGCGCACGACTTCAATAATCTGCTGGCGGTGATCATTGGCAGCCTGGCGTTAACCGTCGATCAGCTGCCGCCCGGCACGCTCGCCAGCCGCATCGAACGCGCGCGTCAGGCCGCCGACCGTGCGGCGCAGCTGACGCAGCGCTTGCTGGCCTTCTCACGTAAGCAGGCGCTCTATCCGCGCGCGGTGTCGGTGGTGGAGCTGGTGGATAATCTGCATTCGCTGCTGCAGCACGCGCTGCTGCCCGGCCAGCAGCTGATAATTGATGCGCAGCGACCCGGCTGGCCAGCGTGGATCGATGCCGGACAGCTGGAGAACGCGCTAATCAATCTGGTGGTCAACGCGCGCGATGCGATGGCGCAGCAGAGCGGCGAAATCCGCCTGCGTATCTGGAATCAGCGTAAACAGGAAGCCGACGGCAAGCGCGATCGCGTTACCATTGAAGTGATCGATCACGGCTGCGGCATGTCGGCCGAGGTGCGTGAACAGGTGTTTGAGCCGTTCTTCACCACCAAAGCCATCGGCAGCGGCAGCGGTTTGGGCTTATCCATGGTGTATGGCTTTGTGCGGCAATCCGGCGGCCAGATTGAGCTGGAAACCGCGCCAGGACAAGGCACCACCGTGCGGCTGTTATTACCGCGCGCGCCCGAAGCGGCGCAACCGCTCAGCGTGCCGCCGCCGCTGGTGCCGCAGGCCAGCAACGATCGGCTGGTGTTGGTGCTGGATGATGAACCGACGGTGCGGCAAACGCTGTGCGAACATCTGCATCAGCTGGGTTATCTGACGCTGGAGTGTGGCGACGGCGAAAGCGCGCTGAGGCTGCTGCGCCAGACGCCGGATATCGATCTGTTCATCAGTGATTTGATGCTGCCGGGCGGCATTAACGGCGCGGATGTGATTCGCCAGGCGCAGGCGCAGTGGCCGCATCTGGCAACGGTGTTGATCAGCGGTCAGGATCTGCGCCAGACGCAGGTCACGCTGCCACTGTGTGAGCGGCTGGCAAAACCCTGGCATCAGGCGCAGCTGGTGCAGGCGCTGGAGCGCGCCTGGCAGCGCAGTGAACGGCTCAGTCGCGCGCGGCAGGCTGCCACAACGGCACCCCTTTCCCCGTGATGTAACGTTTACGCAGCTTGCTGGAGACCACATCCATAATCATCACCACCGCCACCAGAATCAGGGTCAGGAACATCACCACATCCCAGTTCCATAAACGCATGTTCTCGGCATACACCAAGCCGACGCCACCCGCGCCAACAAAGCCCAACACCGCTGCGGAGCGGGTGTTGGACTCAATCTGATACAGGCTGAGCGCGAGGAAGGTCGGGAACGATTGAGTGAAAATGCCGTAGCGATGTTTTTGCAGGCTGTTCGCGCCTACCGCGCTGAGACCGCGACTCGGCGAACGCTCCACCGCTTCGTGCCCTTCGGCGTAGAGTTTGCCGAGCAGGCCGACATCCTGCATCACGATCGCCAGCACACCAGCCAGCGGTCCCATGCCGACGGCACGCACGAAGATCAGCCCCCAAATCGCCATGTCGATGCCGCGCAGCACATCCAGTACGCGACGCACCACCAGCGCAATCGGACGCATCAGCGGATCGTGCATCACGTTGCGCGCCGCCAGGAACGAGACCGGCAAGGCGATCAGTGACGCGGTCAACGTGCCGGAAAACACAATCGCCAGCGTAATCCCGACCTGCGTGAAGTAGTAAGCAAACGGCCAGTTGAGGAAATCCTGCCAGACAAACATACGCAGGAAATAGCGGCTGAGCTGCTGGCAGCCAATGAAAAAACGGCTCCACTCAATGCCAAAAAACTCGAGAAAGAACAGGTAATAGAGCGCGATGGCCAGCGCCACCAGCGCGACGCGGCGCAGATAGCGGTTTTGCGCGGCAAACAGGGCGGCATGCTCCTGCTTGAGTTTGGCGACGTCCGGCGCTAGGGCGATCATGATACGTCTCCTTCCACTACGCGGCGACGCAGCCAGCCGGATAGCGTATCCAGCAGCGACACCACCACAATGATCAGCAACAGCGTAATGCTGACCTGATCGTATCGATCGAGTTTGATATTGGTCATCAGCTCTTGCCCGATACCGCCCGCACCGACCAACCCGAGGATGGTGGAGGAACGGAAGTTGATCTCCAGACGCATAAAGCTGTAGGAGAGAAACGTTGGTTTGACCTGCGGCCAGAAGGCAAAGCGCATGCGCTGCAGTTTGCTGGCACCGCACGCCGCGAGGCCGCGCACCGGTTTATCCGAGGCGCTCTCAATCGCTTCGTAGAACAGTTTGGTCAGGCTACCGACGGTGTGCAGCGCCAGCGCGAGGAAGCCGGGAATGGCCCCAATGCCAAACGCCATCACGAACATCACCGCCCACGCCAGTTCGGGCATGGTGCGCAGGAAGGCGACAAACGCGCGGATCGCCATGCGCAGGCTGCGCGGCGTTTGGGTGTTGTCGGCGGCGAAGAACGCCAGCACGCCAGCCACCGCCACAGCTATGATGGTGGACGACAGCGCCAGTTGTAAGGTTTCCCAGATTAGCGGCAGCTGGAAATGCAGGCGATAGCCCCAATAGGCCAGCGAACCCTCGGTTTTGCCGTCAGCGAACAGCAGCGGGAGATGCAGCACCGGCAGGGTTTCGCCAATGTAATCGAAAAAGTGTGGCAGCGACTGCCAGACGGTGAGCAGGTTAAATTCCGCCATCTTGCCCGCGGCCAGATAGAGCGCCAGTAACAGCAGCGACCACAGCAGCGAGTCGCGCTTTTGCTGGCGGCGGATGCGTTGGTAGTAGTGTTCGAAATCGGTCAAGGGGGGATTCCTGTTGGTTGGGAGGGTGCGTGCTGGATGGTGCTCGCTGGATGGTGCTCGCTGTCCCCCTCCTCGGTCCTCCCCCATTAATGGGGGAGGAAGATGCTGCAAAATGCAGCTCCGAAGTCGCATGTGGCAGCATCTCCTTCCCCCACTTGTGGGGGAAGGCCGGGATGGGGGACAGCCAGCACCGACCGAGGAAGGTGACAGCCAGCACCAACTAAATTAACCGCGCGTACCCTTCATCAAATCACGCTTCATATCGATGATATTCTGGTAATCCGCCACGGTAGCTGGACCGATGTGCTGGGCACCGCCAACCGCTTTAACAAAGCAGCCGTGATCTTCTTTATCCAGTTTCTTGATGGTGGCCACCACTTTCGCTTTGAAGTTAGCGGGCAGATTGTTGCTCACCAGAATCGGACCGTTCGGGATCAGCGGCGACTGCCAGATAATGCGGATCTGCTTCATCAGGTCTGGATGATCCATACGAATCAAACGACCAAAGGCACCCGAGGTATAACCGGTTTCGCGGTCACCAATCAGCGACGTCCAGGTTACTGCGCCTTCGAACTGGCCGTTCAGCACGCCGAGGATGTCCTGCTCGTGACCGCCGGAAAAGGTGACGCTGGAGAAGGTGTTGTTGTACTTATCGTCCACCGTGCCGCCAAACTCTTTCTTGAACGCCTGGTTCGGCATCAGGAAGCCGGAAGTGGAATCCGGATCGGCCATGCCGAACGATTTGCCTTTCAGGTCTTCCAGCTTTTGGTACGGGCTGTCGGCTTTCACGATCACCACCGAGTGATAACCCTGCGAACCGTCTTTGTCGTCCACCACGATGCCCACCACATCCACCGCTTTCGGGTTCTGCAGATAAACCGAGGCAAACGAGGCGGGCGACATGCTCAGCACCAGGTCGATTTTGTTACCCAGCAAGCCCTGAATCACGCCTGAATAGTCAGACGAGTTGCGCAGTTTGGTATCCACCTGCAGCTCTTTATCGAAGAAATCTTTCACGCATTGGTTATCACCAATCTGCTGCGTGGCGTTCTGGCCGCCAAGAATCCCGAGGTTCAACTCTTTTGGTGCATCCGCTGCGTTTGCGCCAAATGCCATCGCAATAGTCAGTAAAGCTAAAGAAGTCAGTTTCATTCTTAGGTTTTCTCTTGCCGTGGGAGTTAGTGGAGCTGGTTAATTTCGTCGCCGTACAGCTCATGCATCAGGCCGTCGGTCAACCGGGAAGGATGTCCATCAAACAGCACTTTGCCGCGCTGAATACCGATGACGCGGGTGCAGTAGCTTTTTACCAATTCAATTGAGTGCAGGTTCACCATTACGCTGATGCCCTGCTCGCTCACCTGACGCAGCACGTCCATGATGCGCTTGGTGTTTTTCGGATCGAGTGACGCCACCGGTTCGTCCGCCAGCAGGATGCGCGGGTTCTGCATCAGCGCCCGGCAAATCGCCACGCGCTGCATCTGGCCGCCGGAGAGATTTTCCGCACGCTGCAGCGCCTGCGGCAGCATGTTCATCCACTGCAGCAGTTCGATAGCGCGGGCGCGGTCGGTTTCGGAGAAGACTTTGAAGAACGATTTCAGCGTCGAGGTCTGGCTTAAACGACCCAGCAGCACGTTGGTCAGCACATCGAGGCGCGGCACCAGACAGAAGTCCTGGAAGATCATGCCGCATTCGCTGCGCCATTCACGCATCTGGCGGCTGTTCAGCGTCACCACATCGCGATCCACTTCGCCGTGGCGATTGCTGAGGATCGCGCCCTGTGAAGCGCTGATGGTGCCGTTGAGCATGTGTAACAGTGTCGATTTGCCTGCGCCCGAGCGGCCAATCACCGCCACCAGCTCGCCCGCATGCAGATCGAAGCTGACGTTATCCAGCACCTGGTTGGCGCCGTACGCTTTGCACAATCCCTGCACCGACAGCACCTTGTTGCCCTGCCCGGTAACGTGCGGGAAGGGATTGTCGACAACGGTTTTCAGTAATGCCTGTGCCATGTTGCACTCCATCTCTTCTGAGCTGTTGATTGCACGCTATTACGGGCAAAACGGATGAAAGCTTGATGACAGTAAAAATGATTAAACGGTGACAGCGGCTGGATCGGTCAGCAACTGGCGCAGCGTTAGCAGTGTTTCGCTCAACGCACCATCATTATTCAACGCATAACAGTGCGCGGGCAGCGGTTCGGCGGCACGCGCCAGCCGTTGCGCGATCTCCGCTTCTGACTCGCGCCCACGCTGCCGCAAACGCGCTTCCAGCACCGCTGGCGAAACCTGTAACACCAGCGGCAGCAGCTGCGTGCCGTAATGCTGCTGCACCATCGGCAGATGCAGGCGCGAGCCGTTCACCAGCACGTTCATTCCGCGCGCCAGCCACAGATCGATCTCCTCGCCCAGCCCGTAATACATGCCGTGCGCCTGCCAGCTGACGGCGAACAACCCCAGCGCCTCGCGCCGTCGAAACTCGGCTTCGCTTAGCGCCACATGGTTCTCGCCACCCGCATCGGCGGCGCGCGTAATGTAGCGATGGGCGATCAGCAGATTCTCCGGCGGCGCTTCGCGCAGCGCGTTCAGCAGGCTGTCTTTGCCCGCGCCCGAAGGCCCGGTAAGCCAGATCAGGCGCGCCATCAGAACACCCGTTTGCCTTGCGACCATACGTGACGAATGTGCGAATGACCATGATCGGTATGCACCAGCACCAAATCGGCACGCAGTCCTTCGGCGATGCGCCCGCGATCGTGCAGGCCAATTGCCCGCGCCGGATTGCTGGTCACCAGCGCGGCCGCCTGCGGCAGCGTCAGCGTGTTGCGCTCATCGGCCACCAGCCGGAACACCGCGTCGAGCAAGCTGGCGGGATAGTAGTCGGAGGAGAGAATATCCAGCAGGCCGTGGCTGGCGAGTTCTGCCGCCGCCACGTTGCCGGAGTGCGAACCGCCGCGCACGATGTTGGGCGCGCCCATCAGCACCTGCATGCCGCAGTTGCGTGATGCGCGTGCCGCCTCCAGCGTGGTGGGGAATTCGGCGATGGCGCTGCCGACCGCATGCGATTCGGCAACGTGCGTCGCCGTGGCATCATCGTGGCTGGCCAGCGGAATGCCGCGTGAACGGCACAAGCTGGCGATGGCGTTGCGGTTAGGCGTGGAGAACTCGGCGGCCAGCGCCAACTGCTCACGCTCAAACTGATCCATCTGCTCGTCGTTGAGCTGATATTTGCCCTGATAATAGGTGCGATACATCTCCAGCGAGGCGTACTGGCGCTGGCCCGGCGAGTGGTCCATCAGCGACACCAGCGACAGCTCCGGCGTGTTGATCAATGCTTCAAACAGCGGCAGCGTGGTGTTGTGCGGCAGCTCGCAGCGCAGATGCAAATGGTGATCGGCGCGGTTAATGCCTTTGCGATTGCTGTCCTGAATCGCGTCGATCATTTTGGTGAGATTATCCAGACGATGGCCGCCATCGCGTACGTCGCCGACGCCAATGGCATCCAGCACCGTGGTGATGCCGCTGGCGGCCATCAGCGCATCGTGGCTGCTCATCGCCGAATAGGCTGGCCAATCCACCTTCGGGCGCGGCGTAAAGAACTTGTCGAGGTTATCGGTGTGCAGCTCCACCAACCCCGGCAGCAGGAAGGCGTTTTCGCCATCCAGCGCGCCCGGCTGTTGGCTGACGCTGTCGCTAAAGCTGGCGATGCGCCCGTCACGGATTTCCAGCGATCCCGTTACCACTTCGTTTTCCAGCACCAGCTGGACGTTGTTGACGATCATGCTTCTGCTCCTGCTTGCATTGGCTGCATGACGTGCAGGCGATCGGCCACGCGTGCGCGCACCGCTTCGTCATGGAAAATTCCGACAATGGCGGCACCGCGGGCGCGCGCCTGTTCAATCAGTTCCACCACCGCAGCGCTGTTGGCGCTGTCGAGCGAGGCGGTTGGCTCATCCAGCAGCAGCACCGGATAGTCGGCGATAAAGCCGCGTGCGATGTTAACGCGCTGCTGTTCGCCGCCGGAGAAAGTGGACGGCGCCAGTGACCATAAACGCTCCGGCACGTTGAGGCGCGTCAGCAGTTCTTTGGCGCGCTTTTCGCAGAAGGCGCGCTCGGTGCCGCGCTCCAGCAGCGGCTGCATGACGATCTCCAGCGTGGGCACGCGCGGGATGACGCGCAAAAACTGGCTGACCCAGCCAACGGTGTGGCGGCGAATCGCCAGAATCTGGCGGGCGGGCGCGTTGGCCATGTCGATCCATTCGCCCTGATGTTGCAGCCAGATGTGACCGCTGTTGGCCTGATAGTTGCCGTACAGCGCGCGCAGCAGCGTGGATTTGCCGCTGCCGGAGCGGCCATGCAGCACCACGCATTCGCCGCCGCTGACGTCAAGATTGGCGTCCTGCAATACTGGCAGCGCGGCGCTGCTTTGGTTGTGCAGCAAAAAGGTTTTGCTCAGATGCTCTACGCGCAATAAAGGTTGCATAGTGATGTCCGCCATTAGTTAAGCACCGATGAAACCAGCAGCTGCGTATACGGATGATGCGGATCGTCCAGCACCCGGTCGGTCAACCCGCTCTCCACCACGCGCCCCTGCTTCATCACCAGCAGGCGATGCGCCAGCAACCGCGCCACGCCGAGATCGTGCGTCACAATCACCACCGCCAGATTCAACTCGCGCACCAGCGTGCGCAGCAGATCCAGCAGGCGCGCCTGCACCGACACATCCAGCCCGCCGGTTGGCTCATCCATAAACACCAGCGTCGGCTGCGTCACCAGGTTGCGGGCAATCTGTAAACGCTGCTGCATGCCGCCGGAAAAGGTGGTGGGCAGATCATCGATGCGATTGGCGGGGATCTCCACATCCTGCAGCCAGCGCATCGCCTCTTTACGAATATCACCGTAATGCCGCTGGCCCACCGCCATCAGCCGCTCGCCGATGTTGCCGCCCGCCGTGACCTGCGGACGCAAACCATCCAGCGGATGCTGATGCACCACGCCCCATTCGGTGCGCAGCAAGCGGCGGCGATCGCTCTCGCTCAGCTGATAGAGATCCTGCGCGCGATAAAGAATGTTGCCCTGCTGCGGCGCTAAGCGTGCCGACAGGCTGCGCAGCAAGGTGGTTTTGCCCGATCCGGATTCCCCAACAATGCCTAACACTTCGCCAGGATAGAGTTCAAAACTCACCTCTTCAAACCCTTTGCCGGGCGCGTAAAGGTGGGTGAGATGGTTGACCGCAAGCAGCGGCTGTTCACTGTGCATGCTGTTGTTCCTGCTGCTGGTGGCAAAAATCGGTATCGGAGCAGACAAACATGCGCGTACCGGCGTCATCCATCACCACCTCGTCGAGGTAGCTGTGGCGCGAACCGCACAGCGCGCAGGGTTCTTCCCACTGCTGCACGCTGAACGGGTGATCGTCGAAGTCGAGGCTTTCCACTTTGGTATACGGCGGCAGCGCATAGATGCGTTTCTCACGTCCGGCACCAAACAGCTGCAGCGCCGGCATCATGTGCATTTTGGGGTTGTCGAATTTGGGGATCGGCGACGGATCCATCACGTAGCGATCGTTGACCTTCACCGGATAGGCATAGGTGGTGGCGATATGGCCGTAGCGGGCGATATCTTCATACAGTTTCACCTGCATGATGCCGTACTCCTCCAGCGCGTGCATGGTGCGGGTTTCGGTCTCACGCGGCTCGATAAAGCGCAGCGGCTCAGGGATCGGCACCTGGAAAATCAGGATTTGATCTTCTTCCAGCGGCGTTTCCGGAATGCGGTGACGCGTCTGGATCAGCGTGGCATCACGGGTCGCTTCGGTAGTGGCCGCGCCGCTGACGCGCTGGAAGAAGCGACGAATGGATACCGCGTTGGTGGTGTCATCCGCGCCCTGATCGATCACCTTCAGCACATCGGCATCGCCAATAATACTGGCGGTGATCTGAATCCCGCCGGTGCCCCAACCGTAGGGCATCGGCATTTCGCGTCCGGCGAACGGCACCTGATAACCGGGAATCGCCACCGCCTTCAGAATGGCGCGGCGGATGGTGCGTTTGGTCTGCTCATCCAGATAACCGTTGTTGTAGCCGGTTAACTCACTCATGGTTCTGCTCCTGATGCGGTTGGCACAGTTGCTTCAGCAGCTCAAGCTCCGCCTGGAAATCGACGTAGTGCGGCAGTTTCAGATGCGAGACAAAGCCCGCCGCTTCGACGTTGTCGGCATGCGACAGCACAAACTCTTCGTCCTGCGCCGGGCCGGCAATACGTTCGTGGTACTCCGGCGCCTGCAACGCGCGATCCACCAGCGCCATCGCCATCGCTTTACGCTCGGAACGGCCAAACACCAGGCCGTAACCGCGCGTAAAGTGCGGCGCGCTGTCAGTTTCGGTGGTGAAGCCGTTCACCATCTCGCATTCGGTCAGCAGGATTTCGCCAATCTCAATCTCAAATCCCAACTCTTCCGGGCAGATTGACACGCTGAGATAACCGGTACGAATTTCACCGGCGAACGGATGGTTGCGGCCGTAGCCGCGCTGCGTCGAGTAGCCGAGCGCCAGCAGAAAACCTTCGTCGCCGCGCACCAGCTGTTGCAGCCGTGCGGCGCGCGTAGCCGGATAGCCTGGCGGTTCACGCGTGATGTCGCACGGCTCGCAGCCGTCATCCTCTTCGCGTGCCGCCAATCCTTCCGCCGTCATCATGCTGAACACGTGCGGACAGCGTTGCGGCAGCGCCTGATCGTCGCGCGGCGCGGCAGGCGTTTCGCCATTCGCCAGCAGGGTGAAATCGAGCAGACGATGGCTGTAATCGTAGGTTGGGCCGAGCACCTGGCCGCCCGGCAAATCTTTGTAAACCGCTGAGATACGGCGTTCGAGGCGCATCTCAGCGGTTGCCAGCGCCAGGCTATCGGCGAGGCGCGGCAGCGTGGTGCGATAAGCGCGTAGCAGGAAGATCGCTTCCACCAGATCGCCGCTCGCCTGTTTAATTGCTAAAGCCGCCAGCTGCGGATCGTAGATGCCGCCTTCGGTCATCACGCGATCGACCGCTAAACCCAACTGTTGCGCCACCTGATCGCAACCCAATTCGGCGACCTCGCGATCGCCACGACGCAGATCGGCCTGCAGCTGATGGGCGCTGGCTATCGCCTTTTCGCCCCCTTTGACCGCAACGTACATCAGCACACCTCCACGTCGGTGGTGCGTGGCAGCGCCATCATCGCTTCACCGCAGGTGAAAATCAGATCCACACCTTGCGGGAACGGATGTGGGCGCTCACGCAGATAGTGCAGAATCGCTTCCGGCAGCTGCGGCGCAACGGCGCGCGGCTCACGTAAGCCGGGACCGGAAAGACGCAGCGTTAAGCCACCGCTCAGTGATGGCACTTCCACAATCAGCGTGGTGCTTTTTTCCGGTGACATATTGTCGCCAGAGGCAAACAGCGCCGGATCGGGATTGGCCGCCGCATGCGTCAGCGCAAAGGGGGCATCGCGTTCATCGACAATCGGCACGCCGGTGTGGAAACGCAGGTTGCTGCGTACCACGTCATTATCGATGCGGCCATCGAGCCACAGCGCGCTCTCCTGATCGACCAGCGTCAGCAGCACCGCCGTGGCCGCCGGCGAGAGATCGCCCCAGCCCTGTTGCAGCGGCAGCGATACCATCACACCCGGCTCGCTCATCGCTTTGAGGATGCGGCGGAACGCACGTTGGGCATCGGCCACCGGATGGGTAAAACTTGCCAGTAAAGTCATCAGTTATCTCCGCGAACCAGCGTAAAGAAATCCACTTTGGAGCTGGCGATTTCACGCGCGCGCAGCTGTCGCTGCTCTTCACGCAGAGCCGCCAGCGGGGCAATCAATTTTTCCTGCAACAGCGCCTGGGTTTCCGGCTGTTGTAGCAGCGCATCAATCAGCGCGCAGCGTTCGGCGTGCGCTTTGTCGCGCCCCAGCACGTAGCTAAAGCCGAGCGTGCCGTCGTGCAGCTTCACCACCGCGCGCGTCACCGTGGCATCGCCCATTACAAAGCGCTTACCGCTGCCGCCCATGCGCGCCTGCAGGCGGGTTAAGCCGGTTTCTGCCGGACGGATGCGTTCAAAATCAGTGTTGATGCGTAACGGCTGCCAGTGCGCTTCAAGCTGGCTGGCTTCACTGTGCGCCAGCACCGAGAGCCAATGCTGGCGGGCGGTTTGCTGTGTCATTCGTGCTCCAGAGTCAGTTCAATCATGTCGCCACGCGTCAGACTGACGGAGTATTCCGCTACCTGACCGTCGCTATGTTTATTCAGGGTGCGCACACACAGCAGCGGCGACTGCAGCGCAATCTCCAGCTGCTTGCACTCTTTGGCTTGTGCACGACGCGTGCTGATGCGGGTTTGGCTGCGCGTCAGGCTCAGGCCAAGCTGCTGCTGCATAAAGTCGTGCAGTGAACCGCTGTGGAACTGTTGCAGCGCCGGCCACCAGCTGAGTTGCGCCAGGAAGTGGTTAATGACGCACACCGCCACGCCATTGACGCGGCGCAGCGTGCGCAAGTGGATAACGTTGTCGCCTTCGTTGACGCCCAGCGCGCTCGCCACATCGCTGCTCGCCGGACGCAGCACCGCCAGCAGACGCTCGCTGGTGGGATGGCTGCCCTGCTCCATCAGGTTCTGGCTGAAGCGCGCCTGCGCATGCAGCGGATAATCGTACGGCCGCATCAGCACCAAAATGCCCACGCCGTGACGCCGTTGCAGCAGGCCTTTGTTGACCAGCTCATCCACCGCGCGCCGCAAGGTGTGACGATTCACTGCGTAGTGATCGGCCAGCTGCTGTTCAGAAGGCAGATAATCGCCGCAGCGATAGCGCTCCTGCAGCGCCTGTTCCAGTTGGGCGGCAACGGCTTGATAAACAGTGGTCGGATGTCTGGATATCTCCATCACGCTCAATACCTCATTCGCATTGGTTGAGGAACGCAGCGGGCTTGCTGCGGGATGGCGATTACATTGCGCATGTCAGATGACAGCGCCGTGACGGCTCAATGACGGGCGGATGAATTTGTTTTAGGGCAGCAGAATCACCGCGAAACGGACGGCGTTTTTAATAAATTATTTTTAACTGTTCTGTTTGTGACAGCATTCAAAAAATTAACGCTAATTTACATCACGCTTTCATCTCCCCTACAGAATACAGCCTGCGGATGTTCTGCTAGGTTAAAGGATGAACCCTTCTTGTCAGGCCAACTTTTAAAATGATTAACGCAATAAAACTATCGGATGGTTTTCGCCGCAACTTTGTGCGTGAAGTTATTTTGCCGCTGCTGGCAATTTTGCTTCTTACCTTTGTCGGCGCGGGCGTGGGTCTGTTCTGGGGCACAGCGTTAAGCAATAACGAAGCGCGCGATCAGCAACAGCGCATGATCCAGGCTTCGTTTACCCAGAGCCTGACGGAACATCTGCGCCAGCTGCGCAGCCTGACGCGCTGGTCTCCGCTGGCCGATCAGCTGGCGTCGTCGCACCCCGATCAACGCTGGCTGACGCAAAATGTCGGCGGCTGGCTCTATGACATGTTTGATCACCAGCTGGTGGTGCTGCTGGACCGCGACAACCAGCTGATTAACGTGTGGCGCAATGGCCAGCCGGTGCCGGACAAGCGCATCGGTCCTTATCTGCAGGACATGCTGAACAGTCCGCTGGTGCAAAACAGCGATGTGGTGGCGGGCCCCACCGATCACGCCGATTTCGTGCGCATCGGTCAACGCGCCGCCGCGCTGGCGGTGGGCGATATCAGCAGTACCAAACAGGCCGGGCGCTATCGTCTGGTGAGCATTAAGTTTCTCGACGATGGCTATCTGCGCAACCTCGCCGATCGCAGCCAGCTGCGTCAGTTGCATTTCAGCGACAGCGAGCCAGCGGGAAAAACCAAAGCGCGCTATCTACTGAACTCACAACAGGGCGAACCGGTCGGTTACCTCAGCTGGAATCCCGATAAGCCCGGCGCGCAGATGTTACGCACCCTCGGCCCGTCTACCTTGCTGTCGGTGATCCTGATTACCGTGCTGTGTTTGGTGATGGTGCGCCGCATCTGGACCTCGTCACTCAAGCTGTCGCAGTCGCTGCTGAAACTCGGGGCCAGTGAAGCGCAGGCGCAGCATCTGGCCTTTCATGATGTGTTAACCGGTTTGCCCAATCGTTCCCTGGTGGAAGATCGCTTAACCCAGGCGCTGGCGCTGGCCGGACGCCACGATCAGCGCGTGGCGCTGCTGCTGCTGGATCTTGATCGCTTCAAAAATATCAATGATACCTACGGCCATCACGCCGGCGATGAGTTGATTATTGAGGTGGCGCGCCGCCTCAATGAGATTGTGCGCACCAGCGACACCGTGGGCCGCATCGGCGGCGACGAGTTCATCATCGTGATGCCGGAGGTGGAGAATATTGGTCAGGTGCAATCGCTGGCGAAACGCATCATCAGCCGCCTCAGCGAGCCGTATCAGCTGGTGGGCAGCGAGTTGTGGGTGGGCGTCAGCATCGGTCTGGCGCTGGCGCCAAAAGACGGCATTGATCGGCTGGAGCTGATGCGCAAAGCGGATATCGCGCTTTATGATGCCAAAAACCACGGACGCGGCCAGTATCGCCAGTTCGAAAAAGTGATGGATGAATCGCTGCGCACCCGTCAGCAGATGGCGGCGGATTTGCGTCAGGCGCTGGTGAAGTTTGACGGATTAGCGGTGTGGTATCAGCCGCTAATGGATATCAGCGGCCAGCAGGTGGTGGGCCTGGAGGCGCTGCTGCGTTGGCATCACGCCATGCGCGGCGACGTTGCACCGGGTGATTTCATCGCCATCGCCGAAGAGACCGGCATGATCATCCCGCTCGGCGAATGGGTGCTGCGCGAAGCCTGTAAAACGTCGCTCAAGCTGCCGGATATTGTGGTGGCGGTGAACGTCTCGCCGGTGCAGTTCCGCGCGGTGAGTTTTGTTGAGCGCATCATCCATATCGTGCAGGAAGAAGGTGCCGATCCGCAGCGCATGGAGCTGGAGATCACCGAAGGCGTGCTGATTGAAGATGAACACGAGGCGCGCAACAGCATCATTGCGCTGCGCGAAGCCGGCTTCCGGATTGCGCTGGATGATTTCGGTACCGGCTATTCAAGCCTTAATTACCTCAGCAGCTTCCCGGTGGACAAAATCAAGATTGATCGTTCGTTTACTCAGTCGCTGGGCGTGGCGCAGAACTCTACTGCGATTGTGGAATCGGTGGTGCGGTTAGGTCACGCGATGGGCTTAACGGTGACCGCTGAAGGCGTGGAAACCGAAGGCCAGAAAAACGCGCTGGCCGATGCAGGCTGTAATCAGCTGCAAGGCTATTTGTTTAGCCACGCAGTGCCGCTGGATGACATTTTAACCATGTTGCCGCCCGCTTCCCGCCCTTAACGCCGCCGCGCGGCGGCCGCCGACTGCCGCGCTTTTCTCGCTCACGCATTGAAAAGCTGCGTGCGCATCGGGACCATTCTCGTACCTTGATTAACGCGTTTAACCCATCCTCTCGTCTGTGCGCTTGCCAGCCCAAGCCGGACCGGCATGTTGCCCGCCCGTTTCGGCAAGCAAGGCGTCAATCCCTTCTTTTACTCTGTTAAGGAACTACAGATGAACACACGCTATCCGGATTACACCCTCGACACCGACCGCGCGTCGCGTGAAAACGGTTCAACCGCCTATATCGCGCTCGATAATTCAACTTATGTGATTGAGCAAACCGCCACCAAAACCCTGAGTAGCTTCCCTGAAAGCCTCGTCAGTGACACACCGGTAAGCTACGCGCACCAGCCTTCGTCTTACGCTTACGGCGTAAAAGCGATCACCCCGGTTATTCGCTATGCCTGGGATGACGTTGGACAGGAGCAAGGCGTGCGTGCCAGCGGCAACCGCACCGATGATGCCGCTCCGACCCTGCGCGGCACCGGCCCGGCGAACACTTACATGGACATTATGTTCACCAATGGCAGCGTAACTCGCTACAACGGCATCACCACCGATGCTGACGGTAACTGGAGCTGGACGCCACGCGCCGATTTGGCCGATGGTACCTGGACATTTAAAGTGCAGGCCGACGGCCAGGACACATGGAGCAATGCGTTCACGCTGATCATCGAAACCCCAGCGGCATCGCCAGCGCTGATTACCCACATCTACGATAACGTGGGCAGCGAGCAAGGCGAACGTTTCAGCGGCAGCATTACCGATGATGCGATGCCGACACTGCACGGCACCGGACCGGCTAATACGCTGATCGATATCCTGTATACCGATGGCGGCAGGGTGCGCACCAACAGCACCTTCACCGACAACGAGGGCAACTGGAGCTGGACGCCCTGGCAGAATCTGAATGACGGCTACTGGACATTCCAGGTGCAGGTTGAGGGCGCACCGAGCTGGAGCCAGAGCTTCGCGATCACCATTGATACGCCAGAAGGCCGTATGGCGATGCGCGACGCTGAGATCTCCCATATTACGGATAATGTCGGCAGCGATCAGGGTGACCGCTTCTCTGGCAGCATTACCGATGATGCGATGCCGACACTGCACGGCACCGGACCGGCTAACACGCTGATTGATATCCTGTATACCGATGGCGGCAGGGTGCGCACCAACAGCACCTTCACCGACAACGAGGGCAACTGGAGCTGGACGCCCTGGCAGAATCTGAATGACGGCTACTGGACGTTCCAGGTGCAGGTTGAGGGCGCACCGAGCTGGAGCCAGAGCTTCGCGATCACCATTGATACGCCAGAAGGCCGTATGGCGATGCGCGACGCTGAGATCTCCCATATTACGGATAACGTCGGCAGCGATCAGGGTGACCTTTACAGCGGCAGCATCACTGACGACGCGTTGCCAACCCTGCATGGCACCGGTCCGGCTAATACGTTGATCGATATTTTGTATACCGATGGCGGCAGGGTGCGCACCAACAGCACCTTCACTGACAACGAGGGCAACTGGAGCTGGACGCCCTGGCAGAATCTGAATGACGGCTACTGGACATTCCAGGTGCAGGTTGAGGGCGCACCAAGCTGGAGCCAGAGCTTCGCGATCACCATTGATACCTCAGCAGATACAGCAAGCGGTGATGACGCGTTTGACAACGCGTTAACGTCACTGAGTTTTGGCGATCTGCTGTCCGTTGTTGATAGTGACGTATTGATTGATAACGGTAAAACGCAGTACATGCTGGACAGCGACGCCAACAACGTGGTGAAGCTGGAGGATATTCTGTCCGGCAACGATATTGACGGCTGGCAACAGCAGCAAGGCACCCTCACCGTTGCTGGCATTCAATACGATGTTTATCAGTACACGGATGAGACCGAATTACTGGTGCAACACGCCGTTTAAACGCTGATGATATAGCGGCGCTAATCGAGCATCGCGATTACCAAGCCATACAGCCTTTGCTGTGTGGCTTTTTTGTTTGTGGGCGGCGTGAAAAAGATGTCCGGTACAAAACAGGACGACACCATGATAGGACGCAAGAACAGTCGGTTATTGAATTATGATTTCACCGCTGCGGGCACCTGTTTTCCGCACCCGCCGTTGCGCGGCCAAACGTAATCATCACTCAGAATTTGCACGTCACCGTTTCGGCGCGATTTATCGCGCGTGCCAGAGTTTCTCCTCTGCGTTCCACCAGGAATTTTCCTTCTTTGCAGACGGTTCTTGATACAGGCCCGTAACACGTTGCTCTACCATCCTCGCCGCTGTGCGATGTCGTGTAAACCGCGACGCACTATTGACAACACATTATGGACGATACCTATGAATGATTTATTAGCCCGCAGCCCGGTGATATATCGCGAAAGCGCCGACGGCAAACTGGTGTTTGGTAACAAAAACGCGCTGGAGCCCGGCGGCTTTATCGAGCTGGTGATTGGCACCGACACCTTCCGCGTCCCGGTAAACGACAAAGGCTTTTACCGCTGGGAAGCGCCGACGCCCTACGCCGACGGCGAGTACAGCTTCTCCATCCGCCACTTTGATGCCGCCGGCAACCGCAGCACGCCGACGCTCGGCATTCAGATTGTCGACACCACCCCGCCGGACGCGCCGGAGCTGGTTAACCTCTACGACGACCAGGGCGCCGTGACCGGCAGCTTTGACCCCGGCAAGGCCACCGACGACAAACGCCCGACGCTGACCGGCATCGCGCAGAAAGGCAGCACCGTTTACCTGCTCAACGACAAAAATGAAAAAATCGGAAGCGCGGTGGCGGACAAGGTCACCGGCAAGTGGGTGATGGAGCCGGCGCAGGACCTGCAAGACGGCATTAACAGCCTGCGCCTGATGGCCGAAGAGACCTTCGGCGGCAAGGTGCGCGCCGGCGCGCCTTCGGCGGCGTTTGACATCGTGATTGTTGGCGACAACGCCACGGTTACCATTACCGATGCGTTTGACGACGCGGGCAGCTTCACCGGGGCGCTCGGCAACGGCGCGCTCACCGACGACGCCACCCCGACCCTGCGCGGCGAGGTCTCCATCGGCAGCACCGTTATCGTCTATTATCGCCTCGCCGGCAGCCCGACCTGGGCCGGCAGCGCCACCGCCACCCTCAGCGGTGAGACCTGGACCTGGACGCCGGGCAGCAACCTGCCGTACGGCCGCTATGAATTCCAGGCGAGCACCGGCGACGTCGCCTCGGCGCTGTTTGAGCTGGAGATCGCCAGCCCGTCCGATATCGTCCTGCGCC
>NZ_JALMEU010000013.1:0-140559 GCF_028048155.1 Pantoea leporis
GTCTGAATGTTAGCTAAAAACTGGCTATTTCAACGCTTTTTAAGCCACTGAACAATAAAATCGGCAACCTGCATTGGCTGATTAATATCCAATATGGGCAAATTCAGTTCCATATCCTCATCAGTAGCGACGGCAATCACATACTGATCCAGCAAATCCTTAATCTCACCTTTAACGCCACGCCGCCAAAGTGCAATTTTGGGGACCGGCTCATCTTTGAAGCCCTCGACCAGCACCAGATCCAACGTTGAGCTATCCATCTGTGATGCTAATTGCATTAGGCTTAAAGGCTTATTAGGTGATTCAACCATCAATGCCCAGCGCTGATTACTGGCGACGATCACCTGATCCGCCCCAGCTTTGCGCAGCAAATAACTGTCTTTCCCCGGCGTATCGATATCCATCTGATGATGTGTGTGCTTAATTAAGCCTGATCGAATCCCCTGAGTTTTGAGAAGTGGAATGACTTGCTCAAGCAAAGTGGTTTTTCCTGTCCCGCTCCATGCGGAAATCGCCAGTAAGCGCACACTCATAAATACTTTTCCTCATTCATGAGATCGTCTGGCGTATTGATATTGCGGAACGCAGATTCTGGGTCTGAAAACGCAATAGCATGCCCGCCATGCTCATGTAAGAACTGCATTAAACGTCGCTCGCCGCGCAGTAGCCAGGTTTCAAGATCGTCAGCCAATGCACAATTGACCAGCGCTAAAGCTGGATGATCACGCTGGGAGGATTTCACCCACACAGCGGGCGCATCATTACGCTGTTGCCACAGACGCGCGACAAAGTCATTGGGGATCCATGGCGTATCACAAGCGCAGAAAGCGACCCATTCGTTTTTACTGCTGCGTAAACCACTGAGCATGCCGGCCAGCGGTCCGGGATAATCGGGCAATGTATCGATAACCACCTGACAACCGCTTGCCTGATAGCGATCAATGTTACGGTTAGCGCTTATCAACACAATATTGACCTGCGGCCGGAATCGCCGCAAAACGTGCTGATAAAGGGGTTCACCCTGTAACATCAATAACCCCTTATCCTGGCCTCCCACCCGAGTGCCTTGGCCACCCGCGAGGATCACGCCGGTAAATGCTGTCATATTCGTCTCCTTGCTTCATTCTGGACGATACTTACTGAGCGGCAGCGTACCATCTGCATAAAGGAATCAATGATGAAATATCACCGACTCAATGAACTGCTCGAGCTTCTGCAACCCGCATGGCAGAAGGATGCCGATCTCAACTTGCTGGCATTTTTGCAAAAACTGGCGCAGGAATCTGGTTTCAGTGGCCCATTAAGTGAATTAACCGATGATGTATTGATTTACCATCTCAAAATGCGTGACACAGATAGCCAGAGTGCCATTCCCGGCCTGAAAAAGGATTATGAAGTGGACTTCAAGACCGCGCTATTACGTGCACGCGGTGTGATTAAGGATGATGAGTAATGTTATCCTTGCGCATTAATCGCAAAGGTAACACACAGGCAAAAAGATGAGCGAAGCCGCCTTTAATTTCCAGACGTTGAATCCCGATGTCATCCTTGATGCACTTTGGGATGCGGGTCTGCGTGTCGAATCAGGCTTAACCGCCCTCAATAGCTATGAAAACCGCGTCTATCAGTTCAGCGACGATGATAAACGCCGCTATGTGGCTAAGTTTTATCGTCCGCAGCGCTGGAGCGCACAACAGATCCTTGAAGAGCATCAGTTCACTCAGGATTTATTAGAGGATGAAGTGCCGGTTGCCGCGCCGCTCGTTCTGCAGGGCAGCACGTTGAATCATCATGCCGGCTTCATGTACGCGGTCTTCCCCAGTTTAGGCGGACGGCAGTATGAAACCGATAACGAGGATCAGATGGAATGGGTTGGCCGCTTTCTGGGGCGCATCCATCAAACCGCAAAGCAAAGCCTGTTTCAGCAGCGACCCACTTTCGGCCTTGAAGAGTATATTTTTCAACCGCGTCGGGAGCTGGAACAAAGCGCGTTAGTACCGGCTTCACTTAAAGACTTACTGCTTGCTGCCGTTGATAAGCTCAGCGCGACGCTGCAGCAGCGCTGGCATAGCCATTGGCAGCCGTTAAGGTTGCACGGCGATTGCCATCCCGGCAATATTCTGTGGCGTGAAGGCCCGATGTTTGTCGATCTTGATGATGCCCGTAACGGGCCAGCAGTGCAGGATTTATGGATGCTGGTTAATGGCGATCGACAGGAACAATTGATTCAATGGGACATTTTGCTGGAAGCCTATAATGAATTCGGTGATTTTGATTTACATGAATTGTCACTGATTGAACCTTTACGCGCTATGCGCATGGTTTATTATTTGGCCTGGGTAGTACGCCGCTGGCAGGATCCCGCTTTTCCGCGCGCCTTCCCCTGGATGACAGATGAGGATTTTTGGCGCCGGCAGATTGCATTATTTATCGAGCAGGAAAGGCTGTTACACGAACCGCCGTTGCAGCTTAGCCCGCAATATTAATGAAGTACTCAGGAGATTGTTTCACGATGAAAAAGATCATGTTTGCGCTGGTAGGTTTAATGCTGGCATTTGGCGCCTCGGCGGCACAGTTTAACGATGGTAAGCAGTTCGTTACGTTGCCAAAGCCAGTGGCGGGTGAGCCGCAGGTTCTGGAGTTCTTCTCCTTCTTCTGCCCACATTGCTACCAGTTCGAACGCGTTTATCACGTGAGCGAGGCAGTGAAAAAGAACCTGCCGGCGGACACGAAAGTGACCAAATACCACGTTGATTTCCTTGGTGGTCAATTCGGTCCGGTTGTCACTCAGGCATGGGCTGTTGCCATGGCGCTAGGCGTAGAAAGCAAAGTTACTGCACCGATTTTCGACGGTATTCAGAAAACCCAAACCGTTACCGATGCAGCAAGCCTGAAAGAGACTTTTATTAAAGCAGCGGGTATCTCTTCAGAAGATTACGATGCAGCGTGGAATAGCTTCGCAGTAAAAGCGCTGGTTGCGCAGCAGCAGAAAGCAGCAGCAGACGTCAATCTGCAAGGTGTGCCAGCGATCTTCGTTAACGGCAAATATATGGTTAACAACGGCGGCCTGGATACCAGCTCAATGGACAACTTCGTTGCTGATTACGCCAATGTAGTGAAGTTCCTGGTAGAAAAGAAGTAATTTAGTTTTTAGAACGCCGGTACTGCCGGCGTTTTTTATTGCCTTCATTCTCTTATTTGTGCGATGTATTTATTAACCCTTCGCTTAATATCCACATGGACGATCGTCTTTTCATTGGGGCGAGCAAGATCACAATAAGTATTTAACTTGCTGATATAAATGAATTTTTAATATTAAAGTAATTGCAATTAACGTAAATAACAATACGTTATGATTTTTACGCACAAACTTATCCACAGTTTGATCCTTGCGATCCGTGCCGCGTAACGACGAAAAAGATCCTGACTTCCCCGAGTGCATTCAACATTCTCCTCTGGTTGTGGCATCCTTATAGCCCTCATTATCGCAACGAAGAAAATACGAACCTATGGCGCAAATTGCAGAAAATCCCCTGATTCTGGTCGACGGCTCATCTTATCTGTACCGTGCATATCATGCCTTTCCGCCGCTAACGAACAGTGCAGGCGAGCCAACTGGCGCCATGTATGGTGTGCTCAACATGTTGAAAAGCCTGTTGATGCAGTATCAGCCAAGCCATGTGGCTGTGGTCTTCGATGCGAAAGGCAAAACCTTCCGCGATGAGCTTTTTGAACACTACAAATCGCACCGTCCGCCGATGCCAGACGATCTGCGTGCGCAGATTGAGCCGCTGCATGAAATGGTGAAGGCGATGGGCCTGCCGCTGTTGGCGGTATCTGGCGTTGAGGCGGATGACGTTATCGGTACGCTGGCGCTAGAGGCGGAAAAACTCGGCCGTCCGGTGTTGATCAGCACCGGCGATAAAGATATGGCGCAGTTAGTGACGCCTGCGATCACCTTGATCAACACCATGACGAATACCGTGCTCGGTCCGGAAGAGGTCGAGCAGAAATATGGCGTGCCGCCAGCACTGATTATCGATTTCCTCGCCATGATGGGCGACAGCTCCGATAACATTCCAGGCGTGCCGGGAGTCGGTGAGAAAACCGCGCAGGCGTTGCTGCAAGGCTTGGGCGGTATGCAGTCAATCTATGACAATCTCGATAAAGTGGCCGATCTCTCGTTCCGCGGTGCGAAAACCATGGCGGCGAAGCTGGAGCAAAATCGCGACGTCGCGTTCCTGTCTTATCAGCTGGCAACCATCAAAACCGACGTTGAGTTGGATCTGACCTGCGATGAGCTTGTCGTCAATGAACCTAATGTCGAAGCGCTGCAAACCTTGTTTAGCCGTTATGAATTTAAGCGCTGGATTACCGATTTGCAGGATGGTTCATGGCTGCAACAAGGTAAGAAGAGCAACGCGCAGGCTAAGAAACCGCAGCTCAGCGAACCTGCTGCGCCCGCTGCCGAAGCGACCAGCGTGCTCTCTGCGGATGGCTACGTCACTATCCTCGATGAAGCGACATTTGCCGCATGGCTCAAAAAGCTGAAAAGCGCCGAGCTCTTCGCTTTCGATCTTGAGACCGACTCGCTGGATACCTTAAGCGCCAATATTGTCGGCATTGGTTTTGCCGTCGCGCCGGGCGAAGCAGCTTATCTGCCGGTTGCCCATGATTATCTGGATGCGCCAGATCAGCTGGATCGCAGCGAAGTGCTGAAGCAGCTAAAACCGCTGCTGGAGGATGGTAACGCGGCGAAGGTTGGTCAGAATCTCAAATACGATCGCGGCGTGCTGAAGAATTACGACATTGAACTGAACGGCATCAAATTTGACACCATGCTGGAATCTTATTGCCTGAATAGCGTGGGCGGAAAACACGATATGGACAGTCTGGCCGCGCGCTGGCTAAACCATAAAACGGTGACTTTCGAAGAGATCGCGGGTAAAGGCAAAAATCAGCTCACATTTAATCAGATTGCTATCGAACAAGCGGGCCACTACGCGGCGGAAGATGCCGATGTCACGCTGCAATTGCATCTGAAAATGTGGGAGAAACTGGAGCCGGAAGCGGGGCCGAAACAGGTATTTGAAGAGATCGAAATGCCGTTGTTGAAGGTGATATCGCGGATTGAGCGCAACGGCGTGCTGATTGACCAGAATATCCTGGCGAAACACTCGCAGGAGCTGACCACGCGTGTGGCCGAGCTGGAGCTGAAGGCGCACGAGCTGGCAGGCGAACCGTTTAACCTTTCTTCACCTAAACAGCTGCAAACCATTTTGTTTGAAAAGCAGGGTATTAAACCGACCAAGAAAACGCCGGGCGGCGCGCCGTCGACCAGCGAAGAAGTGCTGGCTGAACTGGCTCTCGATTATCCACTGCCTAAAGTAATTCTGGAACATCGTGGTTTATCAAAGTTGAAATCGACTTACACCGATAAGCTGCCACTGATGATCAATCCGCTTACCGGCCGCGTACATACATCCTATCATCAGGCGGTAACGGCGACGGGACGACTCTCGTCTACCGATCCTAACCTGCAGAATATCCCGGTGCGCAACGAAGAAGGGCGCCGAATCCGCCAGGCGTTTGTCGCCGGATCGGGCAATCGTATTGTCGCCGCGGACTACTCACAGATTGAACTGCGTATCATGGCGCATCTGTCGCAAGACAAAGGCCTGCTGGATGCGTTTGCCCAGGGCGAAGATATCCACCGTGCCACCGCATCAGAAGTGTTTGGTGTGGCGTTAAGCAAAGTTTCAGGTGAGCAGCGTCGCAGTGCCAAGGCGATCAACTTTGGTCTGATCTACGGAATGAGCGCGTTTGGTCTTTCCCGCCAGCTCAATATCGGTGCGGGTGAGGCGAAGAAATACATGGATCTCTACTTTGAACGCTATCCGGGCGTGCTGCGTTATATGGAAGAGACGCGCGCGAAGGCAGCAGAGAAAGGCTATGTAGAAACGCTCGATGGTCGTCGTTTGTGGCTGCCTGATATCACCTCCAGCAATGCGATTCGTCGTAAAGCGGCGGAGCGAGCGGCGATTAATGCCCCAATGCAAGGCACGGCAGCAGACATCATCAAACGCGCGATGATTGCGGTGGATGGCTGGCTGTTGGAGCAAAAAGACGATGCCGTGCGCATGATTATGCAGGTACACGATGAACTGGTGTTTGAGATCCGCAGCGATGCAGTGGATAGCGCCATTAAGACCATCCGTGATCTGATGGAGAACAGCATGAAGCTGGATGTGCCGCTGCAGGTGGAAGTAGGCACCGGCGATAACTGGGATGAGGCACACTGATCACGCTGATTCAGCGGTATTTGCGTGCCGCTGGCATCATCATAAGAAAAAAGTTTACTTAATCGGTTCAGCAACCTCACAAAGCGGTCTATTAAATGCGCGTTTTGTAACTGCCTATCGTCTAAGCATTTTTTTAGTAATTAAACTACATCGAACGCGTGAAAGTGTGATGAGCTTAGTAAAAAAGATGTCGAATCCTGAAACTTAACAACAAAAAACCCTTTGTAGGGCGCTGAAAATCAGGTAGAGTTTGTCGCGTAGGGTACAGAGGTAAGATGTTCTATCTTTCAGACCTTTTACTTCACGTAATCGGATTTGGCTGAATATTTAGCCGCCCCAGTCATTTATGACTGGGGCGTTTTTTATTGGGCTTTTTCTCAGAAGCCGCAACAAAATCACTCTGCTGTTTCTTCGCCGTCGCCTTCTTGCGCTGGCTCTAGTTCGCTAAACCAGCTGTCCAGCTTCTTACGCACAATATCAACGCCCATCTTCTTCAGCGACGAGAACATTTCCACCTGCACATCACCGTTAAAGGCCAGCGACGCTTCGCGCACCATCGTCAGCTGTGCTTTACGTGCGCCGGATGCCAGTTTGTCGGCTTTGGTCAGTAAGACCAGCACGGGAATCTGGCTCTGCACGGCCCATTCAATCATGTTCTGATCGAGGTCTTTCAGCGGATGGCGAATATCCATCAATACCACCAGACCCTTCAGCGCCTGACGTTTTTGCAAATATTCCGCCAGCGAGCGCTGCCATTTGCGCTTCATCTCTTCCGGAACCTGGGCATAGCCATAACCGGGTAAATCGACCAGACATTTACCTTCAACCACTTCAAACAGGTTAATCAGCTGAGTACGACCTGGCGTTTTACTGGTACGGGCCAGACCTTTTTGGTTAGTGATGGTGTTAAGCGCGCTGGATTTACCTGCATTCGAGCGCCCGGCAAAAGCAACTTCAATACCCACATCCGCCGGTAAGTGGCGAATATCGGGGGCGCTGAGCATGAAATGGGTCATGTGATAGTTCAAAGCAGACAAAGTGAAACTCCAGCAAAATGAATCGGGCAATTGGGCTGATTATACCTGTAATGGCGCAAAAGTGCCCGATAGCGTCCAAATGCGCCATTTTGTAAGAGATCTATGATTTTTACTGCCAGCGATTACCGCTTCATTGAATATTAACAATCCATTTAGATGTTATATTTCAATGATTTGAAATGACCTCAGGAAATGCCACTCTAAAATAGAGACAAGTCTCACTTGTTCATTTTACCTATTAGTCTACATTTGTTGTCAGTGCACGGCAGCACCCATCAGGATGATGAGCTCAGGAGTGTCGGGGATGACCAAGAGCATGGCGGGAAGCGATTCAGGCAGGAATCGAACAAGGACAGGGATTAATCGCAGGAGCGATGTGGCGATGGAGCAACCGGGACGTTGTGAGCCGTAAAGGATTTATTCAGTGTTTCCTTCATATGAAGGTGCGATAAAAGGCGATAGCATAGGCTATCGCCTTTTTTCTTTGCTTACTTTCTGCTAGATTTCGCCGCAATTCTATACTGAACTCACAAAGCACCGCCGAGACCGGACACCATGAAGCAACCTGCATCAGCCCCGCGTGGCAAACCTGCTGCGAAAGCCAAACGCAAATCGCGTGAAGACCTTAATCAGGAAGCGCGCGATCGCAAACGCGATAAAAAACATAGCGGCCATAAATCTGGCAGCCGCGCCAATCCTGAAACGCAAGCCGCTGGCAAAGGTCAGGGTAAAAAAGCTCAGGATCCACGCCTGGGCAGCAAAAAGCCGATCGCATTAGTTGCTGATGGTAAAACCCAGCCGGCAAAAAAGCCTGAAGCGAAACCAAAGCCAAAAGCAGAAAAAGTTCGCCTGACGCCGCAAGAAGAGCTGGCGAAGCTGGAAAATGACGAACGTCTGGATACGCTGCTGGATCGCCTGGAAAACGGTGAAACCTTGAGTGGCGAAGATCAGGCCTGGCTGGATCAAACCTTAGACCGCATCGATGAGCTGATGGAAACGCTGGGCATCGCGCTGGATGACGAAGCGGAAGATGAGCAGGCTGAAGAAGATATGATGCGCCTGCTAAAAGGTAATTAAGGCAAATTTTGATCGGCATGCGTTTTCGCGCATGCCGCGCTAAACAGGTATTCACCTATGTTTTGGCCTGGATCAATTTTCGCGCTGCTGCTGACATGTTATCTGCTCTGGTTATTGTTTAAACTACGCCGCCTGTCGCGTCTTAAGTCGCGTTTACGTCGGCGTTCAGCCCATCGCTTCGTCCACTCTTCAGCTACGCGACCCTCTCTCAGACGACGTCACCGTAAGGAGTGAGCATGTCATCGCAGCAGATTGATTGGGATCAGCGCCTCATCGAAAAATACAACTACGCTGGCCCACGTTATACCTCTTATCCCACCGCGCTCGAATTCAGTGAGAAATTTGGTGAGGCAGATTTTCAGCAAGCCGTGCAACGCTATCCCGATCGTCCGTTATCGCTGTATGTGCACATCCCGTTTTGCCATCGGCTTTGTTATTTTTGTGGCTGCAATAAAATCGTGACGCGCCAGCTGCATAAAGCCGATCGCTACCTTGATGTGCTGGAGCAGGAAATTCGTCAGCGTGCGCCCTTATTTGCGGGCCGCTGCGTCACTCAATTGCACTGGGGTGGTGGCACGCCGACATTCCTCAACCAGCAGCAGGTGAGCCGGCTGGTGGCGCTGCTACGCGAGCATTTTACGATTGCCGATGACGTCGAAATGTCGATCGAGGTTGATCCACGTGAAATCGAACTGGAGATGATCGATCATCTGCGCGCGGAAGGTTTTAATCGCCTGAGCATGGGCGTGCAGGACTTTAATAAAGCGGTGCAGGAGCGCGTGAATCGCGTGCAGGATGAAGAAACCATCTTCGCTCTGGTGCAGCGTGCGCGTGAGCAAGGCTTCCGTTCGGTCAGCCTTGATCTGATTTATGGCTTACCGCTGCAAACGCCGGAAAGCTTCGCCTTTACTTTACAGCGCGTTATTGCACTCAATCCCGATCGCCTCAGCGTCTTCAATTATGCGCACATGCCTTCACTGTTCGCTGCGCAGCGTAAAATTAAAGATGAGGAGCTGCCAGGTGCAGCACAGAAACTGCAGATCCTGCAGGAAACCATCGCCACCTTAACCGGCGAAGGCTATCAGTTTATCGGTATGGATCACTTCGCGCGTCCGGATGATGAGCTGGCGGTGGCACAACGCGCTGGCGAACTGCATCGTAATTTTCAGGGTTACACCACACAGGGCGAAACCGATTTGCTCGGTTTGGGCGTGTCGGCCATCAGCATGCTGGGCGACAGCTATGCGCAAAATCACAAAGAGTTGAAAGCCTATTACGCAGATGTCGAGCAGCGCGGCAATGCGCTGTGGCGCGGGCTTACCTTGAGTAACGATGATTGTTTGCGCCGCGATGTGATTAAAGCCTTAATCTGTAATTTCGCACTGGATTTTGCCGCGGTCGAGGCGCAATACCCAGTTGAGTTTGAACACTATTTTGCCGAGGATTTAGCGCTGTTAGCGCCGCTGGTGGCGGATGGATTGGTGGAGCAGCACGGTCGCAGCCTGCACGCTACCGGCGTCGGTCGGTTGCTGATTCGTAACATCTGTATGTGCTTCGATGTGTATATGCGCCAAAAGGTGCGCATGCAGCAATTCTCGCGAGTGATATAAAAAAACGGGGAGCCCATTCGCTCCCCGGTTTCAAAACGCAAAACGTGCGCGTTATTCCATCCCCAGCTCTTTCAACTTACGCGTCAGGGTATTTCGTCCCCAGCCGAGCAAGCGTGCCGCTTCCTGTTTGTGCCCTTGTGTATGACGCAGCGCGGTGGTGAGCAGCGTGCGCTCCATCTCCGGCTGTGCTTCCGACAACAGGTTTTGATGACCGGAACGCAAGGCGCGATCTGCCCACTGCGCCAGCAGAGTAGCCCAGCTGTCCGGCAACGATTGCACCGGATTGTCTGGCGTGCTGGATTCAAACAGTTCAGGCGGCAGATCCTGAATCAACACTTCCTGGCCAGCTGCCATCACCGTCAACCAGCGACAGGTATTTTCCAGCTGGCGCACGTTACCGGACCAATGCAGACGCGTCAGCGCGGTTTCGGTTTCCGGATGCAGAATCTTCGCTTCCACCCCTAACTCACGTGCAGCAACCTGCAGGAAGTAACGCGCCAGGCGCGGAATATCTTCACGTCGTTCACGCAGCGGCGGCAGATGAACGCGGATCACGTTAAGACGATGGAACAAGTCTTCACGGAATTTGCCTTCCTGCACGCGCAGCTCAAGATTCTGGTGGGTTGCCGCGATGATACGCACATCCACTTTCACCGGCGCATAGCCGCCAACGCGATAAAACTGGCCATCGGCCAATACGCGCAATAAGCGGGTTTGCACATCAAGCGGCATATCACCAATTTCATCAAGGAACAGCGTGCCGCCATCGGCCTGCTCAAAACGTCCCTGACGAATCTGGTTGGCACCGGTGAACGCGCCTTTCTCGTGACCAAATAGCTCTGATTCAATCAAATCTTTGGGAATCGCCGCCATGTTGAGCGCGATAAAAGGAGATTTCGCGCGTGGACTGTGGCGATGCAGCGCATGTGCCACCAACTCTTTACCGGTACCGGATTCACCATTGATCAGCACGCTAATTGAGGAGCGTGAAAGACGACCAATGATGCGGAACACATCCTGCATTGCCGGCGCTTCGCCGATAATGTCGGTGGTTGGGCCGCTGACGGGCTGATTGCGCGGCTGCTGCTGCTCCTGATAATGGCTAATCGCACGTTCAACCAGTGCGACCGCTTCATCAATATCAAACGGCTTTGGCAGGTAATCAAACGCACCTTGCTGATAAGCGCTGACGGCCGCATCCAGATCGGAGTGCGCGGTCATAATGATCACCGGAAGCATCGGATGGCGCTGCTTAATCTGTTTCAGCAGCGCAAGTCCATCCATGCCAGGCATACGAATGTCTGACAATAATACGTCTGGGGTTTTGCTTGCGAGCGCGTCCAATACCTCGTTAGCGCTGTCAAAGGTTGCACAGCTCAAACCGGCTCCAGTGAGTGCCCTTTCAAGCACCCAGCGGATGGAGCTATCGTCATCGACGATCCAGACTATCCCTCGTTGCATAGAAACCTCACTGGCGAATAGGCAGGTAAACCGAGAATTCGGTGTGACCTGGCCAACTGTTAAATTCTATTTTTCCTGAATGCTGATCGATCAGGCTACGGGCGATGGACAGACCTAAACCGGTGCCGCCTTCGCGTCCGCTAACCATCGGATAGAACAGGGTATCTTGTAGCTGGGCCGGAATGCCTGGGCCGTCATCTTCAATATCAATACGCGCGACTAAGCGGTAACGCGTGCCGTGCAGCGTGAGCTGGAAGGCGGTACGCGTACGAATCACAATGGTGCCGCCTTCATCGCCCAATGCCTGCAGCGCGTTTCGCACCACATTCAACAGCACTTGTTCAATCTGGTCGGGATCGTGCGGCAGTTCCGGCAGGCTTGGGTCGTAATCACGCACCAGCGAGACGTTATCCGGCAGCTCCATTGATACCAGATTCACCACGCGCTCGGCGACCTGATGAATGCTTTGCGTTACGTGCAAGCCCGGCTGTTGCGGGCCAAGCAGACGATCAACCAGATTACGCAGGCGGTCGGCTTGCTCAATGATGATGCGCGTATATTCATGCAGGGAAGGATCGGGTAACGCGCGAGTCAGTAGCTGCGCGGCGCCACGTAATCCTCCCAGCGGGTTTTTAATCTCATGCGCCAGACCGCGCACCAAATCGCGGGCAGCGACCTGCTGAGCATGCTGAATTTGTTCCTGGCTAAGACGACGTTGATTATCCATCGGCGCCATTTCCAGCAGAATAAAGCCATCCGGTAAGCGCTGTGCCGTGAGCGACATAATGTGCGCACGGCCATCAACCACGAGAGTGACTTCGCTATCGGTAAAGCCCTGGCCAGCTCCGAGACTCTCGCTCATCACCTCAATATTCAGCGAAAAATAGCCGGTTAATTCCGGTAATGGCGTGCCGAACAATTTACGTGAGCTTTGCGCCAGTAATTGCTGAGCCGCCGGATTGGCGTAATGGATAACTAAATCGTTATCGACCAGCAAAATACTGTTGATCAGGGAGTTGAGAATCTGCCCCGCGTCGGGCAGCGTGCCAGTTGCCATACAGCGTTCCTCTGCACTAATTTAGTGCATTATAGCCTTTCAGGACGGAAATCTGTGCTTCGAACCATGAATGCGCGGAGAAAAAAGCCCATCCGGAGATGGGCTAAAGTTTCCACGGCAATTAAAAATCTTTCAGGCTGTTCACGCAGCAAAAAGAGTGCGTGAACAGGGAGCTGAAATTTTAAATTAAACGCTGTAGTACAGTTCGAACTCAACTGGGTGCGGAGTCATACGCACGCGGTCAACGTCTGACTTACGCAGTTCGATGTATGCATCGATAGCGTCATCAGTGAACACGCCGCCACGGGTCAGGAACTCGCGGTCTTCGTTCAGTGCATTCAGTGCTTCTTCCAGAGAACCTGCAACTTTTGGAATCTCAGCTTCTTCTTCCGGTGGCAGGTCATACAGGTTTTTGTCCATCGCATCGCCAGGGTGGATCTTGTTGATAACACCATCAAGACCGGCCATCAGCAGCGCGGTGAATGCCAGGTATGGGTTAGCCGCTGGATCCGGGAAGCGTGCTTCGATACGACGTGCTTTCGGGCTGGCAACCACTGGGATACGGATAGAAGCAGAACGGTTACGGGCAGAGTAAGCCAGCATAACTGGCGCTTCGTAGCCTGGGACCAGACGCTTGTAGGAGTTGGTGGTTGGGTTCGCCAGGGCGTTGATCGCTTTAGCGTGCTTGATGATACCGCCAATATAGAACAGAGCAGTTTCAGACAAGCCGCCGTACTTGTCGCCAGAGAACAGGTTCACGCCGCCTTTTGACAGAGACATGTGGCAGTGCATACCAGAACCGTTATCGCCGAACATTGGCTTAGGCATAAAGGTTGCCGTTTTGCCGTACGCGTGAGCAACGTTGTGCACCACGTATTTGTAGATCTGAATTTCGTCAGCTTTTTTGGTCATGGTGTTGAAGCGGGTTGCCACTTCGTTCTGACCAGCTGTGGCTACTTCGTGGTGATGTGCTTCAACCACCAGACCCATCTGCTCCATGGTCAGACACATGGCAGAACGGATGTCCTGTGCTGAGTCAACCGGTGGCACTGGGAAGTAACCGCCTTTCAGACCTGGACGGTGACCTTTGTTACCGCCTTCGTACTCTTTACCGGTGTTCCAGGCTGCTTCGATATCGTCGATAGCCACGTGTGAACCTGAAGTAGAAGAACCGAAACGGATGTCATCGAACAGGAAGAACTCTGGCTCTGGTCCAAACAGCACGGTATCCGCGATGCCTGAAGAACGCAGGAACTCTTCTGCACGCTTAGCAATGGAGCGTGGGTCACGGTCGTAGCCCTGCAGTGTGCCTGGCTCAAGGATGTCGCAACGGATGATCAGGGTCGAGTCTTCGAAGAACGGATCCATGACTGCAGTGGTTGCATCCGGCATCAGCACCATGTCTGATTCGTTAATGCCTTTCCAGCCACCGATGGAGGAGCCATCGAACATTTTGCCTTCTTCGAAGAAGTCAGCGTTAACCTGGTGAGCAGGGATAGTAACGTGCTGTTCTTTACCTTTGGTATCGGTAAAACGCAGGTCAACAAACTTAACTTCATGCTCGTTCATCATCGAGAGAACGTGTTCAGCGGACATACTCAACTCTCCTGGAAATGGTCATTATCGTCATGGTGAGAGAACTTCGTTGCCGGGAATGTGTCACGACTGCTGACCACTCCTAACCAAAGATCTCGGCAAGCTCTTTCAACCGTTTTATAACTGTCGTTTTCGCTTAAAATATATAAAGCGAATTCTGTGCCAACTTTATGACAATGGCGAAAATGGCGCTACAATGCGCCCTTTCGTGAGTCGAAGGCTGCACCAGGATGGATTGCATGCATCGTTATGGTGCGCCACAGGTGAAGTTAAGCACCAATTTGGTGCAAATTACTATCACAGTGCAGATTAATGCACCGTAAACGGTGCTAAAAACCAGCGCTATAAGAAACTTTCGGCGAAATCTGTGATCATGTTCAGTCTTCCGCTTAATCCGTGTACAATACCGCGTTATTTCTATAATGCCTGAGGCAAAGCTGTGATCGAAAATTTGCGTAACATCGCCATCATCGCGCACGTTGACCATGGTAAGACCACCCTGGTTGACAAGCTGCTCCAACAGTCCGGTACTTTTGATGCTCGTACCGAAGCGACTGAGCGCGTAATGGACTCCAACGATTTGGAGAAAGAGCGTGGGATTACCATCCTCGCAAAAAACACCGCCATCAAATGGAATGACTACCGTATCAACATCGTTGATACCCCAGGACACGCCGACTTCGGTGGTGAAGTGGAGCGCGTCATGTCCATGGTGGATTCGGTGCTGCTGGTTGTAGATGCGATGGATGGCCCTATGCCGCAAACCCGCTTCGTAACCAAGAAAGCATTTGCTCATGGTTTGAAGCCGATTGTGGTTATCAACAAAGTTGACCGTCCGGGCGCGCGTCCTGATTGGGTTGTTGATCAGGTATTTGACCTGTTCGTTAACCTGGATGCGACTGACGAGCAGCTGGACTTCCCGATTATCTTCGCTTCGGCGCTGAACGGTATCGCGGGTCTGGAACATACCGACATGGCTGACGACATGACCCCGCTGTATCAGGCGATCGTTGACCACGTTTCTCCACCTCAGGTTGAAGTTGAAGCGCCACTGCAGATGCAGATCTCGCAGCTGGACTACAACAACTATCTGGGCGTGATCGGCATCGGCCGCATCAAGCGCGGTACCGTGAAGCCGAACCAGCAGGTCACTATCATTGATAGCGAAGGCAAAACCCGTAACGGTAAAGTCGGTAAAGTGCTGGGCCACTTGGGTCTGGAACGTATCGAAAGTACCCTGGCAGAAGCGGGCGACATCATCGCCATCACCGGTCTGGGCGAGCTGAACATCTCTGACACCATCTGCGACACGCAGAATGTGGAAGCGCTGCCAGCCCTGAGCGTTGATGAGCCAACCGTTACCATGTTCTTCAACGTGAACACCTCACCGTTCTGCGGTAAAGAAGGTAAGTTCGTGACCTCGCGCCAGATTCTGGAGCGTTTGAACAAAGAGCTGGTACACAACGTGGCACTGCGCGTTGAAGAAACCGAAGATTCGGATGCGTTCCGCGTTTCCGGTCGTGGTGAGCTGCACTTGTCGGTTCTGATCGAAAACATGCGTCGTGAAGGTTTCGAGCTGGCGGTATCCCGTCCGAAAGTTATCTTCCGCGAGCACGAAGGCCGTAAGCAGGAGCCATTCGAAAACGTGACCCTCGACATCGAAGAAACCCATCAGGGTTCTGTGATGCAAGCGATGGGTGAGCGTAAAGGCGATCTGAAAAACATGGATCCAGATGGTAAAGGCCGTGTACGTCTCGACTACATGATCCCAAGCCGTGGTCTGATCGGCTTCCGTAACGAATTCATGACCATGACTTCAGGTACCGGTCTGCTGTACTCCACCTTCAGCCACTACGACGATGTTCGTCCGGGCGAAGTGGGCCAGCGTCAGAACGGCGTGTTGATCTCGAACGGTCAGGGTAAAGCGGTAGCGTTCGCCCTGTTCGGTCTGCAGGATCGCGGCAAGCTGTTCCTCGGTCACGGTGCGGAAGTGTATGAAGGCCAGATCATCGGTATTCACAGCCGTTCTAACGATCTGACAGTAAACTGTCTGACCGGTAAGAAACTGACCAACATGCGTGCGTCAGGTACTGACGAAGCCACCACTCTGGTTCCACCGCAGAAAATGACGCTGGAACAGGCTATCGAGTTCATCGATGATGACGAACTGGTAGAAGTGACTCCGCTGTCAGTCCGTATTCGTAAACGTCATCTGACCGAGAACGATCGTAAACGTTCTTCTCGCGGCAGCAAAGAGTAAGCGAAACAGTCTGATATTGAGCCCCGCACCTGCGGGGCTTTTTTATGTCTGCAACCCGCTGCAACGCTCGCTTAATGAAGTTTGCCTCCGCTTCCAGATTACTGATTTCCCGCCCCTCGTCCCTGTTCAGCTCCCACTTTTGCCGCTAAAGTGAATGATCCAGGGAACGAAAAGGAGAGGCGTCATGCTGTACATCTTTGATTTAGGCAATGTGATTGTTGATATCGATTTCAATCGTGTGCTCGGCGTCTGGAGCGACTTAGGGCGCGTGCCGTTATCCACGCTACAAAGTCGTTTCCGCATGGATGAGGCTTTTGAGAAACACGAACGTGGCGAAATCAGCGATCCAGAATTTGCTGCGCGCATTTGCGACCAGCTGGATATCGCGTTGAGCTATCCGCAATTCACCGCTGGCTGGCAGGCGGTCTTTGTCGGCGTGCGTCCGGAAACGCTGGCGATCATGAACAAGCTGCGTGCCAATGGCGAGCGCGTGGTGATCCTGTCCAATACCAATCAGCTGCACTTCGAGTTCTGGCCAACCCAATATCCCGATGTTCAACAGGCGGCCGATCATCTTTATATGTCGCAGGATATCGGCATGCGTAAGCCGGAAGCGCGCATCTACAACTATGTGCTGCAGCACGAAGGTTATCAGGCCGATCAGGCGGTATTTTTCGATGATAATCAGGCCAATATCGACGCTGCGCGCGCACTCGGCATTGAGAGCGTGCTGGTGGTTGATGAGAAAACTGTGCCGGACTGGTTTGCGGGTCGTCTCTGAGTGCTGAACCATCGACATCTGCGCCACTCGGCGCATGCCTTTTATTTGTGGGTAAAACTGCTGTGGCGACGCGTTGACGATGACAACATGACGACGCAGGCGGGTAATCTCGCCTACGTCTCATTGCTGGCATTGGTGCCGCTGATTGCCGTGGTGTTCGCTCTGTTTGCTGCTTTTCCGATGTTCTCGGACATCAGCGTGCAGTTGAAGAACTTCATCTTTACCAACTTCATTCCGGCAACGGGCGACGTGATTCAGCGTTATCTTGACCAGTTTGTCGCCAACGTCAATAAGATGACGGCGGTCGGCATTGTGGGGTTGATCGTCACCGCGCTGCTGCTGATGCATTCGGTGGACAGCGCGTTGAACGCCATCTGGCGCAGCGATAAACCGCGTCCAATGGTCTACTCCTTTGCTGTTTACTGGATGATCTTAACACTGGGCCCGCTGCTGGCCGGCGCAAGTTTAGCGCTCAGCTCCTATCTGCTGTCGCTGCGCTGGGTGAACGTCACGGGCGTCACCAGCTTGATCGATCATCTGCTGCGCATATTCCCGCTGTGCCTCTCGATCCTCGCTTTCTGGCTGCTGTATAGCATTGTGCCGACGCGGCGCGTGCCGACGCGTGATGCACTGATCGGCGCCATCGTTGCCGGGTTGCTGTTCGAGCTGGGTAAAAAAGGCTTTGCGCTCTATGTTACGATGTTCCCTTCGTATCAGTTAATTTACGGCGTTCTGGCGGTCATCCCCATTCTGTTCCTATGGGTCTATTGGTCGTGGTGTATTGTGTTGTTAGGCGCGGAAATCACCGTCACGCTGGATGACTATCGCCAGCTAAAACAGCAGGAACGCGAAAAAGAACGTGAGGAAACATGATTGCTTTGATTCAGCGCGTCAGCCGCGCCAGTGTCAGCGTTGACGACGCGACAGTGGGCGAAATTGGCGCCGGCTTGCTGGTGTTATTGGGTGTGGAAAAGGGCGATGACGAACAAAAAGCGCAGCGATTAACCGAGCGCGTGCTGGGCTACCGTATCTTTGCGGATGAGAATTACAAAATGAATCTTAATGTGCAGCAGGCAGGTGGCAGCGTGCTGGTGGTGTCGCAATTCACTCTCGCCGCAGATACCAATAAAGGTATGCGTCCCTCTTTTTCTGGCGGCGCAGAACCGGCGGAAGCCGAGCGCCTCTATGAATACTTTAGCGATTGCTGCCGTGCACAGGGTGTGGCCACCGCAAACGGGCGCTTCGCCGCCAATATGCAGGTTTCGTTGGTAAACGATGGTCCGGTGACCTTCTGGTTACAGGTGTGAGGGTTTCAGCCGAGCGGCAAGGATTTAGCCACGCAAGCTTCGAACGAGAGAATCACTTTATGTATCATCTTCGCGTACCGCAAACGGCGGAAGAGCTGGATATGTATTACCAGTTCCGCTGGGAAATGTTACGAAAGCCGCTGCGTCAGCCGCAGGGTTCTGAGCGTGATGCCTGGGATGCGCTGGCGCATCATCAAATGGTGGTGGATGAGCAAGGCAAACCGGTGGCAATCGGCCGTCTGTACATCAATGCCGAGAACGAAGCCGCGATTCGCTTCCTTGCCGTGCATCCTTCGGTGCAGGGCAAAGGTCTTGGCACGCTGGTGGCGATGACGCTGGAATCGGTCGCGCGTCAGGAAGGGGCAAAACGCGTCACTTGTAGCGCGCGTGAAGACGCCGTCGAATTTTTTGCCAAGCTCGGCTACGTCAACCAAGGCGAAATCACCGCGCCGCAAACTACGCCAGTGCGCCACTTCCTGATGATAAAACCGGTCGTGACGCTCGACGATATTCTGCATCGCGCCGACTGGTGCGGACAGCTGCAACAAGCCTGGTACGAGCACATTCCGCTGAGTGAAAAAATGGGCGTGCGCATTCTGCAATATACTGGGCAGAAATTCGTTACCACCATGCCCGAAGCGGGCAACCAGAATCCTCATCACACCCTATTTGCGGGCAGCTTGTTCTCGCTCGCCACGCTCACCGGTTGGGGTTTAATTTGGCTGCTGCTGCGCGAGCGCCATCTCGGTGGCACCATTATTCTGGCGGATGCGCATATTCGCTACAGCAAACCGATCAGCGGCCGTCCGGGCGCGATTGCCGATCTCGGCTCGCTCAGCGGCGATCTTGATCGTCTGGCGCGTGGCCGCAAAGCCCGCGTGCAGATGGAAGTGGAGCTGTTTGGGGATGATGAGCTGGGCGCGGTATTCGAAGGTGTGTATATCGTGCTGCCCGCCGATTCTGACGGAGCACTGGAAGAGGGCGGCTCCGGCGCCCGTATCGATTAGTCCTGCAATTTTTTTACATACTGTAGCGGCGCAATTTATTGCGCATCGCTTTTTAAAGTCAAAAGAGCGCAATGAATCGCGCCGCTACAGAATTATTGCACTTGCCCGCCCCGCATCGTTTGCTGTACAGCTTGGGCATCGGTGGTTACCGACAACGTGCCATCCACGCTGGGGCGCAGCGGCGCGCTGGCGTTCAGCGAACCTTTCAGCTGCAGCTGTAAATTACTGTTACCGCTCAACTGCAGCGTTGGCCAACCCCAATTGCCCAGCACGTTTGCCGGCACAGCCTGGCCTTTCAGATTCAGCGTCAACGGACGTTGCGCGTCCTGCCCAACCGTTGCTGATCCTTCCAGTAAACCGCTGCCGTTAAAGGCGCTCAATTCCGTTACCTGAATCTGTTGATCGTTGGCATTCAGCGCAATGGACGGATGACGCAGATCGGTACGATTGAAGGTGGCTTCGGCCGCGTTGAAGCTGGCTTTACCGGACCAGATTCCCCACTGATGTTGACGCGCCAGTAGCAGATTATTCGCGCTGCCATCCAGTGACGTCATCTGGAACGGGAACGCCGGATTGATATCAATAATCAGGTTACGGTTGGCGGTAGCGCGGGTTATTAGCACGCTATCCAGCCATTCCGGTAAGGTTTGCTGCCAGCGTTCACGCCAGTTTTGCGGCAAAGTATATTCCAGCCCGGCGATCGCCAGTTCATCCAGCATCAGACGTTTGTCGCTGCGCGTCCAGTTGCCGCTGGCGCGCACCACGCCATTCACCCAGCGCGAACTGAACTGCGTCAGCGCGATGCCCTGCGCCGAGAATTCGGCATTGACGATAGGATCGTTGAGCTCAAAGCCACCGTTAATAAAATTCCCGGCATTCATGGAGAGAGAACCGCCATCGCTTTCCCAATCATCGCCGCGCAGGGTGACATTTTTCAGGGTTAAATCGAGATCGGTCACCGCCCAGTCAGGTCCTTGCAGGCGTGCATCGGTCATATCCAGACGGTTGATGCTCACAGAAGGCACAGCGCGCAGCGGATTGAGGAAGTCGCTCAGGCTTTGATGGGTTTGCATGCGGATATCGTTGAGGCGCAGTTGGTCGATCTTCCAGTTACCCAGCGCATCGCGCTCGGCGTTGCCGGTCATCGAACCGCGCGCCAGATCGGCGCCGATATTGCTCAGCACCAGACGACGTTGCTTGATACTGCCCTGCAGCAGCACGTTGTTACCCGGTACGCCATCCAGCGTCAGGGTGCCAGCGCTAATCTGGAACTGCGCATCGCTGCCCAGCACGTCGTTAGGCAGCGGTTTCCACGGCAGAAGACCACCATTCACGCGCTGAGCGGTCATCGGCAATGTGCTGTGCGGATTCTCAATACGCACATTATTCAGCTGCAGGCGATTGGCCTGAATCGGCAGCGTGGTATCGGGCGCTTGATTGGCGAGATTGATTTCACTGTCGCGCACTTCGATGCTGTTGAAGTGCAGTGGATCGCTGAACTGAACCAGCGCAAGGCCAAGATCAACGCGTTTCGCCACCAACACGGCGGGCTGACCATCATGACCAAAGCTGAAGTCATCGAGAATGATATGCGAAGGGGAGGAGAAGTCGTGCTCAATCTTGCTGAGAGAGAGATGCCAGGCGGTTTTATCGCTTACCCAGCGGCTAAACCAACCTGCGCCCCATTGTGTTTGTAGCAACACATACAACACTACCAGCGCCAGCAGAATTAGCAGCAGTAAGGTAAGGAAAAACTTGCCTAAAAATTTCATCGCACTCATCCATCCCGATATTTATCCGGTGAGTGGTTGTTATGCCTGAATTACCGTTACAGCTCAACAGCCTGGATGTAAATGCGGATAAATATCAGGCAGGCCGAAGCCTGCCTGCAGGATTACTTTTCTTGCGGGAAGATCAGGTTCAGCACGATGGCGGTAATACCACCGGCCGCAATGCCAGATGAAAGCAGGGTTTTCAGCCAGTCCGGGGCAAATTGCAGAATCAGCGGCTGCTGAGAAACGCCCAAACCTACCGCCAGCGACAGCGCGATAATCATGATGGCACGACGATTCAGCGGTTCACGCGAAACGATGCGCACGCCAGATGCGGCGATGGTACCAAACATCACAATGGTGGCACCGCCCAGCACCGGTTCTGGAATATGCTGCACAAAACCACTCACGGCTGGGAACAGGCCAAGCACGATCAGCATCAGCGCCACGACAAAGCCTACATAGCGGCTGGCAACGCCGGTAAGCTGAATCACGCCGTTGTTCTGGCCAAAACAGGAATTCGGGAAGGTGTTGAACAGCGCTGAGACAAAGGAGTTAAGACCGTTGGCCAACACGCCGCCTTTCAGACGCTTCATATACAGCGGGCCACTTACCGGCTGCTCGCAAACATCAGAAGTCGCGGTGATGTCGCCGATGGTTTCCAGCGAGGTCACCATAAACACCAACATCAGCGGGATCAGCAGATTCCAGTCAAAGCCCAGGCCGTAGTAGAGCGGCGATGGCACGGCAATCAGCGGCTGATCGGCTGGTGTGCTGGTGGCGGGCAGCATATCCAGCGCCCAGGCCAGCGCATAACCTACCGCCATCGCGATCACCAACGAAGCCACGCGCAGATAAGCATTACGCTGACGATTAAGCAGGATAATCACCACCAATACCGAAGCCGCCAGCAACAAGTTTTTCGGAGCGCCAAACGTGTGATCGCTCATCGCCGCAAAGCCGCCGCCGATGGAGGTCAAACCGACCTGAATCAGCGACAGGCCAATAATCATCACCACAATGCCGGAAACCAGCGGCGTAATGATGCGGCGCGCCAGGTGCAACACGCGTGACAGCACCATTTCGGTACAAGACGCCACCATCAGCGTGCCAAACAGCGCCGCCATCATGGTCGGCACATCAACGCCACCATTTTTCAGCGCCATGCCGCCCATGATCAGCGGCGTCACGAAGTTAAAGCTGGTGCCCTGAATCGACAACAGGCCAGAGCCCACGGGTCCCCAGGTTTTGATTTGCAGAATGGATGCCACGCCCGAGGCAAACAGCGACATGCTGATGATGTGTTGCGTGTCCTGTGCCGGTAAACCCAGCGCCTGGCAAATCAGCAGCGCAGGCGTAATCACCGCGACAAACATCGCCAGCAAATGCTGACAGGCAGCAAACAAGGTTTGCGGTAACGGTGGACGGTCTTCGAGGCGGTAAATCAGTTCACTTTTCGGGCTTGCAGCGCTGGCAGGCTGGCGAGTTTCAGCGGTGTTGACGGACATGGTGGACGTTCTCAATTACAACAAAGGGGCGATTTTAAACGGTTGCGTTGTGAAAGCAATCGTTTGCAATGCCCCTTTTTACTTCCGTTGATCTAAAGCGTAAACACCGTACGGCAACGGCTGTCATCTTCCTGCCACGCCAGCGCGACGTCACTCAGCGAGCGCATCTGGAAGGCGATCGAAAAATCGCTCTCGGCGGCGGCCGTCAGCATTTCGCCGATGCAGGCGATCAACTCTTTATCCGACACGCTGCCGAGGCCGCTGCCCATTAATGTCAGCCCGGACGAGCGCAGCAGTTTACTGTGCAGGGTAATTTCCTGTCCGCTTAAGGAACCGATTTGCACAAAGCGTACCGTTTTCTCTCCGCCCGCTACGGCGGCGTGCATGATATCGAGTGCGCTCTGGCCCCACAGATAATCGAGTACCACATCAACACCTTCTTTCATCAACGCCGGTAACGCGTCCGGCAATTCATCCAGCGTGAAAGTGAGGTCGGCGCCCTGCGCGCGCAGTTGATCCAGCGCGGCGCGATTACGACCGGTGGCGATAATTTTGCCTGCACCCAGATGCTGTGCGATACGCACCGCTAAACCGCCCGACGTGCCGGTTGCGCCATTGATCAATACGGTTTCACCAGTGCGCAGCTGGGCGCGTCGGGTTAATGCCGCCCAGGATGACATGCCCGGATTCGCCAGCGCAGCGGCCAGCACCGGATCCAATTTCGGCGGCAACGAAACGATGCTGTCGGCGGGCACTAAGGTTCTCTCCGCCATGCTGCCCCAAGGTGCATTAAAGGCAAGGAAGTAAACCGGATCGCCATTACTCAGCGTGCCGGTACCATCAATGCCGGTAATAAAGGGATAGTGCGCGGCCGCGCTGTAATGCGTTCCGGCGGCGCGTGCTTTTGCCAGCTGGCTAACGGCGGCGGCTTTCACTGTTACCACCACATGGCTTTCATCAGCTTGCGGTTCAGGAAAATCACCGTAAACGGGCAGTTCACCTGCCGCGGAAACTATCGCTGCTTTCATGCTTTCACCTTCAGTTAAGTGGGAACTATGTGTAATATGCACACATTAGGCTTACCTCAGGATAACGTCAATGAAAAGTGTGCAAAATACACATAATGGTGCTGCATTTGATGATCTGCACAATGCGCTGCTGATGATTGTAGGAACTTTCAATCGTCCACAACGTGATGAATTATTGATAAAAGAGTCAAATATTCAGCTCGATCGTGCGCTGTTTCCGCTACTGATTCAAATCGGTCGCTTCGGGCCAATTGGCGTGGTGGAGCTGGCGGAGCGGGCCGGACGCGATTACACCACCGTCAGTCGTCAGGTGGCGAAGCTGGAGGAATTAGGGCTGGCGCAGCGCCAGAAAAATGCCAAAGACAAACGGGTGAATGAAGCGGTGATCACTGCGGCAGGTAAAGCGATGACTGACAAAATCGATGCGGCGCGCGCGCAAATTTATCAGAACCTGTTTGCCAGCTGGCCGGATGAAGAGCGCGCCGAGTTGGCGCGTCTGCTGCAGAAATTTGTCGGGGATTTTATTGCCATCGATAAAAGCAAGACGGCGGATTAAGCGTTACTGTAGCGCTCGGTTTCCGGCAGCCAGCGCTCAATCAGTGCCTGCGCCTGCTCTGGATAGTGCTGGTGGATATGACGCGCCACGCGCTGAACTTCGGGAATCATGCCCTGATCGCGCAGTAAATCCGCTACTTTAAACTCGGCGTTGCCGGTTTGACGTGTGCCGAGCATTTCACCCGGACCGCGAATCTCCAGATCGTGCTGGGCAATCACGAAGCCGTCGTTGCTATCGCGCAGCACCTGCAACCGCTTCTGCGCGGTTTTGCTGAGCGGCGCTTTGTATAACAACACGCAGTGTGAAGCGACAGCACCACGCCCAACGCGGCCGCGCAGCTGATGTAACTGAGCCAAACCGAGACGTTCCGGGTTTTCGATAATCATCAGGCTGGCGTTCGGCACATCCACGCCCACTTCGATTACTGTGGTGGCGATCAGCAGCTGGATTTCATTGGCCTTAAACGCCGCCATCACCGCCTGCTTTTCGGCAGGCTTCATGCGGCCGTGTACCAGGCCAACTTGCAAATCGGGCAGCGCCACTTTCAGCTCTTCCCAGGTTGCTTCTGCCGCCTGCGCTTCCAGCACTTCCGACTCTTCAATCAGCGTACACACCCAATAAGCCTGACGCCCTTCGTGACAGGCGCTTTGCACGCGCGTGATGATCTCACTGCGGCGGCTATCGGGAATCGCCACCGTGGTCACCGGCGTACGACCTGGCGGTAATTCGTCGATGGTGGAGGTATCGAGATCGGCGTAAGCCGTCATCGCCAGCGTGCGCGGAATCGGCGTAGCGGTCATGATCAGCTGATGCGGATGGAAACCTTGTTCCTCGCCTTTTTCCCACAGCGCTAAGCGCTGGTGCACGCCAAAGCGATGCTGCTCATCAATGATCACCAGCGCCATGCCGTTGAATTTCACCTGTTCCTGGAACAGCGCGTGGGTGCCGACCACCATCGCGACCTGACCGCTGGCAATGGCTTCCTGCTGCGCTTCGCGCGCTTTGCCTTTCTGCTTGCCCGCCAGCCAGCCCACTTCAATTCCCAGCGGTGCAAACCACTGGCGGAAGTTGTTGGCATGCTGCTCGGCCAGCAGCTCGGTCGGTGCCATCAGCGCTACCTGTTTGCCGTGTGCGATGACGTTTAGTGCCGCCAATGCGGCTACCAGCGTTTTACCGGAGCCGACATCGCCCTGCACCAAACGCATCATCGGAAAATCGTTGGCCAAATCCTTTTCAATTTCTGCCACCACACGCTGTTGCGCACCGGTTGGCGAGAAGGGCAGCGCCGCCAGCAGTTGATCAACCAGCTCGTGGCGCGCCATCATCGGCAATGCATGATGGCGCTGTGCACCGGCGCGCACTGCTAGCATGCTGAGGTTATGCGCCAGTAGCTCTTCCAGAATTAAGCGTTTCTGTGCCGGATGGCGGCCAGTCTCCAGCTCACTTAAACGTAGATCCGGCGGTGGACGATGCAGCGTGCGTAGTGCATCCGGCAGGCTAATCAGCCCGCCGCTCAGCTCGGATGGTAGCAGCTCGGCAATTGGGCAGCTCTCCAGCAACGTCAACGCCTGATCGGTGAGATTGCGCAGTGTCGCCTGGCGAATGCCTTCGGTAGTGGGATAAACCGGCGTCAGGGTTTCCTGCAGCTCAACGCCGCCTTGTTCGCCCTGCACGCGAAACTCGGGATGAATGATTTCAGCACCGCGCTGACCGCGCTTAATCTCGCCGTAGGCGGTAACGCGACGGCCCGACGCCAGGCTGTTTTTCATCCCGGCATTGAAATTGAAGAAACGCATGGTCAGCATGCCGCTGCCATCGCTGATCTGGCACACCAACATGCGGCGGCGACCGAAAGTGATTTCGCTGCTCAGCACTTCACCTTCCACCGTGGCATAAACGCCGGGCAGCAGGTCATTGATTTTATACAGTTGGGTGCGATCTTCGTAACGCAGTGGCAGATGCAGCAGTAGATCCTGAATGGTGAACAGGCTAAGTTTGGCCAGCTTGCCCGCCTGACTGGCGCCGACGCCGGTCAGGGTACTGAGCGGGATGGCATCCAGCAGACGGCCTTTCATTTTCTACCTGTAGATTGCATGGTGGCCCACCACTCGGCGTCGGCTTCTACTTCGCCCTGACCATTGATGTGCGGATACGGCAGGCCTTTCTGCTTAGCGACGCGTGCCAGCACCGGATAACCGCCTTCGAATAGCAAACGCTGCTGCTCATCTTCATCCAGCAGGCTGTAGGTGCGCTGATACATACCGGCATTCTGTCGCTGACGTTGCGCTTCATACAAAATCAGCGCGGAAGCCACCGAGACATTGAGCGACTGCACCATGCCCACCATCGGCACAACGATGTCCTGATCGGCCAGCGCCAGCGCTTCAGCGGTAATACCGGTTTTTTCCTGACCCATCAGAATGCAGGTCGGTTTGGTGTAATCGATGTCGCGAAAATCTACCGCTTTGGCGGACAGATTGGTCGCCAGCACCTGCATGCCTTCATCCTTCAGATGACGCACTGCATCTGCAATATGCTGATGCGTTTTAACCTTCACCCAACTGTTGCTGCCGGCCGAAGCGGAAACCATGGTGCGCATACGCACGCTTGGCCAGACGGCGTGCACTTCATGAATGCCCACCGCATCGGCGGTACGGATCACTGCCGAGACGTTATGCGGTTTATGCACCTGTTCCATGCAAACGGTAAGATCGTGCTGGCGCAGGGCCAGCATCTCCTGAATTCGGGCAAAACGTTGAGCGTTCATGGACTAATTACGGTTGCGGTGAACTTTGATCACGTCCGGCATTACGCGGATTTTGCGCATAATATTCGCCAGATGGACGCGATCGTTCGCGGTGAGGCGGATAAAGGCGCTATACACGCGACCATCACGCTCTTCGGTATTCAGGCTCTGAATATTGGAACTGGCAGTGTTGATTGCCGCGGTCAGATTCGCCAGTGCGCCCTGATGATTGAACATGTCGACTTTAATCTCTGCGACAAATTCCTGGTCGGTCACTTTATCCCACTCAACCGGCATGAACTTTTCAGGCTCTTTTTGGTAGCCACGGATGTTACGGCAGGATTCGTGATGCACCACCAAACCTTTGCCGGGACTAACGTGCGCCACAATCGGGTCACCAGGAATTGGACGGCAGCATTTGGCAAAGGTAATCAGCACGCCATCCGCGCCTTTGATCGGCAGCTTTTTGCGTTTGCTGTTGCTCTGCGGCTCTTCACTGCCTGACTGCAGCAAGTTCTTTGCCACCACCACGCTCATGGCGTTGCCCAGGCCGATTTCTGCCAGCAAATCATCGATGGCGGTCAGCTTCATGCGCTCAAGTTCGTGCTGAATGTTCTCAACCGGAATCTCTGCCAGCTTCTTGCTGCCGCCGAGCGCGTGGCTCAACAGGCGACGACCCAGGTTGACGGAGTCTTCACGCTTGAGGTTTTTCAGCAGCTGACGGATTTTGGCGCGCGCTTTCGAGCTGACGACAAAATTGAGCCAGGCAGCGTTCGGGCGAGCACCCGGCGCGGTGATGATTTCAATGGTTTGACCGCTGGTCAGCGATTGTGACAGCGGGTAAGGCTGGCGATCGACGCGAGCGCCGACGCAGGCATGACCGATATCGGTATGCACCGCATAGGCGAAATCGACCGGCGTGGCGCCAGCCGGCAATTCGACGATGCGGCCTTCCGGCGTGAACACGTAGATCTCATCCGGGAAGAGATCGGATTTCACGCTTTCGATAAATTCGAACGAGCTACCGGCGCTTTGCTGCAGCTCCAGCAGGCTTTGTAGCCAGCGTTGAGCACGAATCTGCGCGGTGGTGCCGCTGACTTCGCCGCTCTCTTTATACGCCCAGTGCGCTGCCACACCCATTTCTGCCATCTGATCCATATCTTCAGTACGGATCTGCACTTCAACCGGCACGCCGTGCGGGCCGATCATTGAAGTATGCAGCGATTGATAGCCGTTGGCCTTGGGAATGGCGATGTAATCTTTTACGCGTCCGGGACGCGGTTTGTACAAGCTATGCATCTGTCCGAGCACGCGATAACAGGTATCCAGATCTTTCACGATGACGCGGAAAGCGTAGATATCCATGATCGAGTGAAAACGCTGCTCTTTCAGGTGCATTTTGCGGTAGATCGAGTAGAGATGTTTTTCGCGTCCACTTACGCGGCAGGGAATACCTGCTTCCTGTAAGCGACCGTCGATTTCAGCAAGGATCTTCTGAATCATCTCTTTACGGTTACCGCGCGCCGCTTTCACCACCTCTTTAATCACGCGGAAACGGTTCGGGTAGAGCGCTTCAAAGCCGAGCTCTTCCAGTTCTGTTTTCAGGTGATGAATACCAAGGCGGTGCGCCAGAGGACTGTAAATCTCCAGCGTTTCCAGCGCGATACGGCGTTTTTTATCCGGACGTAACGCGCCGAGCGTGCGCATGTTGTGCGTGCGGTCAGCCAGTTTGATCAAGATGACGCGGATATCCTGCACCATCGCCATGATCATTTTGCGGAAGTTTTCAGCCTGCGCTTCTTTCTTGTCGCGGAACTTCAGCTTATCGAGCTTGGATACACCTTCCACCAGTTCGGCAACGCTTTTACCAAACAGCTGTTCCATATCCTGGTAAGTGGCGGGCGTATCTTCGATCACGTCATGCAGCAGCGCCGCCATTAGCGTTTCATGGTCGAGTTTCATCTCGGCCAGAATGCAGGCGACAGCAACAGGATGGGTGATGTAAGGCTCGCCGCTGGAGCGTGTTTGACCCTCGTGGGCATCACGCGCGACTAGATAAGCTTGCTTGAGGCGCTTAATTTGCTCCTCAGGCAAGTATTTTTCAATCAGTTGATTGAGGCTTTCAAACAGATACAAGGGCGACCTGCGAAGTGCTGTTAACGACGACCTTCAGCGATAGCGGTAACGGCTTGTAACTCAGCGGCTTCCTGCTCATGCTGTTCCTGACGATCACGGACATCCAGAATCTGGGTAGTGATCAAACCTTCTTCGATTTCGCGCAGGGCGATAACGGTTGGCTTATCGTTCTCTTCCGGAACCAGCGCATCTTTACCGCCTACCTGCATCTGACGTGCACGACGTGCAGCGACCAACACCAGGTCAAAACGGTTACCAACTTTCTCTACTGCGTCCTGAACGGTTACGCGTGCCATAGGTGTGCTACTCCACAGATGATGAAGAAATGACTGGGCATAATACTGAAAGTGAATTCAGACTGCCAATAGTTTGCTGATTAAAGCATCATGTCGCGATTTTTGGCGACCCATACGCAGACGTTCTGCGCGAATAATGGTTTTCAGATCTGACAGCGCCAGATCGAAATCATCATTAACAATTAAATAGTCATATTCGGCGTAGTGGCTCATTTCCGCCACGGCCTGTTGCATACGACGGGCAATCACCTCTTCGCTGTCCTGACCGCGGCCACGCAGGCGACGATCCAACTCTTCGGTAGAAGGCGGCAGCACAAAGATGCTGCGAGCGGCCGGCATTTTCTGGCGAATTTGCTGCGCACCTTGCCAGTCGATATCCAGGAAGACGTCCACGCCGGTCGCCAGCACCTGCTCAATCGCAGCGCGTGACGTACCGTAATAATTGCCAAACACTTCCGCATGTTCGAGGAAGTCGTCTGTTGCAATCATGGTCTCGAACTCGGACTTAGAGACGAAAAAGTAGTGCTCACCATGAGCTTCACCGGGACGCACGCCACGGGTGGTATGAGAAATAGACACCTGCGTATCGTACAGCGGTTGTGTCTTTAACAGCGCCTGAATCAGGCTGGATTTACCCGCGCCGCTGGGGGCGGAAACTATATAAAGCGTGCCTTGAGCCATGGTTATCTTGAATTGAGTAAAGAGCGGAGTCGATTTCCTGCACAGTATACACGGCTTGGGGTGGTCACGCAGCGTTTGCCGCTTGGCTGAGGCAATTCTTTTTTCTGTGAAGCCGCGCCAGAGGCTGATGTAGCAGACTGCAACAGCAATTTAATCTCTGGAATCTGCATCCAGCGCGCAATCTTCATGGCTGGTAAAGGCCTGCGCTGCGCGCTCCAATAGCGAAAAAGGAGAGCGAAGATGAAAGGATGCCTGAGTCTATTGTGTTGCTTATTCAGTATAGGTTGCTGGGCCGAAGCGCTCTGCCCGAATTGGTCTCCGGTGCGCGCGGGACAGGAAATCACACAGCTGCAAACCCAGCTACGACAGTGGGATGACGCGTATTACCGGCAGGGCACTAATCTGGTGACCGATGCCGATTACGACAGCCTGCAACAGCGATTACAGCATTGGCAGCGCTGTTTCACTCCGGCGCATGCCCCCTACGATGCACAACTCACCACCGATGGCAGTACGCATCATCCGGTGGCGCATACCGGCGTGCGCAAACTGCGCGATAAGCTGGCAGTGGCGTACTGGATGCAGGACAAATCTGCGCTATGGCTGCAGCCAAAAGTCGATGGCGTCGCCGTTACTTTGGTATATCGACAGGGTAAGTTGGCCTCATTGATCAGTCGCGGTGATGGTTTACGTGGCGAAGAGTGGCTGGCCAAATCCGCACATATTCCCTCCATCCCGCAGCGGCTGGATACCTTGCGTGAGGAAGTGGTGCTGCAAGGTGAGCTGTTTCTGCAAATGACCGATCATCAACAGGCGCGTGACGGCGGCAAGAACGCGCGCGCTCAGGTGGCGGGAGCGATGATGCGCCACGACACCAGCCCGCTGCTTGAGCGCCTTGGCGTATTTATCTGGGCGTGGCCGGATGGACCCAATTCGATGCCCGATCGTCTGGCGCAGCTCACACAATGGGGATTTGGGCTGGCGCAGAGCTGGAGCCGTCAGGTGAGTAATGAAGAAGAGGTCGCGTTATGGCGCGATCGCTGGTTCCGCGAATCGCTGCCGTTTGTCACCGATGGCGTGGTAATTCATCAATCACCCGTCAGCGCAGGGCGCGATTGGCAGCCCGGCCAGGGCAGTTGGTCAGCGGCATGGAAGTATCAACCAGCAGAAGTCAGCAGCGAAGTGCTGTCAGTGGATTTCAATGTGGGCCGCACGGGCAAGATCGCCGTGGTGCTAAATCTGATACCGGTGCAACTGGAGGACAAAACGGTACGCCGGGTAAACATTGGTTCCCTGCGACGCTGGCGGGAACTGGATGTGATCGCGGGTGATGAGGTGACGCTCACGCTGGCGGGATTAGGCATTCCGCGACTGGAGCGCGTGATTTGGCGTGTGGCGCAGCGCGATTATCCAGCGTCGCCACAGGAGGGCGAATTCCACGGCTTAACCTGTCTGCACTTTAGCGCCGACTGCCGGGCGCAGTTTTTATCTCGCCTTAGCTGGCTCAGCCAGAAGTCGGTACTCGATATTGCGGGTGTTCAGCGCAGCAGCTGGCAGCGCCTGCTGGATAGCGGCACTATCAGCCATCTCTTTTCCTGGCTGACCCTGACGCCGGATCAGATTGCGCAGGCTAATGGCATCACGCCGGCTCGCGCGCAACTTATCTGGCACCGCTTTAACCTGACGCGTGAGCAGCCGCTGCGACGCTGGGTGAGTGCGCTTGGCTTGCCGTTGCCGCGTGCAGCGTTACAGGCTTTACCGGATGCGCAGTGGTCGCAGTTGCTGGCGCGAACGGCGGAAAGCTGGCAGCAGCTGCCCGGTATCGGTAGCGTGTTAGCACAACGGATTGTGATGATGCTGCAGGATGCGCACCTGCAGCAGTTGATTCACTTTCTGCAGCAGCAGGAGATTCCTGCAACAGATTCAATGTTCAGGATGGGGATAGTTGAAGATCGGCAAACCGAGGCGGAAACGCAGCGCCAGCAAGCGGGCGAAGAAGCCGAACAGTAGCGTGATGATCACCACCGCTTCATGCGCCAGCGGCGTTTTCAGCAACAGGATATACATCCAGCCCGAGGCAAAAGCGATACCGGCATACAGCTCTTTCTGGAACACCAGCGGAATGCGGTTGCAGAACATATCGCGCAGCACTCCGCCAAACACGCCAGTGATCACGGCGGCGATGGCAGCAATGATGGAGGCGTGCCCGCTATCCAGTGCAACCTGGGCGCCAATAATCGAGAACACCACTAAACCCAGCGCATCCAGCACCAGAAAAACTTTGCGCAGGTGCGTCATTAGCGGTGCAACAAAAGTGGTCACAACCGCAGCCGCAGCCACGATCATGATGTACTCCGGGTTTTTAACCCAACTGAGCGGATAGTGGCCCAGTAGAATGTCACGCACCGAACCGCCGCCAATGGCGGTGACCGAGGCGATGATGATCACGCCAAACAGGTCCATTTTACGACGCCCTGCCGCCAGCGCGCCGGTCATGGCTTCGGCTGTAATTCCAATAATATAGAGAACGGTTAATAACATAGAGCACTCCAGTAAATTGGCGGCAAGGCTAAAGATTTCCCAGAGTGTAGACCACTGAGATTTTCTAAATAAAGCGTTATCGGATTAGGCTTTTTGATGGCGTGCATGCTAACAGGCTTAGCAGGCGGGATAAATCTGCAGTTATTGGCCTTTTCGCATAAGTATAAATGATGCGAAGAGGGGCAGATCTTCTCTTCTTAAGTTCTAGCCAGTTTGTGTCGTACGTGATTACTGGCAATTGAAGCAGGCTTTCCGCTCTCAGGCATCACGTGTAGCAACTATTGGACAGGCATGAAAACTCGTAACGAAGACATCCTCTTTTTCTCCTCTGACAAACTGGCGGCGCTGGGGCTTGAGAGTCTTTTGTCCTCGTTACCTGTTGCGTGTCAGCTGCATGAGCTATGGTCTCTCAGCACGGTCATGGCGAAGTGCGAAAAGATGAAACCGCGTTTGCTGGTGTGTATCTTTCATGAAAATATGCCGCTAACCGGCACCTTAAAAGTGCTTTACGCCTTACAGCAGCAGTTTCCCACGATGCAAATCGTGGTGCTGACGCGGCGTTTGTTACCGCTGATGCATGCGCTCAGTCGTTACCTGCCTTCGCTCACGGTGTTGGACTTAAAATCCTCTCGTCAGATGCTTTCCAGCCGTCTTCTCACCAGCATCAATGCCAATGCCCAGATTCAGTTAGTAGAAGGTGCGGATATTCTTTTGCCAGACAGGCAATTACGGGTGCTACTGATGATGGCGTGGGGTTACAGCATTGAGCACATCGGCATTCGCCTGGGCATCAGTCATAAAACAGTGAATGCACACAAACTCAATGCACTGGCGCGACTGCAGGTTAAAAGCAAGAATGATATGGCCGATCTCTATATGGTGATTGATGAGTTACGCATGATAGTGAGTTGGTTGCGCTTGCAGCGTAACGGCAAATTAAGCGAACTCAGTTTTCAGTCACTGGAAGAGTTACTGGAAGCCTAAAAAGAAAAAAGCGTGCTGGCGACCAGCACGCGAACGCATCTTTTCAGATGCCCAGAGCCCACCATACAGACTTGTTTTTATTATCCGTTTCTTGCTCGCACGTTAGCGAAACTTTTCAGGCTAAAGCGGTATTCTGGCTGGAACCAGGAGCGACCGTAGTAGCAGTAAATCAGCATTCTGATGGATACCATGGCGAGGTAGCCCCAGATGGCGCACAGCACTGAAGGTGTCAGCCACACGGTAAACAGTGTGACGCTTAATCCCACCAGCACAGAAGATGTTTCCGCGAAAGCGATGCGTGAAAATTGGTTTTCCCGCTGTAATATGGCGCGATAATGTTGTCCCTGCGGAATAATAATGAAGATGACCGAAATCATTTCCAGCATTATTGCCATTTCGGGTTGATTCATTATTCGGCTAGAAATATCGCTACCAATAAACAGCGCGGCAAAAATAGCGAGTCCGCTTAATACATTCCCCCAATATAATATTGAGAGATCGCTATTGTTCAGGTTTTTAGTTCTGATAATGGCATTGCCAAATCCGCGATCGGCCAGTGTGTCAATAATCAATAACATTACAATAGCAATGGCGAGTAAGTTTAACTCGTTTGCCTGGAGTATTTGTGCCAGAAGTGAAAGTTGTAAAACACCAATGCCGACGATTTTAATCGATGACAAAATTGACCATTTAGCGTTGGTCAGATTTTTTTCTCTTATCGCCATATTCTGCTCATTATGGTATATGTACCAGTGCAATTAAGGGGTTACTCTGGCCACAGGCCAAAGCACAGCTTACATCAATGCAGCGCATCCTGACGCAGCCCTGATATACCTTTCAGGTTTTGCCACGTAAAAATGCGTTCAATTAAATGATGTTCTGAATTTATTAAGATGACCCTGGCGCTTAATGATGTTGTTGTCTTAATGGTATCTCCTCCTGTGCGGAGGAAATCCGTAAGATCATTATAAAATCCCTTTGAGTTTATATATTCCCCGGCCAGCATCCGGCTGGCAATCTCAACAAATTCTTTTTCTGATAACAAAGGATAGGTTGAGCGATCCATGTTATTTCCCTGCTGTTGTTATTATGGTTACTGCTGTGTGTGAAATGAGTTATACCGTGTTTTAATTAATTTAACACCATCAGAAAACTCCTATAAATAGACCGCAGGAATAAATGGTTTCAGAATTTGCATCAGAATATATAAGGCGAGTGATTTACTATTTATTAGTGCTTTTCTTCATTCCATACGGTTGAATGAATCGGCGATAAAGAAATACAGAAAAAACTTTGATAAATCAGAGGCACTCAGCATTTTTCTGCACATCCTCACCAGGAATTTTCCTGTTGAGGATGCTTAAGCCAGACTGGTGATTAGCAGATAAATACGTGAAGGTTTGAGCAAAACAGTTAAACGCTACTGAGCAAAAAAGTAAGCGATTTTTATTGATTGATTCCAACATGCGTTAAAGAAGCGATCTCTGCATAATCCATTGATTCTAATGAGTTAACAGATGAAGAAGCTGTTCCAGGTCGCGTTTTACCCATGCAACATCCTCGGCAAACTTCTCGTCAGACATGAATGCTTGACGATAAACCACCATCACCACTTCCGCACCTTGCTCATTGGCAATCACCCGCATCGGCATATAAATCTCTTTACCCGTTCCGGTATCAATCCAGTGATCCATCACGCCAAAGGGATTGTGTGGGGTAAAGCGAATCTTTACCGTTCCCTCGGGACCTTTGGCTTTCCAGCTGTTCCCTTCCTGCGTCAGCGTACTGGCGCTGAGTCCGCTAGCCCATTTGGCAAAGCATTCCGGTTTCCAGATGGTTTCATACAAATCTAACCAGTTGCGTGGAACCGTTAGTGTGACGGTCTGAGATGGCAGCATGGGACCTCCTGATGTGATACAGCCATTAAAGCACGCTGATACCGGGCTGCAAACGGCCCGGTCATGGAAGTGTGGGTCAGCAGCGGTTTCCGTGAAAACGCTGTAATCAGATAAACTTGCCGCGTCCCTGAATAGCCTGCTCTTCACCCGTATCATCAGCATGGCGCAGCACGAAGCGATCGGACTGCGCAACCACCGCGCAGCTGTGGTTAGGGAAGATGCGTAGCAGCGCGCCAACGGCGGGTGCCTGTTCAGCATATTGCAGGAAACCATGCTCCTCCGACAGCTTCAACACTTCATAATGATTGCCTTGCTCATCGACGGCGATACCAAATCCGCTGGCATTGGTGCCGTGCGGCCCTTTGTCAGAGCTAAGCATTTTGGAACCGGCATCAATAATGGCGAAGTGCGGATTGACCGCTACCACGCGCGTTACCACGCTCAGCGCCAACGCCTCTGGCGTGCAAAGACCTAAACGCCATGCGGTGAGATCAAGCAGCGCATAATTGCCGGGGCGGATTTCATCGCTGCCCTGCGCGACGGGTGCCGCCAATGCCGTTGGCGTTGAACCGACTGAAATCGGGCAGTGCGCAAAACCAGCGGCAATCAGGCGCTGCTGCAGAGCACGCATCCATGTGATTTCCTGCAGGGCAACGTCGGCAATCGCTGCGGCGTTGCCTGCGCCATAAGCGTGACCGGCATGAGAAACCAGCCCGGCAAACGTGAGGCCCGCACCCTGTATCTGCTGCGCCAGCGTAACGGCGGCATCGCCGTGCGGATCAACACCGATGCGATGTAATCCCACATCCACTTTGATGGCTAACGCCAGCTGGCAATCGAGCTGGCGCTGATGTGCAGCCGCTATTGCCGCCACGCCATTCGTGCAATCCGCAATGCAGGTAATGCGCGCCTGATGTTGTGCGGCCACCGCCAAAAATTCTTTCAGCGTTTCGGCATGCACTACGGGGTAAGCCAGTAGCAGATCGCGTTCGCCACCGAGAATAAAAGCGATGCCTTCACTCGGTTTAGATACGGTAATGCCGCGCGCGCCGAGCATGCGCTGCTGCTCAGCAATCCAGACACTTTTATGGGTTTTGATATGAGGACGTAGCGTGACGCCAGCGGCATCGGCTTTTTGCTGCATCTGTTGCAGGTTGCGTTGCAGGCGCGCTGCATCAATTTCGAGGTAAGGTGTGAGTCGCTCGGCAATCAGAGGCCGCAACCAACCAGCCTCAATATTCTGTTCCATCATAATAGTCCGCAGGTGATTACACAGTGCGGACTATGATTCATCAATGCACGGTAGAATGCCAGCCGACAAAATCGGCACATTCCAGCTCAGGGCCGCCATTGATGGTGACTTTTTAAACTTTAAAGTTGGAGCTCTGGAATTCGCCGCCCAAATCTTCTATCAAAACCACTGCAAGGTTAATCTGCTGCGCCTTCAGCGCCACCAGTTTCTGGTCGGATTCGATCAGCTGATTTTGGATTGTCAGCACATCAAGATAAGGACGCAGGCCCGCTGCGTATTCACGATGCAAATCATCCCACGCGCTGTGAATCAGCTGGTTGGCGCTTTCCTGTTGCGCCAGCTGATCCTGAATCGACTGCAACTGAGTAATGGTGTCGCTGATATTGCCCAGTGAACTAATCAGCAATTTGTTGTACTGCGCTACCGCCAGATCGTAATCGGCGTCGCTCTCTGCTAAATCGGCGCGACGTTTGCCCGCGTCAAAGATCGGCAATGACAAACTCGGTCCCACATTAAAGAAGCGGCTTGGCGCACCAAAGAAGGCATCGCCGAGCAGTGATTTGGTGCCGGCTTCGGCCACCAAATTGATGTTGGGATAGAACTCGGTTTTGCTGGCGGCGATCTGTTTTGATGCCGCTTCAACGCGCCAGCGCGCGGCCACCACATCCGGACGACGACCCAGCAGTTCGGCCGGAATGGCGTTTGGCAGCATGGCGGCGACCGGCACATTCATTTGCGCCGGTTTTAGCTGGTGCCAGTAATCCGGGCCTTTACCTATCAGCGTCGAAAGCTGAATACCGGCATCGGTGACTTGCTGTTGAGCTTGCGTCAATTCGGCTTGCGCGGTTTTCTGCTGCGACAGCGCCTGCTTATATTGGTAATCGGAAGTGAGGCCAGCGCTGACATATTGCTGCTGAATTTTGGCGATACCCGCCGCACGCTCGGCATTCTGCTGCGCCAGTTCGGCATTATTCCAGGCGAGATTAAGTTTGTTCCACGCTCGCGTCACGTTCGCGGCCAGCGTTAACTGACTGGCCTGACGATCCAACTCGCTGGCACGTGCTTGCCCCAATGCGGCTTCAGCGGCATCTTTTTTGCCGCCCCATAAATCGAAGGTGTAGCTCAATCCAACGTTAGCGGTGCGCAGCGTGCTGTAGCTTTTCCCCTCCAGCAGCGGATCATCCACTTTTGCCACACGCGAGCGCGTAATGCCCGCGTTGAGATCGACATCCGGATAGCGTTCGGCATCGGCGGCAATCACTTGTGCATTGGCTTTATCCGCTTGCGCGTTGACTACCTGCAAATCCGGGTTGGATGCCATCGCATCATCAATCAGTCGATTGAGTTGAGCATCGTTAAAACCTTGCCACCATGCGCTTTTTGGCCAATTCGCGGCGCTGAAATGCGCGTTTTTCAGGGATTGACTGGCTTGCAGAGCGTTAGCATCAAGCAGCGTGTTTTTGGGGTTTAAGCCGTGTGGATTGGCACAACTGGCCAGCAGCGCAGTGGCAACGGCCAGCGCGAGAAATTTGCAGTGAAAGTGCTGTGTCATAGTTCTGGTCAAAGAGAGGTGAAGGCGACCATTACAAGAGGCGGGGCAGATTTTGACAAACCTGTTTTTCGTTAAGAATGGTTGTTAAATGTGAGCAGAGAAAATGAGCAGCAGGCGAAAACCTGCTGCATCAAGAGATTAGATATAGAGAGACGCTTCACCCGGCGGACGGGTTTTAAAGCGACGATGCAGCCACAGATATTGGTCGGGCGCACGCAGAATTTCATTCTCAATCACGCGATTCATGTAAGCAGCGGCAGCGGCTTCATCTTCATACGGATAATTTTCCAGTTCAGGCTGAATAATCAGCTGATAACCGCTCTTATCCTGGTTTCGAATCAATACGATGGTCAGCATCGCCGGTTTTGCCAGACGAGACAGAACATAGGTGCCGTTGGTGGTCGCCGCTTGTTTCACCGCAAACAGCGGAGCAAACACGCTGCCTTTTGGGCCGTAATCCTGATCCGGTGCGAACCAGACCGCTTCGCCTTTTTTTAGCGCCTGCACCATGCCGCGCAAATCGCGACGATCGATCATCGCTTTATTCGAACGCATGCGACCCTTGGTTTGTGCCCACTCCATCGCCTGATTATTGTGCGGACGATACATCGCCATCATTGGCTGGCATAAACCGGTAATGCGGCCGCCCAGCTCCAGCGACATAAAGTGCACACCGATGACCATCACACCACGCTGGTGGCTTTGTGCGTGCTGCAGGTTTTCCAGACCATGCACTTCGAAGTAACGACGCACGCGTGCGTCAGACCAGAACCAGGCAATGCCGGTTTCTGCCAGCGCCATTCCTAGCGATTCGAAGTTGCCGGCGATCATCGCCTCGATTTTCTCTTCCTTAATATTGGGGAAGCACAGCTCGATATTGCGACGGGTGATGCGTTCGCGGCGCTTCAGGAAGTGACGCGACAATTTGCCAGCGCCAGCACCAAGCCGGATCAGAATGGGGTAAGGAAGTTGCACCAGCAGCCACAGCACACCTAGCCCAAACCAGGTAAACCAATAACGGGGATGCAGAAGTTTGGAACGGAACTGCCTGGATTTCGTCATAACGCCTTCATGTCGGGGAAAAAATGTATCGCACGAAGAAAAAGGGTCCCTGAGTTCCTGGAGCGGTACAACTGTATTGATTACGACCAGCACTTTAGCAAAAAGTGCCGTCAATGTTACCCAATCTCTGCAATCCTCAGGATTGAGCACATTCATGGTTAGAACGGCCTCATTCTATCACCTTTTATTCATTCTCTTTAAAAACAGCAGGGTAAACTCATCTTGAAGAAGTCAAAATGCCCATCACGTAGTGGATTAAGAACTGTCTGTTAATAAGGACACACTAATCTTTACGCTTTATTTACTTTGCTCAGGAAGATTAAAGCGTTTGTCTTCAGGAAAAAGCTGATGACCGCGCTGATGCAGTCTCTGTTGCCATTTCGTGTCTCCCTGCAACATGGCAATTTTAAGCAGTGAGTAGGTTACGTTGGCATCATGGTGCTTTGTCAGGTATTCCCTGGCCCACACTTTGAATTGGATTAATTGCCCGACATCGTTTGTGCTGTTAAACGTAATTAGACGATGAAGGTTTGCATCAAACTGATAGCGCTCCCATTGGGCGTAAGGATTAATAAGTTGCTGAGCATGGGAAAAATCAGCAAACCTGTTGCGCTCAATTTGCGTCAGGATGGCATTGGTGTGCAAACCTGTTGCCGCAAAAACCATCAATGCGAGAGCAAAAAGGGTGACAAACCCAGCCGCAGCGTAATGCGCCAACGGGCGCAGAGTCAGGCTTTGCAGATCTGACTCAGATTGCATCAGACGGATCAGCAGTAGTAATACCAGACCATGCGGCGCGGACTGGTAGAGTGGATACTCAAAAAGCAGATGGGTCACGATAGGTAAGGTCATCGTCCAAAACGTAAAGGCGCGTCGCCTTGCATGAGGGCTGCCGGTTACGACGGGCTTGAACCATGCCCAAATTATTAGTGCCACTCCCGCCAGCGCAATAACGCCATTTTCCACCCACTGAAACAGGATTTCATTATGCGGGTGCGTTGGGGGACGAGAATTCAACGGATGCGCCGTTTCCTCACGTACGTGCAGCAGATAATCGTGCTCAAAATGACCGGCACCCCAACCACGTAAAGGACGTTCGGCGATCATATGCAGGCTGTGCGTGATCATCTGCACACGACCTGCCGTTGAATGGGTTTTATCCACTTTGTGTAATCCCGCCATGGGGGCATACGCGAGCAGGGTCTGGCAAGCTATCACAATTGCTAATGCAATCGGTAAGCCAATCAAGAGGTGTTGCCGCCAATGGCGATGCCGGCGGAATGTCCAGATAAGTAAAGCGCTACTGGCCGACGCACCAAGCCAGGCAACGCGAGACTGGATGATCATTAAAATCACCAGCAATACAGCCATGATCGCTGCCAATAGTAAACGAAGCCCGCCATGACGCACCTTAAAGCTAAAATACAGCACTAACGTCCAGCCAGTAGCCAGAAAACTACCCAGTAAATTTACCTGCTGGAAAATGCCATAGACGCGGGTGCCATTTGCCGGAAATTCCGTCCAGTTATTTGCCCCCGTCATGAAGAGTTGGCATAGCGCCAGCATCGCTTGCGCCACGGCCGCAGTAATGATGCATATCAGCCAGAGCCTTTTAACGTTTGGCGAAAGGGGGATTTGTAGCATGGCCAGGTAAAACAGCACTGCCAGAGCATAGGCAGTTAGCTGGAGGAGTAAGGTCACATCATGATTGCCGTAAAACGTATAGAGTATGGGCTGGCTAAGGAGCAGAAACGCTAGCAGCCATATCGGTGTCACCTTTGCCACTCGCACCCCGTCCGTCGAGGGGGGCGAAAAGAGGCATTTTATTGCCACAATAAAAATACAAATGCCCATAAAAATGAGCGTAATAAGATTTTGCGGCAGGCGAAAACCTGAACCGCCCATATTGGCAACGTAAACTTGCAGCATCAATAGTAAGTCGCTCGCCACGACCAATGACACAAGTAATGTAGTAAATGGGGGCTTGCGAAAATTAGGGATAAAAAACATGTTTTTCTTCAAATCAATAAGCGGAAATGATGAGCGTGCCGGCACCATTAAATGCGCCAGGTGCGACTGCTCCATGAGTACGCAGCGTTGAGCTAAGCGTAAATGTTGCCAGCGAGTCGGCTGAATTTACTTTAAGCTCAATGCCTTCAGAAGCATCTTGATCGTTGACTTTTAATTCAGTCTGCAAACTGTTATCCGAACGGAGTGAGACAATATTGGTGTTAAACCCTACCGCGTAAATTTGTGCCGTTGCCGCTGAGCTACAGGAGAGTGTTAACTGCGTTTGAGCAGTATTACCGTTTATGCTTTTATCAGAAACATAGCCGTGATAGAGATTAGTATCACCCAAAAGTGAACAGCTGACGGGATATTTATGATGCTTGATACAGATATTATCAGGCAGGAAGGTTGCATCACGCCAATCATTTTGAAATGCTGCCAATCGAAAACAATTGTATAGAGCTGACCTGCCGTCTATTTGGAAGGTATGTTCTGTCGATAAAGGGTATTTAGCTTTATACGCTTTTCCCAGTTCACCAATGGTTGCATAGTTTTCTGCAGATAAGACATTTGGCGCATGAATGTCAGCGGGAACCCCATTATTTTCCGGAAAAGATGCGATCTTACAGCCCGGCTGCTTATAACACGGATTTTTCAAAGGGCTATCTTCATCCCAGTGATAAACATACACACGAAAGGTAGTATATTGCCCAATCCAGGAAAGAAAAGTATTATGGCTGATGATTGTGGCTTGTGCTGATGCAGTTATAATTATGCAAATAAAATAAATGATGAGTTTAAAAATGCTCATTAGTGATACTCCAGTTCTATGGTTGCGCTGGCATTGATTGTCCCGGGATGTAATTCGTTATTTTTAATACTTTCACGATTAGCAGACAGGAATAAGTCAAAGACCATTTTGTTGTCACCAGAATGGAAAATCCTCTCGACGCTTTTGTTTATCGGAATAAAAATACCTTTTTCTTCAACGCCAATGGCGATGCCTTTTGCGGTACTGGATGGATCAAGTGCCATCATGCCCGCTTGCCGCGCATCTTCTGTTGCCTTAAAGGTGATTGAGAGTTTATCGGATGTTGAGGTATCGCAACCCTGTAAATTAAGCGTTATGGAAATACCTGCGGTACGTTGATAGCGATAAAGAAATTTATTAATGACGCTGCCAAAATCAATAACAATATCACTGCTGTTGGGGTCGAGAATGCAGGGTTCCTGCACTAATCCGCCTGTAAAAGAAAAGTCAGCAGCTGCAAAGGCGTTTATAGAACATGTTGATAGCAGAGTTATTAACATAATATGGAAGCGCATAATCATTACTCGTATTTAATAACAAGCGTTGCAAGCGCTTTAAAACGTCCGCTTTTCAAAGCGCTGCCAGCTCGCTTTATCGGAACGGCATAAAATATTGGCTGCGTAAGATCATCAAGCGTAAAGCGCTGATTGATTATAATGGGTTGATTATTTTGCATTATCCTGATACCTAAATCATCAATCCCTGTGAATAATGCGCTGGCATCAAAATTGCTGGTTATGCCCAAAAATGCCAGTTCCAGCTGTTTTCCCGGCGGGGTCCGACATACGATACCGATGGGAACACGCTGTTGATATCTCACACCATCAACATGATTTACTCCTACTGCATCACCAAAATCAACGTCTGCCGGTTTGTCATTGTTTATTACGCAATTAATACTGGTCAGTGTGGCTGAAAAATTTATTTTCACAGCGTGTGAATTACAACAATAAATAAAGAGTGACAGTATGAGCATTGCAGTTTTCATTCACTGAGGCTCGACAATCAGTTGAGCACTTATTGTTAACTTACCTGGCAAGGGTATTGAACCAGATTTTTTAACAGGAACCACCTTTAGAGAAAAATCACCTGTCTGCACGTAATTGTATTTTTTGTTTATTTCGAGTGGTGTGCCATCTTTACCATTGATGAATTTTATCCCAACGTTAGTGATGTTAGTGCGTATTGCTGCTTTATCAAATGTTGCTGCGCTACCCGATACACGGAAGTAAAGATTTTCGGAATAGTTTTCATCGCACTTAATCGACAGCGTCAGCAATTCAGTGTATTTCAGACCATCTATTTCATTAATATCCACACTGTCGCCAAAGTTGACATCGATATCTTTATTATTGTCAATTTTACACGGGACGTTAATCAGCTTTCCTGAAAAGTTGACGCCTGCATTGGCATTAGACAACGTGCTATGCAACGCAAATGCAATGATCAGTGGACAGAGCATTATTTTTATAATCTGCATTCCGTGTCTCCTCAACGAACATTCAATACCATGGTGGCGGTTGCAGTAAAATTACCCGCTGTGACTTTGGCCTTGTTTTTAACCGGCACGGCAATCAATGTGTTTGATATTCGCCAATCAATGTTGTGTGCTTTATTTATTTCGATGTCTTTACCGTTTAATATTAATTTGATGCCCACATTGCTGTTGGTGGTAGAAATGACATTTTTATCAAACACCGCCGCTGTAGCTGAGATAAAAACTTCCTGCTCCCCGTTGAAAGCTCCCGGACACGTGACCGTGAATGGCACCGATTTACTGAACCGGATACCATCAATTAGTTGAATGATGATATCGCCGAAGTTAACACGACTTTCTCGATCACCATTCAAAGTACATTGGGAGCTGACGATAATCCCCGACACATTAATTGGATATCTATTCGTGCCGGGGATAATTTCTTCATGCGGCGCGATCGGCGCTGAGAAGAGCATTTTGCAGTGCAGCAGTGCGAAGAAGATGACCAGCCACTTCATGCTGTTCATGCTTATTCGCGGCTATCGGTGACACGGCACACATTGGCTTTGCAACTGAATGTCAATTTTGGCCGACCGCCGAAATCGTCGATATAGCTTAATACCGGATGCGAACCTAACTTACTGGCTTTTACGTTAATAGCGGCACTGCCTTGTGGCGGAATCATGATCGGTTTAAAATCACTTTCTTCTTTACCATCAACATGACTGGCTGCAGTAATCAGCGTGACATAATATCCGGTAGGATTTATCACCGTGTATTGATCACCGTTTTTTTTCAACGTGAGTTGATTTTGTACGGGTTTGATTGAAGCTCGTGGATCGATCATTAATTTTTCTGGACGATAAAATAGTTTGATGCGGGTCTGTAACGCAATTTGTAATACGTTTTGTTTTTCACTGCGTGGCGGAATCTCGCGCAAATTAAAGTAAAACAAAGATTCACGATCCTGAGGCAATGATTTTGCGGCAGGTAAAGATTGGATTTTAATCGCGCTTTTATGACCCGGCTCAATACGCTGAACTGGAGGGAGCGCCATAAGCGGCGACTTTATTTTTTTTCCTTGCTCATCTTCCAGCCAGCTTTGCGCCAGATACGGACGCGCTTTATTTTCATTGCTGATATTCAAACTGATTGAGCGTTCAGCGCCGTCATAAATGACGCGGGTGCGATCCAATGCAACAGCAGCCAGCGTGCTTTGCGAAAAAATCATAGCGCCAAACAGCATCGCCACGGTAGCGAGAGAAGCCTTCAGGTTCATAAAATTAATACTCACTCTATATGTCTGGGGTAATAGAGCGACAGATACTCAACAAACTTTAATGCGCAAAAATTATTCTTTTTCTGTACACGGAAGCAGCAGGTTTGTTTCTCCACTCTCATCAATGGGTAATACTTTTGGGAAGGTAATTTGGCATTGAATATTGCCGTTCCAGCGAACATCCATCAGCATTTCAGGGTTTACACCACTAAGCCAGACGCTGCCCATCTCATCAACAATGCCGGTCTCACGCCCTTTACTTAATACGCTCGCGCCAAACGGCGGATAACTGCCATCACTTAGGCGAATAACCGCCATTAGCTTTTGACCTTTAATTAATCGAAAGCGACGATAGCCAATGGCGCCTTCGGTTAAGGTTAATTGCAAAACGGGCGACTCCGCTTCAATGTCATCGTTGAGTTGGTTGATATCCAGATGTGCCTGATTACGTATATAGCTACTGACATCCGCCAGTACCGCTTTTCCGAATTTGTTGCTATGAGTGGCCGCACCGGAAGACTTAATGGGCACATCGCTAATACCTTCAGTATCCAGCATCAGACGCGTGCCTCCAGGTATTATGGTGCGATGTAATGCTGCTCCATGTGCTGTGGCCGTTAATCCTCCCTGCATGGACAGGGCTGCGGAGCGATACTGACCGGGTTTATAACTGGCACTATAGTTCGTTAGCGTGTTATCGCCGGTATGGGTGTAGTAGCCACTGTAAGCGCTTCGTTGTTGGCGATCGACATTGGCGCCTAAGCGATAACTGTTGCGTTCATCCATGCGGTTATACCAACTCAGGCTATTGATTTGGCCGGCATCTGAATTTTGTGCATTGATATTCAAGCCCGATGAGGTCCCGAAAGGCACGTTCAGGCTTAAAAACACTCCATCATCTTGTATACCTGAATTTTGTGCGCGATAGGCGGAGAGATTGAAACTGACGTTTTTAAAATTTCCCACATCGAAATAACGCGCAAACGACATATTCCAGCGGCTGGTCGCCTGACGATTCCAGTAAGTCTGATAGTTATAATTTAAAAATGCGCTGACGCCGAGTGTACGGAATTGTTTATTAAGTGAAACGGTATAGGTCTGCTTATTCGCTGCATTATTACGAATAACCAAATGCTTACGGCTCGCCTCAAGATATTGATTTAGACTAAGATAGCTCTTCTCCGTAAAGCGATAACCTGCGAAGGTAACCTGCGTGTCATAGTTTTCGAAGCGTTTAGAATAACTCAGGCTATAGGAGCCGCCAGAGCGCGTTTGGTTATTAGGCAGCTTTGCATAAGATTGGGTTGCGGTGAGTGCCAGGGCCCCAAACGATAAGAGGTCACGCCCTGCACCCAACGACGCGGCATGATATTTTCCAGAGGATAATCCACCCCCGAGCAGCGACCAACCGTTACTAATACCCCATGAGAATTCCCCGGCCATTAACCTTTCATTCTGCAGATGAAATCTATCGTCTGTCGTTTGCCCTACCGCCGCCTTAAAGCGAACCTGTCCAGGGCGACTAAGATAGGGAACAGATGCGGTTTCGACCTGAAAGGTCTGAATGCTGCCATCTTGCTCTTCAACTTTGACATCCAGCGTGCCAGTAATAGAGTCGCTCAAGTCCTGAATAATAAAAGGACCGGGAGCCACCTGGCTTTCATATAACACACGTCCGGCGTGACTAATGGTGACTTTTGCATTGGTCTTCGCCACGCCACGGACCTCCGGTGCGTATCCACGCAAATTGGGGGGTAACTGGCTATCATCACTAATAAGGCTGGCGCCAACATAGCGTGCATTTTCAAACACATCACTGGCGAGGTCATTTTGACCAATAATTAATTTTGCGCCCCAAGGTTTGATTGCCCTTAATGCCTGATATTGATTCCAGTTAAAAGTAGAGGTTTTAGTGTTATTGGCAGTGTAATGAGTACCATTCCAGAACGCACGCATACGCCAGGGACCGGCGTTGACACCTACCACGCCATTACCGCTTAATTCGCGTGATTCACTGCCTTGTGCCGGGGAGGAGTAATTAAAATTGGTGTTATAATCCGCAATAAATCCAGCAATCCCTTCGTCCCAGCGTGAAGGGGGATCCCAGTTAGCCGTTTGATATTCAATATATGCCTGAGGAACACTCATGTAGAGCGTTGATGACGCGAGATCAGGACGCAAAATGATACCCGGCATGATATCAAGCCGGGCACATTTTTCATTATTCCAGTAGGTAACTTTATCTAACCATGACTTCTTTAAACCGAAGCCTGCCATCATTTTTGGTGTTAAGCAGGCGACAGTTTCGTTTTCATCATGTTCAGACGGTAAAAAAGTAACCTCCTCTGTGGGTGATTCATTGTCATTAATTTTGATTGCCATGTCATATTGACCAGGCATCATATAACCTGCCCGGGAAAATTGACTCATATCAATGTTTTCCCGGTCGGAAATATCCATGTTGTCCAGATTAAACTCAACTTCCTCTGCTAATGCACTGCTAATAGCACTGCTAAAAAAAGCCAATAATAAAGCAGTTACTAACGGGCGTAAGCGCCAGTTATTTTGAAAAGGAAATGAGTTCCTGGTATGGACTGACATACTACTAACACCCTGGTCAAATAAAAAAGAGATGCGCAGATTACGCATGTCTCTAATTAGCGTGGAAAATGATTACTGATAATCCAGGCTAAAATCGACGGTGCTTTGAAATACCCCCGGTGTTATGGTTGCAGAGGCACCATCACCCTGCAGATATGCAGAGAACGACAAAGTGTTGCTACCATTCTGCAGAGTCATAGTTGATGGCTGGCCCAATTTAATTAGCTGGCCTGAGCCATCTGTCAGGCCAATGCTGGCACCGCTAGCGGTACCGGTCATGCCAATTAGAGTCGGTACGGCAGCAGAGGCCTGGCCGGTAAAGGTCACACTCACATCTTTACCTGCGGTGAAATCGCAATTCTCCAGTTTGATGTTGAAGGGTACCGGTGTTGATTTACCACCCGCTGCCAACTGCTTTTTCGATACCTGACCCAGATCAATGGTTTGATCCTGCGAGCCTGGGTTGATTGAACAAGGTGCATCAATAATTGAGCCCTTAATGGTGACAGTACCTGCACCCTGGCTATTTACAGCGTTAGCCAGGCTGGCGGTCATCATCAATCCCAAGCCGAGTGCGACTGACATCTTGTTAAATCTCATAATATTTACCTGTTCCTATATGGGTGTTTGAAGGCGCAAAGGAAAAGAACCGCGATAGTGATGAGCATAAAATTCGCTTTCCTTAAACGATCCATTGCATGTGCACGAATTGAAGGGCGACAGGTTTCTCGAAAAAATTAATAGGAAAAGTAAAATATTACGATCACGAGTAATATTCAGAAAAACAGGGTCTTTTTCTTTTCATCCTCAGGGCATTAATAAGTTTTGTGCTAGAGATATTAAGGAGGAAATTTCAAAATTAGAGACATTTCTTATACACGGAAATGAAAATGTCTTATTTAAAATGAAATAAGGCGTTGCCTGATGATGAACATTTTTTTCATGTATAGCTTTCGCTACCTGGTACAGGGGATATTTACAAAGAGTTGATCAGGGCGGATATATTTTGGATCCCTAACTGTTATTTTATGCATAATTTCCCGATCTTAACCTGATGCTTACCAAAGAGAATAAATTCTATGACACATAAACGTTTGCTGGATTGCTCAGCTTCCGAGCTGCTGCCGATGGATAAAGATGCGTTGATATATGCTGTGCGTGCCAGCGAAGGACGGGTGGTAGTCAGCGAAACTATCGGCATGACTTCACCTTTGCTGCATAATATTACTAACGCCGAATTGGCGGCCTCTCAGGGTGCTGATATTGTATTGATCAACATGTTCGACAGTGAAAACCCTATTATTCATGGCATGCCCGCAAACATTGCGCCGGAACTAATATTACATGAATTATGCCGGCTGACCGGGCGTATTATTGGGGTCAATCTTGAAGCGGTAGATCCTGATTTTGATGCCACGCATCTTGATGGATTACAAATGGTGCCAGGGCGCGCGGCAACAGCGGAGAACGCCTGCCGTTTGGTGCAAATGGGAGCCAAAATTTTGGTTCTCACGGGCAATCCTAATAACGGTGTGAGCAATCGTGCGCTGGCTAAAGCGGCGAAAATGATCCGCGAGGCGGTTGGTAACAGCGCACTCATTATCACCGGTAAGATGCATGGTGCTGGCATTGTTCAGGAGAGTGGCAGCGACATCCTCACCGAGCAAGATATTGCTGAGTTCGTGCATCAAGGGGTTGATGTGGTGTTAGTGCCTGCACCCGGCACACTACCGGGTATGAGTCAGCAGAAAGTTGCCTCACTCATTGAATGTATTCATTCGCATGGCGCTTTGGCGATGACCGCGATCGGGACATCGCAAGAGGGGGCAGATGTGAATACCATTCGTCAAATCGCGTTAATGAGTAAGATGGCGGGCGCAGATCTTCATCATATTGGTGACACCGGTTACATCGGGATGGCATTGCCTGAAAATATCATGGCTTACAGCATTGCCATTCGCGGTATCCGACATACTTACACGCGCATGGCACGCTCAATAAATCGTTAACCCACATTAACCGTCAAGCCCGTAGGATGACGGACTTGACGTTATTAATGGAGGGCGTGATCACTCAATATTCTGAATCTGCTCACGCATCTGTTCAATCAACACTTTCAGCTCAATCGCTGATGTCGTGATCTCGGCATTAATTGATTTTGAAGCCAGCGTGTTCGACTCGCGGTTGAACTCCTGCATCATAAAGTCGAGGCGGCGGCCAACGGCTTCTTTCTTTTTCAGGATGTTGTAGGTTTCTTTAACGTGAGCATCCAGGCGATCCAGCTCTTCCGACACATCGGTGCGCTGCGCCATCATCACCAGCTCTTGCTCCAGGCGATTATTTTCCAGCTGCACTTCGGCTTCTTCCAGCTTGGTGACCAGACGTTCGCGCTGCCATTTAATTACTTCTGGCATCTGCGCGCGCACTTTGCTGACTTCGTGCGATACGCCTTCCAGACGCTGTTCAATCATCGCTTTCAGCGCGGTGCCTTCGCTTTCACGCGCTTCGATAAAGTCATCTAACGCGCCATCCAGCGCCACCAGCAGTTCGGCGTTGATGGCATCGAGATCCTGCTCTTGCGCAGACATCACGCCCGGCCAGCGCAGAATATCCAGCGGATTAATCGCGCCTTCATCACTCTGCATCTTCACCCAGTTGGCGGCCTGCACCAGCTGTTTGGCCAGTGATTCATTCAGCTGCAGTTCGCCTTGCGCGCTGGCATCGGCATCATAACGCAGATTGCATTCGATTTTACCGCGCGTCAGGCGATTACGGATGCGCTCGCGGATGACCGGCTCCAGGCCACGAAATTGCTCTGGCAGACGGATATAGGTTTCCAGATAGCGCTGGTTAACCGAACGGATTTCCCAGGCGGCGCTGCCCCAGTGGCCTTTGGCTTCGCGGCGGGCGTAAGCGGTCATACTGCGGATCATAATCGTCTTCTCTTTTTCAGAAATGTTGGGTGAAGTATAGCGAGGCAGCCTCGACGCTAACAGGCATAAGCGCACTTAAGCGTGAATAACAAAAAATTACCTCTTTTACCGACAGACACTTATGCTTAGCGCTGGTTCGCTTAAAAGGATGAAGTGATGTTCCGCTCTCTGGCTCTTCCGGCTCTATTAACCTTACTGCTCGCTGGCTGTCAGGCTCCGTCGACGAAAATGCATCAGATCCCGCCCAACACCGCGCCGGTTGCGGTATGCGGTTCTGGTGACGTGATGATGCAAACTACGTTGTGGTTTGGCATGAACAAACCGAAAGGTGGCATCGTCAGCAGCAGCGAATGGCAGCAGTTTGTCGATAACGATGTGACGCCGCGTTTCAAAGACGGTTTATCGGTATATGACGCCAAAGGTCAGTGGCTGGGCGATAACGGTAAGCTGGCGCGGGAAAACAGCAAAGCGTTGATGCTGATTCACACTCCGGATGTGGCGAGTTCTGACAGCATTAATAAGCTTCGTGATGTTTATAAACAGCGTTTCGAGCAGGAATCGGTGATGCGGGTTGATTCACTGGTGTGCGTGGCGTTTTAAAAAATGGCGGCCATGCAGCCGCCATGCGTTATCAGATAAACAGCCCGGCGAATGCGGCCGACAGCAAGCTCACCAGCGTGGAGCCATACACCAGCTTCCAGCCAAAACGGGAAACCACATTGCCCTGTTTCTCGTTCAGGCCTTTAATCGCACCGGCAACGATGCCGATTGAGGCGAAGTTAGCGAACGAAACCAGGAACACTGACAGAATCCCCAGTCCGCGTGGCGTCATTTCAGCCGCCACTTTCTTCAGCTCGATCATCGCGACAAATTCATTCGCTACCAGTTTGGTGGCCATAATACTCGCCGCCTGCAAAGCATCGGCGGAGGGAATGCCAACCAGCCACGCAAACGGATAGAAAACGTAGCCAAGCAGCTGCTGGAAGCTGTAGCCAAATACCGCAGAAAACAGCGCATTGATTGCTGCAATCAGCGCGATAAAGCCAATCAGCATCGCCATGATGATCATCGCCACTTTAAAGCCGGCGAGAATGTATTCGCCCAGCATCTCAAAGAAGCTCTGATCTTCATGCAGCTTATCCAGCGCAATCTGCTCTTCGTTTTCCGGGTGGGTTGGATTGATGATCGACAGGATAATAAAGGTGCTGAACATATTAAGCAGCAGCGCCGCAACCACATATTTGGCATCAATCATCGACATATACGCGCCAACAATCGACAGCGAAACCGTCGACATCGCCGTCGCCGCCATGGTGTACATGCGTGGCGCGGAAATATCGGCGAGAATGCCTTTATAGGCGATGAAGTTTTCCGACTGGCCGAGAATCAAGGTGCTGACGGCGTTAAACGACTCCAGCTTGCCCATGCCATTCACTTTTGACAACAGAGTGCCTACGGCGCGAATCAGCAGCGGCAGAATGCGCCAGTGCTGCAAAATGCCGATCAGTGCGGAAATAAACACAATCGGGCAGAGCACGCCGAGGAAAATAAAGGCTAATCCCTGATCTGCCATATTGCCGAAGACAAAGTTGGTTCCTTGCGCGGCGTAGGTTAATAAGGTTTCAAAGAAGCCGCCCACCGCAGTGACCACCGATTGTCCGCCCGCCGAGTGCAGGAAGAACCAGCCCAGCGCGGCTTCGACAACCAGCAGCTGAATAATAAAGCGGGGACGAATGCGTTTGCGGTCGTGGCTGACCAACAGCGCAAGGGCAAATATCACCACCAGCGCCAGCAGGAAATGGAGTATCGCGATCATCATTTATCTTTTTAAGGGAGGAAACGCGCATTTAGCCACAGCCACCACAGAATTTCATCCAGGATTGTGGCGATCGCGGGCGGGACAGCCGCAGCTGAAGTCCGTATAATGCGCAGCCAAACCTAAGCAAGCCGGAGAGAAACCATGCGTCCAGCAGGCCGTAGTGCATCTGAAACACGTCCCGTCACACTCACTCGTCACTACACCAAACATGCAGAAGGCTCTGTGCTCGTTGAATTCGGCGAAACCAAAGTGCTGTGCACCGCAACCGTCGAAGAGAGCGTGCCGCGTTTCCTCAAAGGCAAAGGTCAAGGCTGGATCACCGCGGAATACGGCATGCTGCCGCGTTCGACCCACAGCCGCATGGCGCGTGAAGCCGCCAAAGGCAAACAGGGCGGACGTACGCTGGAGATTCAACGTCTGATCGCCCGTTCACTGCGTGCAGCAGTGGATTTGCAAGCGCTAGGTGAATTCACCATCACGCTGGATTGCGACGTGATTCAGGCCGATGGCGGTACGCGTACTGCATCTATTACCGGCGCCTGCGTGGCGCTGGCCGATGCACTGAATGCGCTGGTTGCGGCTGGCAAGCTGAAAGCCAGCCCGCTGAAAGGCATGGTGGCGGCGATTTCTGTGGGCATCGTCGGCGGTGAAGCGCTGTGCGATCTGGAGTATGTGGAAGATTCCGCCGCAGAAACTGACATGAACGTGGTGATGACCGAAGACGGCCGCATGATTGAAGTGCAGGGCACCGCAGAAGGTGAGCCCTTCAGCCACGACGAGTTACTGCAGCTGCTGGCGCTGGCGCGAGGCGGCATTGAGCAGTTGATTCAGGCGCAGAAAGCGGCGCTAACTAATTGATGTAACAGGCGACCATAGAGTCGCCTTTTCTTTATTTGAGGAGTGAGAAATGAAAGCCTGGCAGCGTCAGTTTATTGAATTCGCCCTGAACAAAGGGGTGCTGAAGTTTGGTGAGTTCACCCTGAAATCGGGACGTAAAAGCCCCTATTTCTTCAATGCCGGTCTGTTTAATACCGGTCGCGATTTGGCGCTGTTAGGCCGTTTCTACGCGCAGGCGCTCGTTGATGGCGGCGTTGATTTCGATCTGCTGTTTGGCCCGGCGTACAAAGGCATCCCAATTGCCACCACTACCGCGGTGGCGCTGGCCGATCATCATGAACGTGACGTGCCTTACTGCTTCAACCGCAAAGAAGCCAAAGATCACGGCGAAGGCGGTTCACTGGTGGGCAGCCCGCTGCAAGGCAAAGTGATGCTGGTGGATGATGTGATCACCGCCGGTACCGCGATTCGTGAATCAATGGATATCATCAGTGCGCATAACGCGACATTGGCGGGCGTGTTGATTTCGCTGGATCGTCAGGAACGCGGTCGCAGCGATATTTCGGCGATTCAGGAAGTGGAACGTGACTATAAGTGCAAAGTCACGGCGATTATTACCCTGGCTGAGCTGATTGATTACCTGGAAGAGAAGCCGGAGATGGCTGACCATCTGGCGAAAGTGCGCGCGTATCGTAAAGAGTACGGGATTTAATTATTCGGTAATGAGGTCGGCATTTATGCCGACCTGGTCTTTTAAACCAACTGTGCAGCCATCAGCGGCCAGCGGCTATCGAAATCCACGGTCGGACGAAACCGAAACTCCGAGCGCACATAGCGCGACAACAGCCCTTCACAAAACGCCAGTAACTGGCTCGCCAGCAGCGTTTCGTCGTTCTGGAAACCTTCACCATCACGCATTTTCTTCTCGCGCATCACCTGACGCAGCTGCACTTCAATACGCTCAAACAGCTGATTAATACGCCCTTGCAGGCGATCCTGTTCAAACATCAGCGCGTGGCCGGTCAAAATACGCGTCAGCCCCGGATTACGCTCACCAAATCCCAGAATCAGCTGCACGATTAAACGCAGGCGCGTCAGCGTCTCTTTTTCATCTTTCAGGATCAGATTGATGCGGGTAATCAGACTGTCTTCAATAAACTCGATCAGGCTGTCAAACATGCGCGTTTTGCTGGGAAAGTGGCGATAAAGCGCCGCTTCCGACACGCCGACATTAGCGGCCAGCTTCGCGGTGGTGATGCGCTGACTGCCATCGCCCGACTCCAGCATTTGCGCCAGCGCCTGCAAAATCTCTTCGCGACGATTCCGTTTCGCGACTTTTTTTTCTGCCATGACCTTCAACACCCCTGAAATTCACCAAAAACAGGCAATACTGCCTCATCTGCCACAGACATAGCGGCCTGTGGCGACAAGAAATAAAAAGATGGCTAAGCGAAAAGTGTCGCGTATTACTGGCGGCCTGAGTGACCGAAGCCGCCTGCGCCGCGGTCGCTGGTGTCAAAATCTTCCACCAGGTTAAATTCGGCCTGCACGACCGGCACGAAGACCAGCTGTGCTAAACGGTCGCCTGGCTGCAGCGTGAAGCTGTCCTGGCCGCGGTTCCACACGGAAACCATCAGTTGGCCCTGATAATCGGAGTCGATTAAACCGACCAGATTACCCAGCACGATGCCATGTTTATGGCCAAGACCGGAGCGCGGCAGAATCACGGCGGCAAGAGCAGGATCGGCAATGTGAATCGCCAAACCGGTGGGAACCAGCGTGGTCATGCCTGGTGTGATTTCCAGCGCATCATCCAGGCAGGCACGTAAATCGAGGCCTGCGGAACCAGAGGTTGCATAAGTCGGCAGCGGGAATTCATTGCCCACGCGTGCATCAAGAATTTTAACGTCGATTTTTTTCATCATAACGGCTGACAATCTCGTCTAGTAATTGTTGGCCAAGGAGCGTCTTATCACTGAGCGGTAAGACTTTTTCTCCTTCCTGCCAAAAAAGGTGAAGAGCATTGGTGTCGCTATTGAAGCCCTGACCCGCCTGCGCCACATCGTTGGCACAAATCAGATCCAGGTTTTTTCGCACCCGTTTTTGCCGCGCGTATTCTTCCACATTCTGGGTTTCGGCAGCAAATCCCACAACATAAGGGCGATTTTCCTGCAGCGCCGCGACGCCTGCGACAATATCGGGGTTCTTCACCAACTGCAGCGTGACGCTATCGTCGCCACCCTGTTTTTTGATTTTCTCTGCGGCAATGTTAGCCGCCCGGTAGTCTGCCACGGCTGCGCTGGCAATGAAAATATGTTGTTGCTGGATTTGCGCCATCACCGCCGCTTCCATCTCCAGCGCGCTGTCGACGTCCACGCGTTGCACGCCAGCTGGCGTTGGCAGCGCCACCGGGCCGGTAACCAATGTCACCTTCGCACCGCGTTTGGCCGCAGCCGCAGCAATCGCAAAGCCCATCTTGCCCGAGCTGTGATTGCTGATATACCGCACCGGGTCCAGCGCTTCGCGGGTTGGACCGGCGGTGATCATAATGCTGAGATGTTGCAGATCGTTGACGGGCGCAGCCCATTCCAGCGCGTGCGCCACAATCGCCAGCGGATCGAGCATGCGGCCGGGACCCACATCGCCGCACGCCTGGCTGCCGCTGTCGGGGCCCCAGATCAGCATGCCGCGCTGCTGCAGACGCTGTAGGTTCTCTTGCGTGATCGCGGCGCGGTACATCTGTTGATTCATGGCCGGGACGATGGCAACCGGCGCTGCGCTTGCCAGGCACGCGGTAGTGACCAAATCATTCGCCATGCCGGCAGTGACGCGGGCAATCAGATCGGCGGTAGCCGGCGCCAGCACAATTAAATCGGCCCATTTCGCCAGTTCAATATGGCCCATCGCCGCTTCGGCTGCCGGGTCGAGCAAATCATCAAATACCGGATAACCGGAAACCGCCTGCAGGCTCAGCGGAGTAATAAAGGCTTTGGCCGCTTCGGTCATCATTACGCGCACATCAACACCGCGATCGCGCAGCCGACGCACCAGCTCCGGCGCTTTGTATGCAGCAATGCCGCCGCTCACGCCCAGCAGAATTTTCTTTCCAGCTAATCCCGTCATGTTGTTCGCCTCAAAGCAAATTGCCGCGTCAGGGGCGGCAGATGCAGGCAACTTTATCACAAAATCCACAGTGCGCCTTTTCACTGCCTGCGGCCTTTGCGAGCTGGCTCTGAAATCGTTCAGCGCGTGCTGGCGCTGACGGTGGCTGACGCGCAGAATCGCCGCATTGCAGGGAGGAGATGGTCATGACGGAACTGGCACCACGGGAAAAACTGATGTTAATGGGCGCTGAAGTGTTGAGTGATGCTGAGCTGCTAGCGATTTTTTTGCGTACCGGTATCAGCGGCACCAGCGTGCTGCTGTTGGCGCATCAGATGTTGAACGAGTTTGGTTCGCTCTATCGCATTATGACGGCCAGCAAAGAGGAACTCGGGCAGATTAAAGGCGTGGGCAGCGCCAAAATGACGCAGCTGTATGCCATCGCCGAGCTGGGAAGGCGATTTTTTGCCAGCCAGCTGGCGCGGGAAAACGTGATGGAGAATCCGCAGGTGACGCGCCATTACCTGCAAAGCGTGCTGGCGCATCAGGAGCGCGAAGTGTTTATGGCGCTGTTCCTCGATAATCAGCACCGCGTGTTGCAGGCGCAGAAGATGTTTTCCGGCTCGATTGCCAGCGTGGAAGTTCACCCGCGCGAAATCGTGCGCGAAGCGCTGAAACTTAACGCGGCGGCGGTGATTCTGGCGCACAATCATCCGTCGGGAATCGCTGAACCCAGTCGCGCCGACCGCGATATTACCGGAAAAGTCGGGCAAGCGTGCGCGCTGCTCAATATCCGTTTACTTGATCATTTGGTGATCGGTCACGGCGAGTTTACCTCTTTCGCCGAGCGCGGTTGGTTGTAATTCATCGATTCAACTGAACAGAAATAGGGCATTTTTGCGCGATCCAGAGGGATCTTTATCTGTTCGGGACTTGAGCACTCGGGCTGAGCGGCGTATACTACGCCACCTTTGAGAATCTCGGGTTTGGCGTTTGGGCCAGCTTAGCGGGTTCACATGGAACTCGCCTGGGCGGGCTAAGGCCTGACGAGGCGGCCAAAACCTAGTTTTTAAAGCTCGAGCTGATTTGATTTTTGGAGAATAGAAATGTCACGAGTCTGCCAGGTAACTGGAAAGCGTCCGGTAACGGGTAACAACCGTTCCCACGCAATGAACGCGACGAAACGCCGTTTCCTGCCGAACCTGCACTCTCACCGTTTCTGGGTTGAGAGCGAAAAGCGCTTCGTTACTCTGCGTGTATCTGCTAAAGGTATGCGTGTTATTGATAAAAAGGGCATCGATACGGTTCTGACCGAAATCCGCGCCCGTGGTGAGAAGTACTAAGGAACTGAATCATGGCTAAAGGTATTCGTGAGAAGATCAAGCTGGTTTCCTCTGCTGGTACAGGTCACTTCTATACCACCACGAAGAACAAACGTACTAAACCAGAGAAATTAGAACTGAAAAAGTTCGATCCGGTTGTACGTCAGCACGTGATCTACAAAGAAGCTAAAATTAAGTAATTTTAGTGTTCTGTGAAAAACCCGGCTTCGGCCGGGTTTTTTGTTTCTGCGATTCGTTGAGGAGATGAGATGCCTGAATTACCTGAGGTAGAAACCAGTCGTCGCGGTATCGAACCCCACATGGTGGGTGCCACGATTCTGCATGCGGTGGTGCGCAATTCACGTTTGCGCTGGCCGGTCTCGCATGAAATCCACGCGCTGAGCGACCAACCCGTATTGAGCGTGCAGCGTCGCGCTAAATATCTGCTGCTCGAACTACCGCATGGCTGGATCATCATTCACCTCGGCATGTCCGGCAGTCTGCGCGTGCTACCCGGCGAACAACCGGCCGCCAAACATGACCATGTCGATTTAGTGATGAGCAACGGCAAAGTATTGCGCTACACCGATCCACGTCGCTTTGGCGCCTGGCTGTGGAGCAATGACCTCGCAGGCAGCAGCGTGCTGGCCCATCTCGGTCCGGAACCGCTCAGCAACGAATTTGATGGTGCCTATCTGTTTGAAAAGTCACGCGGCAAACGCACCGTGATTAAACAGTGGCTGATGGATAACAAAGTGGTGGTAGGCGTCGGAAACATCTACGCCAGCGAATCGCTGTTTACTGCCGGGATCTTGCCCGATCGTTCGGCAATGAGTTTGAGTCAGGAAGAGGCCGAGCTGCTGGTTAACACCATCAAAGCGGTGTTGTTACGCTCGATTGAGCAGGGCGGCACCACGCTGCGTGATTTCCTGCAAACGGACGGTAAACCCGGCTACTTCGCGCAGCAGTTGCAGGTTTATGGCCGCGCCGGCGAACCTTGCCGTGCGTGCGGTACGCCGATTGTCAGCGGCAAACATGGTCAGCGCAGCACCTTCTGGTGTCCACGCTGCCAGCACTGAGTTAAGGCTGTGCCAGTCGCGCCAGTAACGCCTTATGCACAACGGCAGGCAGAAATGCCTGCACGTCACCGGCATGGCGCGCGACTTCTTTGACCAGCGAAGAAGAGACGAACGAGAAACCCTCTGACGGCATCAGAAACACGCTCTCCAGCGTGGGCAACAGATGACGATTCATCTGCGCCAGCTGCAGCTCATATTCGAAATCCGAAACCGCACGCAATCCACGCACCAGCACATTGGCATTCTGCGCCTGAGCAAAGTTCGCCATCAGGTCGCTAAACCCGATTACTTCGACATTCGGCAGATGTGCCGTCACCTGACGCGCCATATCCACGCGCTCATCGAGACTAAACAGCGGCTTTTTACTCGGGCTGGCGGCAATCGCCACGACGATGCGGTCAAACATCTTCGCTGCACGCGTCACAATATCCAGATGACCCAACGTGAAGGGATCAAAGGTGCCGGGATAAATCGCTTTCGTACTCATACGCGACCTTGTGTTGAGGTGTGATGCAGCGCCCAGAGCGCCGAGTATTTGTTGAAAGTGTACTGCGCATTAACCACCGCCAGAATCCAGCCCTGCTTGCCATCGAGAAAACCGGCGCGCAGCAGCAGCGTTTTAACAAATGCGCCGAGCGTGTGGCTAAAGATCGAGAACAAGCCGCAGCGTTTGCCGCGCTGGAAACGCTCATTTGCCCAGGCTTCGGCATAGTTCATCTGCTTACGCTGAAACGCCATCAGGTCACGACAGGTGAGATGTTGCAGATCGCCCGCCAGCTTCACCACCGGCGCACCCTGCGTCTCCAGTGATTCATGCACCAGATTGTCGTTGTAATTGAACTTGCGCGGATAGAGGCGCATAACGCGATCGGGATACCAGCCGCTGTGGCGCATAAAGCGGCCGAGAAACAGGTTGCTGCGACCGAGGCTGTAAACGTTGTCCGAGGCGGGCTGTGCGAGAACCTGCTCGATAGCGCGACGCAATTCGGGTGTAACGCGCTCGTCGGCATCGATCATCAAAATCATCTCGCCTTGCGCATGGGCCTGCGCGCGCTGGCGCTGCTTGCCAAATCCCTGCCAGCCTTCAGCCTGGAAAACCTGCGCGCCCTGTTCGCGAGCGACCTGCATCGTGTTGTCGCTGCTGCCGGAATCGAGCACCACAATCTCATCTGCCCAACTGACAGAAGCCAGCGCCTCCGGCAGCAGTTCAGCTTCGTTTTTGGCGATCATCACCACGGAGAGACGTTGGCGTTGCGACATGAATTAGTGAGCTCGCGGCGGTAAATGAGGTTCGAGTAACTGTAGCAGACGCTGTAATGCGCCCTGATTTTGATGCAGCACTTCCACAGCATGACGGCCGTAATAGCGGCGATAATCGTCATCCTGCAGCAGGTTAGCGACTTCTTTCTGCAGCGATACCACGTCAGTAACGGTAATCAGCCCTTCGGCCTGTTGCAGCTTGGCGCAGATATCTTTGAAGTTCCAGATGTGCGGGCCCATCAGCACCGGAATGGCATGCGCTGCCGGCTCCAGTGGATTGTGGCCGCCGCGCTCAACCAGGCTGCCGCCAACAAAGGCGAGGTCGGCGATGCCGTACAGCATCATCAGCTCGCCCATGGTGTCGCCAATGACCACCTGCGTGGAGCTTGATGGAATTTCGCCGCTGCTACGCAGGATAAAGCTGAAGCCGCGTTTTTGCGTCAGGTCGCAGGCATCTTTGAAACGTTCCGGATGGCGCGGCACCAAAATCAGCAGCAGATCGGGGAACTGCTGCAGTAGACGTCGATGCGCATCGAGCACAATTGCCTCTTCGCCTTCGTGAGTGCTGGTGGCGATCCACACCGGACGACGCGACGCCCACTGACGACGCAGCGTGACCGCTTTTGCCGCCAGCTCTGGCGTTACGGAGATATCAAACTTGAGGCTGCCGGTAACGGTGAGATGCGAACGTTTCAGGCCAAGGCTGAGGAAACGGTCGCCATCTTCGGCGTTTTGCGCGGCAATCAGCGTGATGCGCTGCAGCAGGTCGCGCATAAAGCCGCCGAGCTTCTTGTAGCCTTTGGCCGAGCGCTCAGACAGGCGCGCGTTGGCAATCACCAGCGGAATCTTGCGCTGATGCAGAATACGGATAATGTTTGGCCACAGCTCGGTTTCCATGATGATCACCAGTCGCGGATCGACGGTATCGAGGAAACGGTTAATCGAACCAGGCAGATCGTAGGGCAGGTAAACGTGGTGCACATCCTTGCCAAACGCGGACTGCGCACGCTCGGAGCCGGTTGGCGTCATGGTGGTGACGGTAATCGGCAGCGTTGGATAGCGGTGGCGCAGCGCGCGCACCAGCGGCACTGCCGCCAGCGTTTCGCCGACGGAAACCGAGTGCAGCACAATGCCATGTGGCAGCACTTTTCCGCTGCAATAGCCGTAGCGTTCTGCCCAGCGTTTACGATAGGCCGGTGCTTTTCGACCGCGCAGCCACAGGCGCAACCAGATTAGTGGCTGAATCAGGTAGAGCAAGGCTGTGTATAGAGTCGTCATAGTTACCGTTACGACAGAATCGCGTCAAAAAACAGATGAAAGGCGGCATGTTATCAGAAATTAACCGCCTGCTCATACCACTTCGTCAGCTGGTCTGCAGCACTTGCTGATACAGCGAGGTCAGCGCTTGCGCCAGCCGCTGCGGACCATAAGGTTCAATTCTGCGACGTGCGGCTTCGCCCATGGCAGAATTGTGTGAAAGCGCCGGTGTTGCCAGCACGGCTTCGTTTAACGCGTTGATATCTAATGCATCGCAGACAAAACCTTCCTGACCCGCAGTGATAAACTCTGCGCCGCCGCAGCCGGTGCTGGTGATCACCGCCAGGCCGCAAGCCATCGCTTCCAGCACTACATTTGGGAAGGGATCATAAAGCGTAGGCAGCAGCAGCGCATCGGCTGCATGGTAGAACGGTTGCACGTCCTGCTGCACGCCGACGAAGCGTAAGCGATCGAGGCAATTGAGCTGGTTTGCCAGCTGCTGATAGCGCGACAGCTGCTTATCCTGGCCGACCACCACCAGATAGCGATCGCTTTTCGCCACCGCTTCAATCGCCGCTTTTAAGCCTTTACGCTCAAAACCCGAACCCACGTAAATCATCACCGTGGCATCCTGCGGCAGTTTGAGCTGCTGACGTGCTGCATGACGCAGCGCTTCGCTGGCTGGCTGGAAGCGTTGGCTATCAATGGCGTTGTGAATCACATGGATCTTGCTGGCATCGAGCCTGAAATGACGCAAAATATCCTGTTTCACCATCTCTGAGTTACAGATCACCGCTTTCAACGACGGCGCGTTGAACATATCGGCTTCCGCCTGTAACACATAACGATGATAACGACTAAGGCGGGCGCTTAAGCGCTGCCACGGCGTCACAATGCGCGCGCGCTGCTCCAGCCAGACGCGATGCACGCCATCACCGGCACGAAAGATATCGCAACCGGCGATGCGTTCGTGGCTTTGCACAATATCGAACTTTTCGCGTTCCCAGCATGCACGCGCGGCACACGCAAAACCGCGCTCGCGCGAGATGCGACCGAATTTCGCTGGATTGCAGATGTGCAGATGCCAGGCCGGATTCGGCGTGCCCTGCCAGCTGCGAGTGATGATATTGAGATCGAGCTGCTCGCTATCCAGCGCTTCCAGCGCACGCGAAATAAAACGTTCAGCGCCGCCGTCTGGGCGGTATTTCTGCCGGACAATCGCCAGGCGTAACTTACTCATGCAAAAAACTCCGGGCGGCAGCCACCACATCCTCAACGGGAATGGCAGAAAGATAGCGCTGTTGCGTGTTGGTATCGATGTCGTCTGGCGAGGGGAGCGGGCCATAATCACCGGCCCAAATCACGCGATTGTGATCGCCCCACGGACGCCAGTGTTGCAGCTTGGTAGGTCCAAACAGCGCAAGACACGGCGTTTCCAGCGCGGCGGCCATGTGCATCGGCGCAGAATCTACGCCGATAAACAGCTGTGCCGCATCAATCAGCGCCGCCAGCTGCGGCAAGGATAATTCTCCCGCCAGCGACACCACATTGTGGCTGCGACACAGCGACTGAATATTGGCGATCATTGCCATTTCTTTCTGGTCCGGCGCCGCCGTGAGTACCACGGTGCGGCCTTCGGCAGCGAGCGCATCAATTAGCTGTGCGACTTTTTCATCTTCCCAGCATTTGAACAGCCAGCGAGAAGTGGGTTGCAGCACAACAAACGGCATTTTCACCGCATGATGAGCCAGTACATCCTGCACTATTTGTTGATCGGCTGTGCTGAAATGCATCGAGGCTTTTGCGCCGGCGCCGCCGATGCCCAGCGGCTTGAGCGCGGCCATATTCTGTTCAACCGTATGCAGCTGATGATGATCTTCCGTGCTGACCAGATGGTTGTGCATCCAGCGCCATAAGGCGTTATCACGTTTGCGGAAGGCAAAACCGATACGCACCGGCGCGCCAGAGAATCCGGTAATGATGGCGCTGCGCCACTGATCGGCGAGGTTAATCACCAGGTCATAATGGCACGCGCGCACCGCGGAAAGCAGGGCCATTTCATGCCGGAATTTCTGCCAGCCGCCTTCCTTCTTCCAGTTGCGATCAATGATGTGCAACTGGCGAATGGCCGGGTGCGCCTCCAGCATTGGACGGGTTTCTTTGTAGAGCAGAACGTCGATGTTCGCCTGAGGATAGCGTTGGCGCAGCGCGTTTATCGCGGGCGTGGTCAGCAGCATGTCGCCGTGATGACGCAGCTTGATCAGCAGAATATTTTTCGGTGCAAATTGGTCTGGAATCGGGCTTGCCATACTCAAATGATCTCAGAATTCAGTCAGCTGATTGTAAGGCAAACCCCAAAGGCGTGAAAGCCGGACGCGGCGCTTATTTCTTGCGCCAGCGGTAAATCCGGCTTAGCCATAGCAGCAGTTGATACCATTGCTTTATACCGCGCGCGTTACGCAGCATGCGCCGGTGAGTTTGCGTAGCGAACAAATCGGCAATCATCGCCTGACGTGCGCTCTCTTCGGGTTCGCGTCGGATACAGTGGCAGACGCTGAGCGCCTCATGCGTAATCTGGTAGTGAAATGCCGGGTAGATTTTTACCTTATGACGGTAGCGTGTATTGAGCTCTTCCAGCAACTGCGCGATTCTCAGGTAGTGACGCTGATATTCCACATTACGCTGGCCGGTGCGCTTACGGTTGCTGATGGAAGCATCATGCATGTAGTAGCAGTACAACACTTTATCGGTGTAACGCACACGTTGCGCGTTGAGCATGAACTCGGTGGTCCATGGAATGTCCTGATGATGCAGGCCGGGTTCAAAGTAGAGTTTAAGCTGTTCGATCAACTCTCGGCGGTAAATGCCCAGCCAAACCACATGCATGTAGCGATGCGTTTGCAGCGCCTTATTAAGCCACTCAGGGCCGCTCAGTACCTCGGTGCTGGTGAGGCGATCGAGCGGAATCAGCGGTTTTACTTGCTGGCTGGCTTTGAAAAACCATTCCGCGTTGCACTGTGCGGCATCCAGATTGTCGCGCTCCGCCATCTCAACCAGCGTTTGATACATCGCGGCATCCATGGTGTCGTCAGCATCCGGAAACGAAACGTACTTACCGCGCGCCACCGCTAAGCCCGCATTGCGCGCGCGCGATACGCCGCCATTGGTCTGATGGATAACGCGAACATGGGGATGCTGCTGCGCATAAGCATCAGCACGCTCCCCCGAACCGTCAGTGGAACCATCATCGACAATGATAATTTCCAGTGAGGTGAGAGTTTGAGCCAGCAGCGCTTGCACACAGGCAGCAAAATCGCTGCCTGCGTTAAACATAGGAATAATGAGACTGAGTAACGGGGCTGAGCTTTCGGGCTGCGTTGTCATGCTGTTTTCATGTTCTTCCGTCGCGCCAGGCGTTGTTGCTGCCGCGTGCTAATAAAATCGTGAATATCGTCAAGCTTCCGCTGATCCAGTTCAAACAGCTGTTCAGTAGGATGCATAAATTTGTACTGCGCGGCGAAAACAAAGGATGAGGGCGCAATATGATTTGGGCCAATCAACAACACATCACCCAGCGGCCGCTGCTCTTCGACGCAACATGGGCCGTAAATCAAAATGATCGGCACTTGTTGCGCATCGGCAATATAGACATTGCCGGAATCTGACGCGATATAGAAATCCATCTCGCTAATGACCGCAGGGACGTCCTCCAACGGCACTTTGCCGACAAGGCTTGTCAGGTTCGCGCGCGCGCCGACAACTTTATACAGCTCCTGCAAGCGTGATTGTTCATTCGGTGCGCCAAAGGCATAAAACTGGCAGGGTAAATCGCTTAAGTGGTCAAAAAGTCGCTGCCAGATTTTCGGTGGAATGGTTTTTGCCTGATTGCCTGCGGTGATACTGATGCCAATGCGAATGCCATCATGCTGGAATATTTCATCCGGCAGCGAGTTGGGGTGCCAAAGTGGTTGTGTCGCATGCTTCGGATAACTCTCTTTAGTGAACGAGCGATCGGCGAGTTTTAGGTAATTTTCCAGCGTCAGAGTATTTCTCTCATGCTCCACCACACCGCTTGCGGTGAGATAAAACAATCCCTGATAACCTTTGCGGCGGTAGCTGGAAAGAAACTGTTTGTTGCTGGCATTACAGCAAGCGGCAATGAACAGGTTGAGGTTGGTGGGATGTAACAGATAGATGTTGTCGTAACGGTTGAGCAGTTGCCAGACCAGTTTAATTTTCTTAATGAGGCCGGAGCGATGCTCTTCGATATACCAAATATTTTCCAGCGTGTTATCGCGCGAAGCGAGCGCGGCAACGCTATTGCTTAACAGTGCGTCGCTTTTCCCCAAATGAGTTAACAGCGGAGTGATATTGATGAAATCACCGATTTTGGCTGTTTGAATCACCAGATTTTTACCGGTTCGGCCATGGAAGATTTTCATCACCCATTTGACCGGCAAAAAGAGTAAAAAGAGAATCACATACGTCAACGTTTTTATCCCCATGATACGGCCACACCGACATGGGGACCTGTTAACCTGAAACGTGCTCAGTGCCTGAAAATAGTGGTTCTTCCACTTCTGCCAGTTGCAAATACTGCTGACAAATAACCTTGAGACTATAAATGCTTAAGTCCAGATGTTGCAAATCAGGCGGAGCGGCATAAACCTCGTGCATTTTCTGCGCCAGTGAATCCGCATTCAAATCCGCTAGCCCGCGTGCAAGATCTCCGCTCATGATAGTTGATGGTGCGCCAGGGCAGCGAGTGCTGACTATCGGCGTGCCGCAGCTTAAAGCTTCGACCAGTACATTGCCAAAACCTTCGCTGTCTGAACTCACCACTAATAAGCGAGCGTGGCGAATCCATGGGTAAGGATTTTTATGGAAACCTTCAAAGCGTACGCGCTCCGCGATGCCTAAATCGATGGCTTGCTGGCGTAATCTTTCCGTGATTTTTTCGCTTCCCTGACCTAATAGCACCAGCGGAGCCGTGATGCCACTTTGAGCATAGGCGGCCAGCAAGCGATCGTGGCGCTTGGTTTCATGAAAACGCCCCACATGCAGCACAAAATTGCTTCCGGCAAGTGGACACGGTTCTGCGGCCAGGCGGGAAATAAGTTCGAAATCAAACGGGTTAAAGATGACCTGTGCTTTGCTTGGCTTCACCCCGATGTTTTGAATCACATCATCAATGACATATTGCGAGACACCGATAAGCTGCTTGCCGCGATAAGTATCGCGAATTTTCAGCCGCTTAAGCCACAAAGAGAAACCTGATTTGCGCGCAAGATAGGAGGCTGAAAAAACGCCGTGCAGGCAATACCAGGTTTTACTGGCATCCAGCGCACGCGCATAGCGGACAATCCGATCGGTTTTATGCAGATTAGACAAGACCAAATCAAATTTTCCGTGCAGCGCTTCGCTTTGGCGCACGGATTCATCAAGCAAATGTGCACGACGATGGGTTTCAGTCAGTTTGCGCCACGGCCGTGAGCTTTTATCAATCACGGTCTGATAATCAACGCCTGCAGGAATGGGATATTCACAGACTTTGCGTAAGGAGAAGAGCGACACCCGATGCCCCTGGCTGATAAAACCTTCAGCCAGCGTCAGAACAACTTTTTCGGCGCCACCGCCCGGCAGGCCATCAATTACCATCAGAATGCGCTTCGACAAATTCTTTTGCTCCTAATCGCCAGCCTGTTTTGTATGACAAAATATCTATCATCCCCTGATAAAACAGGACTGAATATAAGATAAATCAATTTATTAGGTATGTTTGGCTTCAGACATTACGCATTGCTCTTAAGATGAGTATTCTGCGTATTAGGGCCGATGTGCATTCTAATTTACTCTAGTTTAACCGCTATTATACTGCTACCAACATCTGCTCACTGCAGCAAATGAAAAGTTTGCCCTCATTCATGGGCTTGCGTACCATAGCGATGAGAAAGTGCTCATTTTATCGGATAAGTTATGGATAAGCCTGCGTTTTTAATCACTCTCGATACTGAAGGCGATAATCTTTGGCGCAATCGCAGCGGCAAGGTTACCACGCGAAATGTTCAGTTTCTGCCGCGCTTTCAAGCCTTATGTGAGAAATACGGTTTTAAACCCACCTGGCTAACGAATTACGAAATGGCGAGCGATGCGGCGTATGTTGAATTTGGTCGCGATCTGCTGGCGCGTGGGCAAGGTGAAATCGGCATGCATCTTCATGCATGGTATAGCCCGCCGGAATACGCGTTGACCGATGATGACTGGCGCTATCAGCCTTATTTGATTGAATTTCCAGAAAATATCCTGCGCGACAAGGTCGCTTACATGACCGATTTGCTGGAAAGCGCTTTTCGGCAGAAGATGACCAGTCATCGTGCCGGACGCTGGGCTTTTAATGAAGTTTACGCTCGAGCATTGATCGACAACGGTTATTTAGTTGATTGCTCCGTCACACCTCGCGTGGATTGGCGCAATTCATCCGGCGCGCCGCAAGGCAAAGGCGGCACCGATTACAGCCGTTTCCCGGATCATGCCTATTACCTTGATGTTAGTGATATTTCCCGCGCGGGTGACAGCCCGTTGCTGGAGTTGCCGATGAGCATTCAGTACCGCTATGGCGCTTTCACTAATCAGCTAAAAAAAGCGTGGAATGACATGCGCGGCAAGAAGCGCGGTCCATCTGTTAATTGGCTACGTCCGGTGGGGGGCAATGTGCAGCAGATGAAACAGGTGGTTGAGCAAACACTTAGCCAGGGAAATGATTACGTTGAGTTCATGCTGCATTCATCAGAATTTATGCCCGATGGCAGCCCCACGTTTAAAAATGAGGCTGATATTGAGCACCTTTACGATGATTTAGAGCAGCTATTTAGCTGGTTACAACCACGTACTCAGGGCATGACGCTAACAGAATACGCGCTTTTAAAGAAAAGTGACCAGTCACGCTAAATTACGGTACGTTATAAAACTATACCGTGATTTCTTTAATCATTGTTGCGACATCTATGGCTTGAATATCCGCCATGCTGTGGCCTTCTGCAGGGCGCAGCACGTACTGATTCTCGCCATAGCCACCAATTAGACCGGGATCGGTTGGGCCGTACAGCGTGATATTCGGACGATCCAGCGCTGCCGTCAGATGACTTAAACCGGTATCTACCGACACCACCGCTCGCGCGCCAGCTAATTCTTGCGCTACCTGCTCCAGCGTTAACTTAGGCAATACCTCAACATGGTCGAAGCCTTCGGCCAGACGCTGTGCGCGTTGATGTTCATGCTCTGCGCCCCACGGCAATTTCACGCGCAATCCTGTTGGCTGAACTAACTCAATCAGCGCACGCCAGTGTGACTCCGGCCAGTGTTTGTTATCACGCGTGGTAGCATGCAGAAACACCAGATAAGGCTGCGTGTCATTGGGCAGCGTAGACCGGAAATGGCCGGCAATCGCGTAGTCGCCCTGCGTTGCAGGCTTTTCATAGCCGAGGCTTTTGGCAAACAGCTCGCGCGTACGTTCGACGGCATGCTGTTGCTTGTTGATTTCATGGCGTTTGTCATACCACCAGCTGGCGAAAGGTTCGCGTGCGCTGCGGCTGTCCTGCCCGTGCTTCTCGCCTTTTGCCAGGCGCGTTACCAGCGCGGCGCTTTTGATCAAACCTTGTGCATCCAGCACCACATCATACTGACGCGATTGCAGCTCACGCTTAAATTGCACACGCTCTTCACGCTGCTGGCTACCGAACCAGTGCTTGCGCCAGCGGCGAATCGCCACTGGCAGCACTCTATCCACCGCCGGATGCCAGGCGGGGATTTGAGCGAAGTTTTCTTCCACCACCCAATCAAACTTGATGCCTGGAATCGCCTGCATCGCATCCGTGAGCGCTGGCAAGGTATGCAGCACGTCTCCCATCGAGGAGGTTTTAACAATCAAAACGTGCATCTTTACTCCTGCACCGGATGCAACAGCGCGCTCAGTTCCTGATGGACGCGCGCTGGCTGAATATCAATCAGGCTCTGGTGATAACCTTGCTCGGCATCACCTTTGCGGACTTTGTGATAGCCGGTGATCAAACGAATAATGCGCGCGTGCTGAGATAACGGCGGAGTGAAGTCCGGGCTGCTTGGGCCATACAGCGCCACCAGCGGACGATTAAGCGCCGCAGCGATATGCATCAGGCCGGAATCGTTACTGACCACCGCCACACAGTTCGCCAGCAGAATCACGGCTTGCTCGAGTTGCGTCTCACCCGCCAGATTTTTGCAGTGCGCACGCGCCGCTTCTGATAGCGTCTGCACAATGGTGTCGCCGGTTTCACGATCTTTCGCCGAACCGAACAGCACCACCTGATAACCTTCGCCAATCAGCTGCTCTGCCAGCGCGGCATAATGATAATGCGGCCAGCGCTTCGCCGGGCCAAACTCTGCGCCCGGACAAAACCCAATCACCGGACGTTCGGCGGACAGCGCAAACTGCGCCGCCGTCATCCGCTTTTCATCATCATCGACACGTAATTGCGGCCACAGCAACGGCTGCGGCAGCTGCTGCGCGGAAGCAACCGGTTTGTCATAGCCGAGCGCCACATAGCGCTCAACCATCAACGGAAAGGCCGCTTTGTCCAGCACGCGGACATCATTTAACACGCCATAGCGCATCTCGCCGCGCCAGCCGGTGCGACGTTTGATCCCGGCGAAAAACGGCACCAGCGCAGATTTAAAGGAGTTCGGCAGCACATAGGCGCGGTCATAGCCACTGGCCTGCAGGGTTTTCCCCAAACGACGACGCTCGCCCAGCGCCAATGCGCCGTGGCCGAGCGGCATCGCCAGCGCCTGATTCACTTCCGGCATACGCGACAACAATGGGCGGCACCAGGCCGGCGCCATCACGTCGATCACCGCATCAGGATGCTCAGCCTTGAGCGTGCGATAGAGACTTTGCGACATCATCATATCGCCGACCCATGATGGGCCAATAACCAGAATTTTCATCGCTGCTGCCGGTTTCCTTATACGTTACGGTTCAGCCAGGCCATGTATTCGCCCACGCCTTGCGCAACGGTTTTGAACGGCTTGTCGTAACCGGCTGCACGCAGATTGGTGAGATCGGCTTGGGTAAACGCCTGATAACGGCCTTTCAGCTTGTCCGGGAACGGAATGTATTCAATCTGGCCTTTCTGATGGAAGTTCAGCACCGCATCCGCCACTTCCTGGAAAGATTCAGCACGGCCTGTTCCGCAGTTGTAGATACCGGAAACGCCGTTTTCCCAGCACCACAGATTTACCGCAACCACGTCATCAACATGGATGAAGTCGCGGCGGAAATCGTCGCTGCCTTCGAACAGTTTTGGATTTTCACCGTTGCTAATTTGCGTATTGAGGTGGAACGCGACGCTCGCCATGCCGCCTTTGTGGCCTTCACGCGGACCGTACACGTTGAAGTAACGGAAGCCGCACACCGGTGAGTCTGCTTCAGGCAGAATCTGGCGCACGTAGTGATCGAACAGCATTTTTGAGTAGCCGTACACATTCAGCGGCTGCTCGTACTGGCGCTCTTCGATGAAGTTCTCATTGCGGCCGCCGTAAGTGGCAGCAGATGAGGCGTAGAGGAACGGGATTTCGCGCTCGAGGCAGAAGTGCAGCAGATCTTTCGAGTACTGATAGTTGTTATCCATCATGTACTTGCCATCCCACTCGGTGGTTGCGGAACACGCACCTTCATGGAACACGGCTTCGATGGGGCCGAGATCTTCGCCAGACATGATGTAGCTGAGGAATTCCTCTTTATCCATGTAATCGGCGATGTCGAGATCCGCCAGATTCACGAACTTGGTGCCATCCTTCAGATTATCCACCACCAAAATGTCGGTCAGACCGCGGTCGTTCAGCGCTTTAACAATGTTGCTGCCAATCATGCCAGCGCCACCGGTTACGATAATCATATGCTTTGCCTTTAAAGAGTTGGGGGGAAACAGGAGGTTTCACCCACGAATGCCTATCATCATAACATTTCAGCCAGACGCAGGCAGCCAGATGACGCCGTATACGCTGCACAAATCCTGTTCGCAGCGTGAACTATGCTGCAAAACCGAGATATTGATGGCTGAAATGTCGTTGATTCGCTTTTCGATCAGTAATATGTGCCAAATATTTGCTATCTGAGGAGCATAATCATGTCCAGTCAGTTTTATTCGCAAATTCGTCAACAACTTGAGACAACACGTCAGGACGGATTGTTCAAACAAGAACGCACCATCACGTCGGCGCAGCAGGCAGAAATCAACGTTGCTAACAGCCCGCCCGTCATCAACTTCTGCGCCAATAACTATTTGGGTTTAGCTAATCATCCGGCATTGATCCAGGCGGCGAAAGACGGCATGGATACGCACGGTTTTGGCATGGCCTCGGTGCGCTTTATCTGCGGCACGCAGGACATCCACCAGCAGCTGGAACACAAGCTGGCCGCGTTCCTCGGCATGGAAGACGCGATTCTGTTCTCGTCCTGCTTTGATGCCAACGGCGGCCTGTTTGAAACGCTGCTCAGCGCCGAAGACGCGATTATTTCAGATGCCCTTAATCACGCATCGATCATTGATGGCGTGCGTTTGTGTAAAGCGCAGCGCTATCGTTACGCCAATAATGACATGAGTGAGCTGCGTGCGCGTTTACAGGAAGCACGCGACAAAGGCGCGCGCCACATCCTGATTGCCACCGATGGCGTGTTCTCGATGGATGGCGTGATTGCCAATCTGCAGGGTATTTGCGATCTGGCCGATGAGTTCGATGCGCTGGTGATGGTCGATGATTCCCATGCGGTGGGCTTTGTGGGTTCTGCCGGACGCGGCACGCACGAATATTGCGGCGTGATGGATCGCGTCGACATTCTGACCGGCACGCTGGGTAAAGCGCTGGGTGGCGCATCGGGCGGCTACGTGGCGGCGAAAAGAGAAGTGGTTGAGTGGCTGCGTCAGCGCTCGCGTCCGTATCTGTTCTCCAACTCGCTGGCGCCTGCGATTGTGGCTGCCTCGCTGCGCGTGCTGGAGCTGCTGAGTGAAGGTGACGGTTTGCGCCAGCGTCTGTGGGAAAATGCCCGCTTCTTCCGCGAGAAGATGACTGCCGCAGGCTTCACGCTGGCCGGCGCCGATCACGCCATCATCCCCGTAATGCTGGGCGATGCCAAAGTGGCGCAGCAATTTGCCAGCCTGTTGCAGCAGGAAGGAATCTACGTCACAGGCTTCTTCTATCCGGTGGTACCGCAAGGTCAGGCACGTATCCGCACGCAGATCTCTGCCGGACATACGCAGGCGCAGCTGGAACACGCCGTGGCGGCCTTCACCCGTATTGGTCAACAGCTGGGCGTTATTTCAGGAGCAGGGAAATGAAAGCACTCGCCAAATTAAAAGCCGAAGAAGGCATTTGGATGGTCAAGGACGCGCCAATACCTGAACCCGGCCATAACGACCTACTGATTAAGATTCGTAAAACCGCTATCTGCGGTACCGACGTGCACATCTACAACTGGGATGACTGGTCGCGCAAAACCATTCCGGTGCCGATGATCACCGGCCACGAATATGTGGGTGAAGTGGTGGGAATGGGCCAGGAAGTTAAGGGCTTTGCCGTTGGCGATCGTGTTTCCGGTGAAGGCCACATCACCTGCGGCCATTGCCGCAACTGCCGCGCTGGACGCACGCATCTGTGCCGCAACACGGTAGGCGTTGGCGTTAATCGTCAGGGCTGCTTTGCCGAATATCTGGTGATTCCGGCGTTTAATGCCTTCAAAATTCCCGACAACATTTCTGACGAACTGGCGGCGATTTTCGATCCCTTTGGCAATGCGGTGCACACTGCGCTTTCGTTCGATCTGGTGGGCGAAGATGTGCTGATCTCCGGTGCCGGGCCGATTGGCATCATGGCGGCGGCGGTGTGCAAGCACGTCGGCGCGCGTCATGTGGTGATCACCGACATCAACGACTATCGCCTCGATCTGGCACGCAAAATGGGCGTAACGCGCGCCGTCAACGTGGCGCAGGAAAATCTGCGTGATGTGATGGCCGAACTCGGCATGACCGAAGGTTTTGATGTCGGTCTGGAGATGTCTGGTGCGCCACCGGCGTTCCGCACCTTACTGGAGGTAATGAACCACGGCGGCCGCATCGCGCTGCTGGGCATTCCGCCGGGCGAGATGTCCATCGACTGGAATCAGGTGATCTTTAAAGGCTTGTTCATCAAAGGCATCTACGGCCGCGAGATGTTCGAAACCTGGTACAAGATGGCGGCGCTGATTCAGTCCGGCCTCGATCTGACGCCCATCATCACTCATCGCTATCACATTGATGAGTTCCAGCAGGGCTTTGATGAGATGCGCTCGGGAAGATCGGGCAAAGTGGTGTTGAGCTGGGATTAATTCATTCTCCGGCCTGGTGGCCGGAGAGTTTCAGGATTGTTTCTTTTCATCGTCCGTCAGGTAGCGCACTTTGCGGGTGTAGTCCTGGCCTTTAAAGGTGAGTGGCTGGGTGGGATCCAGTAAATACTTTTGCCATTCACTCAATGGAAATCCACCGTGCGCGCCAATGACGTCTGCCGGAATGGTTGCTGAGCTACCGCCAATCTTTTTGGAAACCGGCCAGTTTGCCCATTCTCCTAAATTGACCGTGCGAAGATCCAACATATCCAACAAAGCGGCGAGGGGAAGCTGATCCGTCGGCGGTTGGCTGTCATTCATTAATTCCCAGGTATCCTGAAAGAGCGTTAACCAGAGTGGACAAATGCGTTTCCAGGTTTGTCGGGTTGCCGCCAGGTACGCACCATTAACGTGATCTTCAAAATAAGGTCTTATCGATGGCCGGTAATAGGCGGGAATGGCCTGTGCTTCCGCGCCCTCTAGCTTGGCGATCATTTTCCCGTTACGGAAACTGGAGTAAAGGTGGCCTGGATGCATACGAATATCAGGCGATTTAAGCAAATTCAGATCCGAATCAATCATTAAAATACCGTCGCCTTTGGCTTGTAAAGGCGCCTGAATTTTAATTAGGCGACTGCGATAGATTTGCTTATAACGATAACTTTCCTCGCGATGCGGAACATTGAGCGTTACCACGCGGCAATTATGTGGAAGTTTGCCAAAAGCCTGCTCAGATTGGTCGCTCACGATAACAATCTCTTCCATTTCCGGCGCAAACCGACGAGCAAACTCAGCGCTTAATAACGCTTCTTCAACATAATCCGCGCCAGTGCACGGAATAACAACCGAGGTAACCGTAACGTCGCCTTGCGTATTGCTTTGCGCATAAGGAATATTATGACGTGCACGAATATGCCGACGATTTTTGTTCAAAAAATCAAACATGAGTTTTCCTTTCAATACTGTTATCCAATATCGTCTCTACCCCGGCCACATAGTTTTCAATGGCGTAGCATTCGCGTACACGTTCTTCGGCGGTGTTAATGAGACGCTGGCGTAAACTTGCGTCTTGCCATAATACGGCAAGATGCGCACTTAATTGTTTAATATCGCCGTATTCGAATAATAATCCGGTTTCGTTGTGGCTAATTAGTTCTGCCGTTCCAACTACGTTCGAACCAATCACGGCCGTTTTCACCAGCATGGCTTCCAACACGACGCGCGGTAGGCCTTCACTACTTGAAGCGAGAATAAAAGTGTCAAACGCCGCGAGGTAATCCAGAGGGTTATTTTGAAAGCCAGTAAACACAATATTCGACGCAATGTTCTCTTTGCGCGCCAGCAAAACCAAATTCTCCTGTTCCGGCCCGGCACCCACCACCACCATTTTCCAATTGGCTTCGGGATGTATGCGTTTGAATTGGCCCAGCGCCTGGAAGATATGATGGTTCGCTTTACGCGTAATAAGAGAGCCGATGGATCCAAAAATAAAGGTATCAGGGGAATAAGCCAGGCGGGCGCGAACGGCTTTGCGATCCGGTAAGGCCTGATGAATATCGATAGCATTTGAAACGGTGAAGCAACGCTGCGCATCAATGCCGCTTTGGCGCAAAGTCTGATTTACGCCATGCGAAACCGCAATAACGGCATCAACGCGTTTATTAACCATGTCCACTAACACTGAATTTAACTGTGGCTCAATGCGGCAATGTTGAATCAGTGCAACCTGCAAATCCTCAACCGCGCGATAGCCTTCAACATTGGTGCTCGGTTGATTATTCATATACAGCGCGTCATATTGCCCAGCTTGCATAAGAGATGAAATCTGTTGGGCGTTTGGCAATACACGCCATTTTTCGTCAACCCGACCGATCATCTGCTTCTTTAAAGAGCGGTTAAAAATGAATAGCGTGCGTAACAGCTCTTTGGCGATTTTCGCCCATTTCGGCTGACGACGCTGGGCGATAAAAACCACCGGAATGCCAATCGAATTGAGAATTGACTCAATGGTTTCACTGTTGCCGCGAGAATAGTTGTTGTAGAAACAGCAGGTAATATCGAACCTCTGCCGATCAATGCGCTTGAGCAATTCGAGCATACTGTTGGTACCGCCGCCCCATTCGCGGCCGGTATCCAACAGCAGAATTTTTCTTCTCATTGAATTTCTTTTCCCGAGCTCAGAAGAGCTGCCTTATTGTCTGAACCAATAGACTTTGCGCAATGCTTTCACTGATCAACTCAACGGCATAGTGCTGCGGCACGGGCGGCAACGGTTTGCCCGGCTTACACACGCCTGGCGCACGGAAGCGTGGCGGCTGCGTTTTGGATGGCGGCGAAGCCGCACCCTGATGCAGCGGCTCATTCAGCAACTGGCTTGGCCGCACTAGCGTGATATCGGCTGGCAATGTCGGCAGCATCTGCTGCAGTACGCGCACCGTCGTCGGATGCGGATGACCAATCGCAATGGCATAACCATCGCGCTGCGCAAGTTTCACCGCGCGGGTAAACTGCGCGCGGATTGAAGCCTCATCCTGACTATCATCAAGGAACACGCGGCGTTTCAGGACGTTAACGTTGGTACCTTGCGCGGCTGGGATCGACTGACTATTGCCAATCGTCATGCTATCGAGAAAGTAATAGTTGTAGTGATTAAGCACCTGCATCACTTTCTGCATGCCGGGCAGGCTGGAGGTCATTTTGCTGCCCATATGGTTATTCAGGCCAACCGCAAAAGGCACTTTGCCGCTGGCTTCTCGAATAATCCGCTCGATTTCCGTGCTGCTCATCTCGGGCGTCAGCGTGTCTTTCTCCAGTGGCTGTTTGCTAAGCGGTGCCATCGGCAGGTGGATCAGCACTTCGCGACCACCCTGATGCGCTTTGGTGGCCATCTCACGCGCATGGGGCGCATTCGGCAGGACCGCAACGGAAATCGCGGTGGGCATCTGCAGCACTTTATTCTCTTCTTTTGGCCGATAACCAAAGTCATCGATCACGATGGAGAGTTTTCCCGCATGGGCGGAAAGTGACAGAAACAGGCCGCACAGGGCGGCCGAGAGCTTAGAGGGTTGAAACAAAACTTATCTTCCTAACCACGGTAGTGGATTGACGGCCTGTCCCTGGCGTCGGATTTCAAAGTAGAGCGAAGGCGTGCCGCGGCCGCCGCTGGTGCCCACAAGGGCGATAGGCTGTCCTGCCTTCACCTGAGCACCCACGCTCACCAGTGCGCTTTGGTTGTAGCCATAAAGGCTCATATCACCTTTACCGTGTTCCAGAACGACAACCAGACCATAGCCTTGCAGCCAGTCGGCCATCAATACGCGTCCATCAGCGATGGCTTTCACTTCGGTACCTTCTGGCGCATCGACCACCAGGCCTTTCCAGCGTAATTCGCCCTGCATCGATTCACCGAAGCGATGTTCAATACGTCCCCGTACCGGCCAAACCGCTTGCCCGCCGGGCTTGCCTAATCCGCCGGTACGCGCCATCAGCTCGCGCTCACTCTGCGTTGGCTGATAATTTGATCCTTTGGCTTTCGCCTGCGCCTGACGCTGACGCACTTTTTCCGCCTCGCGCGCTTCGCGTTCCGCACGTTCGCGTGCTTCACGCTCTGCCTTAGCGATTTTGCTTTGCAGGCGGCTTTCATTCTCACGCATTTCAACCAGGTCCGCCTGATCTTTCTCCAGCGAGCTTTCCAGTATGGTGAGCGTTTTCTTACGCGCCGCGCTGGCGACTTCCAGCTTGCTTTGCTGCGTCTGCTGCTGGGCCAACAACGATTTTTGCTGCTCCTGTTTGCCCTGCAATGATTGACGCTGTTCCTCTAATTGCTGCTGGGTTTGTTTGAGATCGTCGATGTTTTTCTGGCGTGCGGCGTTGAGATAGCCGAAATAGGCAAGAATGCGCTCGCTGCGCTGGGCTTCTTCGCCTCCGAGCAGCAACTGCAGACCATTATGTTGTCCCTGACGGAAGGCGGCATCAAGCTGTTGTGCCAGCAGTTTTTCCTGCTGTGCTTGCTGCTTTTCCAGCCGCGAGATAGAAGAGGTGACCTGCGCGATTTCACCCTCAAGCGTACTGAGGCTGTTACGCGTTTCGCGCAGCTGACGGCTGGCCTGCGCAATCACTTTTTCCTGGCTTTGCAGCTGATCCAACAACTTACTGCGCTGCACTTTCTGCGCTGTAACGCTCTTTTCTTTCTCGGCAATGTCCTGCTGAATGGACTTCAACTGCGTTTTACTGTCATCCGCACTGCGTGCAGCGGCAGGAAGTAATAATGTGCCCGCCAGAAGCAGACTCAGGGAGATTTCGGACCAGCGAAATGACAACGGAAGCGCAGTGCCGTTGTAACGGGTCCTTGTGTGTGTAACGGTCGCTTTTCCCTTCATAGTCGATAATTATTCCACGATGAACAGCCGCTTACCAGTTAGCCCGGCCGGGTTTTACTTTACTAAAAATGTCTGTACCGAGCTTACCGGCATAAACTTTGTCTTAATTTTGGGATTAGAACACTTTTTTTGGAAAATGACGCACAAATCGTAACTCTGTCCCCTTAGCGACTGTACATGCGAAGTGGCGCAGGTATACTCAGAACCCTTGTTTTAGCTTATCAGCCCGGTTTGGAGTCGTTACCCCTCATGCAAGAAATTATGCAGTTTGCAAGCAATCACCCCATCCTCAGTCTGGCATGGGTCGCTTTACTCGTTCTCGTGATTGTGACCACCGTTAAAGGTATGTTCTCTAAAGTAAAAACTATCAGCCGTGGTGAAGCTACCCACCTGATAAACAAAGAGGACGCGGTGGTGGTAGACGTGCGTTCACGTGACGATTACCGCAAAGGACACATTTCTGGGGCTATCAACGTAGCGGCAGCAGACATCAAAAAAGAGAGCTTTGGCGAGCTGGAAAAGCACAAGTCACAGCACATAATTGTAGTTTGCGCGACCGGTCAAAGTGCGGGTGAATCTGCAGCGAAATTGAGCGCAGCGGGTTTTGAAAAAGTCTCCGTACTGAAAGATGGCGTGAGCGGCTGGAGTGGTGAAAATCTGCCACTGGTGCGCGGTAAATAACTTCTCAGAGGTAACCGTATGGCGAATGTAGAGATCTACACCAAAGTCACTTGTCCTTATTGCCACCGTGCAAAGGCGTTGTTGGATCAGAAAGGCGTGTCGTTCCAGGAGATTCCCATTGACGGGAACGCGGCGAAACGTGAAGAGATGATTCAACGCAGCGGCCGCACTACGGTGCCACAGATTTTTATTGATGCGCAGCACATTGGCGGCTGTGACGATCTTTACGCGCTGGATGGGCGTCAGGGACTTGATCCTTTACTCCAGGCATAACTTTTCGGTCAGACAATTTTAACTCACAGGATTTAGTCACATGTCAGAGCAAAGCAGCAGCGAAATGCAGTTCCAGATTCAACGTGTTTACACCAAAGATGTTTCTTACGAAGCGCCAAACGCACCGCAGGTTTTCCAGAAAGAGTGGGAACCGGAAGTGAAGCTGGATCTGGACACCGCCTCTTCTCAGTTAGCTGATGGCGTTTTTGAAGTCGTTCTGCGCGTTACCGTAACGGCAACCGTTGGCGAAGAAACCGCATTCCTGTGTGAAGTACAGCAAGCGGGCATTTTCACCATTAGCGGTATCGAAGGCACGCAGATGGCGCATTGCCTCGGCGCGTACTGCCCGAACATTCTGTTCCCGTATGCACGCGAATGCGTAACCAGCCTTGTGTCTCGTGGTACTTTCCCGCAGCTCAACCTGGCGCCAGTGAACTTTGATGCGCTGTTCATGAACTATCTGCAGCAGCAAGGTGAAGGCGAAGCGCCACATCAGGATGCCTGATGACTACACTCAACGCTTCAATTAGCGTCATCGGTGCCGGCTCGTACGGCACCGCATTGGCCATCACGCTGGCCCGCAACGGCCATCCGGTTCTGCTCTGGGGCCACAATCCTCAAAGCGTGGCGCAGCTGCAAGCTGACCGCTGCAATGCTGCTTTCCTGCCCGATGTCCCTTTCCCTGATAATCTCGTTCCTGAAGCCGATCTGGCAACCGTGGTTAACGCCAGTCGCGATCTGCTGGTCGTCGTGCCGAGCCATGTATTTGGCGACGTGCTGACGCAGCTTAAGCCGCATTTGCGTGCCGATTCGCGGATTGTCTGGGCGACTAAGGGGCTGGAAAAAGAGACCGGCCGGTTGCTGCAGGATGTGGCGCGTGAAATCCTCGGCGATGCGATTCCACTCGCGGTGATTTCCGGACCCACCTTTGCAAAAGAGCTGGCAGCCGGCATGCCAACGGCCATCGCACTGGCATCCACCGATGCTGAGTTCGCTGAAGACCTGCAGCAGAAGCTGCACTGCGGCAAAAGTTTCCGCGTCTACAACAATCAGGATTTCATCGGCGTGCAGTTAGGCGGCGCGGTGAAGAACGTGATTGCGATTGGTGCGGGGATTTCTGACGGCATTGGCTTTGGTGCCAACGCGCGTACCGCCTTGATCACTCGCGGCCTGACGGAAATGAGCCGTCTTGGCGCAGCGCTGGGCGCCGATGCCACCACCTTTATGGGCATGGCCGGTTTAGGCGATCTGGTGCTGACCTGTACCGATAATCAGTCGCGCAACCGTCGTTTCGGCATGATGCTGGGGCAAGGCGAGAGCGTAGACGAGGCGCAACGCATTATCGGACAAGTTGTAGAAGGCTACAGAAACACCAAAGAAGTCAAAGCATTGGCCGCGCGCGTCGGCGTAGAAATGCCGATTACCGAGCAGATTTATCAGGTGCTCTATTGCGGAAAATCAGCGCGAGAGGCAGCATTGACCTTACTTGGCCGTGCAAGGAAGGACGAAAACAGCCAAAGCTAAAGCAGGATGCGCCAGCGTCACCACCTGTAGCGCCCCATCAGGCGCTTTTTTTATCGGGAGCAAACAGCAATGTCGTCTGAAGAGTTAGAACTGGTCTGGAACCATATCAAAGCCGAAGCCAGAGCCCTGGCCGACTGTGAACCGATGCTGGCCAGCTTTTACCATGCGACACTGCTCAAACACGAAAACCTCGGCAGCGCGCTCAGCTACATGCTCGCTAACAAGCTGGCGAACCCGATCATGCCCGCTATCGCTATTCGCGAAATCGTGGAAGAAGCCTATCGTGAAGACCCAGAGATGATTGTCTCTGCGGCCTACGATATTCAGGCTGTACGCCAGCGCGATCCCGCCGTTGATAAATACTCTACGCCGCTGCTTTACCTCAAAGGTTTCCACGCCTTGCAGGCTTATCGCATCGGCCATTGGCTGTGGAAAGAGGGCCGCCGCGCGCTGGCTGTCTATCTGCAGAACGAAATCTCCGTCTCATTTGCCGTGGATATTCACCCGGCGGCGCGCATTGGTCGCGGCATCATGCTTGACCATGCCACCGGCATTGTCATCGGCGAAACGGCAATCATTGAAAATGATGTTTCTATTCTGCAATCGGTGACGCTCGGCGGTACCGGTAAAACCAGCGGCGATCGCCATCCGAAGATCCGTGAAGGTGTGATGATTGGCGCCGGCGCCAAGATTCTGGGCAACATTGAAGTGGGGCGCGGCGCAAAAATCGGAGCCGGTTCGGTTGTCCTGCAGCCTGTACCGCCGCATACCACGGCGGCCGGCGTACCAGCGCGCATTGTCGGTAAACCGACCAGCGATAAACCCTCGATGGATATGGATCAGCACTTCAACGGCGCAGGCTTTGAGTACGGCGACGGCATCTAACCTTTGATCAGTGCGCCAGCATAATCGAGTTGGCGCCACGCTTCATACACCACCACTGATACTGCATTAGACAGGTTCATGCTGCGGCTCTCCGCCATCATCGGAATGCGGATTTTCTGCTCAGCGGGTAGCGCGTTGAGAATTTCTGCGGGTAAACCGCGACTCTCCGGACCAAACACCAAATAATCACCCTTCTGATATCTCACCGCGCTGTGCGCCGGCGTTCCTTTGGTGGTGAGGGCGAACATGCGCTGTGGCGTTTCTGTTGCCAGAAATTCTGCGTAATTGGCGTGTTTTTTCAAGGCGGTATATTCGTGGTAATCCAGCCCGGCGCGGCGCAGGCGCTTGTCATCCCAGGCAAAGCCCAGCGGTTCAATCAGGTGTAACTGGAAACCGGTATTTGCGCACAAGCGAATGATGTTGCCGGTATTTGGCGGAATTTCAGGTTCGAATAAGACAATGTTTAGCATAAGGCCCCCAGAAACGAGGGCCGAAGCATAACAAATTATTGACGGGCGGAGTACAGCGGCAGCCACAGCGTGAGGCGTAAACCGCCGAGCGGGCTGTCATCCGCTTTAACCCAGCCGCGATGCTGCTGGATGGCGGTTTCGACAATCGCCAGGCCTAATCCGGTGCCGCCTGACTCACGATCGCGCGCCTCATCGGTGCGGTAGAACGGACGGAAAATCTGCTCGCGATCTTCTGGGCTGACTCCTGGACCATCATCATCGACATGAATGGTGATGCCCGCAATATCTACCGAGAAGCTGACGCTGATGTGCGAATTCGAATAGCGCAGCGCATTACGCACGATATTTTCCAGCGCACTCTCCAACGCATGGGGATTACCGTACAGCGGCCACGGGCCAGGCGGATAGGGCACTTCCATCAGTTTGCCCATCTGCTCGGCTTCAAATTTGGCATCTTCCAGCACGCCATTCCAAAGCTGATTGGCCTTCATCGCTTCGCTAACCAGCGCGTTATTGTGCTGCGTTCGCGACAGCACCAGCAGATCGTTAATCATGCCATCCAGACGCTGCGCTTCCGTTTCAATGCGCTGCAGCTCTTTGCCTTCACCGTTACGGCGACGCAGGAGCGCGGTTGCCAGCTGCAAGCGAGTTAACGGCGTACGCAATTCATGGCTGATATCGGATAGCAGACGCTGTTGCGCCGTCATCATGCGTTCGAGCGCGCTCACCATTTGGTTGAAACTGGAACCCGCAGCCAGAAACTCTTGCGGCCCCGATTCCAGTTCCGGATGCTGGCGCAAATTGCCGCTTGCCACTTCATCCGCCGCATATTTAAGTTTGCGCGCGGGGCGCGCCAGGCTCCACGCCAGCCACAGCAGCAGCGGCGAGCTGATCAGCATCGTGACAATCAGCAGCAGTAGCGGGCGGTCAAACAGCAGATTAACGAAATCGAGCTGCGAGCTGGTGGCAGGACGAATCAGGTAGAGCTGATAGTTGTCTTCGCCATCGCGGACCGCGAAAGGTCCAACCATCTCCACGCGACCATACTTTTTCTTTTGTGGGTGGTCGGCGTTATCCGACTGCCCAATAAAGTTGCGGATGATCTGCATTTCATTGTGCTGCGCGCCAATCACCCGGCCTTCGCTGGTCACTAATAATAAACGCTGGCCGGGCGGCGCCCATTTGTCGATGGAGCGGAACAGGCGACGCCACCACATTAAGTCGTTCGGCGGATCTTGAGACAGCTCCGCTTCAACGTGCTGTTCAATCATGGTGCCCTGACGCTGCTCGCTTTCCAGTAACGCGGTCATCTGGCGCGAATCGAGTTTAGGCACCATGAGAACCAGCATCAACACCAACGCTAGCGTGAGCCAGAAGATGGCGAAGATGCGGGTGGTTAAACTTCCAATCATGATGCCGAAACCATCAGATAGCCGCGTCCGCGTAGGGTTTTAAACCACGGATGACCATCACGACGTTCCGGCAATTTACGACGCAGGTTAGAAATGTGCATATCGATAGCGCGGTCAAACGGTGTCAGACGTTTGCCCAACACTTCCTGACTAAGGTGCTCACGCGATACCACCTGACCCAGATGCTGTGCCAGCAAATAGAGCAGGGTGAACTCGGTGCCGGTGAGGTCCAAAGTTTCGCTGTCGAAGCTGGCTTCCTGACGACCCGGATTCAGGCGCAGGCAGTCGACTTCCAGCGTTGGTGAGCTGTTATCGTGCTGCTGTTGCTGCTCGCTCCAGTTTGAACGACGCAGGATGGCACGAATACGCGCTACCAGTTCACGGTCGTTAAACGGTTTAGGCAGATAGTCATCTGCGCCCAGTTCAAGGCCCAGAACGCGGTCCAGTTCGCTGCCACGTGCAGTCAGCATAATGACCGGAGTTTGGTGCTGTTGGCGTAGTTCTTTCAAAGTGTCGATACCGTTCTTCTTCGGCATCATCACATCAAGCAATAGCAAGTCCACGGTGTTGTCTAGCAGGTTAAGCGCCTGCTCACCATCGCTTGCCACAATGACTTCAAAACCTTCCATCTCAAGCAGTTCTTTAAGCAGCGAAGTTAATTCGCGGTCGTCATCAACCAACAGGATTTTATTCATTTTTATTGCCCTCCGCAGGCAAAATACCGTGTTCCTTGACTTGCAATCCAACGCTTTACGTACTTTTACACCCCCTGACGGATGTTTGCAGCCACCGCCGTACACTGGCTCTCGTTGAATCGCAAAACGGAACGAACTGGGAGTTAACGATGCGCTACTTAACCGCCGTCGTCATTGCCTCAGCGATGGTTCTCAGTCACGCCAGCGCCGAAGCAGCAGACACGACGACGATTGACGAGATGCATCCGAACAGCGGATTGACGACAGGCAGTATGACGCAAAATCCGCAAAGCTACATGTTCGATGGCATTGAGCTGACTGAACAACAGCGGCAACAGATGCGAGACCTGATGCAGCAAGCGCGACACGAACGCCCAACCATCAGCGTTCAAGATATAGAAACTATGCATGACCTTGTCATTGCAGACAAATTTAACGAATCGGCTATCCGACAGCAGGCAGAGAAACAAGCCCGCGCAGCGGTAGAACAGCAAGTCGAGATGGCTCGGGTTCGTAATCAGATGTACCACCTGCTAACGCCTGCACAGCAAGCGACATTGCAGAAAAATTATGAGCGACGATTAGCTGAAGTTCGTCGGCTCTCAGGATTGCAGCCATCATCACCGCTGCAAGCAGTGAGTAGTACCAGCAGTAACCAGTAACATAGTATCCCTGTTTTCCTTGCCATAGACACCATCCCTGTCTTCCCCCGCATGATGCGGGGGTTTTTTTTGCCTGTCATTTCTCTCTAACATCATTGCCTTAAAATTCAATCACGCAGCACACTTATGCCGATGATAAACTTTAGCCATCTTGAGACCTAAAGGCCGCACCTATGAAGCGTGCGATCCGACGAGGCATAGCATGGATTCTTCCTATGCAAAGTTAGTTAATCGGGCGGCGCTGGCGGCAACTACGCTGGCGACATTGCTGTTAATCGTAAAAATTTTCGCATGGTGGCATACCGGTTCAGTCAGTATGTTGGCGGCGTTAGTGGATTCGTTGGTGGATATCGCCGCTTCACTCACCAATTTGCTGGTGGTGCGCTATTCACTGCAGCCGGCCGATGACGATCACACCTTCGGCCACGGTAAAGCCGAATCTCTGGCCGCGCTGGCGCAAAGCATGTTTATCTCCGGCTCGGCGCTGTTTCTGTTTCTCACCGGCATTCAGCATCTGGCCTCGCCCGAAACCTTACATGCGCCGCTGGTGGGCATTGTGGTGACGGTAATTGCGCTGTTTTCAACCCTGACGTTGGTTGCCTTCCAGCGCTGGGTGGTGCGACGCACGCGCAGCCAGGCGATTCGCGCAGACATGCTGCACTATCAATCTGACGTGGTGATGAACGGCGCAATATTGGTCGCCCTCGGTTTGAGCAGCTATGGTTTTGTACGGGCGGATGCTTTGTTCGCGCTCGGCATCGGCGTTTACATTCTCTATAACGCGTTGCGGATGGGTTATGACGCGGTACAGGCGCTGTTGGATCGCGTTTTGCCCGAGCATGAAACGCAGGAGATTATCAACGTGGTGACCAACTGGCCGGGCGTACGCGGCGCGCATGCATTACGCACGCGACAATCGGGCCCCACGCGTTTTATCCAGCTGCATCTGGAGATGGAAGATCAGCTGCCGCTGGTGCAGGCCCATCAGGTGGCCGATCAAATTGAGCAGGCGTTACTCAAGAGGTTTCCCGGCTCAGACGTCATCATCCATCAAGATCCCTGTTCTGTTGTGCCGAGCAATCAACATGGATTTTTTCAAGGTTAGCGATTTAAAATCATGCAATTACACAAAAAAAGTGACGTAACGCTAACAACTCTGTAAAAAATTAGCGAAAACTTGTCTGACCTGAATCAATTCAGCATCAAGCGTTTGATATACTATTTTGCAACTATTAAGCCATGCGATCGCGAGCTGGTCCACGCCGGACACATGGCAGGAATAATCCTTAGTTTTTGAACAATCCAGAGGTTGTCATGATCAAAAAAATCGGAGTACTGACCAGCGGCGGCGACGCCCCAGGCATGAACGCAGCCATTCGCGGAGTTGTACGTTCCGCGCTGAGTGAAGGACTGGAAGTTTTTGGTATTTACGACGGCTATCTGGGATTGTACGAAGACCGCATGATCAACCTTGACCGCTACAGCGTGTCAGACATGATCAACCGCGGCGGCACCTTCCTCGGTTCTGCACGCTTCCCAGAGTTCCGCAACGATGAAGTGCGCCAGACCGCGATTGATAACATGAAAAAGCGTGGTATTGATGCGCTGGTGGTTATCGGCGGTGATGGTTCCTACATGGGTGCCAAGCGCCTGACTGAAATGGGCTTCCCGTGCATTGGCCTGCCTGGCACCATTGATAACGACGTAGCAGGTACTGATTACACCATCGGTTACTTCACTGCGCTGGAAACCGTGGTTGAAGCGATTGACCGCCTGCGTGACACCTCATCTTCCCACCAGCGTATCTCCATCGTGGAAGTGATGGGCCGTTACTGTGGCGATTTAACCCTGGCGGCAGCGATTGCCGGTGGTTGCGAGTTCATCGTGCTACCTGAAATCCCGTATACCCGCGAAGAGCTGGTTGCTGAAATCAAAGCCGGCATTGCCAAAGGTAAAAAGCACGCCATCGTGGCGATCACCGAGCACATCTGCGATATCGACGATCTGGCGCACTTCATCGAAGCTGAAACTAAACGCGAAACCCGCGCTACCGTTCTCGGTCACATTCAGCGTGGCGGCGCACCTTGTGCCTATGACCGCATTCTGGCCTCGCGCATGGGTTCCTACTCCATCGAGCTGCTGCTACAAGGCTACGGCGGACGCTGCGTCGGTATTCAGAACGAAAAGATGGTGCATCACGACATCATCGATGCGATTGAAAATATGAAGCGTCCATTCAAACGCGACTGGCTGGATACCGCGAAAAAACTCTACTGATTATTCAGCATCAAGGCGCGACGCGATTCGCGCCTTTTTTATGCCTACTCATATTCCGTGCGGTTATAACAGCTTATTTTTAATTCTTTAATCCGTGGATAAGTTTGTGTCAGTCTTGTTCTATAACGACCTCGGGAGAGCAAGCAATGAATAAGTGGAGTATTGGTGTCACCCTGTTACTGGCTTCAACCAGTGTTCTGGCAAAGGATATTCAGTTGTTAAACGTCTCTTACGATCCAACCCGTGAGCTGTACGAGCAGTATAACAAAGCGTTTAGCGCGCATTACAAGCAGGAAACCGGCGACAATGTGGTGATTCGCCAGTCGCACGGCGGTTCAGGTAAACAAGCAACCTCAGTGATCAATGGCATCCGTGCTGATGTGGTTACGCTGGCGCTGCAATCTGATGTCGATGCTATTGCTGACCGTGGTCGTATCAATAAAGACTGGATTAAACGCCTACCGGACAACTCCGCACCCTACACCTCAACCATCGTGTTCCTGGTGCGCAAAGGCAACCCGAAAGGCATTCATGATTGGCCAGATCTGATCAAACCGGGCGTTTCCGTCATCACGCCAAACCCGAAAACGTCAGGCGGCGCACGCTGGAATTATCTGGCTGCATGGGGCTGGGCGCTGGATCAGAACAACGGCGATCAAGCCAAAGCGCTGGCTTACGTGAAATCGCTGTTTAAGAACGTAGAAGTGCAGGATTCCGGCGCACGTGGTGCCACTAACACCTTCGTGGAACGCGGCATTGGCGATGTGCTGATAGCGTGGGAAAACGAAGCCTATCTGGCGGTAAATAAGCTGGGTAAAGACAAGTTTGAGATCGTCACCCCAAGCGAATCGATTCTGGCGGAGCCAACGGTTTCGGTAGTGGATAAAGTGGTCGACGAGCAGGGCACCCGCAAAGTAGCCGAAGATTACCTCAAGTATCTCTACTCGCCGGAAGGTCAGACTATCGCGGCGGAAAATTTCTATCGTCCACGTGATAAAGCCGTTGCGGAGAAATTTGCCAATAAATTCGCCCCGGTAAAACTGTTCACTATCGACAACAAGTTTGGTGGCTGGACGCAAGCCCAGAAAACCCACTTCGCCGATGGCGGCAGCTACGACCAGGTGATGAAGCCATAACGTACATCGTCAGGTCGCCATTTATGGCGACCTTTTTACATACGATTACGCCTCTTGCGTCGCCAACCGCCGACCGGCACGCTGGGCCACCAGCGGCAACAATGCCTGACGTACCAGATAGCCATCTGGATCCAGCCCCCAACCTAACGCAGCAGCGGCATCGACAATCGCTTTATCCCATTCCAGTTTTTTCCGTCCGTCACCCGCAGTGGTAATCACCACTTCACACGCATGATCGGATGCCTGATAGCGACGCCAGCTGCCTGCCGGCACGGAAATCACCGAACGCTCCGGCGCGGTCATCGTCACTTCTTCACCATCACGATTGAAGGTCACAGTAAGCGTGCCCTTAAACACCATGAGTACTTGCACCTGTGCGCAGCGGTGCGTACCCATCTCGCCCGCTTTTGGCAAAGCCAGCCACTCTACTGAGAAGCCGTGTGGTGTGTTGATGGGCGGAGCGACCTGACGATCCTGATTGATGCCATAGCCGATAACGGGTGCCATACGCGCACCGTGACCTGGCAACATGGCATCCAGTAGCGCGTGATCGCTCCAGGCGCGCTGCTCACCGGTGACGGCAAACTGCGCCATCTGCGCGGGCGTAAAATGCTGTAACTGCGCCATCTCCGCCTCGGGCAGCGGCGGCATACGCTCTGCAACCGGCGGGATCGCCGCGCCGGTTGAGGTATCGATCAGCATGTTATTGGGGCTGAGATAGAGTCCATATTCCGCCGCCGCCGACATCACATCGGGATGCCAGATAATGCCGCCGGTGTTATCGCCGCCCAGCACGGTAAATACCCAGCCATCGGTATCGGTAGCCGACACATTGGTGAAGCCACGGAAAATCCAGGTGGGCAGGCTGACAATCGCCGGAGCGTCGAGCTCCAGCGACTCTTCGCCTTTATTCCCCCAGCGGAAACGCCAGCGGCCTTCATGGATCAGGAAGACTTCGGCAGTGAAATGCAGATGCAGATTATTGGTCACGCCTTTTGGCATCGCCGCCGCGCCAATATTAAAACCGTGCGCTTCAGGAATATTGATCACCTGCTCAGACGACTGCGTCACGCCCGGCCCGATAAACGAGTAATTCTGCTTGAGATGCGAACCCGGCAGTTTGCAGTCGATAAACGCCAGATTGCACGACACCATATCTTGCGGCGCGATCAGGCGCGCACGTGCTGCTGTAGCGGACAATGTTTGCTGTTTCATCTTCTTCTCCTCAATAACCCGAACCAGAACGAACAGGCAACGCCTCACCGCGCGCGGTGGCGACAGCGTGGCGTGCGGCATGCGTTAGCTGCATCACATCATTGGCGGGGGTCACCAACTGAAAGCCCTGTGCGATGCGCTGTGCGGCGGCTTCTCCGCTGGTACAAAAAATACCGGCCAGTTTGTGGCCGGCGCGGGTGCGGCTCAGCACCCGTTCAATGGCATTTAACATCTCAGGATGCTGCGATTCGGCGCTGGCCTGGCCGGTGAGCGTAAGAGACAGATCGTTGGGGCCGATAAACACGCCGTCCAATCCCTCGACGTCGAGAATGGCATCAAGATTGGCCAACCCCGCGCGTGTTTCAATCATCGCCAGCGTCAGAATTTGCTGGTTAGCATGCTGCGGATAATCTTTGCCGCCATACAGCAGCGCACGCGCTGGACCAAACGAGCGCGAACCTTGCGGCGCATAGCGGCAGGCATCGACAAACTGCTGCGCTTCGGCGGCATCGTTGATCATCGGGCAGATAATGCCGTAGGCGCCGGCATCCAGCATGCGCATAATCTGCGCCGGCTCGTTGTGCGAGACGCGCACCAGCGGCGTCGCGGGTGTGGAGGATAGCGCCTGCAACATGCTGAGTGCGGCGGCGAAATCGATCAGGCCATGTTGCAGGTCAACGGTGACGGCATCAAAGCCCTGATGTCCGGCAATCTCGGCGCTGTAGCTGCTGGGGATCGCCAGCCAGCCGTTAATAATCGGTTCACGGCGTTGTTTTAAAGGGTTGATACGCATAATTCACTCCTCTTAATCCAGGTTTGCAGCGCGCGGGCACAGGCTTGCGGCTGCTCCAGCAGCAGAAAGTGTCCGCACTGCTCAAGCGTGATGTGGCGTGCGGCGGGAGCCGCTTTGACAAGCAGGTGATGGTGTTCGGGGGTGCAGATGGCGTCGCTGTCGCCGTTGAGGATCAACAGCGGTGCCTGCAGCGCCGGTAAGGTATGCCGTAAATCGCGACGTTGTAGGGCGATGGCGGTTTGTTGACGAAAGCGCTCAACGCTGCTGCGTTCTGCCATCGTCACCAGCGCGCCAAGCAGCTCGCGATCCGCCAGCCGCGATGCATGCACATAGCGCGGCCAGAGTTGCTCAATCACCGATCGCATACCGTTTTTCGCAGCTCGATCAAGCAAGGCAATACGTCCCGCAGCGTTGACCGGCGCATCCGCCAACGGATTCACCGCCAGCAGCGCGAGGCCCGCGATACGTTGCGCGGCTTGCGCCTGCATCTCCAGCGCCACCAGCGCACCCAGCGAGAATCCCACCAGTAAAAAGCGAGCAGGCAAGTCAGTCAGCAGCTGCGCCGCGAGCTGTTCGGCGCTGTCAGCACCGCTCATCTCGGGAATGATCATCGGCTGCTGCGGTAGATGGCGGCAAAGCGGTTGCCATAACGCGCCGTCGCACAAGGTACCGCCCAGTAACACCAAAGGCAGTTGCATGGTTAGCCCTCCGCCACAGGACGGGCATTCACCATCCGCATCACATGGCGCACCAGCAGCAGCGACAGCAATGAAATAATGCCAATAACCATAAAGCCCTGCTGCATCGCGAAGTAATATTTGATGTAGCCGACCAGCACCGGGCCAAAGAAAATCCCAGCGGAGTAGATGCTTTGATATAGCCCAACGCGAGTGGATTGCTGCCAGGCGGGCGTGCGGGTGACGATCAGCGAATTCAGCACGGTGGAGATCATGCCGAAGGCACAGCCCGCCAGCGCCTGCAAGCCATACAGCAGCCAGATATTGGGCGCGTAAGGCATGGCTATCGCTACGGCCCCTTGCAGCACGCCGCCGATAATCGCGGTGTTGCGTAAGCCCAGCAGGCGATAGAAGAAGGGCGCGCACAGCGCGGTGGCCAGCGCATAGAAGAACAGATGGATGCCGCTTAGCGTCGCCAGCGAAGCGGCCGCCATGCCAAAGCCTTCTGCCAGTAGCGGCGTCAGCGTGTCGCGCGTGGCAAATGGCACCATCATCACCAGTGCACAGAGTCCGCCGAGATACCACACCGAAGGATCACGCAGCTGAGTGCGAACCGCAGAGAGACGTTGCGCCGTGGGCATCGCTTCCGGGCGTTTTTCACGGATAAAGAACGTCAGCAAAAAAGCCAGCAGCGCGGCAGCGGACGCCACCAAAAAGCTCGATTCGGCACCGAAATGACGGGCAATAAATCCTGCCACCGAAATCCCGATAAAAGTGCCTACCGGCGAGGTGACGCTCAGCATGGCGATCGCGGCGGCGGCTTCCAGCGGCGGGAAGTAAGCCACGAACATCACGTTATACACCACCCACGTCGCGCTGGTGACGCCATCGGCGAGCTTGGCGATAAACAGTGTTTCCGGTGTCGGCCAAAGGTAAACCACCGGCCAGGCGATAAGCGTAAACAACAAGCCAATCTGGATAATGCGTTTGCGGCGGCGAAAGCGGTCCGACAGAATGCCGGTCGGAAAACGCAGCAGCATCGAGGCCAATCCGGTCGCACCGATGATGATTCCCATCACGCGCGCCTCGACATTCAGCGACATGATGTAGGGGGCGAGAAACGGATCAAAGGCGTGAATGCTGATAAAAAACAGCAAGCTAATAATGAAAAATAGCAGCACATCACGACGCAATAACGCTTTCATAATGAGTTCCTCAATAAGCCGTCCAGCCGCCATCCACCTTCAGCGCGCTGCCGGTGATCAACGCTGCGGCCGGTGATGCCAGAAACACCACCGGCCCCATCACATCTTCCAGCGTGCCAAGACGACCAATCTGAATGCGGCGCAGCGTCTGCTGGCGAAACGCTTCATCTGCCAGCGAGGCCTGCGACAGTTCGGTTTCGATAAAGGTGGGGCACAAGGTGTTGATGCGAATGCCGTCGCGTCCCAGCTCCAGCGCCATGGCACGCGTCAGCCCTTCCAGCGCCGCTTTTGATGCGCAGTAGACGCTGCGCTGCGGGCCGCCGACGTGCGCCATCTGCGAAGAGAGATGGATAATGCTGCCGCCGTGTCTGGCGGCCTGCATACCGGCTGCGACCTGCTGCGACAGGAAAAACGTGGCGCGCAGGTTGACGTCCATCACCGCATCAAAGTTGGCTTCGCTGACCTCGCTAAACGGCTGATGGCGCGCCAACCCGGCGCTGTTGACCAGCACATGAAAGCTCGGCAAATCGTGCAGTGTCTGGCGCACCGCGCGCGTGTTGCAGACGTCGAGCGGCAGCGGATGCAATGTCAGGCCGGCGCTCGCCGCCTGCTGCACGGCGTGCGCCAGGCGATCGGCGTCGCGCGCGGCAATCCACACTTGCGCTCCGGCGTCGGCCAGCGCGATAGCGGCGGCAAAACCGATACCGCGCGAGCCGCCGGTCACCAGCGCGCGCTGTCCATCCAGGCGAAATAAAGGGGTAGTCGGAACCATGCGCGCCTCCTTATTTCACCGTAACCGGCGCGGGTGCGGCGTAGGCCACTTCCTGCTGGCCGTAGCGGCGCACGCGAATGTTGGCCTGTTCGGCATGACCGGCAAAGCCCTCCAGCAGCGCCAGGCGCGAGCAGTAAGCGCCGATTTCTGCCGAAGCCGCATCGCTGGTGACGCGCTGCCAGGTGCAGGTTTTCATAAATTTGCCCACCCACAAGCCGCCGGTATAACGCGATGCACCCAGCGTGGGCAGCGTATGGTTGGTGCCGATCACCTTGTCGCCATAAGCCACATTGGTACGCGGCCCGAGAAACAGCGCGCCGTAATTGCGCATGTTCTGGTGATACCAGTCATCGCGATCGGTCATCACCTGCACGTGTTCAGAAGCGATGCGGTTGGCTTCTGCCAGCATCTCATCGTGATCGGCACAGAGAATGATTTCGCCATAATCGTGCCAGGCTTGTTGCGCCACATCGGCGGTAGGCAGTTGCAGCAACAGCTGGTGGATATAGCGCTCGGTCTCCTGTGCCAGCTGGCGCGAGCAGGTCAGCAGAATCGCGGGTGAGGTGGGGCCATGTTCCGCCTGGCCGAGCAGATCGGTTGCGCAGAGTTCACCGTCAACGCTGTCATCGGCGATCACCAGCGTTTCGGTCGGGCCAGCGAACAGGTCGATGCCAACGCGGCCAAATAGCTGGCGTTTGGCTTCGGCCACCCACGAGTTGCCCGGCCCGACTAACATATCGACCGGCGCAATCCGCTCAGTACCAATCGCCATGGCGCCCACCGCCTGAATGCCGCCGAGCGCATAGATCTCGTCGGCGCCGGCCATCGACTGCGCCGCAACAATGGCTGCAGCCGGTTTACCGTGAAACGGCGGGGCGCAGCTCACGATGCGATCGCAGCCTGCGACTTTGGCGGTAATGATCGACATATGCGCCGAAGCCAGCAGCGGGTATTTGCCGCCCGGCACGTAACAGCCGACATTGCTGATGGGAATGTTGCGATGGCCAAGTATCACGCCCGGACGCGTTTCAATCGCCAAATCGGTCAGGCAATTTTTTTGCGCCTGAGAGAAGTTATGCACCTGCTCCTGAGCGAATTCGATGTCGCGAATATCTTGTTTGGTCAGCTGTTGCAGGCAGGCATTGATCTCCTGCGGCGTTAAGCGGAAATCATCGCGGGCAAAGCCATCGAACTTAATCGAGAGTTCGCGCACCGCGTCATCGCCGCGCGCTTCAATTTGCGCCAGCACTGCTTCCACATCGCTGCGAACGCGCTGTTGCTGCTGTTGGCGTTCTGCTTTCGCTGCCGCCTGTTTTAACCAGATTGCCATGCTCTTTTCCTCATCATTGATTGCTGTTAATCAGGTTTGCATACGTATGCAAAGAGCGTAAAGAGGCTGAAAGGGGAAAAAATGAAAAGTGAGAATGTGCGCAGTTTTTTCAAATTGCAGGCAGCAGAAAGCCCCGCAGAACGGGGGTTAACATGATGAATTTTCTGGTTTTACAGTCGCTCTATCGCCAAAGCGAGCGCCAGCAATGCTTCTTCATCAGGCGCTGGATAGAGCAGTTCCAGCCCCAGCGGCAAACCGTTAGTCAATTGACCAAACGGCAACGTTACGGCGGGTAAGCCGCTGATGGCCGCCAGCTCCGGCGCCCAGCCCGGCGGCATCTTCTCCAGTGAAATCGGAGTGCGCTGGCTGGTGGGATAAATCAGCGCATCCAGCCGCTGATCCTGCATCTGCTGTTGCAGTTGCTGACGCAAATGGCGTTGAAAACGGCGTTGCTCGCGCCATGCGGCACACACCAGCGCGCTGCGCGTGAGGTGTAATTGCAGCAGTTCATCGAACTCGGCGAGATGTTCGCCTCGTGCCAGCAGATCCGAAAGCGAAGCAGGCGCATGGTCCATTTTGCTTAGCCAGCGGGACATCGCCGGATGGAATTCGCGTAGGCTGAGACAAGGTTCCTGCGCCACGCGCGATGATAGCGGTAACCGCAGCGGAATCAGTGTGGCGCCTGCCCGCCGCAGACGAGAGAAAGCCAGTGCTAATGCCTGACGTTGCGCGTCATCATCGCCTGACAGATCGTTAATCATACCCAGCCGCACACCCCGCAAGGTTCGCTGCGCTAGCGGGCGCACCGGCAGCCCATGCGTTACCTGATGCAGCAGCGCCGCATCATCCACGCACCATGTCATCGGCCCAACGGTGTCTTTGCTGAGCGAAAGCGGTGCGACGCCGCGCAGCTGGCGGCGGCGAAATGCCGGACGCAGTCCCACCAGACCGGTCCATGCCGCGGGAATGCGAATCGATCCGCCAGTATCACTGCCGAGTGCCGCATCCGCCATACCGGCCACCACCGCCGCTGCGCTGCCGCCGCTTGAGCCACCGGCGGTCAGCTGTGGATTCAGGGGATTGCGCACATCGCCGCCGAGCGAACTGCGCGAACGTACGTCAAAGGCGAACTCAGACAGATTCGCTTTGGCGAGAATCAGCGCACCCGCAGTTCTCAGGCGTGCAATTACGCGCGCATCTTCACGTGGCTGTGCTTCGGCCAGCGCCCGGCAGCCGAGCGTGGTAGCCATGCCGACGCAATCAATATTATCTTTTATCACCAGCGGAATGCCGTGCAGCACGCCAACCGGCGCGCCGCTACGCCATAAGCGATCGCAGCGCTGTGCCTCTTTCATCACCTGGGGATTAATACTGATAATCGCGTTGAGCGCGCGGCCTGCGTTGATAGCGGCTAAGCGGCGTTCAACCTCTTCCGCACTGTTGCGCTGCGGTTGCAGGCGCGCGGCACTCATTTCACCGCATCCTGCGACAGCATGCCGCTCGCTTTACGTGCCGCTGGCGGTAACTGACGCTGCTGCACCCGTTTTGCCGCTAGCGGCGTTAACACGCCAGCGATCAGACACAAGCCACCAATCACCCAATAACCCGCGTAGACATTGACGTGTTGCAACAACACGCCCATCAGCACCGGGCCGAAAAACATGCCGCACGAATAGATGGTTTGAAACAGCCCCATCCGGGTGGTTTGTTCATGTTCCGAAGTGTTAACCACGCTTAAGGACATAAACACGGCAAACGCCATGCCAAAGGAAAAACCGGCCAGAGCTTGCCACAGGTAAATCAGCCACATGTTGCTGGTCAAGGGGACGAAAATTGACGAGATGATTTGTAATCCGATGCCCACCAGCGCGGTGTTAACCAAGCCCAGCCGCTGATAAAACACGGAACTGCACAATGCCACGGCCACACCATAAAACAACAAGTGGATATTACTCAGCACTGCCAGCGTGCCCGCCTTGGCACCTAACTGCTGAGCGTATATGGGCGTGAGCGTGTCGCGAGTGGCAAACGGGACCAAAATCACCACCGTCGCCAGCAGCCCAATAAACCAAATTGAGCGGTCCGCTAGCTGGCGTTTAGCGCTGTCGATACAGGCTTTGAGGTGCGGCGCTTTGTGGCTATCTTCCTCTTCACGAACGCGCAGGCTGAGAAGCAGCGCCAGGCAACCGGCAATCGCTGGCACAAAAAACGCCTGCGTACTGCCCAGCCATAGGGCAACGGCACCGCAAATGGCATTGCTAATAAATACGCCAATCGGCCCGGCCAATGCCAACAGCGCCACTGCAGCCGGCGCGTCATCACGAGGAAAATAGCGGATGAAAATGATGTTGTAGAGCACCCAACTCGCGGCAGCGATGCCGCAGGCCAGCTTGGCCAGCCAGAATGTCAGCGCAGCGGGGAACATCCATGCCAGCGGCCAGGCAATCACCGGCAGCAGCAGGGCGAACTGCATAAACACTTTGCGATTTTTCATCACGTCAGAGATGACGCTGAGCGGAAAACGGATACACAGCGACGCCAAACCAGAGGCGCCCATGATCATGCCGATGGTTTGCGGTTCAATGCCTAATCTCACCATGTAAGGCGCCATGAAGGCATCGAAGCCGTGAATGCAGATAAAAAACAGCACGCTCATGGTGAAAAACGTCAACAGCTCGGGACGGCTAAACAGTGCTCGAAACATGTTAAACCTCTTATCAACGCAGATAAGTGACTAAAAACGCGGGTTTCATCCTGAGTCCGGGTCGGTTATGTTGCATGCATTGAATACGTATTCAACGGCCGAAGTTACGAAATGATTTTATGTTTGTAAAGTGCGTGCTTGGCAATGTGAAAAAAAAGTTATTGAGTGTTGCATACGCATGCAAAAAAGGTGTAAGAGTAAAAAACACACACCGAAGCAGGTGAGTCCGGTTGATGAAATTGGCTACAATGCCCGGCAGTCACCCGTGCATCAGTGTGCTAAACAGGAAGATAACACCATGAAACGTAAGACCTTCGGTCCAGTCACCTCACAACAAGTTGCGCAGCACGCCGGCGTTTCACAGTCTGCGGTATCGCGTACCTTCACGCCGGGCGCCAGTATTTCACCGGCCACGCGTGAAAAGGTGTTGCAGTCTGCCCGTGAGTTGGGTTATCGACCCAACGCGTTGGCGCGATCGCTGAACACCGCACGTTCGCGCATCGTTGGTGTGGTGATCTCCTGTTTCGATAATCCGTTTTATCCCCATGTGCTGGAAGCGTTGGGGCGTGAACTGGATGCGCTTAACTACCATCTGCTGCTGTTCGTCAGCGATCGGGATAGCAATGTTGACCGCATTTTCGATCAGATCATGCAGTACCGCGTAGATGGCATTGTGCTGGCATCCGGCGCGTTATCCGATGCGTTATCCGAAGAGTGCCACGGCGCGGGCATTCCGGTGGTGCTGTTCAACCGCACCGCCGAAAGCGAAATGGCGTCAAGCGTGAATACCGATAACCGTGCCGCCGCACGTCAGATCGCCGAATTTCTGTTGGCAGGCGAACATCAACGCTTTGCCTGCATTACCGGCGCGGACAACGCTTCGGTAAATCAGCTACGGCTGGACGGTTTTCGCGAGGCATTGCGCGCGCGCAACATCGACGTCACGGTGTTAGCGGGTCAAAACGACAGCGAGCAAACCGCACAGGCGGCGCGTCAATTGTTCAGCAGCGGCACGCCGCCCGATGCGGTGTTTGCCGTCAACGATCATATGGCGCTGACGGTTATGGATGTGGCGCGTTACGAGTTTGGTCTGCGCATTCCGCAGGATGTGTCGGTGGTGGGTTATGACGATGTTGGTCCAGCGGGCTGGCCTTCGTATGCGCTGACGTCTATCTGTCAGCCGGTTGAAGTGATGGTGCAACGCACCATTGGCCTGCTAATGCAGCAAATCGACAGCGCGGTGATGGCACCCGAGCAAATTGTTATTCCCGGCACGTTGGTAGTACGCCACTCCGCGCGGCGTCCGCGTCACGGCGTGGTAGAAGAGAACGGCCAGCTGCTATTTCGTTCAGAGGAGGTTGAGTAATGCGATTGCCGGGTTTCAGTCCCCAGTTTGATTCTATTCAGCAGTTTATTCTGACGTTAACCCACGTGGTATGGGAGCAGAAGGATATCGGGCAGCTGGCTGATTTCTACGCCACGCCGGTGGTATTTCACACGCCGGAAAAGCGCCTGACCGAACTCAGCGATTTCATGCGTTTGACGCTGGAAGCGTTACATTGCTTCCCGCAGCGTCAGGTGCTGACCGAAGATATTCTCACCGCGCGTGAAGGCGATACCTGTTGGTACGCCTCGCAGCGCACGCAGGCACGTATTCAGCATCTGGGCGAAGGCTTCTTTGGCGCGCCGAGTGGCAAAACGGTTTGGGTACGTACTTTCGCCGATCGTATTTGTCGTGATGGGCTGGTGGAGCAAGAGTGGCTGCTGCAGGATCGCGCGGGCATTCTTGCGCAGATTGGTACCAACGTGGCGGAGTTTGCCCAGCATCTAACGCAGATGCGCCAGCAGCAAGGGCTGGAGATGCCCGCGCCCGAAGAGCTGGAAGCGCGTTGGGCTGGCGGCCCGGATGGCGATGATGCCGAAGGAACCATCGCGGGTTTGATTGAGCGCTATCTCAGCATGTGGGCCGGCGGCAACAGCGGCGTGGTGCCAGGTGTTTATCATCCTGCCGCCACCTTGCACGGACCGGGCCACAGCAGCTTTACCGGCGAGCAGGAGATTGGCAGCTTCCTTTCCGGCTATCGCGCCTCATTCGCTGACAGCGAAACGCAGCTGCATCATTTGGTGGTGCGCCGCGATGCCAACGAACCGGTGCGCATCAGCCTGCGCTGGTCACTGTTGAGCTGGCATGACGGCTACGGAAAGTTTGGTCCGCCGTCGCGCAAGCCAGTGTGTATTTCCGGTATTTCTCATTTGGAATTACGTGATGGCGTCATCATGCGGGAATATTTAGGTATCGATGAACTCTCAATCTGGTTACAGCTACTCAGCTGATTAATCAGCACTTTTAAATAACGCATCACGTCACGGTAATTAATCCCTTAATTACCGACGGCGTTCTGCACCCTGAATTCAGCCGGGTGAATCGGCAGCGCTTGATTGCGAGGACCGCGCTCACCCTTAATTCGTCAAAAGCAGGAGTGTTTATGTCTACAACGGATACGGCTAATAAAGCCACCGCCAGTGAAAAGAGCGCAGAAAAAACCTCAGCACGCACCCAGGCCGAACCGGTTTTGCAGGTTGAGCGACGGGATTTTGTCGATCTGGTTCCAGAAAACCGTGCGCGGGTGCAGCCAATGCGCGGTTTCGATCCCTGCTATACCGATATCGTTGATTACATTGTGCGTTGTACCCACAAGATCTGGGATGAGCGCGATGTCGGGCTGATCTACAGCCATTACACCCATAACTGCGTGTTATATAACGCATTGGGCACCATTTATACCCGTGAACAAGTGGTGCTCGATACCTTGCAACGTTTGGTCGCCTTCCCGGAACGTCGCGGCATGGCAACGCAGGTGATCTGGAACGGCAACGACGTTGACGGTTTTTACACCTCGCATCTGGTTACCGGTAGCGGCCGCCACACGCAGCCAAGCCAGTACGGTAAACCCACTAATCGCACCTTTACCACGCGTACCGTGGCGGATTGCATGATTCTGGAAAACAAGATTTACCGCGAATGGGTGGTGAGCGACAACATGTCGCTGATGCGTCAATTGGGGCTGGATACCGACCAGATCGCCTACAACATGGCGAAAGAGCAGTTTGATAAGGGTTTCCGACTGACGGAGATTGGCGAAAACCGTCGTCTGCTCGGCCAGTATCCGCCGGAAAGCGATCCAGATTACACGCTGGCGCACAGTGATACCGAAGCACAGGTGCTGGGCTGGCTGCACGAGATTTACAACAAACGCATGCTGGGCAAAGTGAAAGAGGTTTACGCCAGCAATGTGCAGTGGCACGGCCCACTGATGAAAGAGCTGTATGGTCAGGCATCGGTGATCCATCAGACGCTGGCGCTGATCGGCATGATCCCGGACGGTGCATGGATGCCGCAGCATATCTGCTCCAATCCATGTGAAGAGGGCGGCACCAAAGTGGCGGTGCGCTGGGTAATGGAAGGGCATCATCTTGGCTACGGCGAGTTGGGTAAACCGACGGGACAGCGTCTGCTGGTGATGGGTATGAGCCACTATCACGTGGTGAACGGCAAAATTGTTGATGAATGGGTGGTTTACGATCACTTGGCGATGCTGGCGCAGATCAAATTGGGACAACTGGCGGAGACGGAAGCATGAGCAAACAACGCGTGCAGTTTATCAAGCAAGCCGCTGGCGAAGATGCGCAGGCGGATGCCAGCCTGATCGCCACCGTGAGCGACATTATTAGCAACGTGCGTCAGCGCGGAGACGCGGCACTGCGTGATTATTCGCAGAAATTTGATGGTGTCGCGCCGGAGCAGCTGGAAGTTTCGGCAGCAGAGATCGAGCAGGCGCTGGCGCAACTCGCCGATCAAACCCGCCAGGACAGTGAGTTTGCTATTGCCCAGGTGCGCCGCTTCGCCGAAGCGCAGCGCGCCACCTTGCAGCCGCTGGAGATTGAGACGTTGCCGGGCGTTCATCTGGGGCATCGCATCATCCCGATTGAAACCGTGGGCTGCTATGTGCCGGGCGGACGCTATCCGATCCTCTCCGCGCCGGTGATGTCTATCGTGCCAGCGGTGGTGGCGGGCTGCGATAACATCATCGCCTGTCTGCCGCCGGGCGCTCATCCGGCAATGATTGCAATTTGCCACTTGGCCGGAGCGCACCGCATTTTCAAAGTTGGTGGTGCGCAGGCCATTGCCGCGATGGCATACGGCACCGCATCGCTGCCGGCGGTGGACAAGATCGTCGGGCCGGGCAACGCTTTCGTCAATGAGGCGAAGCGTCAGGTATTTGGCAAAGTGGGTATTGATGCGTTGGCGGGGCCGAGCGAAATCTTTATCGTCGCCGATGACAGTGCTGATCCGCGCGTGCTGGCAGCGGATCTGCTGGCGCAGGCGGAGCATGACGTGCGCACGCGTGTTGGGCTGGCCACCACCAGCGAGCGCGTGGCGCATGCAACATTGCGGGAAATTGAGGCGCAGCTGGCATCCTTGCCGACGGCGAAAACGGCTGGTGAGGCGTGGCAGCGTCAGGGCGAAATTGTTCTCTGTGCCGACGAGGATGCGATGGTGGCGTACACCGATGAGATCGCCACTGAGCATCTGCAAATCCATGCGCGCGATCCCCATGCGCTGGCGGCGCGCATCCGCAATTACGGATCGCTGTTTATCGGGCAAAACGCCAGCGTGGTGTTTTCTGATAAATGCTGCGGCACCAACCACACGCTGCCCACCATGGCGGCGGCACGTTACACCGGCGGATTGTGGGTCGGTGCGTATCTGAAAACCTGCACGCATCAATGGATTGACGATCAGGGCATCGCCGCCATCGCTGCTCCTGCGGTGCGCCAGAGCCGTACCGAAGGGATGCAGGCGCATCGTCGTGCAGCGCAGATTCGTTTGCAGCCAGAAAAACTTGACGCCATCCTGCGTGGCGCGGAGGATTAGTCCGTGACTTTCATCACCTGCCAGGCGAGGATGCTGGCAGGTGATGAACAGAGGAATCGGGCTATGCAGGGCAGTCGTCGTACCCTGAAGTTACTTACCGCTTTATTGGTGCTGTTGATTGTCGGACTGATCGCCGGCGCCATCCATTTCCATAAAAACGCCAACGCCTTATGGCAGATCATCAGCGAAAAGTGCGTGCCGAATATGGCGGCGACGGGCAACCCAGCGCCGTGCCAGCAGGTGAATAGCGCGCAGGGTTACGTCACGCTGAAAGATCTCAACGGGCCGTTGCAGTATCTGCTGATGCCGATCGAAAAAATCACCGGCATGGAAAGTCCCATCATTCTTGAACCTGCTACACCAAATCTGTTTGCCGAAGCCTGGCAACAGCGCGGATTACTGGCGCAAAGGCACGGCGCGCCGATTCCCGATAGCGCGCTGTCGCTGGCCATCAATGCGCAATACGGGCGTACGCAGAATCAGCTGCATATTCATATTTCCTGTCTGCGTCCGGATGTGCGCCAGCAGCTGGATGCGCTGGCACCGAGACTGAATGCGCAGTGGCAGAGTGAAACGCTGCGCAAGCATGGTTATCTGGTGCGAGCGCTTTCTAAGCAAGAGCTGGCGCAGCAGAGTGCGTTTATCCGTCTGGCGGATGAAGTGCCGCATGCGCGCAGCGAGATGGGGAAATATGGCCTGGCGCTGGCACAGCTGCCGGATGGCCGTTTAGCGCTGCTGGCGCTGGAACGTAACTGGCTGAAACTGAACAGCGGTTCGGCGGAAGAGCTGCAGGATCATAACTGCAGCATATTGCCGCAATAACCCTTTTTCGTAGGGACGCAATTAATAGCGGCCAATAAAAAAGGCGGCTAATCAGCCGCCTTAATCTGCATCTAAACGCTAAGTTACGCGTTTTTCGCTGCTGCTGCCGCTTTCACGATTACCGCAAAAGCATCCGCTTTCAGTGAAGCACCGCCAACCAGCGCGCCATCGATATCTGGCTGGGTGAACAGCTCAGCGGCGTTTTTGTCGTTGACCGAACCGCCGTACTGAATGATCACTTGCTGAGCGATAGCCGCATCTTTCTTCGCGATGTGGTCACGAATGAATTTATGCACCGCCTGAGCCTGCGCTGGCGTAGCTGATTTTCCGGTACCGATAGCCCAAACCGGCTCATAAGCGATGACTGCGCCTTCGAACGCCGCGGCGCCCTGCGTTTCCAGCACAGCGTCGATCTGACGTGCGCACACTTCTTCCGTTTTGCCCGCTTCGTTTTCTGCGTCAGTTTCACCGATGCACAGAACCGGCACCAGACCCGCTTCTTTCACTACGGCAAATTTCTTCGCGATGAACTCGTCGCTCTCTTTGTGGTAGGTGCGGCGCTCAGAGTGGCCGATGATGATGTATTTCGCGCCAACGTCTTTCAACATGTCTGCGGAAGTTTCGCCAGTGAATGCGCCAGACAGATTAACGTCAACGTTCTGAGCACCCAGAGCAATGTGGCTACCGGAAATGGCGTGTTTCGCCAGGTCCAGATAGATGGCTGGCGGTGCAATCGCGACGCCACAACCATCAACACCAGACAACTCTTTGCGCAGGCCTTCAATCAGCTCTTTGGTGATCTGCTTGCTACCGTTCAGTTTCCAGTTACCCATAACCAGTGGATGTCGCATTCTTTCCTCCGCATAACGCGATTCATGAAATAGCGCTGCCATCGGGCAGCGATGTCTGCGAGACAGTATAGAGATCAAATGTGTTGCTGGCTTTGCTTTTCGTCATTTTTGCCGGTGCGATCAGGGCGTCGCGAGCGCCAGTTTTATCGGCTCAACGGCGAAGGTCAAACCCTTGTCGCCGTTGTCAGCCACCACGAAACGCAATGCACCTTCGGTGCGGGCAAAATAGCGCGCACCTTTACCGGCGCTCAGCAGGGAATCGAGTTTTTTACGCCCCTCTTCGGGCGACAAGCCGGGAATGAAGAAGCGCAGCAGGGCGGTCATGTAATCCATGGCGCGAGCCTGCGCGGCTTTCATATCGGGACCGGGAACCGGCAGCCAGGTGATTTGCAGGGTTTTGATTTTGCCGGTGCCTTGCTCCAGCGCGGTTGAGGCATACAGCGTTTCGCTGATTTTGCTGGCGGCACGCGTCAGATTGCTTTTATCGCCGCGACTATCAATCGCGCGATACTCCTGCAGCAATGCATTGGGATTAGCAGCGTTGTACTTCTCACGGAACTGAGCAACGGTCATATCGAACGTCGGCGCACCCGCGAGCAGATAGGGCGCTGCAGGCAGATGATCGCTACGATCCAACGCGGGTGCATCGTCCGCCCAGGCGGGAAATGTCAGTGCGAGGCCAAGCAGCAGCGCGACTGGCAGGTTGTTCATTGCTTCGGCCCTAAATCATTCACTTAGCCCACGATTAGAACGGTTTTTACCGGGCAAAGTCAAAACCCACACTGGGAAAAATCTCAGATTATTCGCTCCGCGCCAATTACCAGTAATGCTCGCTGGTCATGTGGCCGGGTTTGCGTTTGAAATGTTTGCGCATCTCACGCGTATCTTTCAGCAACTGCTGGGTATCGCGCACCATCTGTGGATTGCCGCACAGCATCACATGGCTGGTTTCTGCCGTCAGCGGCAAGCCAACCGCACGCTCCAGTTCTCCGCTTTCAATCAACTGCGGTACGCGGCCGTGCAGCGAACCGGCGATCTCTTCGCGGCTCACCACCGTTTGGATGTGTAACTTGCCCTGATAGCGCTGCTGCAACGCCTGCATCAAGGGCAGGAAGCTCAGATCATTGGCGAAGCGCGCGGCGTGTACCAGCACAATATTGTCGAAACGATCCAGATCTTCGCCCTGTTGCAGGATCGATAAATAGGGGCCGATCGCCGTACCGGTCGCCAGCATCCACAGCGTTTGGCAATCTGGAATTTCGTCGAGCACAAAGAAACCCGCCGCCTCTTTAGTGATCATCACCTGCTCGCCGGGCTGCAGCGCCTGCAAACGCGGGCTCAGTTTGCCTTCCGGTACCGTGACCAGATAAAACTCCAGCAGCGGATCCTGCGGCGCGTTGACGTACGAATAGGCGCGCTGCACGCGCTCACCGTCAATCTCCAGAGCCAGCTTGGCAAACTGACCCGCGGTAAAGGTATCAATCGGCGCTGCAACGCGCAGGCTGAACAGTGCGTCGGTCCAGTTTTTTACCTCTTTCACTTCAGCATTGATCCACTCAGCCATGCTCACTCCTTAGGGTTGAATATTCAGGCACATGATTATCATCGTTATCCATCCGATAAATTTCCAGCCCTGCATCCAGTAAAGGGCTCTCAGCGACAAACGCAGCGCACAGATCAGCAACTGTAGCGGGCGGTTTACAATCTGGACAAACAGCTTGACGGCTTGAGACATACAGCTTTGCCCGCGCCTCTCGATTTGTCACTGAATCCTGATATTTTTGCCGCCATAAATCCGAGGCGGCCTTTTTTGTGCTGCTTATTCTTTGTTTCTCAGGCAGACATTTTGTTCCATGTTGATAAGTAAAACGCAAAATCGCTTTCTGTTATTCATGCTGATCGTGCTGGTGGCGGTTGGGCAGATGGCGCAAACCATCTATGTGCCAGCCATGGCCCACATCGCCGAAACGCTTAATGTGCGCAGCGGGGCGATCCAGCAGGTGATGGCCGCCTACCTGATGACCTACGGCGGATCGCAGTTGATCTACGGCCCGCTGTCGGACAGTTTTGGCCGCCGTCCGGTGATCCTGATTGGCATGACGATCTTTGCCGTCGGCGCGTTGATCGCCATGTTCGCGCCCTCGTTGGATATTTTGGTGCTGGGCAGCGCGGTGCAAGGTTTAGGTACCGGCGTGGCGGGCGTGATGGCGCGCACCATGCCGCGCGATCTCTACGCCGGCATCGCACTGCGTCAGGCGAACAGCTTGCTTAATATGGGCATTCTGGTCAGCCCGCTGCTGGCGCCGGTGATTGGCGCGCTGCTGACGCATCTGTTTGGCTGGCACGCCTGTTTTGCCTTCCTGCTGCTGCTGTGCGTCGGCGTCACCGCGTCGATGGCGCGCTGGCTGCCGGAAACGCGTCCAGCGGATACGCCCGCCACGCCGTTCCTGCGCCGTTATGCCACTTTGCTGAGCGACGGCAACTTTGTGCGTTATCTGCTGCTACTGATTGGCGCGCTGGCGGGCATCGCGGTGTTTGAAGCCAGCTGTGGCGTGCTGATGGGCGGCGTGTTGGGGCTGGATGGATTGACCGTCAGCATCCTGTTTATCCTGCCGATTCCGGCGGCGTTCTTTGGTGCCTGGTTTGCAGGACGTGAGCAGAAATCCTGGCACACGCTGATGTGGTACGGCGTGAACAGCTGCCTGTTAGCGGGCTTGCTGATGTGGGTTCCGGCCTGGTTTGGCGTGATGAACATCTGGACGTTGCTGGTGCCGGCTGCGCTGTTCTTCTTTGGCGCGGGCATGCTGTTTCCGCTGGCAACTTCGGGCGCGATGGAGCCGTATGCGTGGCTGGCGGGCAGCGCGGGTGCGTTAATCGGAGGCTTGCAGAACCTCGGTTCCGGCGTGGTGGCGTGGCTTTCTGCGCTGTTACCGCAGCACGATCAATCCAGCCTTGGCATGCTGATGTTTGTGACGTCGCTGGTGATGCTGCTGTGCTGGTGGCCGCTCTCACGTCATCCGGAGAGCGGTAAGCAGGCGATTACAGGATAAATTGATGCAGCGCCGCGTCTTTGCGATCCAGATAGTGGATTGACTGGATGCGGCGAATGGTGCGCGATTTACCGCGCACCAGCAGGGTTTCGCTGGTGGCGATGTTGCCGTTACGCGTGATGCCTTTTAGCAAATCGCCGGTGGTGATGCCGGTGGCCGCGAAGATAACGTTATCGTTGCGCGCCATCTGATCCAGTTTCAGTACCTGACCCGCTTCAATGCCCATCTCGGCGCAGCGTTGCAGTTCATTCTCGCCCAGACGACGATTCTCTTCGCTATCCCCTTTCACCTGGTGACGCGCCAGCAGGCGTGCCTGCATGTCGCCGTCCATCGCACGGATCACGGCCGCCGACACCACACCTTCCGGCGCGCCGCCGATGCCGTACATCACATCCACTTCGCTATCCGGCATACAGGTAAGAATCGAGGCCGCAACATCGCCATCCGGGAAGGTGAACACGCGCACGCCGAGCTGTTGCAGCTGGGCAATCACCGCATCGTGGCGGGGCTTGGCCAGAATCGATACCGTTAACTGGCTGAGCGGTTTGCCCAATGCCAGCGCGATGTTTTTCAGGTTGATATCAAGCGGCAGATTGAGGTCGATGGCGCCACGTGCGCCCGGTCCAACAATCAGCTTTTCCATGTACATATCAGGTGCGTGCAGGAAGCTGCCCTTATCACCAACCGCCAGCACCGCCAGCGCATTGGCCTGGCCCATCGCCGTCATGCGTGTGCCTTCAATCGGATCGACCGCGATATCCACCGCGTCGCCACGGCCGGTACCGACTTTCTCACCGATATACAGCATCGGCGCTTCGTCGATTTCGCCTTCGCCAATCACAATCTGGCCATCGATATCAATAGTGTTGAGCATAATCCGCATGGCGTGAACGGCTGCGCCGTCGGCCGCATTTTTATCGCCGCGTCCTAACCAGTGATAGCCCGCCAGAGCGGCGGCTTCAGTCACGCGGGAAAATTCAATCGCGAGTTCTCGTTTCATGGTGGCACCTGACAAAAAACAGGCAGGCAGTTTAACACAGCGGAGAAGCGTGGCAGGGGAAAAACCCGCGGCAGGGCGCCGCGGGTTAGCAGGATGTTACTCTTCGTCTTCCCACGCTTTAGCGCGAGCGACGGCTTTCTTCCAGCCCGCATAACGGACGTTACGTTCGGTGGTTTCGATGCTTGGGCGGAACTCACGCTCAATCACCGCTTTAGCGCGAACTTCTTCCAGGTCGCCCCAGAAGCCAACGGCCAGGCCAGCCAGATACGCCGCACCCAGCGCCGTGACTTCACGCACTTCCGGACGCTCAACGCGCGTGCCGAGAATGTCAGACTGGAACTGCATCAGGAAGTTGTTGGCGACCGCACCACCATCCACGCGCAGTGACTGCAGGCGGGTGCCAGCATCGTTCTGCATCGCTTCCAGTACATCGCGCGTCTGGTACGCAATCGACTCCAGCGTGGCACGGATGATGTGGTTAGCGTTCGCACCGCGCGTCAGACCGAAAATCGCGCCGCGTGCATACGGGTCCCAATAAGGCGCGCCCAAACCGGTGAAGGCCGGCACCATATATACGCCGTTAGTGTCTTTCACTTTCAACGCGAAGTATTCAGAGTCGGTTGAATCACTGATCAGCTTCATCTCATCGCGCAGCCACTGAATCGACGCACCACCGATAAACACCGCACCTTCCAGCGCATAGTTCACTTCGCCGCGTGGGCCGCAAGCGATGGTGGTCAGCAGGCCGTGCGTAGACGTCACGGCTTCGGTGCCGGTGTTCATCAACATAAAGCAGCCGGTGCCGTAAGTGTTTTTCGCCATACCTGGTTGTACGCACAGCTGGCCATACAGCGCCGCTTGCTGGTCACCGGCGATTCCGGCGATAGGAATACGCGTACCGCCTTTACCACCAATGTTGGTCTGGCCGTACACTTCGGAAGATCCTTTCACTTCTGGCAGCATTTCACGCGGGATATCGAGGATCTCCAGCATGCGCTCATCCCACTCCAGCTTGTGGATGTTGTACATCATGGTACGTGAGGCGTTGGTGTGATCGGTGACGTGCACACGTCCCTGCGTCATTTTCCAAATCAGCCAGGTATCAACGGTACCGAACAGCAGTTCGCCGCGTTTTGCACGCTCACGTGCGCCTTCAACGTGGTCAAGAATCCACTTCACTTTGGTGCCGGAGAAGTACGGGTTAATCACCAAACCGGTGGTGTGCTGGATGTACTCTTCCAGACCCTCTTTCTTCAGTTTGTTACAGTAATCTGCGGTGCGCGGATCCTGCCAGACGATAGCGTTGTAAACCGGTTTGCCGGTCTCTTTATCCCACACGATGGCGGTTTCACGCTGGTTGGTGATACCAATCGCCGCGATTTGATCGGAGTTAATATCGGCGTGCGCCAGCACTTCCACCAGCGTCGAGCTTTGTGACGCCCAGATATCCATTGGGTCATGTTCAACCCAACCCGCTTTCGGGTAGATCTGGGTAAATTCGCGCTGAGAAACCGCAACGATGTTGGCATCATGATCAAGCACCACGGCGCGTGAGCTGGTTGTGCCCTGATCGAGTGCAACTATATATTTTTTATCAGTAGTCATTGTGCTGTCCTGATGTGGTATCGATGAAACTTACGCTTTACGCTGCTGAGCGCGCGCAACCGGTTTTTCTGCTGTGCTGGCTTCCGCGACGTTAACTGGCAGATGGCGGCCAATCAGCGAACGGTAACCAAAGGCTCCGAGGCAAGCACCGACCAGCGGGCCAAAAATCGGAACCAGGAAGTAAGGAATATCTTTACCACCGGTGAAGGCGACGTTGCCCCAACCAGCGAAGAAGGCGAACAGTTTTGGACCAAAGTCACGCGCCGGGTTGAGTGCGAAGCCGGTCAGTGGACCCATTGAGCCACCGATGACCGCCACCAGCAGACCAATCAACAGCGGAGCCAGCGGACCACGCGGCACACCGTTGCCGTCATCGGTCAACGCCATAATCACTGCCATCAACACCGCTGTAATCACCATCTCAACCAGGAAAGCCTGAGCTACGCTGATGTGCGGGTTCGGGTAAGTCGAGAAGATACCGGCCAGATCGAGGCTTTCAACACTGCCGCGCACCATTTGATGGCCCGCTTCGTAATCAAAGAACAGATTGTAGTAGAGACCGTAAACCAACGCGGCAGCGCAGAACGCGCCGGCAACCTGCGCCAGAATATAGGGAACAACTTTGCGACCTTCAAAATTAGCAAACAGGCACAGCGCGACGGTAACGGCTGGGTTAAGATGCGCGCCGGAAACGCCTGCGCTCAGATAGACTGCCATGGAGACGGCTAAACCCCAGATAATACAAATTTCCCACTGACCGAATGACGCACCGGCCAGTTTCAGTGCAGCAACGCAGCCTGCACCAAAGAAGATAATCAAACCTGTACCGAGAAATTCAGCGATGCACTGACCTTTTAGTGTGTTAGTTGTCTGACTCATAATGGCATTCCTGAAGCGAGGTTAAATTTTATCAGTTTTTGTTCTCATCCATGAGTCGCCCAGCTATCAATGTAGGGTTGATGTGAATTTATCGTTAACGAGCATAAACGAGAAATAGCGAAATTGAAAACTGTGTACTGCGTCATAAAAATGCGCGTTTTCGCGTCTTTTGCGTTTCTTTAAGGCCCATTCACCGCGCTTTACTGGTCGATGCTGACGTGATCGCGCACACAGATGCGCGAAGATGCGCATTTTTTTAGGCATAGACTGAAAAGTGTTACAGACTGCCCTCGCAGGCCTTGTGCCGCTGGACTTGCTGGGTTTGGCTACATACAATCGAGTCATCGTGGCTGAGCGCACTGTAATAAGGCATGCACTAGCCCCATCAACGCCTTGCAAGATTTAGGAGAGGTCAGAAAGATGTCATTTGAAGTGTTCGAGAAACTGGAAGCGAAAGTACAGCAGGCGATTGATACCATCACTCTGCTGCAGATGGAAATTGAAGAGCTGAAAGAGCAAAACAACACGCTGAAAAACGAAGTCAGCCAGGCTTCAGGCAACCAGGATGCACTGGTGCGTGAAAATCAGCATCTGAAAGAAGAGCAGCATGTCTGGCAGGATCGTCTGCGGGCACTGCTGGGAAAAATGGAAGAAGTTTAAGCGTCAATGCTTAAACCAACGGGTGCCGCGGCACCCGTTTTTGTTGCGGCTTACTCGATGTCGAGCGCGTCTTCAGACAGGATGATGCCGGTATTGTCGGCATACAGATGGTCGCCAGAGAAGAAAGTCACGCCGCCGAAGTTAACGCGCACGTCACTTTCGCCAATGCCTTCACCCGCTGCTCCCACCGGAATCGCCGCAATCGCCTGAATGCCGATTTCCAGCTCTTCGAGATCGTCAACCTGACGCACCGAGCCGTAAACCACAATGCCTTCCCACTCATTTTGCGCCGCCAGACTCGCCAGCTGAGCATCGACCAATGCGCGACGGACCGAACCGCCGCCATCCACCAGCAATACGCGACCCCGACCGTTCTCTTCCAGCAAATCGTAGAGTAAGCCGTTATCTTCGAAACATTTCACTGTGGTGATTTGACCACCGAATGAGCTGCGCCCACCAAAGTTCGAAAAAAGCGGTTCAACAACATTCACAGCTTCGTGGTAGATGTCACAGAGTTCAGATGTATCGTATTTCATGAGGGTTTTCGTCTGTTTGCCACAGGAGCGCTAAGTATATCGCTATCTGGCGATTGTTGGCAAAATCATCAACCGCCAAAAAAAGCGTTGCATCAATATCCTGCGTAAAAAAAGCCCGGCACAGTGGCCGGGCAGAGATTTCGCGGGTGAAGCTTACAGAATGAAGCGGCTGAGATCTTCGTCGGCCACCAGCTCATCCAGATGCTTACCAACGTACTCGGCATCGATAGTGATCGACTCACCGTTACGATCGCTGGCGTCATAGGAGATATCTTCCATCAGACGCTCCAGCACGGTATGCAGACGACGCGCACCGATGTTCTCGGTGGTCTCGTTCACCTGCCATGCGGCTTCGGCGATACGCCGCACTGCGTCATCGGTGAAGTCGATGTTGACCCCTTCGGTGCCCATCAGCGCTTTGTACTGCACGGTAACCGAGGCGTTTGGCTCGGTCAGAATGCGCTCGAAGTCATTGACGGTCAGCGCCTGCAGTTCAACGCGAATCGGCAGACGGCCTTGCAGTTCTGGGATCAGATCTGACGGGCTGGCGACCTGGAACGCGCCGGAAGCGATAAACAGAATGTGGTCGGTTTTCACCATGCCGTGCTTGGTGGAAACGGTGCAACCTTCAACCAGCGGCAGCAGGTCGCGCTGTACGCCTTCGCGTGACACGTCTGGACCGCCCGCATTCTGGCCGCCGCGCTTACAGATTTTGTCGATTTCGTCGATGAACACGATACCGTGCTGCTCAACCGCATCGATGGCATCCTGCTTCAGCTCTTCCGGGTTCACCAGCTTGGCCGCTTCTTCTTCAATCAGCAGCTTCATGGCTTCTTTGATTTTCAGCTTACGCGGTTTCTGCTTCTGCCCACCGAGGTTCTGGAACATCGATTGCAGCTGGCTGGTCATCTCTTCCATGCCGGGAGGCGCCATGATCTCAACGCCAGCCGATGAAGCGGCCAGATCGATCTCAATCTCTTTGTCATCCAGCTGGCCTTCGCGCAGTTTCTTGCGGAAGGATTGACGCGCTGCCGATGGCTCAGCCGCTTGTTCAGCCTGGCCCCAGTTATTTTTCGCGGGTGGGATCAGCACATCCAGGATGCGCTCTTCCGCCATCTCTTCCGCGCGGTACTTGTTCTTCTCGATTGCCTGGCTGCGCACCATCTTGATGGCAGAATCGGTCAGATCGCGAATGATGGAATCAACCTCTTTACCGACGTAACCGACTTCGGTGAATTTGGTGGCTTCCACTTTGATGAACGGTGCGTTAGCCAGTTTGGCTAAGCGACGGGCGATTTCGGTTTTACCGACACCGGTTGGACCAATCATCAGAATGTTTTTTGGCGTCACTTCATGGCGCAGCTCTTCGTCGAGCTGCATGCGGCGCCAGCGATTACGCAGGGCGATCGCGACCGCCTTCTTTGCGCCGTCCTGGCCGATGATAAAGCGATTAAGCTCGCTGACAATCTCGCGTGGAGTCATCTCAGACATGATGTTTAGTCCTTAGCCTTAGACGGTAATGCTTCGAAGTTAATATTGTGGTTGGTGTAGATACAGATATCGCCAGCGATGTTCAGCGCTTTCTCCACGATATCGTGTGCACCAATGTCGGTGTTTTCCAGCAGCGCGCGTGCCGCTGCCTGGGCGTAAGGCCCACCAGAACCAATTGCGATCAGGTCATTTTCCGGCTGGATAACGTCGCCGTTGCCGCTGATGATTAATGAGGCGTTTTCGTCGGCCACCGCCAGCAGCGCTTCAAGGCGGCGCAGCATGCGATCGGTACGCCAATCTTTAGCCAGTTCGACCGCCGCTTTCACCAGATGGCCCTGGTGCATTTCCAGCTTGCGCTCAAACAGTTCAAACAGGGTGAAGGCATCTGCGGTACCGCCAGCAAAGCCGGCGATCACTTTATCGTTGTAAAGACGACGGACTTTTTTAACGTTGCCTTTCATTACGGTATTGCCGAGCGTAGCCTGGCCATCACCGCCAATCACTACCTGGCCGTTGCGTCGTACACTTACTATTGTTGTCACGGGCAGACCCCTTGTTGCAGTAGAAAAGGAACTCCGCGCACTCGGCGCGGAGTATCATGCAACCAGATATGGGGTAGGAAAAAGGGGTTTCAACCCCCGAGAGCGAGGGGAATACAACTTCCGTGGCCGGAACTGTGTAAGCGTTTGACTGTGCTGTCGGCGCTGCTGCGATCTTTGAACGGCCCGATCACCACGCGGTTCCAGCCACCGCCGGTGGTAATGCGGCTCTCAAATCCTTCAAATGCCAGACCGGCGCGCACGGATTCCGCCTGATCGGTACCTTTGAATGAACCACACTGCACCATCCAGCGTTGTGAAGCGGCTTTCTCTTCCGCTTTCGCCTTGGCCGTTTCCTGCGGCTTGGTTTGCTGCGTTGGCTCACGCGTGATCGGCGCAGCTTGCTGTTGCTGTTGCTGACGCGCGGCCTGTTGTTGCTGCAACTGTTGCTGGCGCTGCTGCTGCTGTAACTGTTGCTGCTGACGTTGCAACTGCTGCTGTTGTTGCTGAACCTGCTGTTGCTGTTGCTGCACCTGCTGACGCTGCAGCGTTTGCTGGCGCTGCGCCGGGGTTTGTTCGTTCCACGGCACTTCGTTCAACTGCGTCGGCTGCTGGCGCATATCGGCCTGCATCTGCTCCAGCAGCTGGCGCTGTTCATCGGTCAGCTGAGTTTGTGATTGCACGCCACCAGCCGAAGGCTCAGTCGGCGACGGAACGGTAATTTGGCGATTTTCCAGCTCTTTGATGTACTTCCAGCGCTCTTCCGGCTTCGGCGGCAGGCCGTTACCGTTGGCTTTGTGGTTTGGAATGACCTCAATCTCTTCTTTCTTATGATGCGAGATAAACCATAAACCACCGGCAAAGGTGACCAGCACGGCCGCGGCCAGTACCATCATGAGCTTTGAAGTGCCTGATCCGCCTTTGCTTTTCTTGCTGCGGCTGGCGGGTTTTTTGCGACGCGTCCCTGTTGAACGCCCGCGGCCTACATAATCTTTCTGTGCCACTTTCGTTCTGCTACCCTTCAAAAAAATGCCAATGGGCATGTAAATGTGCTGTTAATTGCCCGGCAATGAATGCGCCATGTTACGCAAGGGCTGGAACTTTGACCAGCACAGTCTGCCTTCAGAATCCGCTGAAAATGCAGGCGTCTACGCACTATTTTTCCCGTTTTGCCGCCGGTGCCGTACTGCCGCGCACGCGCAGCTCCGCATCCAGCAGGCGCGAACCGTTATTCACGCGTTTACCCTGCAGCTCATCAAGTAACAGCAGCATCGCTTCTCGGCCGATGGCAAAACGCGGCTGGGCCACGGTGGTCAGCGGCGGATCGTAGTATTGCGCCAGTTCGATATCATCAAAGCCCACCACCGACAGATCCTGCGGAATGCGCATGCCGAGTTTACGCGCCTGGTTCATCGCGCCCAGCGCCATCAAATCGCTATGGCAGAAAATCGCTTTCGGCGGCTGCGGCAAACTCATCAACTGCTTAAGCGCATTCGCGCCGGCTTCAAAGGTGAAATCGCCATGCACAATCATCGTTGGGTCGATGGCGATGCTGCTGCGACGCAGCGCCTGAATGTAGCCCTGCAAACGATACTGGCTCAGCGGAATGTGTTCTGGCCCGGTGATACAGGCAATTTGGCGATGACCAAGCTGCAGCAGGTGATTCACCGCTTCAAAGGCGGCGGTGAGGTTATCGATATGGACCGTGGGTAATGCCATCTCCGGCGCAAATTCGTTGCCCATCACCATCGGCGGCAGGTTGCGCTGATCTTCAATGCCCGCCTCAAACGGCAGCTGTGAACCCAACAGCACCATGCCGTCGATCTGTCGCGTCAGCATTAAATTCAGAAAGGTTTTTTCCTGTTTATTCTGATGCGCGCAATCGCCAATCAGTACCAGATAACCTTCATGCGCAGCGGTGACTTCCACGCCGCGAATGATCTCACTGAAGAAGGGATCGCAGATGTCCGGCACAATCACCAGAATGGTTTGCGTTTCACCGCGTTTGGCATTGCGCGCCAGACCGTGCGGCGCATAACCCACGGCAATCACGGCTTTTTCGACCTTAAGCCGGGTAGCAGCAGAGACTTTTTCTGGATTCATCAACGCACGTGAAACCGTAGCGGTTGAAACGCCTGCTTTCTCGGCCACATCTTTCATGGTGGCGGCGGTGGAGGGTTGCTTCTGGTCCAACGTATAACTCCTGACGCGGTACAGCGCATTGATTTTCAGACATTACCGGGCTTCAACCGGGTCGGCACTATTGTTAACCCAAGGTCGCGTCGGGTTGTTACTTAATTTGCATAAAAATTGTGACTTGTGCGACTTTTTTCGATCTGGCTCGCAGTTGTGGCGTGGCTTAGCTTTCGGTGGGATCGATATCCAGCGTCCATTTCACTTTGCGTGACGCCGGCAAGGTGGCGATCAGCGGCAGCGATCCGCTCAACAGCTGTTGCAGACGTTTGCGCGACGGATGCTGCAACAGCAGCTGCCAGCGCCAGCGTCCACTGCGCTTCGGTGCCAACGCCGGAACCGGCCCCATCAGCCACATCGCCTCATCTTTAAGCGGGCTGGCTTCCAGCAAATTGCGCAGCTGTGTGAGAAATTCCGCCGCCTGTTGGTTATCCATATCCTCAGCGCGGAACAGCGCATGGCTGGTCCACGGCGGCAGCTGAACGGACTGACGCTCCAGCAGCGTTTGATCGGCAAAGGCGAAATAGCCGCGATGCAGCAATGTTTGCAGCAATGGATGTTCCGGATGATGGGTCTGCAGCAACACTTCGCCCTGTTTACCCGCACGACCGGCGCGACCCGCGACCTGCGTATAGAGCTGAGCGAAACGCTCGGCGGCGCGGAAATCGGCCGAGAACAGCGCGCCATCAACATCCAGTAGCGACACCAACGTGACATCCGGGAAATGATGGCCTTTCGCCAGCATCTGCGTGCCCACCAGAATGCGCGCGCCGCCGCGATGCACATCGGCCAGATGCTGCTCCAGCGCGCCTTTACGGCTGGTGGTGTCGCGATCGATGCGCGATACCGGCACGCCGGGGAACAGCGTGCCCAGCTGCTGTTCCAGCTGTTCGGTGCCGACGCCGACCGGCATCAAATGCGTTGAACCACAGCTTGGGCACTGATTTGGCAGCGGGCGCTGGCTGTCACAATGGTGGCAGCGCAGCTGGCGATGGTTCTGGTGCAGCGTGTAGTAGCTATCGCAGCGCTGGCACTCGGCCAGCCAGCCGCAATCGTGACACATCAGCGCCGGAGAGAAGCCACGGCGGTTGAGGAACAGCAGAACCTGATTGTCGGCCTGCAGGTGCTGACGCATTTTGCCGAGCAGTGCTGGCGCCAATCCGCCTTTCAGCTGCTGGCCTTTAAGATCGATCAGCTGCTGTAACGCCGGTTTAGCATTGCCCGCGCGTTTGGTGAGATTGAGCTGGCGATATTTGCCGACGCGCACGTTGTGCAAGGTTTCCAGCGCGGGCGTGGCGGAACCCATCACAATTGGAATATCTTCCTCATGCGCACGGAACACCGCCAGATCGCGCGCCTGATAGCGCCAGCCTTCCTGTTGTTTGTACGAGCTGTCGTGCTCTTCATCAATGATGATGACGCCGGGGCGCGCCAGCGGCGTGAACAGCGCCGAGCGTGTACCGATAACAATCGCCGTTTCGCCGCTGCGCGCACGCAGCCAGACGGCGAGGCGTTCGCTGTCATTCAGTGCCGAGTGCAGCACATCAATCGGCGCATCAAAGCGCTCACGGAAGCGGGCGATGGTTTGCGGCGTCAGGCCGATTTCCGGCACCAGCACCAAAGCCTGTTTGCCGCGTGCCAGCACGTTCTCCAGCACGCTGAGATACACTTCGGTTTTACCCGAGCCGGTAATGCCGGCCAGCAGCCACGGCGCATAGTGATCGTCTTCACTGCGCATCGCGCCCACCGCCATCGCCTGATCGGTATTCAGGCGCAGGCGATCCCCTTTGACGGCAAAGCTGGTACGCCAGTCGTGCATCTGCGGCGTGTGTTCACGCAGTTCGCACAAGCCCTTTGCGCGCAACGCTTGCAGCGCGGCATCGGTAAAATCGTGTTCGCTGACCTGATGACGATAGAGCGGTCGCTGACGCAGCATCGCCAGCGCTTGCTGCTGTTTCGGCGCGCGCTTCAGGCTCTCCATCGCCACTTCACGGCCAGCATCATTAATCACCCATTGCCACAGCGGCGCTTCCTGCGCGGGTTTGCCCTGACGCAGCAGCACCGGCAGCGCATGGCTCAGCACTTCGCCGAGCGGCGAATGATAATAGTTGGCGGCCCAATGCAAAATGCGCCACAGCGCGGGCGAGAACAGACTTTGATCGTCGAGCACGCTCTCTATCTGCTTGAGCTGCGTCAGCGGCAGATCGCTGGTCTCACGCGTGCCGATCACAATGCCGATCATTTTGCGATTGCCGAACGGCACATTCACGCGTGCGCCCGCCACCGGCTGCGGCGCATCGGCAGGCAGCAAGTAATCAAACAGGCGAGGTAGCGGAACGGGCAGGGCAACCTGAACAACGGGCATCTGAGTCTCTATCCGGTTCTGAATTAAGGAGAAGTAGTGTACACGGCTAATTAGGAAGCGGCTATTTGCTAAAACCGGTTAATTTCTGTATACTATGCCGCCTTCGATGAGATCACTTGTCGGAGCATACACTTAATGTTCAACCGCGTGTGGTGCTGTGCAGGCTGAGCCTGGCACGGAGAGCGACACGGCCTTTTATGAGGTTCTCCCATGAAACAAGGTATTCACCCTAAGTACGAAGCAGTAACCATGACTTGCTCTTGCGGTAACGTGATCAACACCCGTTCAACCATGGCTTCTGGTCTGAACCTGGACGTGTGCGGCAAATGCCACCCGTTCTACACTGGTAAGCAGCGTATTGCTGACACCGGTGGCCGTGTAGATCGCTTCAACAAGCGTTTCAGCGTTCCAGCAAGCAAGAAATAAGATTTTTGGCCGTCGAATCTTCGCGATTCGGCAGCAAGAAAAAACCCAGCCTCGGCTGGGTTTTTTTATTTCTGGCTTCAGTATTCCCAACTATCGGGATCGATGCCCATTTCACGCATAATCTGTTTCGCTTCTTCCGGAATCTCATCGCTGCGTTCTTTACGCAAATCGACATCGTTCGGCAGAGGCTGCCCGGTGAAAGCATGCAAAAAGGCTTCACACAGCAGTTCGCTGTTGGTGGCGTGACGCAGGTTGTTCACCTGACGGCGGGTGCGCTCGTCCGTTAAAATCTTCAGCACTTTTAGCGGGATAGAAACTGTGATTTTCTTAACCTGCTCGCTCTTCTTGCCATGTTCAGCGTAAGGGCTGATATATTCGCCGTTCCATTCAGCCATGGGTTACCTTAATCAATAAAAGTTGAATATGGGGAAATCCGTTGATTATGCCCGATTTTTCGATGCCTGACCCCTTAAACCGCAGGTTTTATGCTTGAGCACCGCTTCTGCAAAGGAAAGCGCGCTGAACACCAGGCGATGACGGACAATTTTAGCGGTTATTGATGATTTGCTCAATCTATACGCAAAGACATTTAGATGTCCAGATGTATTGACGTCTATGTGCGGAATGTTATCCTGTTGCTCTTCTTTTTCTTCAGGAACAGTAAGCACCATGACGCGTAAACAGGCAACCATCGCAGTACGTAGCGGTTTGAATGATGACGAGCAATATGGCTGCGTTGTCCCACCGATTCATCTCTCCAGCACCTATAACTTCCTCGACTTCAATGAGCCGCGTGCGCATGACTATTCACGTCGTGGTAACCCAACGCGCGATGTGGTTCAGCGCGCGCTGGCAGAGCTGGAAGGTGGCGCAGGCGCGGTATTGACCAATACCGGCATGTCAGCGATTCATCTGGTGACAACCGTGTTCCTGAAGCCGGGCGATCTGCTGGTGGCGCCACACGACTGTTACGGCGGCAGCTATCGCCTGTTCGATAGCCTGAGCAAGCGCGGCGCCTATCGCGTGAAGTTTGTCGATCAGGGCGACAAAGCGGCGCTGGCCGCTGCTCTGGCCGAGAAGCCAAAACTGGTGCTGGTTGAAAGCCCAAGTAATCCACTGCTGCGTGTGGTCGATATCGCCAGCATCTGCGCCGCCGCGCGTGAAGCTGGCGCCATTAGCGTGGTAGACAACACCTTCCTCAGCCCGGCGCTGCAAAACCCGCTGGCGCTGGGTGCCGATCTGGTTGTTCACTCCTGCACCAAATACCTGAATGGACACTCTGATGTGGTGGCGGGCGCGGTGATTGCGAAAGATCCAGCGATGGCCACCGATCTGGCGTGGTGGGCGAATAATATTGGTGTAACCGGCGCGGCGTTTGATAGCTACCTGCTGCTGCGCGGTTTGCGCACACTGTCACCGCGCATCGCCGCCGCACAACGCAATGCATTGGCGATAGTTGATTACCTGAAGCAACAACCGCTGGTGAAAAAACTGTATCATCCGTCCCTGCCGGAAAATGCCGGTCATGAGTTTGCGGTACGTCAGCAGCGTGGTTTTGGTGCCATGCTGAGTTTCGAAATCGATGCCGATGAGGCTCGCCTGCGCCGCTTCCTGAAAGCGCTGCAGTTGTTCACGCTGGCCGAATCGCTGGGCGGCGTAGAGAGTTTGATTTCGCATACCGCGACCATGACGCATGCCGGCATGTCTGCAGAAGCGCGCGCGGCAGCGGGAATTTCGGAAACACTGCTGCGTATTTCTGTTGGGATTGAAGATCACGAAGATTTAATCGCCGATCTGGATAATGCATTCCGGATCGCAGCCGAGGAGTAATCATGACGAGTTCAGTGGGCGCGGGAACGCCGATCAAGCAGTTGCATAAATTTGGTGGCAGTAGCCTGGCCGACGCACGTTGCTATCAGCGCGTGGCCAGCATCATGGCGGATTACAGCCAGCCAGGCGACTTAATGGTGGTCTCTGCCGCCGGCAGCACCACTAACCAGTTGATCAGCTGGCTGAAATTGAGCCAGAGCGATCGCTTATCTGCTCATCAGGTGCAACAGGCTTTACGGCGTTTTCACAGCGAGTTAATTGCTGCGCTGCTGCCTGCTGAATATGCCGAAACCCTGACGTCTTCCTTTATACGCGATCTGGAAAGGCTGGCGGCGCTGCTTGATGGCACCATCACCGACGCGGTATATGCCGAAGTGGTGGGGCACGGCGAAATCTGGTCAGCGCGCTTGATGGCTGCGGTTTTGAGCCAGCGCGAGATCGAAGCCGCCTGGCTGGATGCGCGTGACTTCTTGCGTGCTGAACGTGCGGCGCAGCCGCAGGTTGATGAAGGCAAATCCTGGCCGCTGCTGCAGGAGTTGTTAACACAACATCCGCATAAGCGTTTGGTGGTGACCGGATTTATCAGCCGCAGCGAAGCGGGTGAAACCGTGCTGCTTGGCCGTAACGGCTCGGACTACTCGGCAACGCAGATTGGTGCGCTGGCGGGCGTGGGGCGCGTGACCATCTGGAGCGATGTGGCAGGCGTTTACAGCGCCGATCCGCGTAAAGTCTCTGATGCGTGCCTGCTGCCGCTGCTGCGTCTTGATGAAGCCAGCGAGCTGGCGCGCCTGGCTGCGCCGGTGCTGCACACCCGCACCTTGCAGCCGGTTTCCAACAGCGACATCGACTTGCAGCTGCGTTGCAGCTATCAACCGGAGCAGGGCTCGACGCGCATTGAGCGCGTGCTGGCCTCCGGCACCGGCGCGCGTATCGTCACCAGCCACGATGATGTGTGTCTGGTGGAGATTCAAATTCCCGACAATCACGATTTCAAAACCCAGCAGAAAGAGATCGATCTGCTGCTGAAGCGCGCGCAGCTGCGTCCGCTGGCAATCGGTGTGCATCCCGATCGTCGCCTGCTGCAGCTGTGTTACACCTCAGAAGTGGTGAATAGCGCCTTCAACCTGTTGCAGGACGCCGCACTGCCGGGCCATCTGCAGCTGCGCGACGGCTTGGCGCTGGTGGCGCTGGTGGGCGCGGGCGTGACGCGTAATCCGCTGCATAGCCACCGCTTCTGGCAGCAGATCAAAGATCAGCCGGTGGAGTTTGTCTGGCAATCAGAAAATCACATCAGCATCGTGGCGGTACTGCGCGTCGGCCCGACGCAGCACCTGATTCAGGGACTGCATCAGTCGCTGTTCCGCGCAGAAAAACGCATCGGTTTGATGTTGTTCGGCAAAGGTAACATCGGTTCACGCTGGCTGGAGCTGTTTGCCCGCGAGCAGGAAACGCTGTCGGCACGTACAGGATTTGAATATGTGCTGGCGGGCGTGGCAGACAGCAGCCGCAGTTTGCTGAGCTACGACGGTCTGGAAGCCAGCCGCGCATTGGCGTTCTTTGATGATGAAGCGGTCGAGCGCGATGAAGAGTCGCTGTTCCTGTGGATGCGTGCGCACCCGTTCGATGATTTAGTGGTGCTGGACGTCACCGCCAGCGAGCAGCTGGCGCAGCAGTATCATGATTTCGCCAGTCACGGCTTCCACGTTATCAGCGCCAACAAGGTTGCCGGTGCGTCGAGCGGTCAGAGCTGGCGTCAGGTGCGCGATGCTTTCGCCAAAACCGGTCGTCACTGGCTGTATAACGCCACCGTCGGTGCCGGTTTGCCGGTCAATCACACGGTGCGCGATTTACGCGAAAGCGGCGATAGCATTCTGGCGATCAGCGGCATCTTCTCCGGCACGCTGTCGTGGCTGTTCCTGCAATTTGATGGCACGGTGCCGTTTAGCGAGCTGGTTGATCAGGCGTGGCAGCAAGGCCTGACCGAACCAGACCCGCGCGTGGATTTGTCTGGGCAGGACGTAATGCGCAAGCTGGTGATTCTGGCGCGTGAAGCGGGCTACGACATCGAGCCGGATCAAGTGCGTGTCGAGTCGTTGGTGCCGGCAATTTGCGACGGTGAGTCGATTGATCACTTCTTCGAAAACGCCGACGAGCTGAATGATCAGATGCTGCAGCGTCTGGAAGCGGCGCAAGAAATGGGCTTAGTGCTGCGTTACGTGGCGCGTTTCGATGCCAATGGCAAAGCGCGCGTCGGCGTGGAAGCGGTGCGCCCAGAGCATCCGCTGGCTGCGTTACTGCCGTGCGATAACGTGTTTGCCATCGAAAGCCGCTGGTATCGCGATAATCCGCTGGTGATTCGCGGACCGGGCGCAGGCCGTGACGTTACGGCCGGCGCGTTGCAATCGGATATCAACCGCCTCGCACAGCTGCTGTAAACTGCCTCACTTTGCAGACGGCATCGTCCGTCTGCATTCTTCACCTTCCCCTCGCGCATCATGAAACGCTTTCACCTTGAGTGAAAATTTGTCACGCCTGTTCATTAATTTTCAGTTGACGCTAGCTTGCGAATCGTTCATTTTGTGCATCTGGACGTCTAAACGTATGGATGTTCGAAGGCCGCAAAACAATCGATATGTGATGACGAGGTATTAGGATGAGTTTCTTTCACGCCAATCAACGCGAAGCGTTGAACCAGAGCCTGGCTGAGCTGAACGGGCAAATTAATGTCTCTTTCGAATTTTTCCCGCCACGTACCAGCGAAATGGAAGAAACCCTGTGGAGCTCAATCGATCGACTGAGCAGCCTGAAGCCAAAATTCGTCTCCGTCACCTACGGTGCCAACTCGGGCGAGCGCGATCGTACGCACAGCATCATCAAAGGCATCAAAGATCGTACCGGTCTGGAAGCCGCACCGCATCTGACCTGTATCGATGCCACGCGTGATGAGTTGCGCGGTATCGCGCGTGATTACTGGGATAGCGGCATTCGTCATATCGTGGCACTGCGCGGTGATTTACCGCCAGGCAGCGGCAAGCCGGAGATGTACGGTTCGGATTTGGTGGCGCTGCTGAAAGACGTTGGCGATTTCGACATCTCGGTGGGGGCCTATCCGGAAGTGCATCCCGAAGCGAAAAGCGCGCAGGCCGATTTGATTAACCTGAAACGCAAAATTGATGCCGGTGCTAACCGCGCCATCACCCAGTTCTTCTTCGATGTGGAAAGCTACCTGCGCTTCCGCGATCGCTGTGTCGCAACCGGTATCGACGTGGAGATCGTGCCGGGTATTTTGCCGGTCTCTAACTTCAAACAGCTACAACGCTTCGCCACCATGACCAATGTGCGGGTGCCGGGCTGGATGAGTGCAATGTTTGAAGGTCTGGATAACGATCCGGAGACGCGCAAAATGGTCGGTGCCAGCGTCGCCATGGACATGGTGAAAATCCTGTCGCGGGAAGGGGTGAAGGATTTTCATTTCTATACGCTGAACCGCGCCGAGTTGAGTTACGCCATTTGCCACACGCTGGGTGTGCGTCCGGCGATGGGAGGTTAAGATTGGCGGTCGCCATGAATGGCGGCCTTACAAAATCCAATAAAAAAGGAGCCAGTTGGCTCCTTTTTCACATCATGTCACTAGATTAACCGGTATTACGCATACCCGCTGCAACACCCGCGATCGTCACCATCAGCGCTTGTTCTACACGCGCATCTGGCTCATCACCGCGCTCTTCCTGCGCACGTGAACGATGCAGCAGTTCAGCCTGCAACACGTTCAGTGGATCGGTATAAACGTTACGCAGCGCGATGGACTCAGCAATCCACGGTTGGTCAGCCATCAGATGGGCATCGTTAGCGATGGTCAACACCGCTTTGATATCCGCATCCAGCTGATCGCGCAGCTGCTTGCCGAGCGACCACAGTGATTTATCCACCAGACGCTGATCGTAGTACTCCGCCAGCCACAAATCGGCTTTCGAGAACACCATCTCCAGCATGCCAAGACGTGTGGCGAAGAATGGCCACTCGCGGCACATGTTCTCCAGCTCATCCTGATGACCTTCATCCATCGCTTTCTGCAACGCGGCACCCGCGCCCAGCCAGGCTGGCAGCATCAGGCGGTTCTGCGTCCAGGCGAAGATCCACGGAATGGCACGCAGCGATTCCACACCGCCGGTTGGGCGACGTTTAGCCGGACGTGAACCCAGCGGCAATTTGCCCAGCTCCTGCTCTGGCGTGGCTGAGCGGAAATAGGGCACGAAGTCCGGATTCTCACGCACATAGCCGCGATACATCGCGCAGGAGTGCGCCGACAGACCATTCATGATCTCCTGCCATTCGCGCTTGGGTTCCGGCGGTGGCAGCAGGTTGGCTTCCAGAATCGCACCGGTGTACAGCGACAGGCTGGCGATGGTGACTTCGGGCAAACCGTATTTGAAGCGAATCATCTCGCCCTGTTCGGTCACGCGCAGGCCACCTTTCAGGCTGCCCGGCGGTTGTGACAACAGCGCCGCATGGGCTGGCGCGCCGCCACGACCGATTGAGCCGCCGCGTCCGTGGAACAGCGTCAGCGTGATGCCCGCGCTTTCACAGGTTTTGATCAGTGCGTCCTGCGCCTGATATTGCGCCCAGCTGGCGGCCATCACGCCGGCATCTTTCGCCGAGTCGGAATAGCCAATCATCACCATCTGTTTGCCATTGATAAAGCCGCGATACCAGTCGATGTTCAGCAACTGTGTCATCACGTCGTTGGCATTGTTCAGGTCATCAAGGGTTTCAAACAGCGGCGCAACCGGCATGGCGTAAGGAATGCCGGCTTCTTTCAGCAGCAGATGCACGGCCAGCACGTCCGACGGCGTTTTCGCCATGGAGATCACGTAGGAAGCAATTGAACCCTGCGGCGCTTCGGCCACCACTTTGCAGGTATCCAGCACTTCGCGCGTCTCATCGCCTGGTTCCCACTGATGCGGCAACAGCGGACGCTTGGAATTCAGTTCGCGAATCAGGAAGGCTTGTTTATCCGCTTCTGACCAGCTTTCGTAATCACCGAGGCCGAGATAGCGCGTTACTTCGGCAATCGCCTGGGTATGGCGGGTGCTCTCCTGACGGATATCGATGCGCACCAGCGGCACGCCGAAACACTTCACGCGGCGCAGCGTGTCCAGCAGCTGACCATTGGCGATGATGCCCATGCCGCACTGCTGCAGAGATTGATAGATAGCGAACAGCGGATCCCACAGCTGATCGTTAGAGACCAGCAAATCGGCCGGACGCGGCAGGCGCTCGCCTTTCAGACGACGGCCAAGGTAAGCCTGCGTGGTCATCAGCTGGCCGCGAAGGCGCTTCAGCACCATGCGGTACGGCTCCAGCGCTTCCGCATCGCCGCACAGCTCGCGCACTTCGTCGCTGCATTCGGACATCGACAGCTCGGAAATCAGCACGCCGATATCACGCAGGAACAGGTCCGCGGCCTTCCAGCGGCTCAGTTGCATCGCGTGGCGGGTAATCGGTGCGGTGACGTTTGGGTTGCCGTCACGGTCGCCGCCCATCCACGAGGTAAATTTAATCGGTACGAAATCGACCGGCAGCTTAATGCCAAAAGTCTCTTCCACTTGCTCATTCAGCTCACGCAGGAAGGCTGGCACGCCTTGCCACAGGCTGTTTTCCACCACGGCAAAGCCCCATTTGGCTTCATCGATCGGCGTTGGACGATATTTGCGGATTTCGTCGGTATGCCACGCTTGTGCCACCAGCTGGCGCAGACGGCGCATCACCTGGGTGCGTTCGTAGTCAGAGATATCGCTATGATCGAGTTGCTGCAAACAGCTGTTCACTTCGCCCAGCATATGGATCAGCGTGCGGCGGGTAATTTCGGTGGGGTGCGCAGTCAGCACCAGCTCCAGCGACAGCTCTTCAATCGACTGGCGGATCGCCGCTTCGCTGATATCGCCTTGCTGTTTCAGACGTTCGAAAGTCTTTTTCAGCAGTTCAGGATGGTTGGCGCCATCGCCGCTACGCGAAATGGTTTGATACTGTTCAGCGACGTTGGTGAGATTAAGGAACTGGCTAAACGCACGCGCCACCGGCAGCAGCTCGTCGTTCGAGAGATTTTGCAGCGTGGTCAGCAGTTCCTGACGATGAGTGTCATTTCCCGCGCGGGATGACTTAGAGAGTTTACGGATGGTCTCCACCTGGTCGAGGATGTTCTCTCCTAGTGCATCCTTAATCGTATCCCCGAGCAGTTTGCCGAGCATACTGACATTACTTCGCATTGCGGAATATTGTTCGTTCATTGGACCCTGACACCCTTATCGTCTTTTTTTAATACTCTTACGCCCAACGGGCATAACATCGTCTTTTATCTAGCCACGTATCTTCCTGCGCGTCAATTGCCTTAAATCTACGTAAATGTGCTGCTAAATGGCGGAAATTCAAAGAATTTGCTTGCAGCGAAGCGAGATAAGTTATTCTTATTATCAAATCCCGAACAATGACGGGGCAATTTGCTGATTTAACAGTGAAATGCCCCATTTGTTGTTCATCAATGACAAAAATGCTGTACGACTTGGGTGATAAGAGCATGAGTCGGCTTGATAAATGCGGTATCAATAAACTCATCAGGTTGATGGGCTTGATTGATAGATCCCGGGCCTAATACCAGCGTTGGGCACAACTGCTGGATAAAAGGCGCTTCAGTGCAATAGTTCACCACTTCGGTTGGCACGCCCAGCAGCTTCTCCACCACTTGCACCAGCTCATGATCGGCCGGACATTCGTAGCCTGGAATCGGCGGATGCAGCTCGCCTACGGTGAGACGTCCCGGCCAGCGCGCACTTACCGGCGCCAGCGCGTCATTTAGCAGACCATCCAAATCGCTCAGGGTTAAGCCCGGCAGCGGACGAATATCCATGTGCAATTCACAGCAGGCGCAGATGCGGTTGGCGGCATCGCCACCGTGAATATGCCCAAAGTTCATGGTTGGATAAGGAATGGCAAAACCATCGTGGTTGTAACGCTCTTTCAGCGTGTTACGCAGCTGCATCAGCTGGGTAATGGATTCATGCATCAGTTCAATAGCGTTGACGCCGCGTGACGGATCGCTGGAGTGGCCTGATTGCCCCTGAATACGAATCACATTCGACAGATGACCTTTATGCGCGCGCACCGGCTTAAGCGAGGTAGGCTCGCCAATGATGGCGCAATCCGGACGCAATTGGGTGGATTCAGAGAAATACTTCGCGCCCGCCATGGTGGTCTCTTCGTCGGCGGTGGCGAGGACGTAGAGCGGCTTGCTGAGTTTGGTCACGTCAACGTCACGCAGCGCATCCAGAATAAAGGCGAAGAAGCCTTTCATATCGGCGGTGCCGAGGCCGTACAGCTTGTTGCCGTGTTCGGTCAGCGTGAACGGATCGCGCGTCCAGCGGCCGTCGTCGTACGGAACGGTGTCGGTATGGCCCGCCAATAACAAGCCGCCTGCGCCCAATCCGCTGCGCGCCAGCATGTTGAATTTATGCCGCGTGCCAGGCACCGGCTGCACTTCGACATTGAAGCCAATATCGCGGAACCAGCCGGCCAGCAAATTGATTAAAGTTTCATTACTCTGATCCAGTGCGCTATCGGTTGCGCTGATTGATGGCGTGGCAATCAACTGGCGGTAGAGTTCGATAAAAGGTGGTAATTTTGTCTTCACTGTTGACGGTCCTTGGGTTAGGATGTATCAATATTCATGCATTAATAGTGAATAAAAATACAATAACGTCGCTTGCATGTGAAGCATCAAATCTTCCGCAAACGGCATTCTGGGCAACGGGGCAAGGCCGCGACCCGATACGTGTGACTGTAATAAGGTATACAGCCTGATGTTGAATACGCTGATCGTTGGTGCCAGTGGTTACGCTGGCGTAGAGCTTGCCACCTACCTGAATCGCCATCCGCATATGAACATAACCGCTTTGGCGGTTTCAGCGCAAAGCCCGGATGCTGGAAAGTTATTGTCGGATTTGCATCCGCAGCTCAAAGGCATTGTCGATTTGCCGCTGCAGCCGCTGAGCGACGCCGCTGAATGGGCCGACAAAGTGGATGTGGTGTTCCTCGCCACCGCTCACGAAGTCAGCCACGATCTGGCACCTGAATTCCTCAAAGCTGGTTGCGTGGTGTTCGATCTCTCCGGCGCGTTCCGCGTAAACGACGACGCGTTCTATACGCAATATTACGGTTTCAGCCATCAGCATCAGGATTGGCTGGACAAGGCGGTTTACGGCCTGGCCGAATGGCAGCACGACAAAATCAAAGATGCGGAGCTGGTTGCGGTGCCGGGTTGCTACCCAACCGCAGCCCAACTTTCGCTGAAACCGCTGATCGCAGCGGGCCTGCTTAACGATGCACAGTGGCCGGTGATTAACGCCACCAGCGGCGTGAGCGGCGCAGGGCGCAAAGCCAACGTTGGCACCAGCTTCTGTGAAGTGAGCTTGCAGCCCTACGGCCTGTTTAATCATCGTCATCACCCGGAAATTGTGGCGCATCTCGGTACGCCGGTGATCTTCACGCCACATCTGGGCAGCTTCCCACGCGGGATTTTATCGACCACCACTTGCCGCCTGAAAGCGGGCGTGACGCAGCAGGATGTGGCGGATGCCTTCCATAACGCTTACCACGACAAACCGCTGGTGCGCGTCTATGACAAAGGCGTACCGGCGCTGAAAGCGGTGGTCGGTTTGCCGTTCTGCGACATCGGCTTCGCCATGCAAGGCGAGCACCTGATTGTGGTGGCTGCCGAAGATAACCTGCTGAAAGGCGCCTCATCGCAGGCGGTTCAGTGTTTGAACATTCGTTTCGGCTTCCCCGAAACGCTGTCTCTGATTTAACGAACGGATAACGCAATGAATCCATTAATCATTAAACTGGGTGGCGTGCTGCTGGATAGCGAAGAAGCGCTGGCCCGTCTGTTTGATGCCCTGCTGGCGTACCGCAATGAACATCAGCGTTCGCTGATCATTGTGCACGGCGGCGGTTGCGTGGTGGACGAGCTGATGAAGAAGCTCGCGCTGCCGGTGAAAAAGAAGAACGGTTTGCGCGTGACGCCAGCCGATCAGATTGACATTATTACCGGTGCGTTAGCCGGTACCGCCAACAAAACGCTGCTGGCGTGGGCGAAGAAATATGGCATCGGCGCGGTGGGTTTGTGCCTCGGCGATGCCGGTCTGGTCAACGTGGCGCAGTTCGATGAAGAGCTGGGACACGTTGGCAACGCGACGCCTGGCAATCCGGCGCTGGTGAACACGCTGCTGGCGGCGGGCTACATGCCGGTGATCAGCTCGATTGGCATCACCGACGGCGGTGAGTTGATGAACGTCAACGCCGACCAGGCCGCCACCGCGCTGGCTGCGACCATCGGTGCCGATTTGGTGCTGTTGTCTGATGTCAGCGGTATTCTCGACGGCAAAGGTCAGCGCATCGAAGAGATGACCGCCGCGAAAGCGGAGCAGCTGATTGCGCAGGGCATCATCACCGATGGCATGATCGTGAAAGTGAACGCGGCGCTTGATGCCGCCCGCACGCTCGGTCGCCCGGTCGATATCGCCAGCTGGCGTCATGCTGAACAACTGCCAACCCTTTTCAACGGCGTGTCGATTGGCACCCGGATTCTCGCATAATCAAGGATTAAGACATGAGCACGCAAAACATCAAAAAAATCGTTCTGGCCTACTCCGGCGGTCTGGATACTTCAGCCATCATTCCATGGTTGAAAGAGAACTATGGCGGCTGTGAAGTGGTGGCGTTCGTGGCGAACATTGGCCAGGATCCCGCCGATCTGGAAGGCGTTGAGAAGAAAGCGCTGCAGTCAGGTGCGTCTGAGTGCCACGTGGTTGACCTGCGTGAAGCGTTCATCAGCGAATACGTGTATCCGGTTCTGCAGACTGGCGCCCTGTACGAAGGCACTTATCTGCTGGGTACGTCTATGGCGCGTCCAATTATCGCTAAAGCCCAGGTTGAGCTGGCGCTGAAAGTGGGCGCAGATGCGCTGTGCCACGGCGCAACCGGTAAAGGTAACGATCAGGTGCGTTTCGAAACCACCTACACCGCGCTGGCGCCACAGCTGAAAGTGGTTGCGCCATGGCGTGAGTGGGACCTGCGTTCACGTGAAGCGCTGCTGGATTACCTGAAAGAGCGCAATATCCCGACCACCGCGTCGCTGGAAAAAATCTACAGCCGTGACGAGAACGCATGGCACATCTCTACCGAAGGCGGCGTGCTGGAAAGCCCAGCCAATGCACCGAACAAAGATTGCTGGGTGTGGACCGTTGATCCGCTGGAAGCGCCCGATCAGCCAGAAAATGTCACGGTCACCGTGGAGAAGGGTCGCGTGGTGGCGGTGAACGGCGAGACGCTGAGCCCGTTCCAGTGCCTGGAAAAACTCAACGTGCTGGGCGCCAAACACGGCGTCGGCCGTATCGACATCGTGGAAAACCGTCTGGTAGGCATCAAGTCCCGCGGCTGCTACGAAACTCCAGGCGGCACCATCATGGTTAACGCGTTGCGTGCGGTTGAACAACTGGTGCTGGATCGCGATAGCTTCAAATGGCGTGAGCAACTGGGCCATGAAATGTCTTACGTGGTTTACGATGGTCGCTGGTTCGCGCCGCTGCGTAAATCTATCCAGGCCGCAGCTGAATCCCTGGCAGAAGAGGTGAATGGCGAAGTGGTACTGCAGCTGTATAAAGGCCAGGCCACGGCGATTCAGAAAACCTCTGCTAACAGCCTGTACTCAGAAGAGTTCGCCACCTTTGGCGAAGATGAAGTTTACGATCACCGTCACGCGGGCGGCTTTATCCGCTTGTTCTCACTCTCTTCACGCATTCGCGCGCTGAACGAGCAGAAGAAGTAATACCGCGGCAATCGACATATTTTGCAAGGGCGGCTTCGGGCCGCCTTTTCTATAACAGATTCAGGAGTAATGCAGATGGCACTTTGGGGCGGACGTTTTTCGCAGGCAGCAGACCAACGGTTCAAACAGTTCAACGACTCGCTGCGTTTTGACTATCGCCTGGCCGAGCAGGACATTACCGGCTCGATTGCCTGGTCAAAAGCGCTGGTGACGGTCAACGTGCTGACCAATGAAGAGCAGCAACAGCTGGAAAGCGCGTTGAATGAACTGCTGGCTGAGGTACGCGCCAATCCTGAGCAGATTCTGCAAAGCGATGCGGAAGATATTCACAGCTGGGTGGAAGGCAAGCTGATCGACAAAGTCGGCGCGCTGGGCAAGAAATTGCACACCGGCCGTAGCCGTAACGATCAGGTCGCGACCGATCTGAAACTGTGGTGCAAAGAGCAGGTTGCCGTGCTGCTGGAGGCGACGCGTGAGCTGCAATCGGCGCTGGTCGCCACGGCACAAGCCAATCAGGACGCGGTGATGCCGGGTTACACGCACCTGCAGCGTGCGCAACCGGTGACGTTCGCGCATTGGTGCCTGGCGTACGTTGAGATGCTGGCGCGTGACGAGAGCCGTCTGCAGGATGCACTGAAGCGTATGGATGTCAGTCCGCTGGGTTGCGGCGCGCTGGCGGGTACCGCCTACGAGATCGATCGTCAGCAGCTGGCCGGCTGGTTAGGTTTTGCCTCTGCCACGCGTAACAGCCTCGATACCGTTTCCGATCGCGATCACGTGCTCGAGCTGCTGTCAGACGCCTCGATTGGCATGGTGCATCTGTCGCGCTTTGCTGAAGACCTGATCTTCTTCAACACCGGTGAAGCGGGCTTCCTTGAGCTGTCGGATAAAGTCACTTCCGGATCGTCGTTAATGCCGCAGAAGAAAAACCCGGATGCGCTGGAGCTGATCCGTGGCAAATGTGGCCGTGTGCAAGGTGCGCTGACCGGCATGATGATGACGCTGAAAGGCCTGCCGCTGGCGTACAACAAAGATATGCAGGAAGACAAAGAAGGGCTGTTCGATGCGCTGGATACCTGGCTCGACTGCCTGCATATGTCGGTGCTGGTGCTGGACGGCATTCAGGTAAAACGTCCGCGTTGCCAGGAAGCCGCTGAGCAGGGCTACGCCAACTCGACCGAGCTGGCCGATTATCTGGTGGCAAAAGGCGTTCCGTTCCGCGAAGCCCACCACATTGTGGGTGAAACCGTGGTGGAAGCGATCAAGCAAGGCGTGGCGCTGGAAGCGCTCACTCTGGCGCAGTTTAAGCAGTTCAGCGCGGTGATTGAGGATGACGTGTATCCAATTCTGTCGCTGCAATCCTGCCTGGATAAGCGTAATGCGCAAGGTGGTGTCGCTCCTCAACAGGTCGCCTTCGCCATCAGCGAAGCGCAGAAGCGCTTGGGTTAAAAGCTATGCGCATTAGATTGCGCCGCTGCGGTATATGCAGGAATGCGTAGCGGCGCGATTTATCGCGCTCTGTTGATATCCAGCAGGCGAGCGACAAGCAAAAAAAAGCGGGCACCTCTTCGGTAGCCCGCCAACCTCTAGCTTCGGAATTACATTTTGTTATAGGCACATCATCAAGGGCAGGCCACTCCCGGCCAGCACAGTGATTGGTTTTAAGCAGTTTGCAGGTTCTGCTCCAGATCATTTGATGCGCGCATTATTCCCGCTCACGCCTTGATAGGGCCAATCGTTCATTGCTATTCTATCTATCGCCACGGGCTATCGTGGTTTGGAGGATTTCAATGAATATTCGTGATCTCGAATACCTGGTTTCACTTGCGGAGCATCGCCATTTCCGGCGTGCAGCTGACGCATGTCATGTCAGCCAACCTACCTTAAGTGGACAGATTCGTAAGCTGGAAGATGAACTTGGCGTGATGCTGCTGGAGCGAACCAGCCGTAAGGTGTTGTTTACTCAGGCTGGACTGTTGCTGGTGGATCAAGCGCGAACCGTGCTGCGCGAAGTGAAAGTGCTGAAGGAGATGGCGAGCCAGCAAGGCGAAGCGATGTCTGGACCGCTGCACATTGGTTTGATTCCAACCACCGGGCCGTATCTGCTGCCGCACATCATTCCGATGCTGCACAAAACCTTCCCCAAACTCGAAATGTACCTGCATGAAGCGCAGACGCAGCAACTGCTGGCACAGCTCGACAGCGGCAAGCTGGATTGCGCCATCGTGGCGTTGGTGAAAGAGAGTGAAGCCTTTATTGAGGTGCCGCTGTTTGATGAGCCAATGACGCTAGCGGTGTATGCCGATCATCCGTGGCGCGATCGCGATCGCGTGCCGATGTCGGATCTGGCCGGTGAGAAATTACTGATGCTGGAAGATGGGCACTGCCTGCGCGATCAGGCGATGGGCTTCTGCTTCGAAGCCGGTGCCGATGAAGATACGCATTTCCGCGCCACCAGTCTGGAAACGCTGCGCAACATGGTTGCCGCCGGTAGCGGCATTACCTTGTTACCTGCGCTGTCCGTGCCGAATGAACGCGAACGTGATGGCGTCTGCTATTTACCGTGCTACAAGCCGGTGCCGCAGCGCACCATCGCGTTGGTCTATCGTCCAGGATCGCCTCTGCGCAGCCGCTATGAGCAGTTGGCAGAAGCAATCAAAACCCACATGAAGGGTTATCTGGATATCTCGTTAAAACAGGCGGTTTAAGCCGTTTAACGCTGCCACGCGATAGGCTTCGGCCATGGTGGGATAGTTGAAGGTGGTATTCACGAAGTACTCAATCGTGTTGCCGCCGTTCTTCTGTTCCATGATGGCCTGGCCGATGTGAATGATCTCCGCAGCACGCTCGCCAAAGCAGTGAATCCCTAAAATCTCTTTGGTTTCGCGGTGGAACAGAATCTTCAGGCTGCCGACGTGCATGCCAACAATCTGCGCACGCGCCAGATGTTTAAACTGCGCACGACCCACTTCATACGGCACTTTCATCGCCGTCAGCTGCTGTTCGGTTTTACCCACTGAGCTGATCTCCGGAATGGTGTAAATCCCGGTTGGAATATCTTCGATCAGGTGCGCGGTAGCTTCACCTTTGATGATCGCCTGCGCGGCAATGCGGCCCTGATCGTAAGCAGCAGAAGCCAGGCTTGGATAACCAATCACGTCGCCAACCGCGTAAATATGCGGCAGCGCAGTTTGATACATGCTGTTCACCTTCAGCAGGCCACGACCATCCGCTTCCAGTCCGACGTTTTCCAGCGCCAGTGAATCGGTGTTGCCGGTTCGACCGTTTGCGTACAGCAGGCAATCGGCTTTCACTTTCTTGCCCGATTTAAGGTGAATTATCACCCCGTCATCAACGCCTTCAATCTTCTCGAACTCTTCGTTGTGACGAATCACCACGCCGCTGTTCCAGAAATGATAGGAGAGGGAATCTGACATCTCCTGATCGAGGAACGCCAGCAGACGGTCGCGGGTGTTGATCAGGTCAACCTTGACGTTCAGGCCGCGGAAAATCGAGGCATATTCACAGCCAATTACGCCGGCGCCATAAATGATGACGTGGCCAGGTTCATGATGCAGGTTGAGGATGGAGTCGGAATCGTAAACGCGCGGATGGGTGAAATCGACATCCGCGGGATGATACGGACGAGAACCGCAGGCGATCACGAATTTCGCCGCGGTTAATCGCTCGCGGGTGCCGTCGGGTTGTTCCACTTCGATAGTGTTGGCATCAACAAATCGGGCATCGCCCTGATAAAGTTCACAGCGGTTGCGCTCGTAGAAGCCCTGACGCATCGCGGTTTGCTGACTGATCACGTTCTCGGTGTGGTTGAGAATGTCGGCGAATGAGGAGCGCAGGAGGCGAGTGTGATCGCTGTAAAGTGGGTTTTGATTGAACTCGATGATACGGCTAACAGCGTGACGCAGGGCTTTGGAAGGGATGGTTCCCCAGTGTGTACAACCGCCGCCGATGTTGTGGTAGCGTTCGATCACTGCAATACGCGCTCCCTGCTTCACCAGCCCCATCGCCGCACCTTCGCCGCCCGGACCGGAGCCAATCACAATTGCATCGTAATCGTAAGACTTTTGCATACCAGTACGTCCTATTTTTTTATCACATTTTTACAACGAGATTCTAACATCTCGCCGCGCACATCTGAATTCTAACAGCGTAAATTGCTGAAGTTTGACAAAGCGTGAGGTTCACAGGCGTTCACAAAGTTTGCACCGCTGTACGCTGAAAAGTTTGTTATAGTGCCTGCCAAATCACCTAAAAGGCCGGGAAAATGGGCGTCAGAGCGCTACAAAAAGAACGTACACGACGTTCACTGATTGAAGCTGCCTTCAGTCAGTTAAGTGCAGAAAGGAGTTTTGCCAGCCTGAGTTTGCGCGAAGTTGCACGCGAAGCGGGGATTGCGCCGACCTCATTTTATCGTCACTTCCGCGATGTCGATGAGCTGGGGCTGACCATGGTGGACGAAAGCGGCTTGATGCTGCGCCAGTTAATGCGTCAGGCGCGCCAGCGTATTGCCAAGGGTGGCAGCATTATTAAAACCTCGGTAGCAACTTTTATGGAGTTCATCGGGAACAATCCTAACGCTTTTCGGCTCTTACTACGCGAGCGCTCCGGAACCTCGGCGGCCTTTCGTGCCGCAGTCGCGCGTGAGATTCAGCACTTCATCGCCGAACTGGCCGATTATCTTGAATTAGAAAATCGCATGCCGCGCAGCTTCACCGAAGCGCAGGCCGAAGCGATGGTGACGATTGTGTTTAGCGCGGGTGCCGAAGCGCTGGACGTTGATATTGAGCAGCGCCGTAAGCTTGAGGATCGATTAGTGCTGCAGCTGCGCATGATCGCCAAAGGCGCTTATTACTGGTATCGCCGCGAGCAAGAGCGCCTGGCGGTTACCCTGGAAAAACCCGAAGAGTAATGTGATAAGGATAATGAAATGATTGAGCAAAACCCACGCGATAAAGGAACGCTTTTATTGGCTTTTATCACCGGTTTAGCGATCAACGGCTCCTTTTCGGTGCTGTTCAGCACGTTTGTTCCCTTTTCGATATTCCCGCTGATTGCTCTTGGCCTCGCGGCCTGGTGTTTGCATCAGCGTTATCTCAACCGCAATATGCCAGACGGCATGCCTTCACTGGCGGCGGCGTTCTTCCTGCTGGGTATTTTGGTTTATAGCGCGCTGGTGCGGGCTGAATATCCGGATATCGGCTCTAACTTCATCCCGACGATTCTGATGGTGGCGCTGGTGTTCTGGATTGGTATGCGTTTTCGCCGCGCGAAGAGCAAGCAGTGAAAAAACGGGAACCTTGGGGTTCCCGTTGTTGTTTAGGCCTTGCGCGTCAGCAGCACGCCGCATTCCATATGATGGGTATACGGGAACTGATCGAACAGCGCCAGACGCGTGACATCATGCGTTTCTCCCAGCACCGCGAGGTTGTCGCACAGCGTTTGCGGGTTGCAGGAGATATAAATGATGCGCGGATAGGCCTGCACCATCTTCACGGTTTCCTCATCCAGCCCGCTACGTGGCGGATCAACGAAAATGGTTTCGCATTGGTAGCTCTTCAGGTCGATGCCTTCTAAACGATTGAAGCTACGTACGCCCGTCATCGCCTGGGTAAACTCTTCAGCGGCCATACGAATAATCTGCACGTTATCAATATGGTTGGCGGCAATGTTGTATTGCGCGGACGCGACCGACGGCTTGGCAATTTCTGTGGCCAACACGCTGCGGAAGTTACGCGCCAGCGCCAGCGAGAAGTTGCCGTTACCGCAATAGAGTTCCAGCAGATCGCCTTGCGAATCCTGCGTGACGTCCAGCGCCCACTCCAGCATCTGAATATTCATCGCCGCGTTTGGCTGGGTGAAGCTGTTTTCCACCTGACGATAAATCATCTCTTTCCCCGCGACCGGCAGGCGCTCATCCACGTAATCGCGATCGAGGCAGATTTTGGTTTTGGTGGCGCGGCCAATCAGCTGCACGTCAAAGCCTTCGGCACGCAGGCTGTCGCGCAGGGCGCTGGCGGCGGCGGTCCACTCCTCTTCCAGCTTGCGGTGATAGAGCAGCGAGATAACAATCTGGTGGCTCATCGTCGACAGGTAATCGATCTGGAACAGTTTGAAACGCAGCGCGCGGTTGTCACGGATCGCCGCGATCAGTTTTGGCATCAGCTGGTTGATCAATTCACTGGCCGCCGGGAATTGATCGACGCGGATTCGTTGCTTGGTCTGTTGATCAAAGATGATGTGGTAAAGATCGTCTCCGTCGTGCCAGATGCGGAATTCGGCACGCATCCGATAGTGGCTGACCGGCGAACGGAACACCTCCACGTCGGGCGCGGCAAAGGGCACCATCATCGCCTGTAAGCGGCTGACTTTTTCCGCCAGTTGCGCGTCGTATTGTTCAATCGGGAGCTGTTCGGGTGTCATCTTTAATCCTGGTAATAAGCTGGCTTGCCGGGCGATTGTAGGCATTCAACTGCTGATGTCCAGCCCTGCGGAAAACAAGATGGCTGGAAGTCTGGATTTCCGGCCTTCCTGGCCGTAGACTGCGCCTGCCGGCCTCCTTGAGTTAAAAGGGAATCCAGTGTGAATCTGGAGCTGACGCGCAGCGGTAAAGAATGTCGTGGTGATGGTAATTAAAAACACTGTCCTGCCGGATGGGAAGTTTTTTTCACCATTTATGATTCTCAGCCCGAAGACCTGCCGGTGTGACGTCGCAATACATACGACCATCGCGAGCTATTGGTCGTAGTCGTGCGGCATCCTGCTTCGTCTTTTGGATGCTATAACAATGAAAAAAACACACGCTTCGCTGTTTGCCTTCAGTGCAACGGCGTTGTCTCTCTGGGCGCAATTTGGCTACGCGCAGCAGAATGATGATACGCAAATCGTTACCGCTAACCGCTTCGCGCAGCCGGTCTCGTCGGTGCTGGCTTCGACTTCTGTCGTCACCCGTGACGAGATCGATCAGTGGCAATCCAAGAACCTACTGGAAGTGTTACGCCGCTTGCCGGGCGTGGATATCGCGCAAAGCGGCGGCATTGGGCAAAGCGCTTCTATGTATGTACGTGGTTCGGAAGCGCGTCATACGCTGATTCTGGTTGACGGTGTGCCGTTCTCTAAGCCTGGCATTACCGGCGTTGCTGACTTCAACCAAATCCCTGTTTCCATCATCCAGCGCGTTGAGTTCATTCGTGGCCCGCGGTCTGCGGTTTACGGCGCAGATGCGATTGGCGGCGTGGTGAATGTCATTACGCAAAACCCGAATAATCAAAACTCGCTGACGGCTGGCTTTGGTTCGAAGGGCTATCAGGAATACAGCGGCGGCATCAATCAAAATGTCACGGACCAGACGCGCGTAACGGTGGCGGGCTCTTATCAGGCCACCAACGGCTACAACGTTCAGCCGGGCTCAACGTCTCCGACCGATCGCGATCGTGATGGCTGGCGCAATAAGGCGTTCTGGGCTGGCGTTGACCACAAGTTTAACGAGGCGTTTTCTGGCTTCTTCCGGGGTTACGGTTACGCCGCGAACTCAGATTACGATGCGGGTTATGTCGGTGGTCAGGATGAGCAACAGATCTATAATCACTCGTTTGATACCGGTCTGCGCTTTAATAAAGAGGAATACTCCTCGCAGCTGACCGCCAGTTATCAAAAGTACAAAATCTATAACTACGTTGGGTCTGATGGCCGCTATGCGGATTCCAATAGCCTGGATGACATGGAGCAGCGCAACCTGCAGTGGGGCAACACCTTTGCGGTGGGGCATGGCATGGTCAGCGCGGGTCTGGATTGGCAGCAGCAGAAACTGAGCTCGGTTGGACAACTCTATTCTGGCGCACCGCGTGACGAAGATGGTTACAAGCAAGACAACACCGGTGCTTACCTGACGGCTCAGCAGCAGTTTGGCAATGTTACGCTTGAAGGTTCGGCGCGTGGCGATGATAACCAGGACTTCGGCCGTCATGGCACCTGGCAAACGGCTGCGGGTTGGGAGTTTGTGCCGGGTTACAAGGCATCACTCTCTTACGGCACGGGTTTCCAGGCGCCGACGTTAGGCCAGCTATATGGTCTGAAGCGCTTTGGTATTAGCTCTAATCCCGATCTCAATCCTGAGAAATCAAAACAGTGGGAAGCCGCGCTGGAAGGTTTAACCGGTCCGGTTAATTGGCGTGTTGCTGCGTATCACAATAAAGTCAGCAATCTCATTACCTATGCTTCTGATCCTGTGACTTTTGAGGGCGGCTATTATAATGAAAAAGCCGTTACGCTGAAAGGTATTGAAGCCACCGCTGATTTTGATACCCGCTTCCTTCATCACCAGATCACCTTGGGTTATCTGGATGCGCGTCGTGATTCAGATGGTGAAACGCTGGCGCGTCGTGCGCGTGAGCAGGCCAAATATCAGCTGGGTATGACGGTGTATGACTTTGATATTGATGTCATCTACCAGTACTTCGGTAAGCGCTACGATAACAACACCAGCGAATATGCCAGCGAGCAGCGTCGTTTATCGAGTTACAGCACGGTAGATCTCGCGGTCTCGTATCCGGTCACATCACAGCTCACCGTTCGTGGTAGAATTGCCAACTTGTTCGATAAAGATTATGAGACAGCGTATGGCTATCCAACTCCAGGAACGGAGTACTACCTCAGCGCCAGCTACAGCTTCTGATCTGCGTCCCACCGTGCTGGTGTTTGACTCCGGCGTGGGTGGGCTCTCCGTTTATGATGAGGTCCGGCATTTACTGCCGGATCTTCACTATCTCTACGCCTTTGATAATGAAGGTTTCCCGTACGGCGAAAAATCCGAAGACTTTATTGTCGAGCGCGTGGTGGCGGTGGTGACAGCTATCACTCAGCGTTTTCCGCTTACGCTGGTGATCATCGCTTGTAACTCGGCCAGCACCCTCTCTTTGCCGGCTCTGCGTGAACGTTTCGAATTCCCGGTTGTGGGTGTGGTGCCTGCGATTAAACCTGCTGCGCGCCTGACGCGTAACGGCGTAGTGGGATTGCTGGCCACGCGCGGCACGGTGAAACGTCCTTATACCCATGAGTTAGTGGCGCAATTTGCCCGCGACTGCAAAATTGAAATGCTCGGCTCTGCTGAGCTGGTGGAGCTGGCGGAAGCCAAGCTGCATGGCGAAGATGTTGAGTTAGCTGATGTGCGTCGCGCTGTGCAACCCTGGCTAAGGATGAAAGAGCCACCTGATACCGTGGTTCTCGGATGCACCCATTTCCCTTTACTGCGTGATGAGCTGCAACTGGTGCTGCCGGAAGGGACAAGGTTGGTGGATTCAGGCGCTGCTATTGCGCGTCGTACCGTTTGGTTATTAGAGCATGAAGCACCGCAGGCGGTTTCATCCGGTCAGAATTTAGCGTTCTGTACGCGTATGGATGATGAAGTGACGAAATTGTCACCGATTTTGCAGCGTTATGGCTTCCCGTTGCTGGAAAAATTAGCAGTTTAGTGGCGTTTCGACGAAAAAATCAGCACTCGGAAATTAATTTGAAATTAGCGCTTGTCAGCTCCGAAGAAATCCCTATACTGCGCCTCCACTGACACGGAACAACGGCTTACGAAGCGAAGTGTTCAGGAGGTGGTCTTCAAGGCAACCTTCAGAAAAGCAAAAATAAATGCTTGACTGAGAATGCGGAAAGCGTAATATACGCATCCCGCGCCGCTAGAGAAATCGCGGCAT
>NZ_JALMEU010000014.1:0-25812 GCF_028048155.1 Pantoea leporis
TACTTTGATCAAGCCAATCGCTATGGATCAGGGTCTGCGTTTCGCAATCCGTGAAGGCGGCCGTACTGTTGGTGCGGGTGTTGTTGCTGAAATTATCGCTTAACTGCGATAAGATTTGACGCAATGCACAAGGAAAGGGCATCATTTGATGCCCTTTTTGCACGCTGTTGTATAGAACCTGGCTCATCAGTGATTTTGCATCATAATCATTGCTGAGACAGGCTCTGTTTCACGGCGTTGGATACCGAGTTACGCTCAAAAGCTCATTCGGTTTGGATGCCTCGCACTGCGGGGCAGTATAGTTTCTGAATTATTGTGGCAGGTTGGTTTATGAGTGCGAATACCGAAGCTCAAGGAAGCGGGCGCGGCCTTGAAGCGATGAAATGGGTAGTTGTGATCGCATTGCTCCTGGTAGCAATCGTCGGCAACTATATCTATCGCGATGTAACATTGCCTCTGCGCGCGCTGGCTGTGGTTGTGCTGATCGCTGCAGCGGGCGGCATTGCTTTGCTGACAATCAAAGGCAAAGCGACTGTGGCATTTGCCCGTGAAGCTAAAACCGAAATGCGTAAGGTCATTTGGCCGACTCGCCAGGAAACACTGCACACCACGTTAATCGTTGCCGCGGTTACTGCCGTGATGTCACTGATTTTGTGGGGGCTGGATGGTATTCTGGTCCGTCTGGTATCGTTTATCACTGGCCTGAGGTTCTGAGATGTCTGAAGCTCCAAAAAAACGCTGGTACGTCGTTCAGGCGTTCTCTGGTTTTGAAGCCCGCGTAGCGAAATCGCTGCACGAGCATATCAAACTGCACAACATGGAAGAGCTTTTTGGCGAAGTCATGGTGCCGACTGAAGAAGTCGTCGAAATCCGTGGCGGCCAGCGTCGCAAAAGCGAACGTAAATTCTTCCCTGGCTACGTATTGGTTCAGATGGTAATGAATGACGCCAGCTGGCACTTAGTACGCAGTGTACCGCGTGTAATGGGCTTTATCGGTGGTACTTCCGACCGTCCTGCGCCAATCAGTGATAAAGAAGTAGATGCGATTATGAACCGCCTGCAGCAGGTGGGTGATAAGCCGCGTCCAAAAACGCTGTTCGAGCCAGGCGAGATGGTACGCGTCAGCGACGGCCCGTTTGCCGACTTCAACGGAGTGGTCGAAGAAGTGGATTACGAGAAGAGCCGCTTGAAAGTGTCCGTTTCCATCTTTGGTCGTGCAACCCCAGTGGAACTCGACTTCGCTCAGGTGGAGAAAGGTTAACCCTTCTGTTCACTTTTTAGCTCTTGCGGAAGGCGCGAAATTTACCTATAATTTCGCGCCTTTTGTTTTTATGTGCCCGCAACGGCATATAAATCGTTATCACGGGGAGCCTGTTTTTCAGGCGTTATAACCCAATTGAGGAATTATCATGGCCAAGAAAGTACAAGCCTACGTTAAGTTGCAAGTTGCAGCTGGTATGGCTAACCCAAGTCCACCTGTTGGTCCAGCACTGGGTCAGCAGGGTGTTAACATTATGGAATTCTGCAAAGCGTTCAACGCTAAGACTGAATCCCTGGAGAAAGGCCTGCCTACTCCTGTTGTTATCACCGTATACAGTGACCGTTCTTTCACCTTCGTTACCAAAACGCCTCCGGCTGCCGTACTGCTGAAAAAAGCAGCGGGCATCAAGTCTGGTTCTGGTAAGCCGAACAAAGACAAAGTCGGTAAAGTTTCCCGTGCTCAGGTACGTGAAATCGCAGAAACTAAAGCTGCGGACATGACTGGTTCTGACGTAGAAGCGATGACTCGCTCTATCGAAGGTACTGCTCGTTCCATGGGCCTGGTAGTAGAGGATTAAGAAATGGCTAAGCTGACCAAGCGCATGAGCGTAATCCGTGACAAAGTTGATGCTACTAAGCAGTACGACATTAACGAAGCTGTTGCTCTGCTGAAAGAACTGGCTACTGCCAAGTTCGTAGAAAGCGTTGACGTTGCCGTTAACCTCGGCATCGATGCACGTAAATCTGATCAGAACGTGCGCGGTGCGACCGTTCTGCCACACGGTACTGGTCGTTCAGTACGTGTTGCCGTCTTCACCCAAGGTGCAAACGCTGAAGCTGCTAAAGCAGCTGGCGCAGAACTGGTTGGTATGGAAGACCTGGCTGAGCAGATCAAAAAAGGCGAAATGAACTTTGACGTTGTAATCGCATCTCCAGATGCAATGCGCGTTGTTGGCCAGTTGGGCCAGGTTCTGGGCCCACGCGGTCTGATGCCAAACCCAAAAGTTGGTACTGTAACGCCGAACGTTGCTGAAGCAGTTAAAAATGCTAAAGCAGGTCAGGTTCGTTATCGTAACGACAAAAACGGCATCATCCACACCACCATCGGTAAAGTGGATTTTGACACTGACAAATTGAAAGAAAACCTGGAATCTTTGCTGGTTGCGCTGAAAAAAGCTAAACCATCACAGGCGAAAGGCGTGTACATCAAGAAAGTCAGCATCTCTACCACCATGGGCGCCGGCGTTGCCGTTGACCAGGCTGGTCTGAGTGCATCAGCAAACTAATTGCTGCTTGTAACGGGCGAAAAATTCATCTAGAATCTTACGCCCGTTGTTCTGGTTGTTTGCACAATTCAGAACCCAGATTCAAAGCGAGTGAGTGACAAAGTCTAAACGCTTGGTTGTTCAGTCGCTTAGGTTGGAGCCAGGCCTTATCCTGGCCTCCGTCCGAGACCGCAGGAGCAGAATATTTTCGGATATCTTGCTTAATACCCTGCGTAGACGGTGACAGAACCAAAAAGAATTATTTCTTCGCTGGATTCTGCTCACCGTGTAATAGCGCTTATCGCCTTCGGGTGAATAAGTGAAGTGAGTTCCGGGAAATTATTCCCGGTCAATCCAGGAGCAAAAGCTAATGGCATTAAATCTTCAAGGCAAACAAGCGATTGTTGCTGAAGTTAGCGAAGTAGCCAAAGGCGCGCTTTCAGCGGTTGTTGCGGATTCCCGTGGCGTGACCGTTGATAAAATGACCGAACTGCGTAAAGCAGGTCGTGAAGCTGGCGTTTACATGCGTGTTGTTCGTAACACCCTGCTGCGCCGCGTCGTTGAAGGTACTCCTTTCGAGTGCCTGAAAGACACGTTTGTTGGTCCGACCCTGATTGCATACTCTTTGGAACACCCGGGCGCTGCCGCTCGTTTGTTCAAAGATTTCGCTAAAGCGAATGCAAAATTTGAGGTCAAAGCTGCAGCCTTTGAAGGTGAGCTGATCACGGCGGCCAATATTGACCGTCTGGCAACTCTGCCGACTTACGAAGAAGCACTGGCACGTCTGATGTCGACCATGAAAGAAGCCGCTGCTGGCAAACTGGTCCGTACTCTGGCTGCTGTGCGCGATGCAAAAGAAGCGGCTTAAGGCCAAATTCTTTTCCTTCGTGCTTGCTACCGTATAAACTTTTTCTGATTTTTAGGAACAATCGATATGTCTATCACTAAAGACCAAATTCTGGAAGCTGTTGCCGCTATGTCCGTAATGGAAGTAGTTGAGCTGGTTTCTGCTATGGAAGAAAAATTCGGCGTTTCTGCTGCTGCCGCTGTAGCTGTTGCTGCTGGCCCAGCTGAAGCTGTTGAAGAGAAAACTGAATTCGACGTAATTCTGAAAGCTGTTGGCGCTAACAAAGTCGCAGTAATCAAAGCAGTACGTACTGCAACTGGCCTGGGCTTGAAAGAAGCTAAAGACCTGGTTGAAGCTACCGGTACTATCAAAGAAGGCATCAGCAAAGATGACGCAGCCGCTCTTGAAGCTGCTCTGAAAGAAGCTGGCGCTGAAGTTGAAGTTAAGTAAGACAACCTTCGGGTTGCAGCCTGAGTAACATTAGGCTGATGGCTGGTGACTGTTTAGGTCACCAGCCTTTTTGCGCTACAGGGGAATGATGGCGTTTCGCACTGTTTGTCCATCATTCCTCTTCAATATCTTTTTCTATCGACGCCTTAATATATCGCTCTCCTGCGAAGGTTCCCTGCCTGAACAACGGCGATGAAATGATTTAAGAGTGATAGAAAGATGTATTGCATGGGGTGCTGCGCATCGCATGAAAAACAAAAAATAGTGTTGCATGAACTGTCCTTTTCAGGACGGACAGCGTGGTTCGACATGTCAGCTAGCTGAGGAACCCCATGGTTTACTCCTATACCGAGAAAAAACGTATTCGTAAGGATTTTGGTAAACGTCCACAAGTTTTGGACATACCTTATCTCCTTTCTATCCAGCTTGACTCGTTCCAGAAGTTCATCGAGCAAGATCCAGAAGGCCAGTACGGTCTGGAAGCAGCCTTCCGCTCCGTATTCCCAATCTCAAGCTACAGCGGCAACTCTGAGTTGCAGTATGTCAGCTACCGTTTGGGTGAGCCTGTCTTTGACGTAACTGAATGTCAGATCCGTGGCGTGACCTATTCGGCACCGCTGCGCGTGAAACTGCGTCTGGTGATCTACGAGCGCGAAGCGCCGGAAGGCACCGTAAAAGACATTAAAGAACAAGAAGTCTACATGGGTGAGATTCCACTCATGACGGACAATGGTACCTTTGTTATCAATGGTACTGAGCGTGTTATCGTTTCTCAGCTGCACCGTAGTCCTGGCGTGTTCTTCGACAGCGATAAGGGTAAAACGCACTCTTCCGGTAAAGTGCTGTATAACGCACGTATCATCCCTTACCGCGGTTCATGGCTCGATTTCGAGTTTGACCCGAAAGACAACCTCTTCGTCCGTATTGACCGTCGTCGTAAGCTGCCGGCCAGTATCATTCTGCGCGCGTTAAACTTCACCTCAGAACAAATCCTTGATCTGTTCTTTGATAAAGTCGTTTATGAAATCCGCGATAACAAACTGCAGATGGAACTGGTGCCTGAGCGCCTGCGTGGTGAAACCGCCTCCTTCGATATCGAAGCAAACGGCACGGTCTACGTTGAGAAAGGTCGTCGCATCACTGCGCGCCACATCCGTCAGCTGGAAAAAGACAACATTCAGCACATCGAAGTGCCAGTTGAATACATTGCTGGCAAAGTGGTTGCTAAAGACTACGTCGATCTGAACACCGGCGAGCTGATCGTTCCTGCAAACATGGAATTGTCACTTGATCTGCTGGCGAAACTGAGCCAGTCGGGCCACAAGCGCATTGAAACGCTGTTCACCAACGACCTGGATCACGGTGCGTACATCTCCGAGACTCTGCGTGTTGACCCAACCAACGATCGTTTAAGCGCGCTGGTTGAGATCTACCGCATGATGCGTCCTGGTGAGCCACCAACGCGTGAAGCTGCTGAAAACCTGTTCGAGAACCTGTTCTTCTCTGAAGATCGTTACGATCTTTCTGCGGTTGGTCGCATGAAGTTCAACCGTTCTCTGCTGCGCGATGAGATCGAAGGTTCAGGTATCCTGAGCAAAGACGACATCATCGAAGTGATGAAAAAGCTTATCGGTATCCGTAACGGTATCGGTGAAGTGGATGATATCGATCACCTCGGTAACCGTCGTATTCGTTCTGTTGGCGAGATGGCAGAAAACCAGTTCCGTGTGGGTCTGGTACGTGTTGAGCGTGCAGTTAAAGAGCGTCTGTCTCTGGGCGACCTTGATACGCTGATGCCTCAGGACATGATCAACGCTAAGCCGATTTCGGCGGCGGTGAAAGAGTTCTTCGGTTCAAGCCAGCTGTCCCAGTTTATGGATCAGAACAACCCATTGTCCGAGATTACGCACAAACGTCGTATCTCTGCTCTGGGCCCAGGCGGTCTGACCCGTGAGCGCGCCGGCTTCGAAGTACGTGACGTACACCCAACGCACTACGGTCGTGTATGTCCTATCGAAACTCCGGAAGGCCCGAACATCGGTCTGATCAACTCACTCTCGGTTTACGCGCAGACTAACGAATACGGTTTCCTTGAAACCCCGTATCGCCGCGTTGTTGACGGGAAAGTGAGTGATGAAATTCATTACCTCTCTGCAATTGAAGAGGGTAACTACGTTATCGCTCAGGCAAACACCAACCTCGCAGAAGATGGCAGCTTTGTTGACGATCTCGTCACCTGCCGTAGCAAGGGTGAGTCAAGCCTGTTCAGCCGCGATCAGGTTGACTACATGGACGTTTCCACCCAACAGGTGGTTTCTGTCGGTGCTTCACTGATTCCGTTCCTGGAGCACGATGATGCTAACCGCGCCTTGATGGGTGCGAACATGCAACGTCAGGCGGTTCCAACTCTGCGTGCTGATAAGCCGCTGGTTGGTACCGGTATGGAACGCGCAGTAGCGGTTGACTCCGGTGTAACTGCTGTCGCGAAACGTGGTGGTACCGTTCAGTACGTTGATGCTTCTCGTATCGTTATCAAAGTTAACGAAGAAGAGATGTATCCGGGCGAAGCGGGTATCGACATCTACAACCTGACCAAGTACACCCGTTCTAACCAGAACACCTGCATCAACCAGATGCCGTGTGTCAATCTGGGTGAGCCGATTGAGCGTGGCGACGTGCTGGCAGATGGCCCGTCTACCGACCTCGGTGAACTGGCGCTGGGTCAGAATATGCGCGTGGCGTTCATGCCATGGAACGGTTACAACTTCGAAGACTCCATCCTCGTATCCGAGCGTGTGGTTCAGGAAGACCGTTTCACCACTATCCACATCCAGGAACTGGCATGTGTGTCTCGCGACACCAAGCTGGGGCCAGAAGAGATCACCGCTGATATCCCGAACGTGGGTGAAGCTGCGCTTTCTAAACTGGATGAATCCGGCATTGTGTATATCGGTGCGGAAGTGACCGGTGGCGACATTCTGGTTGGTAAGGTAACACCGAAAGGTGAAACCCAGCTGACGCCAGAAGAGAAACTGCTGCGTGCGATCTTCGGTGAAAAAGCCTCTGACGTAAAAGATTCGTCACTGCGCGTTCCGAACGGCGTATCCGGTACTGTTATTGACGTGCAGGTCTTCACTCGCGATGGCGTGGAAAAAGACAAGCGCGCGCTGGAAATCGAAGAGATGCAGCTGAAGCAGGTTAAGAAAGACCTGTCTGAAGAACTGCAGATCTTCGAAGCTGGCCTATTTGGCCGTATCCAGGCCGTACTGATCTCGGGTGGTGTTGAAGCTGAGAAGCTGGACAAACTGCCACGTGAGCGCTGGCTGGAGCTGGGCCTGACTGACGAAGAGAAGCAGAACTCTCTGGAACAGCTGGCTGAGCAGTACGACGAACTGAAGCACGAGTTTGAGAAGAAACTTGAAGCTAAGCGTCGCAAGATCACCCAAGGCGATGATCTGGCACCAGGCGTGCTGAAAATCGTTAAGGTGTATCTGGCCGTTAAACGTCAGATTCAGCCTGGTGACAAGATGGCAGGTCGTCACGGAAACAAGGGTGTTATCTCGAAGATCAACCCTATCGAAGACATGCCTTATGATGAGAACGGTACGCCGGTCGACATCGTACTGAACCCGCTGGGCGTACCATCGCGTATGAACATCGGTCAGATTCTGGAAACTCACCTCGGTATGGCGGCTAAAGGCATTGGTGAAAAAATCAATGCGATGCTGAAGAAGCAGGAAGAAGTCTCCAAACTGCGTGAGTTCATCCAGCGTGCTTACGATCTGGGCACTGATGTGCGTCAGAAAGTTGACCTGAACACCTTTACAGATGACGAAGTACTGCGTCTGGCAGAGAACCTGAAGAAGGGTATGCCAATCGCGACTCCGGTGTTTGACGGTGCGAAAGAGAGCGAAATCAAAGAGCTGCTGCAGCTCGGCGGATTGCCTTCTTCCGGTCAGATCACCCTGTTCGACGGCCGTACTGGTGAGCAGTTTGAGCGTCAGGTAACCGTAGGTTACATGTACATGCTGAAACTGAACCACCTGGTTGACGACAAGATGCACGCACGTTCTACCGGTTCTTACAGCTTGGTTACTCAGCAGCCGCTGGGTGGTAAAGCGCAGTTCGGTGGACAGCGCTTCGGTGAGATGGAAGTGTGGGCACTGGAAGCATACGGTGCCGCGTATACCCTGCAGGAAATGCTTACCGTTAAATCTGATGACGTTAACGGCCGTACGAAGATGTATAAAAACATCGTCGACGGTAACCATCAGATGGAACCGGGCATGCCGGAATCCTTCAACGTACTGTTGAAAGAGATTCGCTCGCTGGGTATCAACATCGAGCTGGAAGACGAGTAAGTACTCGCAAGTACTGGTTACGGGACGTGCACTTCGGGTGCGCGTCCCTGAGAGTTCCACTCCGACGGGAGCTAATCCGTGAAAGACTTACTTAAGTTTCTGAAAGCGCAAACTAAGACCGAAGAGTTTGATGCGATCAAAATTGCTCTGGCCTCGCCAGACATGATCCGTTCATGGTCTTTTGGTGAAGTTAAAAAGCCGGAAACCATTAACTACCGTACCTTCAAGCCTGAGCGTGACGGTCTTTTCTGTGCCCGTATTTTTGGACCGGTAAAAGACTACGAATGCCTGTGCGGTAAGTACAAGCGTTTAAAACATCGCGGCGTGATCTGTGAGAAGTGTGGCGTTGAAGTTACACAGACCAAAGTACGTCGTGAGCGCATGGGCCACATTGAGTTGGCTTCACCGACTGCGCACATTTGGTTCCTGAAATCACTGCCTTCGCGTATCGGCTTACTGCTGGATATGCCACTGCGTGATATCGAGCGCGTGCTGTACTTCGAATCTTATGTGGTTATCGAAGGCGGCATGACCAACCTGGAAAAACGTCAGATTCTGACCGAAGAGCAGTACCTTGACGCGCTGGAAGAGTTCGGTGACGAATTCGACGCGAAGATGGGTGCGGAAGCGATCCAGGCGCTGCTGAAAAACATGGATCTGGAGCAAGAGTGCGAGCAGCTGCGTGAAGAGCTGAACGAGACCAACTCCGAGACCAAACGTAAAAAGCTGACCAAGCGTATCAAGCTGCTGGAAGCGTTCGTTCAGTCTGGTAACAAGCCAGAGTGGATGATCCTGACCGTTCTGCCGGTTCTGCCGCCAGATCTGCGTCCGCTGGTACCGCTGGACGGTGGTCGTTTCGCAACGTCGGATCTGAACGATCTGTATCGTCGCGTGATCAACCGTAACAACCGTCTGAAACGCCTGCTGGATCTGGCTGCGCCAGATATCATCGTACGTAACGAAAAACGTATGTTGCAGGAAGCGGTTGATGCACTGCTGGATAACGGCCGTCGCGGTCGCGCCATCACTGGCTCGAACAAGCGTCCGCTGAAATCTCTGGCAGACATGATCAAAGGTAAGCAGGGTCGTTTCCGTCAGAACCTGTTGGGTAAACGTGTTGACTACTCTGGCCGTTCAGTTATCACCGTTGGTCCATACCTGCGTCTGCATCAGTGCGGTCTGCCGAAGAAAATGGCTCTTGAGCTGTTCAAACCGTTCATCTACGGCAAGTTGGAACTGCGTGGCCTGGCCACCACCATCAAAGCCGCTAAGAAAATGGTTGAGCGCGAAGAAGCTGTCGTTTGGGATATCCTGGACGAAGTGATCCGCGAACACCCGGTATTGCTGAACCGTGCACCAACTCTGCACCGTTTGGGTATCCAGGCGTTTGAACCGGTTCTGATCGAAGGTAAAGCGATTCAGCTGCATCCGCTGGTTTGTGCGGCATATAATGCCGACTTCGATGGTGACCAAATGGCTGTTCACGTACCGCTGACGCTGGAAGCCCAGCTGGAAGCGCGTGCGCTGATGATGTCGACCAACAACATTCTGTCACCAGCGAACGGCGAGCCAATCATCGTTCCTTCACAGGACGTTGTTCTGGGTCTGTACTACATGACCCGCGACAAAGTGAACGCTAAAGGCGAAGGCATGGTGCTGACTGGCCCGAAAGAAGCTGAGCGTGTTTATCGCGCTGGCCTGGCCGAGCTGCATGCACGCGTTAAAGTGCGTATCACTGAATACACCAAGAACGAACAGGAAGAGTTCGTTGCGAAAACCAGCATTATCGACACCACCATTGGTCGTGCGATTCTGTGGATGATCGTTCCGAAAGGCCTGCCTTACTCCATCGTCAACCAGGCGCTGGGTAAGAAAGCCATTTCCAAGATGCTGAACACCTGTTACCGCATTCTTGGTCTTAAGCCGACCGTTATCTTTGCTGACCAAACTATGTACACCGGTTTTGCTTACGCAGCCCGTTCAGGTGCCTCTGTAGGTATCGACGACATGGTCATCCCAGCGAAGAAAGCGGAAATCGTAGCCGAAGCGGAAGCGGAAGTTGCTGAGATTCAGGAACAGTTCCAGTCTGGTCTGGTAACTGCTGGCGAACGTTACAACAAAGTTATCGATATTTGGGCCGCCGCTAACGAACGTGTTTCCAAAGCGATGATGGATAACCTGCAAACTGAAACCGTGATCAACCGTGATGGCGAAGAAGAGCAGCAGGTATCGTTCAACAGCATCTACATGATGGCCGACTCCGGTGCGCGTGGTTCTGCTGCACAGATTCGTCAGCTGGCCGGTATGCGTGGTCTGATGGCTAAGCCAGATGGCTCAATCATCGAAACGCCGATCACCGCGAACTTCCGTGAAGGTCTGAACGTACTCCAGTACTTCATCTCCACGCACGGTGCGCGTAAAGGTCTGGCGGATACCGCACTGAAAACTGCTAACTCCGGTTATCTGACGCGTCGTCTGGTCGACGTAGCGCAGGATCTGGTTGTTACCGAAGATGACTGCGGCACGTTCGAAGGCATCATGATGACTCCAGTCATCGAAGGTGGCGACGTTAAAGAGCCGCTGCGTGAGCGTGTACTGGGTCGTGTAACGGCTGAAGACGTTCTGAAGCCAGGCACTGCGGACATCCTGATCCCGCGTAACACCCTGATCGATGAACACTGGTGTGATGTGATCGAACTGAATTCAGTCGATGCGATTAAAGTGCGCTCGGTTGTTGGCTGTGAAACCGACTTCGGTGTGTGTGCACACTGCTACGGTCGCGATCTGGCACGTGGTCACATCATCAACAAAGGTGAGGCCATCGGTGTTATCGCAGCACAGTCCATCGGTGAGCCGGGTACACAGCTGACGATGCGTACGTTCCACATCGGTGGTGCGGCATCTCGTGCGGCTGCTGAATCCAGCATCCAGGTGAAGAACAAAGGTACTATCAAGCTGACCAACGCGAAGTCTGTAACCAACTCCTCAGGGAAACTGGTTATCGTTTCACGTAACGTTGAGCTGAAGATGATCGACGAGTTCGGTCGTACCAAAGAGAGCTATAAAGTACCTTACGGTGCGGTCATGGCTAAAGGTGATGGCGAGCAGGTTGCCGCGGGCGAAACCGTAGCAAACTGGGATCCGCATACCATGCCGGTCATCACCGAAGTGGGCGGTTTCATTCGCTTCACTGACATGATCGACGGTCAGACCATTACGCGTCAGACTGACGACTTAACCGGTCTGTCATCGCTGGTGGTTCTGGATTCTGCAGAACGTACTGCGGGTGGTAAAGATCTGCGTCCTGCGCTGAAAATTGTTGATGCCAACGGAAATGATGTTTTGATTCCAGGTACCGACATGCCAGCACAGTACTTCCTGCCGGGCAAAGCAATTGTTCAGCTGGAAGATGGCGTTAAGATCAGTGCCGGTGACACGCTGTCGCGTGTTCCGCAGGAGTCTGGCGGTACCAAGGATATTACCGGTGGTCTGCCGCGCGTTGCTGACTTGTTCGAAGCGCGTCGTCCGAAAGAGCCAGCAATCCTGGCGGAGATCAGCGGTATCATCTCCTTCGGTAAAGAGACCAAAGGTAAGCGTCGTCTGGTGATTACGCCGGTTGATGGTAGCGATCCGTACGAAGAGATGATTCCAAAATGGCGTCAGCTTAACGTATTCGAAGGTGAGCGCGTAGAACGTGGTGACGTCGTATCTGACGGCCCAGAGTCTCCGCACGACATCCTGCGTCTGCGTGGCGTCCATGCTGTGACCCGTTACATCACTAACGAAGTGCAGGAAGTTTACCGTCTGCAAGGCGTTAAGATTAACGATAAACACATCGAAGTCATCGTTCGTCAGATGCTGCGTAAAGCAACCATCTCGAGCGTGGGAAGCACCGACTTCCTGGAAGGTGAGCAGGCTGAATACTCACGCATCAAGATCTCTAACCGTGAACTTGAAGCGAATGGCAAAATCGGCGCAACATTTATGCGCGATCTGCTGGGTATCACCAAAGCGTCACTGGCAACCGAATCGTTCATCTCTGCAGCATCGTTCCAGGAGACCACGCGTGTCCTGACCGAAGCAGCAGTTGCAGGTAAGCGTGATGAACTGCGCGGCCTGAAAGAGAACGTCATCGTGGGTCGTCTGATCCCAGCCGGTACCGGTTATGCTTATCACCAGGATCGTATGCGTCGCCGCTCTGCGGGCGAAGCACCGGTTGCACCGCAGGTTACTGCGGATGAAGCCTCTGCAAGCCTGGCAGAATTGCTGAACGCCGGTCTGGGCGGAAGCGACGACGAGTAATTCGTCTGCCAAAGCTGACCAATAAAAAACCCTGCTTCGGCAGGGTTTTTTTTCGTCTTCATTTTGTCAGAACTTGCGGCAGACATCTTCGCGTGTCAGTCCGATATCACGCAGCTGGTTATCACTCAGTTTTGACAGGATGCGGTGAGTTTCACGCCGTGCTTTCCAGTGTTTAACCATACGCACTGCGCCGCGGAAGATATCCAGTAAAGTGACGTCAAAAGGTTTAGCCGCGCGGTTTTGATCGAATTCCATAATCCTTGCCCTCAGTAGGTTGCCTGAGAAGCATTGTCTGATTCCTTCGCATTATGATACAGACGCAAAAAACACTTATCTTTAACATACAGATTGCCTTGAAGTGGATCTGAATGGTAATAATGAGGTCTATCTGTACTGGTTTAATATGATTGATGGCTGAGTGAGGCATACGATGACGCGCTACCAACATTTAGCATGTTTGCTTTCGGATCGTATAGAGCAAGGGCTGTACCGCAGCGGCGAGCGCTTGCCGTCGGTGCGCACGCTGAGTCTTGAACACGGCGTGAGTATCAGCACCGTTCAGCAGGCATATCATCTGCTGGAAGAGAAACAGCTGATTGTGCCGCAGCCACGTTCCGGATATTTCGTTGCAACACGCAAAGCGACGCCGCCGATGCCGGCCATCACCCGACCTGCACAGCGTCCGGTGGAAATCACGCAGTGGGAATCGGTGCTGGAGTTGCTCAGCAGCCGAACTAATAACGATGTGTTGCAACTCGGCAGCGGTATGCCCGATCTGACCCAGCCCACGTTGAAACCGCTGTGGAAAATTCAAAGCCGTATGGCGCAGAAGCAGGATATCGATCAGCTCAACTATGACAGTTTGCTGGGTGTAGCGGCCCTGCGCGAACAGGTTGCGCGTCTGACGATCGACAGCGGTTGTCAGCTCACGGCAGACGATATCGTGATCACCACCGGCTGCCATGAAGCGTTGTCGATCTCGATTCGTGCGATATGTCAGGCTGGTGACATCATTGCGGTGGAGTCGCCGACTTTCCACGGCACCATGCAAACTCTGCGCGGCTTCGGCATTCGCGCCATTGAGATTCCTACCGATTCGGTCACCGGCATCAGCCTGGAAGCGCTGGAACTTGCGTTCGAACAGTGGCCGATTAAAGCGGTTGTGGTGGTGCCAAACTGCAATAATCCGCTGGGCTTTATCATGCCGGAATCTCGCAAACGTGCGCTGGTGACGCTGGCACAGCGTTTCGATGCCGCGATTATTGAAGACGATGTGTACGGCGAGCTGGCGTGGGAGTATCCGCGTCCGGTTACCCTTAAGTCGTTGGATCACGATGGACGGGTATTGCTGTGCAGTTCCTTCTCCAAGACGCTGGCGCCGGGGCTGCGTGTCGGTTGGGTGGCGCCGGGACGCTATCGCGATCGCGTGCTGCATATGAAATATATCAGCACCGGATCGACGGCCACACAGCCGCAACATGCGGTCGCCGAGTTTATTCGTCTTGGTCATTATCTGCCGCATTTGCGGCGCATGCGTCAGGTATATCAACGCAATTATGAAACCTTTAGCTGCTGGGTACGCCACTACTTTCCGTGTGGGATTTGTGTGTCGCGTCCGCAGGGCAGTTTCCTGATGTGGATTGAATTGCCAGAGGCATTTGACGCGGTCAGGCTCAATACCGAATTGCGTGAGCTGAACATGCAGGTTGCCGTAGGCTCGCTGTTTTCGGCCTCGGGTAAGTATCGCAACTGCTTGCGCCTGAATTATGGTTTGCCAATGAATGAGCACACAGAGCAGGCGATAGCTCAACTCGGCGCAGCGGTAGAACGTGCCATGCTGGCTTGTAGTCATGAATCCGTGCATATCTCCTCCCTGATCACGTGAAGAAAGGCAGGGCTGGGAGAGGTTGAGACCAGCCCTGGCCCGCTGCAAGCGACAGCGGGCAGGCACACTTTAGTCTTGTCATGAAATGACGCCAGCCCCTACATCACGCTGCTGCGCGGCAGATTCCAGCGTTTCATCCTTACTTACCGCGCATTACACTGCTTCTGCGGGTTCGATTCCATTTTCCACCAGTGACAGTAACTGCTGCGTTGCTGCGCGCCAGTCGGCAGCCTGGGTAATCGCGCTCACCACCGCAATGCTGCCCACGCCGGTAGCCAGCACTTCCGGCACGCGCGCCAGAGAAATACCGCCAATCGCCACGGTTGGCACATTCTGCATACGCGCCAGGTGGCGTTTCAATTCCACCACGCCTTGCGGCGCAGAAGGCATATCTTTGGTTTGCGTAGGATAGATGTGGCCAAGCGCAATATAAGAAGGGCGCAGCGCCAGGGCCCGATCTAACTCGGCATCGTCATGCGTCGATAAACCCAGGCGCAATCCCGCCTCACGAATGGCCGCCAGATCGGCTACATCGAGATCTTCCTGGCCGAGGTGCACGCCATAAGCATGATATTTAATGGCTAAGCGCCAGTAATCATTGATAAACAGGCGAGCGCGATACTGTTTGCCGAGTGCAATCGCCTCGCGCACCGCATCTTCCACCTCGTAATCTTCACAATCTTTGATGCGCAGCTGTATGGTGCGCACACCGGCTTCCAGCAAGCGCGCGATCCATTCCACGCTATCAACAACCGGATACAGCCCCAGCTTTGAGGCTGTGGCAGGAAAGGCGTCGGTCATACATTTTCCTCTTTAAGGGTATCGGCAGCGTGATAGATCTCGCCGCCACGATTGCGGAAGGCGTCCGACATTTGCGCCATACCCATCTCAATCGGCTGGGCTTCAGCCTGTTGGCGGGCGGCAAACTCACGCACTTCCTGGGTAATTTTCATCGAGCAGAATTTCGGGCCGCACATCGAGCAGAAGTGCGCCACTTTTCCCGATTCCTGCGGCAGGGTTTCATCGTGATAGGCGCGTGCGGTGTGCGGATCGAGCGCCAGATTGAACTGATCTTCCCAGCGGAATTCAAAACGCGCTTTCGACATCGCATTGTCACGGATCTGCGCACCGGGATGACCTTTCGCCAGATCCGCCGCGTGCGCAGCGATCTTGTAGGTGATCAGCCCTTGCTTCACATCCTCTTTGTTCGGCAAACCGAGGTGCTCTTTCGGCGTCACGTAACACAGCATGGCGCAGCCGAACCAGCCAATCATGGCCGCGCCGATGCCGGAGGTGAAATGGTCGTAGCCGGGCGCGATATCGGTGGTGAGCGGGCCAAGCGTGTAAAACGGGGCTTCGTGACAATGCTCAAGCTGTTCGGTCATATTGCGTCGAATCATCTGCATCGGCACATGGCCCGGACCTTCAATCATCACCTGCACATCGTATTCCCAGGCGATTTTGGTCAGTTCGCCCAGCGTATGCAGTTCGGCAAATTGCGCCTCATCGTTGGCATCCTGAATCGAGCCGGGACGCAGGCCGTCGCCCAGTGACAGCGCCACATCATAGGCGGCACAAATTTCACAAATCTCGCGGAAGTGCAGATAGAGGAAACTTTCGGTGTGATGCGACAGGCACCATTTCGCCATAATCGAGCCACCGCGCGACACAATGCCGGTCAGGCGTTTGGCCGTCATCGGCACATAGCGCAGCAGCACGCCAGCGTGAATAGTGAAGTAGTCAACGCCTTGTTCCGCCTGCTCCAGCAGCGTGTCGCGGAAAATCTCCCAGTTGAGATCTTCTGCAATGCCGTTCACTTTCTCCAGCGCCTGATAAATCGGCACCGTACCAATCGGCACCGGACTATTGCGCAAAATCCACTCACGCGTTTCATGGATATAGCGGCCGGTTGAGAGATCCATCACAGTGTCTGCGCCCCAGCGCGTTGACCACACCAGCTTCTCCACTTCCTCTTCAATAGATGAGCTCACCGCAGAGTTGCCAATGTTGGCATTCACTTTCACCAGGAAGTTGCGGCCGATAATCATCGGTTCGGATTCGGGATGGTTGATGTTCGAAGGGATGATGGCGCGGCCGCTGGCGACTTCCTGACGGACAAATTCCGCGGTGATATTTTCTGGCAGATTGGCACCAAAGCTGTGACCCGGATGCTGCTGTAACAGCACTTCACCGCGAATACGCTCGCGGCCCATGTTTTCACGCAGCGCGATAAACTCCATCTCCGGCGTGATGATGCCCTGACGCGCATAGTGCAGTTGGGTAACCCGGCGACCCGCTTTGGCACGGCGCGGTTGCGGCAGCTGCTCAAAACGCAGATGGTCCAGGCCTTCATCCGCCAGACGCTGCTGCGTGTAACGGGAACTCAGCTGGTGGATGGTTTCGCTGTCGTCGCGTTCTTCGATCCAATTGGTACGCAGCCTGTCGAGTCCCTGATGCACATTAATGGTGGCTTGAGGATCGCCATAAGCCCCGGCGGTGTCGTAAACCGGCACCGCTTCATTTGGCTCATAGTGCGGATTCTCTTTGCTGCCGCCTATGTGCGTTGGACTGAGCTGTATCTCACGCATCGGCACGCGAATATCCGCGCGGCTGCCGGTGATCCAGATACGTTTGGAGTTGGGGAAAGCGGTTCCCTGCAGGGAATCGATAAATTCTTGCGCTTGAGCGCGTTGTTCACGACGAGAAGTTTTAGCAGACATAGCAAGTTTCCGGTAAAGGTTGGAAGTTGCTTGTCCAGAGTTCGGAAGGAGTAACAGGTACGGTACCGGGCGCCAGCATGCACCGTGCTGATAATGTCTACTCTTGTTCCCTTCGCAGGTACTAACCTGATCAGGTTCCGCGGATCCCGAATTAACGGTCTCAGCCCCAGAGGGCACTCCGACAAGTTGGTGTTTTGTGGTTTAAGCTACTTTGCTTGCCATTTTGCACCTGGGCAGTGCTCGTGACCGTCACGTACTACGTGTACGCTCCGGTCCCTGCGCGCTGTCCGAGTGCAAACTGGCTGCGCACGCTACGCTTAAACCGCAAAATTTGCCTCTTGATGTTTTGAAGAGGCAATAAAAAAGCCCATTCAGCATAAGAGGGCTTTTCTGGAATAACAAGTTTTTTACAACTTAAGGATGTTAAGCCGGGCGGGCAATGGCGCTATCGTTGGCAACCGGCGGAAGCGCCAGCTGGTTGTCCCAGGCGAGTTGCACCAGCTTATCTTCCAGCGTGAAGCGCGATTCCAGCACCTCGCCGACTTCGGAGAGCGCGGTTTGAAAATCCACGCAATTATCATCGTTAATCGCTTGCTGCAGATGGCTGTCGTAGAGCTGCATGATGCGATCGGTATTCGCCTCCAGTGCCGGGTAAATCTGCGCAGCGACGAATAAGGGGCTATCACCCTGCATCTCACTAATGATGTGTTCATACACGCTGAAATGGCCGGTGGAAAGGTAATCCACCAGGTTGTGACAAAATGCGTCCAGCGCCTGTTCATCCAGCGTGGATAACGCATCTTTTTGTGGCTTCATGCCAATAAGCTCGTAGTAAGTGACGAGCAGCTGTCGACGGGCGCGCAGCCATGAATCAACCAATTCATTTCCGCCGCCTACACGCTCTGTCAGGTTATCTAACTGGTTAAGCATATGGGGCTCCAGGTAGGTTATAGTTGTTTATTACACACTTAATATTAGGATTTCAGCGTGCGATTTGACGCTAAGGACAACGATTAAGATGCAACGTGAGATCTCAAGCTTAGACGCTGGATGGTGGGTTGTCAGCCATGAGCAAAAACTTTGGTTGCCGCAGGGCGAATTGCCGCATGGCTTAGCCAGCGATTTTGGCCTCAGCGGCAGCAACGCGATTTTGATCGGCGAGTGGCAGGGCGAGAATGTCTGGCTGGTACGTGAATCGCGTCCGGACAGCATGGGCTCCGTGCGCCAACTGATTGATGAGGATGTCGGCCTGTTCCAAATCGCCGGACGTGGCGTGCAGCTGGCGGAGTTTTACCGCTCGCATCGCTGGTGCGGCTATTGCGGCCATGAGATGCACATCAGCAAACGCGAATTTGCCTGCTTGTGCAATCACTGCCGCGAGCGTTATTACCCGCAAATTGCGCCGTGCATCATCGTGGCTATCCGCCGTGGCGATGAGATCCTGCTCGCCAATCATGCGCGTCATCGTAACAATATCTACACCGTGCTGGCGGGCTTTGTCGAAGTGGGTGAAACCTTAGAACAAGCGGTGGCGCGGGAAGTGATGGAGGAGAGCAACGTGCGGGTGAAAAACGTGCGTTACGTTACCTCGCAGCCGTGGCCGTTCCCGCACTCTCTGATGATGGCGTATATGGCGGAATATGACGGCGGCGATCTGCAACACGACGGCAAAGAGCTGCTGGATGCCGGCTGGTATCGCTACGACGATCTGCCGCTGTTGCCGCCGCCCGGCACGGTGGCGCGTCGCCTGATTGAAGATACCGTTGCCCTGTGTCGCGCCAGCGCGGCGTGAAAATGCTACACTGCCGGCCTTAGCATGAGAGAGCCCATTATGAGTGAACTGAAGAACGATCGTTATCTGCGCGCCCTGTTACGTCAGCCGGTAGATGTCACACCGGTATGGATGATGCGACAAGCCGGGCGTTATTTGCCGGAGTACAAAGCCACGCGCGCTGAAGCCGGTGATTTTATGTCGCTGTGTAAGAATGCTGAGCTGGCGTGTGAAGTCACGCTGCAACCGCTGCGTCGCTATGCGCTGGATGCGGCAATTCTCTTCAGCGATATCCTCACCATTCCGGATGCGATGGGACTTGGGCTCTACTTTGAGACCGGCGAAGGCCCGCGTTTCTCCAATCCGATCACCTGCCGTGCGGATGTCGACAAGCTGCCGGTGCCGGATCCAGAGCAAGAGCTCGGTTATGTGATGAACGCGGTGCGTACCATTCGTCACAACCTGAAAGGCGAAGTGCCGCTGATCGGTTTCTCCGGCAGTCCGTGGACGCTGGCAACCTACATGGTTGAAGGCGGCAGCAGCAAAGCCTTCACCAAAATTAAAAAGATGATGTACGCCGAGCCGCAAACCCTGCACAAGCTGCTGGATAAGCTGGCAGACAGCGTGATTCTTTATCTCAATGCGCAGATCAAAGCTGGCGCGCAGTCGATCATGGTGTTCGACACATGGGGCGGCGTGCTGACCGGACGCGACTATCGCGAATTCTCGCTCTATTACATGCATAAAATCGTCGATAGCGTGCTGCACGAGAATGAAGGTCGCCGCGTTCCTATTACGCTGTTCACTAAAGGTGGCGGCCAATGGCTGGAAGCGATAGCGGCGACCGGCTGCGATGCGCTGGGACTTGACTGGACCACCGATATCGCCGATGCGCGTCGTCGTGTGGGTGATAAAGTGGCGCTGCAGGGCAACATGGATCCTTCCATGCTGTATGCACCGCCTGCACGCATCGAGCAGGAAGTCGCCGGGATTCTTGAAGGTTTTGGCACTGGCGAAGGTCACGTGTTTAACCTGGGCCACGGCATCCATCCTGATGTGCCGCCTGAGCATACTGGTGCGTTTGTTGAAGCGGTGCATCGTCTGTCACGTCCGTATCATCAGGGCTGATGATGGATTTAGCCGCACTACGCCAGGAACAGTTACAGCGCGCTGCTGATGTGGTGCGGCAGGATGATTTCGATGTGCTGCCGCCACGCTTTATTGGTGGTGCCGACGTGGGATTTGAACAGGGCGGCGAGATCACGCGCGCGGCTCTGATCATCCTCGAGTATCCATCCTTAAAGCTGGTGGAACACCGCATTGCGCGCGTGGCCACCACCATGCCCTATATTCCGGGCTTCTTATCCTTCCGCGAAATGCCGGCGCTGCTGGAAGCCTGGCAGCAGCTCTCCCAGTTGCCCGATCTGCTGTTTGTGGATGGACACGGTATTTCCCATCCCCGTCGGCTTGGCGTGGCGGCGCATTTCGGTTCGCTGGTGGATGTGCCCACCATTGGCGTGGCGAAGAAGCGTTTGTGTGGACGTTTTGCTGAGCTGGACGCCGAGCCAGGCAGCCGTCAGCCGCTGCTCGACAAAGGCGAACAGATTGGCTGGGTATGGCGCAGTAAAGCGCGCTGTAATCCGCTGTTTATCTCGACCGGCCATCGCGTCAGCATGGATAGCGCATTGCAATGGGTGGAAGCCTGTACTGCGGGCTATCGTTTGCCGGAACCGACGCGTTGGGCGGATGCTGTCGCCTCCGGACGCCCGGCCTTTCTGCGCTGGCAAAATGCGCCTTAACGCTGTTTGTGCCCGGCTTTTGCGGTACACTGCCGCCAGCTAACCTATTGAGAGTAAGTTTGATGTTACAGAATCCCGTCCATTTGCGTCTGGCGAAGCTTGAAAGCTGGCAGCATATGACTTTCATGGCCTGCCTTTGCGAGCGTATGTTCCCCAACTATTGGGCTTTCTGTCAGCAGACCGCATTCGCCGATCCGCAACTCTATCGCCGCATCCTCGATCTCATCTGGGAAAGCCTGACGGTCAAAGATGCCAAAATCAATTTCGACGGTCAGCTGGAGAAATTTGAAGCGGCGATTCCGGATGGTGACGATTTTGACGTTTACGGTGTACATCCGGCGATTGATGCCTGCGTGGCCTTGAGTGAACTGCTGCATGCACAGCTCAGCGGCGAAACGCTGGAGCACGCCGTGGAAGTCAGCCGTACATCGATCACTACCGTGGCGATTCTGGAAATGACGCAGGCCGGTCGCGAAATGACCGACGAAGAGCTGCGCGGAAATCAGGCTGTCATCGATGAATGGGACCTGCAGTGGGAGATTTTCCGCCTGCTGTCAGAGTGCGAGGAGCGCGACCTTGAATTGATTAAAGGCCTGCGTGCAGACCTGCGCGAAGCGGGAATCAGTAACATCGGTATACTTTTTCAGCAATAAGGCAAGAAAACGTGACTTCAGGCCCGAATTACCGCGCCTGGAGGCTTCACATCAGCCCCCAGTCTGGTCTACATTTGGGGGGCTGAAAATTGTGGCTATCGGTGCGTGCCGGCTGAACAAGGTCTGAGAATGGCTTTTCCCTCGCACTCGTTGCTTAGCAAGCGATAAATACACTTTAAGGATAACTTATGAACAAGACTCAACTGATTGATGTGATCGCAGAGAAAGCTGACCTGTCTAAAACCCAGGCTAAGACTGCGCTGGAATCTACCCTGGCTGCGATCACTGAGTCTCTGAAAGAAGGTGATGCTGTACAACTGGTTGGTTTTGGTACTTTTAAAGTGAACCACCGCGCTGAGCGTACCGGTCGCAACCCGCAGACTGGCAAAGAGATCAAAATTGCAGCAGCTAACGTGCCAGCGTTCGTTTCAGGCAAAGCTCTGAAAGACGCTGTTAAGTAAGTTTCCGCATTGCGGTTTAGCTTTAAAAGAGGGGGCGTTAGCGCCCCTTTTTGTTGCCGGGACCTGCCATGCTGAATTCAATTCCTCAGCGCGTTTGCGCCCTGTTATTTGGTGCGCTGCTGACGGGCTGTAGCTCCACTCCTGAACTTCCTGCCTTCACGGCGAGCGGCTATCTGGCCGACCGCGGCACCGTGCGCATCTGGCGCAAGAATAGCGACCATCAAGTTGTTCACCTGCGTACGGTCTTCACGCCGTTTAATGGCGATGCGATGGAAACCACTGACTACAATTGGCAGCAGCAGAAGCTGATTAGCGTCGAACGGCGCGTCGCGGGTGCACAGCCGGATGATGTCACCTTACGCTTCGATCATCAGGGCAATCTCAATTTCATGCAGCGCCAGCTGGCGGGGCGACGTGAAGCGGTCAGCGCTGATAGCGTTGAGCTATATCGCTTCGATGCGCAGCGCATGCTGGATCAGAGCAATGCGTTGCTCGCAGGCCGCGTATTACTGCGTCAGGGCCATTGGCTGGGTGGCAATCAGGTGCGTGAGTGCGATGACAAGCTGGTGAATGTGGCCTTTGATCGCGACACGCTGTATACGCTAGGTCGCCAGCAGCAGAGCCAGGCTGCGCCATTGATGGTGTCGTGGCTGGAAGCGCCGGAAGGTGTGCAACTGCTGCGTGCTACGCCGGATGACGAATGCAGCTGGCAGCCAAAAGAGAGTGATTTCTGACAGGTGGAAAAGAGAAGGGGCACCTGCTGCTGTGCCCCTTTGCGTACTTATTTGCGGTTAATCGCGCGGTAGCCGATATCGCGGCGGCAGAAGCTGCCATCCCACGAGATATGCTGCGCCAGCGCATAAGCGTTCTTCTGCGCATTGGCAACATCGTCGCCTAGTGCGGTCACGCACAGTACGCGACCACCGTTGGTGACCACCAGATCGTCCTTCATGGTGGTGCCAGCATGGAACACCTTGCCATCCGGTACTTCTTCCAGCGGCAGACCGTGAATCTGATCGCCCGTGTTGTAATCGCCCGGATAACCACCCGCCGCTAACACCACGCCGAGAGAGGGACGCGGATCCCACTGCGAGGTTTGCTGATCCAGTTTACCGTCGGTCGCCGCCAGACACAGCGCCACCAGATCCGACTGCAGGCGCAGCATGATCGGCTGAGTTTCCGGATCGCCGAAGCGGCAGTTAAATTCAATCACTTTAGGCTGACCGGCCTTATCGATCATCAACCCAGCGTAAAGGAAGCCGGTATAAATGTTGCCTTCTGCTTTCATACCGTTGACGGTTGGCCAGATGATCTGATCCATCACGCGCTGGTGGATCTCATCGGTTACCACGGGCGCCGGAGAATACGCGCCCATGCCGCCGGTATTTGGACCGGTATCGCCATCGCCGACACGTTTGTGATCCTGGCTGGTGGCCATCGGCAGCACGTTGTTGCCGTCGACCATCACGATAAAGCTGGCCTCTTCGCCATCGAGGAACTCTTCAATCACGATGCGGTGACCAGCATCGCCGAACGCATTGCCAGCCAGCATGTCCTGCACAGCGGCTTCGGCTTCCGCCAGTTCCATCGCCACGATCACGCCTTTACCGGCCGCCAGACCGTCAGCTTTGATCACGATCGGTGCGCCTTTCTCACGCAGATACGCCAGTGCAGGTTCCACTTCGGTGAAGTTCTGGTATTCGGCGGTTGGAATCTGCTGACGTGCCAGGAAATCTTTGGTGAACGCCTTTGAGCCTTCGAGCTGGGCAGCGGCTTGCGTTGGGCCAAAGATCTTCAGACCTGCAGCACGGAACGCATCAACCACGCCAATCACCAGCGGTGCTTCCGGACCAACGATGGTCAGATCGATCTTTTCCTGCTGAGCAAAGGCCAGTAGCGCGGGAACGTCGGTGGCGCTGATTGCCACGTTTTGCAGAGCCGGCTCGAGCGCGGTGCCCGCATTGCCAGGCGCGACAAATACTGTTTCCGCCAGTGGCGATTGTGCCGCTTTCCATGCCAGCGCGTGTTCACGTCCGCCATTACCAATCACTAAAATTTTCATCTGTACTGCTCCCAACAATTAATGGCGGAAATGACGCATGTCGGTAAAGATCATCGCGATGCCGTGCTCATCAGCGGCGGCAATCACCTCATCATCACGGATTGAACCGCCTGGCTGAATCACGCAACTGATACCGACAGCCGCAGCGGCGTCGATACCGTCGCGGAACGGGAAGAAGGCATCAGACGCCATCGCGGAGCCTTTCACTTCCAGACCTTCGTCACCGGCTTTGATACCGGCAATTTTGGCCGAGTAAACGCGGCTCATCTGGCCGGCGCCAATGCCGATGGTCATGTTGTCACGTGCGTAGACGATGGCGTTGGATTTAACGAACTTCGCCACTTTCCAGCAGAACAGCGCATCACGCATTTCCTGCTCAGTTGGCTGACGTTTGCTGACAACGCGCAGCTGGCTGGCGTTGACCATGCCCAAATCGCGATCCTGAACCAGTACGCCGCCGTTAACGCGTTTGAAATCCAGCGCCGCAACGCGACCTTGCCACTGACCACACACCAGAACGCGCACGTTCTGCTTGGCCGCGGTAATTTTCAGTGCCGCTTCGCTGGCGGATGGCGCGATGATCACTTCAACAAACTGACGGCTGATGATCGCCTGCGCGGTGGCTTCGTCCAGCTCGCGGTTAAAGGCGATGATGCCACCGAAAGCGGAAGTCGGATCGGTTTTGTAGGCACGCTCGTAAGCGTCAAGAATCGAACCGCCAACTGCCACGCCGCATGGGTTAGCGTGTTTGACGATCACACAAGCGGCTTCGTCGAACTCTTTCACGCATTCAAGTGCGGCATCGGTATCGGCGATATTGTTGTATGAGAGCGCTTTGCCCTGAACCTGCCGCGCAGTGGCCACTGAAGCTTCAGCAACATTCTCTTCTATATAGAAGGCAGCATCTTGATGGCTGTTCTCGCCGTAACGCATATCCTGCTTCTTAATGAAGTTGAGGTTCAGCGTGCGCGGGAAGCGGCCAGCCGGTTCTTTGCTGTCGCTGTGATAAGCCGGCACCAGGCTACCGAAGTAGTTGGCGATCATGCTGTCGTAGGCGGCAGTGTGTTCGAAAGCTTTGATGGCCAGATCGAAACGTGTTTCCAGCGTGAGCGAGTTTTCGTTGGCATCCAGCTCGGCAATGATCGCTTCGTAATCGCTGCTCTTCACCACGATCGCCACGTCTTTGTGGTTCTTCGCCGCTGAGCGAACCATGGTTGGGCCACCGATATCGATGTTCTCAACCGCGTCAGCTAATGAGCAATCAGGTTTGGCAACGGTTTGTGCGAAGGGATAGAGGTTGACGACCACCATGTCGATTGGGTTGATGGCGTGTTCAGCCATGATCGCATCATCCTGACCACGACGACCCAAAATGCCGCCATGCACTTTCGGGTGCAGCGTTTTGACGCGTCCATCCATCATTTCCGGGAAACCGGTGTAGTCAGAAACTTCGGTGACGGGCAAGCCCGCATCTGCCAGCAGACGTGCTGTACCGCCTGTGGAGAGCAGCTCAACACCACGACTGGAGAGTGCCTGAGCAAATTCGAGGATACCGGCTTTGTCAGAGACACTGAGTAGAGCGCGGCGTACAGGACGACGTTGTTGCATGGTGGTTTTATCCCTTGGCTTTGTTTCGCGTAATAAAGAGCGTTACATCAAGCTTAGTGTCTCTCTTCTATATAGAAGGAAACGCTTGCCTCATGTAACGCCCCAAAAGGGGCATCCTTGACGTCGCCGGGCATTGTAGCGAAAACGTTTGCGTGATGCTCGCCTAAATTCATTTGTGCGGCAGAGTGTGGATAACACTGTGTGTAACTGCGTATAAGGCGGGGTTTTGCTGTGGAATGCAGCGAACGGTTGTTTTTATTGAATTTAGCGGTTGCGTGCTGAGAACAACTCCCTATAATGCGCATCCATCAACACGGCACAACGGTTTACGAAGTGCGGTGTTGGTGAGGAAGATTCGATAAGAACTT
>NZ_JALMEU010000015.1:0-25366 GCF_028048155.1 Pantoea leporis
AACTTTGATCAAGCCAATCGCTATGGATCAGGGTCTGCGTTTCGCAATCCGTGAAGGCGGCCGTACTGTTGGTGCGGGTGTTGTTGCTGAAATTATCGCTTAATTGCGTTAATGTCGATGGCTGTTTCGGCAGTCATCGCAGCATGAAAAAGAGCACTTAGGTGCTCTTTTTTTATGTCTGAATTTTGCCGTTTCGATTAATCCCACATAAAAGCTGCGTTTGAAATAAAAACCATTCTCATTTACAATTTGATCATAAATTGTACGGGAGTCCGCAGTAAATGTACGTCTGCTTGTGTAATGCCGTGAGTGATAAAACTCTGCGCGAAGTGGTTCGCCGCTATCAACCCAAATCGATTCAACAATTGCGCCAGTTGGTTCCCATTGGAAAGCAATGTGGCAAGTGCGTGCGGTTTGCGCGTGAAATTATGGAAGATGAACTGCAAAACGTGCCGCTCTACAAAGAGATAGCTTAATAAAGTAATTCTGCACTTCCTAATACCCACAATAACTGTCGCGTTTTTTTGACTTCCTTTCATCCGCATCTACGCTCTATTTAGTTGGAAGCGGAGGAAGCAAAAATGAAGGGCGACAGTAAAATCATATTTCATCTCAACAAATTGCTGGGGAATGAACTGGTTGCGATTAATCAGTACTTCCTTCATGCGCGTATGTTCAAAAATTGGGGTCTGACCCGGCTCAATGACGTTGAGTATCATGAGTCAATCGATGAAATGAAACATGCGGACAAATATATCGAACGCATTCTTTTTCTTGAAGGAATTCCTAACCTGCAAGATCTAGGTCGATTACGCATCGGTGAAGACGTGCCGGAAATGCTGCAATCTGACCTGGCATTAGAACTGGAAGGCGCAAAGGATTTGCGTGAGGCGATAGCCTATGCCGACAAGGTTCATGACTACGTCAGCAGAGACATGATGATTGAGATTCTTACGGAAGAGGAAGGGCACATAGACTGGCTGGAAACGGAACTCGATCTGGTGAACAAACTCGGCCTGCAAAATTATCTTCAGTCTCAATTAAAAGATCAGAACGAACATTAGCCATATGCCCATCGTCACGCAAGCCCGCTCAGTCAAAACGATTGCTGCGGGTTTTTTTCGGTCTGTAACCAGATTGATGTGGTTAAAAACACAACACGGGTTGCTTCCTGAACTGATTTACGTATAATGCGCGGGCCTGCCGATATTGGTGTGGCGCGATTCGAGCAGAATCGCAGGGGATAGCTGTTTATGTATCGCCTAACAATACTCCCAATTGGGGAGTTATATGCTGAACGATTACACTCCTCCATCAATCGTAATGGATGCGGGTAGTAATTCTTTTCGTTTATAAAATGTTTGGAGCCTTGGTCTCATGTCGAACCAAAGAATCCGTATCCGTCTTAAAGCGTTTGATCATCGCCTGATCGATCAATCAACCGCGGAAATCGTTGAGACTGCCAAGCGCACTGGTGCGCAGGTACGTGGTCCGATCCCGCTGCCAACCCGCAAAGAGCGTTTTACCGTTCTGATCTCTCCGCACGTTAACAAAGACGCGCGTGATCAGTACGAAATCCGCACTCACAAGCGTCTGGTAGACATCGTTGAGCCAACTGAAAAAACCGTTGATGCTCTGATGCGTCTGGACCTGGCTGCCGGTGTTGACGTGCAGATCAGCCTGGGTTAATCAGGTCATCGAGCGATTGAGAGGTTGATACAATGATTGGTTTAGTCGGTAAAAAAGTGGGTATGACCCGCATCTTCACTGAAGATGGCGTTTCAATCCCAGTAACCGTTATCGAAGTTGAAGCAAACCGCGTTACTCAGGTCAAAGGCCTGGACAACGATGGTTACCAAGCTATTCAGGTTACCACCGGTGCTAAAAAAGCAAGCCGTGTGAGCAAGCCTGAAGCAGGTCATTTTGCTAAAGCTGGCGTTGACGCTGGCCGTGGTCTGTGGGAATTCCGCACCGAAGGTGAAGATTTCTCTGTTGGCCAGAGCATCAGTGTTGAAATTTTCGCTGACGTTAAAAAAGTAGACGTTACCGGTACCTCTAAAGGTAAAGGTTTCGCAGGTACCGTTAAGCGCTGGAACTTCCGTACCCAGGATGCTACACACGGTAACTCCTTGTCACACCGCGTTCCGGGTTCTATCGGTCAGAACCAGACTCCGGGCAAAGTGTTCAAAGGCAAGAAAATGGCTGGTCAGCTGGGTAATGAGCGCGTAACCGTTCAGAGCCTGGAAGTAGTACGTGTTGACGCTGAGCGCAACCTGCTGCTGGTCAAAGGTGGCGTCCCGGGTGCAACTGGGTGCGATCTGATTGTTAAACCAGCTGTGAAGGCGTAAGGGGATAGCAATGGAATTAGTACTGAAAGACGCGCAGAGCGCGCTGACTGTTTCCGAAACTACCTTCGGTCGTGATTTCAACGAAGCGCTGGTTCACCAGGTTGTTGTTGCTTATGCTGCTGGTGCTCGTCAGGGTACTCGTGCGCAGAAGACTCGTGCTGAAGTTACTGGTTCAGGCAAAAAGCCTTGGCGCCAGAAAGGTACCGGCCGTGCGCGTTCAGGTTCTGTAAAGAGCCCGATCTGGCGTTCAGGTGGCGTAACCTTCGCTGCACGTCCACAGGACCACAGTCAAAAAGTTAACAAAAAGATGTACCGCGGCGCGCTGAAAAGCATTCTGTCCGAGCTGGTACGTCAGGACCGTCTGATCGTTGTCGAGACGTTCTCTGTAGAAGCGCCTAAAACTAAGCTGCTGGTACAGAAACTGAAAGACATGGCGCTGCAAGATGTGCTGATCATCACCGGTGAACTGGATGAGAATCTGTTCCTGGCTGCGCGTAACCTGTACAAGGTTGACGTGCGTGATGCAGCGGGCATCGACCCAGTTAGCCTGATCGCCTTCGACAAAGTCGTTATGACTGCGGAAGCAGTTAAGCAAGTTGAGGAGATGCTGGCATGATCCGTGAAGAACGTCTGCTGAAAGTAGTGCGTGCACCGCACGTATCAGAAAAAGCATCTACTGCGATGGAAAAAACCAATACCATCGTTCTCAAAGTTGCTAAAGACGCGACCAAAGCAGAGATCGTTGCTGCTGTTGAGAAGCTGTTCGAAGTGGAAGTTAAAGACGTAAACACCCTAGTAGTTAAAGGGAAAGTTAAGCGTCACGGACAGCGTATCGGTCGTCGTAGCGACTGGAAAAAAGCTTACGTCACCCTGAAGGAAGGCCAGAATCTGGACTTCGTCGGCGGCGCTGAGTAAGTCGGAGGAGAAAGACAATGGCAGTTGTTAAATGTAAACCGACATCTCCGGGTCGTCGCCACGTAGTTAAAGTGGTGAACCCAGAGCTGCACAAGGGCAAACCATTTGCTCCGCTGGTAGAAAAAAACAGCAAATCCGGTGGTCGTAACAACAATGGTCGTATCACTACCCGTCATATCGGTGGTGGTCACAAGCAGGCTTACCGTATTGTTGACTTCAAACGCAACAAAGATGGTATCCCAGCAGTTGTTGAGCGTCTTGAGTACGATCCGAACCGTTCTGCGAACATCGCACTGGTTCTGTACAAAGATGGCGAGCGCCGTTACATCCTGGCCCCTAAAGGCCTGAAAGCCGGCGATCAGATTCAATCTGGCGTTGATGCTGCGATTAAAGCAGGTAACACCCTGCCGATGCGTAACATCCCGGTGGGTTCTACCGTTCATAACGTAGAAATGAAACCAGGCAAAGGCGGTCAGATTGCTCGCTCAGCTGGTACTTACGTGCAGATCGTAGCGCGTGAAGGTTCCTACGTTACCCTGCGTCTGCGTTCAGGCGAAATGCGCAAAGTTGAATCCGAATGTCGTGCAACTCTCGGCGAAGTCGGCAACTCTGAGCACATGCTGCGCGTACTGGGTAAAGCTGGTGCAACCCGTTGGCGTGGTGTTCGTCCTACCGTTCGCGGTACTGCGATGAACCCAGTCGATCACCCGCACGGTGGTGGTGAAGGTCGTAACTTTGGTAAGCATCCGGTAACTCCGTGGGGCGTTCAGACCAAAGGTAAGAAGACCCGTAGCAACAAGCGTACTGATAAATTTATCGTACGTCGCCGTAGCAAATAATTTTAGAGGATAAGCCATGCCACGTTCTCTCAAGAAAGGTCCTTTTATTGACCTGCACTTGCTGAAGAAGGTAGAGAAAGCGGTGGAAAGCGGTGACAAGAAGCCCCTGCGCACTTGGTCCCGTCGTTCAACGATCTTCCCTAACATGATCGGTTTGACCATCGCTGTCCATAATGGTCGTCAGCACGTTCCTGTCTTTGTTTCCGACGAAATGGTCGGCCACAAACTGGGTGAATTTGCACCGACACGTACTTATCGCGGCCATGCTGCAGATAAGAAAGCCAAGAAGAAATAAGTAGGAGGAAGAGATGGAAACTATTGCTCAACATCGCCATGCTCGTTCTTCTGCTCAGAAGGTTCGCCTGGTGGCAGACCTGATTCGCGGTAAGAAAGTGTCGCAGGCTCTGGATATTCTGACCTACACCAACAAGAAAGCTGCTGTGTTGGTTAAGAAAGTCCTGGAATCTGCCATTGCGAACGCCGAACACAACGATGGCGCTGATATCGACGATCTGAAAGTCGCGAAAATCTTCGTAGACGAAGGCCCAAGCATGAAGCGCATTATGCCGCGTGCGAAAGGTCGTGCAGATCGCATCCTGAAGCGCACCAGCCACATTACTGTGGTTGTGTCCGATCGCTGAGACTCTGGAGACTAGCAATGGGTCAGAAAGTACATCCTAATGGTATTCGCCTGGGTATTGTAAAACCATGGAACTCTACCTGGTTTGCGAACACCAAAGAATTCGCTGACAACCTGGACAGCGATTTTAAAGTCCGTCAGTTCCTGACCAAGGAACTGTCTAAAGCGTCTGTATCTCGTATCGTTATCGAGCGTCCGGCTAAGAGCATCCGTGTGACTATTCACACTGCTCGCCCGGGTATCGTTATCGGTAAAAAAGGTGAAGACGTAGAAAAACTGCGTACGGTCGTCGCGAAAATCGCTGGCGTTCCTGCACAGATCAACATCGCCGAAGTCCGTAAGCCGGAACTGGACGCTAAATTGGTTGCTGATAGCATCACTTCACAGCTGGAGCGTCGTGTGATGTTCCGTCGTGCTATGAAGCGTGCTGTACAGAACGCAATGCGTCTGGGCGCGAAGGGTATTAAAGTCGAAGTCAGCGGCCGTTTGGGCGGTGCCGAGATCGCACGTACCGAATGGTACCGTGAAGGTCGCGTACCGTTGCACACACTGCGTGCAGATATTGACTACAACACCTCTGAAGCGCACACCACTTATGGTGTAATCGGCGTTAAGGTATGGATCTTCAAAGGCGAGATCCTGGGTGGTATGGCTGCTGTTGAACAACCGGAACCGGCTGCTCAACCTAAAAAGCAGCAGCGTAAAGGCCGTAAGTAAGGAGAGTCGCTGATGTTACAACCAAAGCGTACGAAATTCCGTAAAGTGCACAAAGGCCGCAACCGTGGTCTGGCGCAAGGTACGGATGTCAGCTTCGGTACTTTCGGTCTGAAAGCTGTTGGCCGTGGTCGTCTGACTGCTCGTCAGATCGAAGCAGCACGTCGTGCTATGACCCGTGCAGTTAAGCGTCAAGGTAAAATTTGGATCCGTGTATTCCCGGACAAACCAATTACCGAGAAGCCGCTGGAAGTGCGTATGGGTAAAGGTAAGGGTAACGTGGAGTATTGGGTTGCCCTCATTCAACCGGGTAAAGTCCTGTATGAAATGGACGGAGTTTCGGAAGAATTGGCCCGTGAAGCCTTCAAGCTGGCAGCAGCAAAACTGCCTATCAAAACCACCTTTGTTACTAAGACGGTGATGTAATGAAAGCAAATGAGCTGCGTGAAAAAAGCGTTGAAGAGCTGAATACTGAGCTACTTAACCTGCTGCGTGAGCAGTTTAACCTGCGCATGCAAGCAGCATCCGGCCAACTTCAGCAAACCCATCTGCTGAAAGAAGTTCGCCGTAATGTTGCACGTGTTAAGACTTTACTGACTGAGAAGGCGGCGTAATGACCGATAAAATCCGTACTCTGCAGGGTCGTGTTATTAGTGACAAAATGCAGAAATCTGCAGTTGTTGCTATCGAACGTGTCGTGAAACACCCGATCTACGGTAAATTCATCAAGCGTACGACTAAGCTGCACATCCATGACGAGAACAATGAATGCGGTATTGGTGACGTGGTTGAAATCCGCGAAACCCGTCCGCTGTCCAAGACTAAGTCTTGGACGCTGGTTCGCGTTGTAGAGAAAGCGGTTCTGTAATAGAATCCGTTTCCTCTAAAAAATAAAACGAACGGCTCGTCTGAGCCGTTCGTTTTTTCTACCCATGTGCGAGAACCGGTGTTATAATGCCGCGCCCTCAATTATGGGGCTTTTTAACGACCTGAGGTTTGGGTCCCGAAGTAGTAGTTGACATTAGCGGAGCACTAAAATGATCCAAGAACAGACTATGCTGAACGTCGCCGACAACTCCGGTGCACGTCGCGTAATGTGTATCAAGGTTCTGGGTGGCTCGCACCGTCGCTACGCAGGCGTCGGCGATATCATCAAAGTGACCATCAAGGAAGCAATTCCTCGTGGCAAGGTGAAAAAAGGTGATGTCCTGAAAGCGGTAGTGGTGCGCACCAGGAAGGGTGTTCGTCGCCCGGACGGTTCTGTCATTCGCTTCGATGGTAATGCATGCGTTATTTTAAACAATAACAGCGAGCAACCTATCGGTACGCGTATTTTTGGGCCGGTAACTCGTGAACTTCGTACTGAAAAGTTCATGAAAATTATCTCTCTGGCACCAGAAGTACTCTAAGGAGCGAGCAATGGCAGCGAAAATCCGTCGTAACGACGAAGTTATCGTGCTTACCGGCAAAGACAAAGGTAAACGCGGTAAAGTAAAGAACGTCCTGACTTCTGGTAAAGTCATCGTTGAAGGTATCAACCTGGTTAAGAAACATCAGAAGCCGGTTCCGGCCCTGAACCAGCCAGGTGGCATCGTTGAAAAAGAAGCGGCTATTCAAGCTTCCAACGTTGCACTCTTCAATGCGGCAACCGGCAAGGCTGACCGTGTAGGCTTTAGATTCGAAGACGGCAAAAAAGTCCGTTTCTTCAAGTCTAATAGCGAAACTATCAAGTAATTTGGAGTAGTACGATGGCGAAACTGCATGATTACTACAAAGACGAAGTAGTCCAGAAACTCATGACAGAGTTCGGCTACAATTCTGTCATGCAAGTCCCTCGGGTCGAGAAGATCACCCTGAACATGGGTGTTGGTGAAGCGATCGCTGACAAGAAACTGCTGGATAACGCAGCAGCTGACCTGGCAGCAATCTCCGGTCAAAAACCGCTGATCACCAAAGCACGCAAATCAGTTGCAGGCTTCAAAATCCGTCAGGGCTATCCGATCGGCTGTAAAGTAACTCTGCGCGGTGAGCGTATGTGGGAGTTCTTTGAGCGTCTGATCACTATTGCTGTACCACGTATTCGTGACTTCCGCGGTTTATCTGCTAAGTCGTTCGACGGTCGTGGTAACTACAGCATGGGCGTTCGTGAGCAGATCATCTTCCCAGAAATCGATTATGACAAAGTCGATCGCGTTCGTGGTTTGGATATTACCATTACCACTACTGCGAAATCTGATGATGAAGGCCGTGCTCTGCTGGCTGCCTTTGAATTCCCATTCCGCAAGTAAGGTAGGGTTACTTAATGGCTAAGCAATCGATGAAAGCACGCGAAGTTAAGCGTGTGAAATTAGCAGACAAGTTCTTCGCCAAGCGCGTTGAACTGAAAGCGATCATTTCTGATGTGAACGCATCCGACGAAGATCGTTGGGATGCCGTTCTCAAGCTGCAGAGTCTGCCGCGTGATTCCAGCCCTTCCCGTCAGCGTAACCGCTGCCGTCAGACAGGTCGTCCGCACGGTTTCTTGCGGAAGTTTGGGTTGAGCCGTATCAAGGTCCGTGAAGCCGCAATGCGCGGTGAAATCCCGGGTCTTAAAAAGGCTAGCTGGTAATTGTCACCATTTGAATCACGGGAGTAACACAGATGAGCATGCAAGATCCGATCGCGGATATGCTGACCCGTATCCGTAACGGTCAGGCCGCGAACAAAGTTGCGGTCTCTATGCCTTCCTCCAAGCTGAAAGTGGCAATTGCCAACGTGCTGAAGGAAGAAGGCTATATTGAAGATTTTAAAATCGAAGGCGATATCAAGTCTGAGCTGGAAGTTACTTTAAAGTATTTCCAGGGCAAGGCTGTGGTAGAGAGCATTCAGCGTGTTAGTCGTCCAGGTCTGCGCATCTATAAGAAAAAAGATGAGCTGCCAAAAGTAATGGCTGGTCTGGGCATCGCTGTAATCTCTACCTCTAAAGGTGTCATGACTGATCGTGCAGCGCGCCAAGCTGGTCTTGGTGGCGAAATTATCTGCTACGTAGCGTAATCGGAGGAATAAAATGTCTCGTGTTGCAAAAGCACCTGTCGTTGTTCCTGCGGGCGTAGAGGTAAAACTCAGCGGTCAGGAAGTTTCGATCAAAGGCAAAAACGGCGAGCTGACTCGTACTATCAACAGTGCTGTAGAAGTTAAGCATGCAGACAACGCCCTGACTTTCGCTCCACGCGAAGGTTATGCGGATGGTTGGGCACAAGCAGGTACTGCTCGTGCGCTGCTGAACGGCATGGTTATCGGTGTTACCGAAGGCTTCACCAAGAAGCTGCAACTGGTTGGTGTTGGTTATCGTGCAGCTGTTAAAGGCAACTCTGTGAGCTTGGCCCTGGGCTTCTCTCACCCTGTTGACCATGCACTGCCGGCCGGCATCACTGCTGAATGTCCAACTCAGACTGAGATCGTGCTGAAAGGCGCGGATAAACAGCTGATTGGTCAGGTTGCAGCTGATCTGCGCGCCTACCGTCGTCCTGAGCCTTATAAAGGCAAGGGTGTTCGTTACGCCGACGAAGTCGTGCGTACCAAAGAGGCTAAGAAGAAGTAAGGTAACACTATGGATAAGAAATCTGCTCGTATCCGTCGTGCGACCCGTGCACGTCGCAAGCTCAAAGAGCTGGGTGCTACTCGCCTGGTGGTACATCGTACCCCGCGTCATATCTACGCACAGGTGATCGCCCCGAACGGTTCCGAAGTTCTGGTTGCTGCTTCTACTGTAGAAAAAGCTATTGCCGAACAACTGAAGTATACCGGTAACAAAGACGCCGCTGCAGCTGTAGGTAAAGCTCTGGCTGAGCGCGCTGTTGAGAAAGGCATTACTAATGTCTCTTTCGACCGTTCCGGGTTCCAATATCATGGTCGTGTCCAGGCACTGGCAGATGCTGCCCGTGAAGCTGGCCTTCAGTTCTAAGGTAGAGGTCTAAGATGTCAAACATCGAGAAACAAGCTGGCGAACTGCAGGAAAAACTGATCGCGGTAAACCGTGTATCTAAAACTGTAAAAGGTGGTCGTATTTTCTCCTTCACCGCACTGACTGTAGTGGGTGATGGTAACGGCCGCGTTGGTTTTGGTTACGGTAAAGCGCGTGAAGTTCCAGCAGCGATCCAGAAAGCGATGGAGAAAGCCCGTCGCAATATGATTAACGTCGCGCTGACTCACGGCACCCTGCAGCACCCTGTTAAAGGTGCTCACACAGGTTCTCGTGTGTTCATGCAGCCAGCTTCTGAAGGTACCGGTATCATCGCCGGCGGTGCAATGCGCGCCGTTTTAGAAGTTGCTGGAGTACATAACGTTCTTGCTAAAGCGTATGGTTCTACCAACCCGATTAACGTGGTTCGTGCAACTATCGATGGCTTGGGCAATATGAATTCTCCGGAAATGGTCGCTGCCAAGCGTGGTAAATCCGTTGAAGAAATTCTGGGGTAATCACGATGGCTAAGACAATTAAAATTACACAAACCCGCAGTTCAATCGGCCGCCTGCCTAAGCACAAAGCGACTCTGGTTGGCTTGGGTCTGCGTCGCATCAATCACACCGTTGAGCGTGAAGATACGCCTGCTGTACGCGGTATGATTAACGCGATTTCCTACATGCTGAAAGTGGAGGAGTAAGAGATGCGTTTAAACACTCTGTCTCCGGCCGAAGGGTCTAAACACGCTTCTAAGCGTCTGGGTCGTGGTATCGGTTCTGGCCTCGGTAAAACTGGTGGTCGTGGTCACAAAGGGCAGAACTCTCGTTCTGGCGGTGGCGTACGTCGCGGTTTCGAGGGTGGCCAGATGCCTCTGTACCGTCGTCTGCCGAAATTCGGTTTCACCTCTCGCAAAGCAATGATCACGACAGAAGTTCGTCTGTCTGATCTGGCGAAAGTTGAAGGCGGTATTGTTGACCTGAATACGCTGAAAGCGGCCAATATTATCGGTGTTCAGATTGAATTCGCGAAAGTGATTCTTTCTGGTGAAGTTTCTGCACCGGTAACGGTTCGCGGTCTGCGTGTCACCAAAGGTGCTCGTGCTGCAATCGAAGCTGCTGGCGGTAAAATCGAGGAATAAGTAGCAGATGGCAAAGCAACCGGGATTAGATTTTCAAAGTGCCAAAGGTGGCTTTGGTGAACTGAAGCGCAGACTGTTGTTTGTAATCGGTGCACTCATTGTCTTCCGAATTGGCTCTTTTATTCCAATCCCCGGTATCGATGCCACTGTACTTGCCAAACTGCTTGAGCAACAGCGTGGTACCATCATTGAAATGTTCAACATGTTCTCTGGTGGTGCTCTCAGTCGTGCCTCAATCTTCGCTCTGGGTATCATGCCGTATATTTCGGCTTCTATTATTATCCAGCTGCTGACGGTGGTTCATCCAGCGTTAGCTGAGATTAAGAAAGAGGGTGAAGCTGGTCGTCGCAAGATTAGCCAGTACACTCGCTACGGCACACTGGTTCTGGCTGTATTCCAGTCGATCGGTATTGCTACCGGTTTACCGAATATGCCTGGAATGCAGGGGCTGGTAATGAATCCAGGCTTTGCATTCTACTTTACCGCTGTTGTAAGTCTGGTTACTGGGACAATGTTCCTGATGTGGCTGGGCGAACAGATTACTGAGCGAGGTATCGGTAACGGTATCTCGATCATTATCTTCGCAGGTATTGTTGCGGGACTCCCGCCGGCCATTGGCCATACCATCGAGCAAGCGCGGCAAGGTGACCTGCACTTCCTTCTGTTGCTGTTGGTTGCAGTTCTAGTATTTGCAGTGACGTTCTTTGTTATTTTCGTCGAGCGTGGCCAGCGCCGCATTGTGGTCAACTACGCTAAACGTCAGCAAGGCCGTCGTGTATATGCTGCACAGAGCACACATTTACCGTTGAAAGTGAATATGGCGGGCGTAATCCCAGCTATTTTTGCTTCCAGCATTATTCTGTTCCCGGCGACCATAGCATCATGGTTCGGGGGCGGTACCGGTTGGAACTGGCTGACAACAATTTCGCTGTATTTGCAACCAGGACAGCCGCTTTATGTGCTACTCTATGCGACTGCAATCATCTTCTTCTGTTTCTTCTACACGGCGTTGGTCTTCAACCCACGTGAAACAGCAGATAACCTGAAGAAGTCTGGTGCATTCGTACCGGGAATTCGTCCGGGAGAGCAAACGGCGAAGTACATCGATAAAGTAATGACACGTCTGACCTTAATCGGCGCACTGTATATTACTTTTATCTGCCTGATCCCGGAGTTCATGCGTGATGCTATGAAAGTTCCATTCTACTTTGGCGGCACATCGCTGCTCATCGTAGTGGTCGTCATCATGGACTTTATGGCTCAAGTGCAAACTCTGATGATGTCGAGTCAGTACGAGTCTGCATTGAAGAAAGCTAACCTGAAGGGCTACGGCCGTTAATTCGGGTGCTTGAGAAGTTACGGAGAGTAAAAATGAAAGTTCGTGCTTCCGTCAAGAAATTATGTCGTAACTGCAAAATCATTCGCCGCGACGGTGTCGTACGTGTGATCTGCAGCGCCGAGCCAAAGCATAAACAGCGCCAAGGCTGATATTGTCACATATTTTTCTTGCAAAGTCGGGTTGAGCTGGCTAGATTAGCCAGCCAATCTTTTGTATGTCGATGCGTTACCATTTGAGTATCCTGAAAACGGGCTTTTCAGCATGGGACGCATTTGTTTAATTATAGGAGTGCATAGTGGCCCGTATAGCAGGCATTAACATTCCTGATCAAAAACATACCGTTATCGCATTAACTTCGATTTTCGGTATCGGTAAAACTCGTTCTAAAGCCATCTGCGCTTCAACGGGTATTGCTGAAAATGTTAAGATCAGAGAGCTGTCTGAAGAACAAATTGAACAGCTGCGTGAAGCAGTTGGTAAATTCGTTGTTGAAGGTGATCTGCGCCGTGAAATCACCCTGAGCATCAAGCGTCTGATGGACCTTGGTTGCTATCGTGGTTTACGCCATCGTCGTGGTCTGCCAGTTCGCGGTCAGCGTACTAAGACCAATGCACGTACCCGTAAGGGTCCGCGTAAACCGATCAAGAAATAATCGGGGTGAGTAAATAATGGCAAAGGCACCAGTTCGTGCACGCAAGCGTGTAAGAAAACAAGTCTCAGATGGCGTGGCTCATGTCCATGCATCTTTTAACAACACCATCGTTACAATTACTGATCGTCAGGGTAACGCACTGGGTTGGGCAACCGCCGGTGGTTCCGGTTTCCGCGGTTCACGTAAATCTACTCCGTTTGCTGCTCAGGTAGCTGCAGAGCGCTGTGCAGAAGCAGTGAAAGATTACGGTATTAAGAATCTGGAAGTTATGGTTAAGGGTCCGGGTCCAGGACGCGAATCAACAATTCGTGCTCTGAACGCTGCTGGTTTCCGCATCACTAATATTACTGATGTGACTCCAATCCCTCACAACGGTTGTCGTCCGCCGAAAAAACGTCGCGTTTAATCGCCCGTTTTTAGGTTAGTTGGAGAAAGAAAATGGCAAGATATTTGGGTCCTAAGCTCAAGCTGAGCCGTCGTGAGGGTACCGACTTATTCCTTAAGTCTGGCGTTCGCGCGATCGATACCAAGTGCAAAATTGAACAACCACCTGGTCAGCATGGTGCGCGTAAACCGCGTCTGTCTGACTACGGCGGCCAGTTGCGTGAAAAGCAGAAAGTTCGTCGTATGTACGGCGTGCTGGAGCGTCAGTTCCGCAACTACTATAAAGAAGCAGCACGTCTGAAAGGCAACACAGGTGAAAACCTGCTGGCCCTGCTGGAAGGCCGTCTGGATAACGTTGTTTACCGTATGGGCTTTGGCGCCACTCGTGCAGAAGCACGTCAGCTGGTTAGCCATAAATCTATCCTGGTGAACGGTCGCGTTGTTAACATCGCTTCTTATCAGGTATCTCCGAATGATGTCGTAAGCATCCGTGAGAAAGCCAAACAGCAATCTCGCGTGAAGGCCGCTCTGGAGCTGGCTGAGCAGCGTGAAAAGCCAACCTGGCTGGAAGTTGATGCTACTAAGATGGAAGGTGTGTTCAAGCGTATTCCTGAACGTACTGATCTGTCTGCGGACATTAACGAACACCTGATCGTCGAGCTTTACTCTAAGTAAAGCTTAGTACCAAAGAGAGGACACAATGCAGGGTTCTGTGACAGAGTTTCTAAAACCGCGCCTGGTAGATATCGAGCAAGTGAGTTCGACGCACGCCAAGGTGACCCTTGAGCCGTTAGAGCGTGGCTTTGGCCATACTCTTGGCAACGCACTGCGCCGTATTCTGCTTTCTTCCATGCCGGGTTGCGCGGTGACCGAGGTTGAGATTGATGGTGTGCTTCATGAGTACTCCACCAAAGAGGGCGTACAGGAAGATATCCTGGAAATCCTGCTTAACCTGAAAGGGTTGGCGGTAAGAGTTCAAGGTAAAGATGAAGTCATCCTTACTTTGAATAAATCTGGCATTGGCCCTGTGACTGCAGCCGACATCACCCACGACGGTGATGTTGAAATCGTCAAGCCGCAGCATGTGATCTGCCACCTGACCGATGAAAACGCATCTATTAGCATGCGTATCAAAGTTCAGCGTGGTCGTGGTTATGTGCCGGCTTCTGCCCGAATTCATTCGGAAGAAGATGAGCGCCCAATCGGCCGTCTGTTGGTTGACGCTTGCTACAGCCCTGTAGACCGTATTGCCTACAATGTTGAAGCAGCGCGTGTAGAACAGCGTACCGACCTGGACAAGCTGGTCATCGAAATGGAAACCAACGGCACAATCGATCCTGAAGAGGCGATTCGTCGTGCGGCAACCATCCTGGCAGAACAACTGGAAGCTTTCGTTGACTTACGTGATGTACGTCAGCCGGAAGTAAAAGAAGAGAAACCAGAATTCGATCCGATCCTGCTGCGCCCTGTTGACGATCTGGAATTGACTGTCCGCTCTGCTAACTGCCTCAAGGCAGAAGCTATCCACTACATCGGTGATCTGGTACAGCGTACCGAGGTTGAGCTGCTTAAAACGCCTAACCTGGGTAAAAAATCTCTTACCGAGATTAAAGATGTGCTTGCTTCACGTGGTTTGTCTCTGGGCATGCGCCTGGAAAACTGGCCACCAGCAAGCATTGCTGATGAATAACCCGATCACAGGTTAAGGTTTCACTGAGAAGGATAAGGTCATGCGCCATCGTAAGAGTGGTCGTCAACTGAACCGCAACAGCAGCCATCGTCAGGCTATGTTCCGCAACATGGCTGGTTCTCTGGTTCGTCATGAGATCATTAAGACGACTCTGCCGAAAGCCAAAGAGCTGCGCCGCGTAGTTGAGCCGCTGATTACTCTTGCCAAGACCGACAGCGTAGCTAATCGTCGTCTGGCATTCGCCCGCACTCGTGATAACGAGATCGTGGCAAAACTGTTTAACGAGCTGGGCCCGCGTTTCGCGAGCCGTGCCGGTGGTTACACTCGCATTTTGAAGTGTGGCTTCCGTGCTGGTGACAACGCTCCGATGGCTTACATCGAGCTGGTTGATCGTCCAGAAGCTCAAGCAGAAGCTACTGCAGAGTAATTTGCAGTATCGTAAAAAACCCGCTTCGGCGGGTTTTTTATTGTCCGTAATTCCTTTCCATTTACTCCCCTTTCGCTATGCTGATGGCTGATACACCTATCAGGAACTCCCTTATGTGGCTAATTGATCAACTTGTAGAGCAACACATACGTGAAGCTCAGGAAAAGGGCGAGCTGAGTAATTTGCCCGGCGAAGGTGCACCTTTACAGCTAGATGATGACAGCGGAGTGCCAGTTGAATTGCGCACGGCATATCGGCTGTTGAAAAATTCTGGTTACTTACCTCCGGAACTTGAAATGCGTCGAGAAGCATTGGCGGTAAACGATCTGCTACGCGAACTGGATCCTGACGATGGCAAGGCGCGAGAACTGTCGAAACGCTTAGCTTTGCTAGAAATAAAACTCCAGCAAGCCGGAATCAGTACCGAATTTTTGCGCGGCGAGTATAACGATAACATCCATCATCATTTGCAGCGGGAGAAATAGCATGTATCGGATTGGCCAGCTGGCAAAAATGGCGGATGTGACGCCAGACACCATCCGCTTTTATGAAAAACAGCAGATGATGAATCATGAGGTACGCACTGAGGGCGGCTTTCGTCTTTATAGCGACGATGATTTACAGCGGCTGCGTTTTATTCGTTATGGTCGCCAACTTGGATTTAGCTTAGAGTCAATCCGTGGTTTATTGTCGATCCGCATCGATCCTGAACATCATACTTGCCAGGAATCCAAAGCCATTGTGGCGAAACGATTGGATGAAGTGAATGGCATGATTGCAGAACTACAGACGATTCAACGTTCATTGCATCGTTTAGCTGAAACCTGCTGCGGCGACATACATAGCAGCGCTTGCTGTTCAATACTTGAAGCTCTGGAGAGAGGTGAGGAGCCGCAGCCTGAAATTTGTTGTAGTAAGGATTGAATTTTGCGGTGGAAGGAATATAGTTGCACCATTAATAACCGGAGGACGGGATGACTCGCTATCAGCACCAAAAAGGTAAAATCAACGATAATGCACTGGAAGCATTATTACATGATCCACTGTTTAGGCAGCGCATTGAGAAGAATCAGAAAGGAAAGGGCAGCTATCAACGTAAAGACAAACATGGCAAAGGACGTAACTGGGAGGCCAGTGATAAGCAGAAAAGTTTATCACTGGCCTTCTTCTTTAAAGACAAAAAAGCCGCCTTACGTGGGCGGCTTTTTTATTATAATTTATCGTGATTTTGTTGTTTTAACAGGTCACGGATTTCAGTGAGCAGTAACTCTTCATTCGTCGGCTTAGGTGCCGCTTTCTCAACTTCTTTTTTCTGATACAGCTTGTTCATTACTTTAATTGCCAGGAATATCGCGAAGGCAACAATAACGAAATCGAACACGGTCTGAATAAAGTTACCGTACTCCATTACCACAGCAGGAATATCACCTTCTGCCGGTTTTAATATCCATTTAAACTGTTTGAAATCGACGCCACCAATCAGCAAGCCAAGTGGCGGCATGATGATATTGGCGACCAGTGAAGAAACAATCTTACCAAAAGCGGCACCGATGATGACACCTACCGCCAGATCAACCACGTTCCCGCGCATTGCAAAATCACGAAACTCTTTGAATAAACTCATTGTTATCTCCTTGCCTTGGCCAATGGCTAAAGTCTAACAAACCTTTGTGCAATTGCCATTAGAACAATGGATTAAGCGAAATTTTCACGGCGGGCTTTCGCCCGCAGCTTTTACAGGAAGAATGGACTTGGCTGGAACAGGCGCTCAACATCGGGCACAAACTTCTTATCCGTCAGGAACATAATTACGTGATCGCCCTGTTCGACGCGCACATTATCATTGGCGATGATCACCTCATCACCGCGCACCACAGCACCGATAATGGTTCCCGGCGGCAACTTAATATCTTCTATTAAACGCCCAACCACGCGTGAGGTGGTTTCATCGCCGTGTGCGATCGCTTCGATTGCTTCTGCAATACCGCGACGCAGTGAGGACACGCCCACGATATCGGCTTTACGTACGTGACTTAGCAGCGCCGAGATCGTGGCTTGTTGCGGCGAGATCGCAATGTCGATCACGCTGCCTTGAACAAGATCGACGTAGGCGCGGCGCTGGATCAGTACCATTACTTTTTTCGCACCCATTTTCTTAGCCAGCATGGCCGACATAATATTGGCTTCATCGTCGTTAGTGACCGCGATGAAGAGATCCACCTGATCGACATGCTCTTCGGCCAGCAATTCCTGATCCGAGGCATCACCGTAAAACACGATAGTATCGTGCAAACGTTCTGCCAGTTCTGCCGCGCGTTGTTGATTACGTTCGATCAACTTCACGCTGTACTGTTTTTCCAGGCGCTGCGCCAATCCAAAGCCGATATTTCCGCCGCCAACTAACATGATGCGCTTATACGGTTTTTCCAGACGCTGCATTTCACTCATCACCGCGCGGATGTGTTGGCTCGCGGCAATAAAGAACACTTCATCGCCGGCTTCCACAATCGTAGAACCCTGGGGACGAATGGGACGATCCTGACGAAAAATCGCCGCGACTCGCGTATCAATATGCGGCATATGTTCACGCATGATCGACAAAGGATTCCCGACCAGCGGTCCGCCATAATAGGCTTTAACCACAGCGAGGCTCACTTTGCCTTCGGCAAAATTCACTACCTGAAGTGCGCCAGGATACTGAATCAGGCGGTAGATATTGTCGATCACCAACTGCTCAGGAGAGATCAGATGATCAATTGGTACGGCTTCAGGTACAAACAGCTTCTCAGCATCGCGTAAGTATTCAGCGGCGCGAATACGCGCGATACGATTGGGCGTATTGAAAAGGGAATACGCAATCTGACAAGCCACCATGTTGGTTTCATCGGAGTTGGTTACCGCCACCAACATATCCGCATCTTCAGCACCGGCTTCACGCAAAATACGCGGATGTGATCCGTGACCATGCACGACGCGCAGATCAAATTTGTCCTGCAATACGCGTAAACGCGTCGCATCGCTATCGACGACGGTAATATCGTTATTTTCCCCGACCAGATTTTCTGCCAGGGTTCCGCCGACTTGGCCGGCGCCGAGGATAATGATTTTCATGGCTTAGATGCTCTTGTCAGTGTGCGCAGCACTATTTTTTCATCAGCTTAGCGTAGAAGAAGCCGTCGCCGCCATCGATGGCCGGGAAAACCTGCCAGCCATTAGCCTGGCCCTGTGGTAACGTTTCGGCCACGGCGTCGCTGTGCGCTGCCAAAAAGGCGCTGATTTGATTGTGATTCTCTTCCGGCAATATTGAGCAGGTGGCATATATCATCGTGCCGCCAGATTTTAGACGCGGCCAGACGGCCTCAAGTATTTCGCGCTGTAGAATCGCCAGCTCAGGAATATCACGATCGCGACGTAGCCACTTGATGTCTGGATGGCGGCGAATAACGCCCGTGGCAGAGCAGGGCGCATCGAGCAGGATACGATCAAACTGCATATCACCACACCATTCTGCCGGTGTACGACCATCGCCCTGACGCACTTCGGCCTGCATGCCCATGCGCTGTAAGTTCTCATGCACACGGAGCAGGCGTTGCGGGTCAACATCGACGGCTAAGACTTTGGCCTGCGGGGCGATTTCGAGGATATGCGTGGTTTTACCACCCGGAGCAGCACAGAGATCGAGAATAGTTTCCCCATCTTTTGGCTCAAGCAGCAGTGCGCAACGTTGTGCAGAAAGATCCTGCACCGTCACCCAACCTTGATCGAAACCCGGCAGCTGGCTGACTGGAGCGGGTGATTCCAGTCGCAATGCATCTTGTGCATCGCCAGGAAAAGCAACTTTCTCTTCTGCCTGCAATAGCGCCAGCCAGGCATCGCGACTGTGATACTGGCGATTGACGCGCAGCCACATCGGCGGTCGCTGATTGTTAGCTTCAACAATCTGTTGCCACTGTTCTGGCCATGCCGCTTGCAGACGTTTCAGCAACCAGCCTGGATGCCAGTAACGTTGCGAGCCCTGATCGACTTCGGCTAACAGCGCTTCTTGCTGGCGCAGGAACTGGCGCAACACGCCATTTAACAGGCCTTTTAAAGCCGTGCGCTTCAGCACTTCAGCACCCGCCACGGTTTCTGCCAGTGCCGCATGGGCCGGCACGCGGGTATATAGCAGCTGATAGAGGCCAACCATCAACAGATAATGCAACACTCGCTGCTTACCGGTTAAGGTGCGCTCCATCAGTTTGCCGATTAAGGCTTCCAGCTGCGGCAGCGTGCGCATCACGCCAAAACAGAGTTCTTGCAGCAGCGCGCCATCTTTATCGGATAGGTTCTTTTGCGCGCCTGGCAAAATGGCACTTAGCGATTCGCCTTTGTCCACAACGCGTTCAATGAGTTGCGCGGCCAGGCTGCGCAAGTTGGTAGCTTTTTTCATGTTATTTCATCAAACAAAAAGCCCGGTCAAACCGGGCTTGGAGGATCAGGCCAGAACGGTTCCAGGTACGAACCATTCGCGGCGCGAATTGAGCAGGTCCTGAGCGGACATGGCTTTTTTACCGGCAGGTTGCAGCGATACCAGATTCAGCACACCATCGGCCGTTGCGATCTGAATGCCTTGTTTATCAGCATGGACGATTTCACCGGGTTGCTTGTTCTGATGCGGCAAAACCGTTGCCTGCCAGACTTTTACCGGTTGCTCTTCAATCATGAAATAGCTCATTGGCCATGGATTGAAGGCACGAATACAACGTTCCAACTGCGCTGCTGAAAGTGACCAATCAAGACGCGCTTCTTCTTTACTCAGTTTCTCAGCATAAGAGACCAGCGCTTCATCCTGAACTTCTGGCCTGGCATTACCGCTTGCTAGCAGATCCAGCGTTAACAGCATGCCTTGCGGGCCGAGTTGCGCCAGCTTCTCATACAGCGACGCGCTGGTGTCTTCAGCCGTAATTGGGCAGGAGAGTTTATGCAGCATGTCGCCGGTATCGAGGCCAACATCCATCTGCATAATGGTGACACCGGTTTCGGTATCGCCAGCCCAGAGAGAGCGTTGGATGGGTGCAGCACCGCGCCAGCGTGGCAGCAGCGAACCATGCACATTAATACAACCCAGGCGCGGCATCGCCAGCACGGCTTTTGGCAGGATCAAGCCATAAGCGACCACCACCATGATATCGGCCTGCAGATCGTCAACCAGATGCTGGTTCTCTTCAGGCTTCAGGGATTTCGGCTGAAATACCGGAATATCGTGCGTCTGTGCCAGGACTTTGACCGGGCTTGACGTAAGCTTATTGCCGCGTCCGGCTGGACGATCGGGCTGGGTAAAGACGCCAACAACCTGATGCTCAGAAGCAAGTAGCGCGTCTAAATGACGCGCTGCAAAGTCAGGTGTACCGGCAAAGATAATTTTGAGCGGTGCAGACACAGTTTAACCTTCAATGAGCACTTAATCTTCGCGTGCGTTTAGGCGGGCCAATTTTTCCAGTTTCTGTTTGATACGCTGACGTTTCAGTGGCGACAGATAATCAATGAAAAGTTTGCCATCGAGATGATCGATTTCATGCTGGATGCAAATCGCCAGCAGACCGTCGGTTTCCAGCTCAAAGCTTTTGCCGTCACGATCCTGCGCACGCACTTTGACCCACTCTGCGCGCGGCACAAAAGCACGTTGCTCAGGAATGGAAAGGCAGCCTTCTTCAATACCGGTTTCACCGCTTTTTTCCAGCAGTTCCGGATTAATCAACACCAAACGCTCGTCACGGTTTTCAGAAACATCAATAACAATGATGCGCTGATGAATATCGACTTGGGTCGCCGCTAAGCCAATACCTTCTTCGGCGTACATGGTTTCAAACATGTCGTCGACAATACGCTGCACGTCTGCGTTTACGGTTGCCACCGGCGCAGCGATTTTGCGAAGGCGATCATCAGGGAAATGTAATACCTGCAAAACTGACATAAATATCCAGATCTGTATGCGTTGAAGAAAAGATTACTGCCTCATATTGTAGACTTTTTGATGTCTGATTGACAGCATTGCACCGCATGATAGCGCGGCTGACAGGGAGTGCAGCATGGAGAGAATTGAATGGATGCTCAGGCTGGCAAATGTGAAAGGCTTAAGCTCTGGAGTTGTCAGACATTTAGCTGAGGCATTGCAGGATAATGCTCAGGTTGATGACGATCTGTTACTGGATCAGGGATTAAACGAAACCCAGCGACAACAGTTTAAAGAGCTTTGTCCACGCCAGTTAGCACGAACACATCTATGGCTGGAGGATGAACAGCATCATTTAGTTACCTGTATCGACGAACATTATCCCTCGGGGTTAGCGGAAATCAGTCGACGTCCCTCATTGCTGTATGTCGCGGGAAATATGGACATCTTGCAGACGCCCCAACTCGGAGTCGTGGGCAGCCGTCACTGCACGCATTATGGTAAGCAATGGGGAAGCTGGTTTACGCAGCAATTAGCGCTAAGTGGATTGACCATCACCAGCGGCCTTGCGCGCGGAATCGATGGCGTGGCGCATCGGGCCGCGTTAGAAGTGCAGGGCAAAACCGTTGCAGTATTAGGCAGCGGCCTGCAGCATATCTACCCTAAAAGTCATCAAGCGTTAGCACGTGAGATCATCGCTGGCGGTGGCGCACTGATCTCGGAATTCCCCCTTGATACGGCACCGCATGCGGTTAACTTTCCGCGGCGTAATCGCATCATCAGTGGTTTAAGTCTTGGCGTACTGGTAGTTGAAGCCACGTTAAAAAGCGGTTCGCTGGTGACGGCACGCTACGCTTTGGAACAAAATCGTAACGTTTATGCATTACCCGGCGCGCTAGGCAATCCGGGTAGTGAAGGTACGCATTGGCTTATCCAGCAAGGCGCGCTGCTGGTGGCGCATCCTAACAATATCCTTGAAGATTTACATTCAACGCTGCAATGGTTGCCTGATAGCAGTTCAGAAACAATATATTCACAACACAGTGACGATGTGCCATTGCCATTTGCAACTGTGTTGGCTAACGTAGGTGATGAGGTTACACCTGTTGACGTCGTCGCTGAACGTGCCGGCCAACCTGTGCCAGTTATCGCAGTTCACCTGCTGGAGCTGGAGTTAGCAGGATGGATCGCAGCTGTACCCGGCGGCTATGTCCGATTGAGGAGGGCATGCCATGTTCGACGTACTTATGTACTTGTTTGAGACGTATATCCACAACGAAGCTGAAATGCGCGTTGATCAGGATAAATTGACCGATGATTTAACCGATGCCGGTTTTCATCGTGAAGATATCTACAATGCGTTGAATTGGCTTGAGCGGTTAGCGGATTATCAGGAAGGCTTGGTTGCGCCAGTACTCATGGCAAACGATCCGCTCTCAATGCGAATCTATACCGAAGAGGAAAACCAGCGCTTAGATGCAGAATGTCGCGGTTTTATTTTGTTCCTGGAACAGGTCCAGGTGCTGAATATGGAAACGCGCGAGATGGTCATCGAACGTGTAATGGCCCTTGATACCCTCGAATTCGATCTTGAAGATCTCAAATGGGTGGTGTTGATGGTGCTATTTAACATCCCTGGATGTGAAAACGCCTATCAGCAAATGGAAGAACTGTTATTCGACGTCAATGAAGGTATGCTGCATTAATAATTTGCGATTGATGCAACCGGTAATATGAGTAAATCAGCACTATTCTCCGTGCCTAAACATGAACCCTGCCCCGCTTGCGGGGCAGAATTAGTCATACGTTCCGGCAAACACGGCCCTTTTCTGGGGTGTGTAAATTATCCAACCTGCGATTACATTCGCCCGCTGAAAAGTCAGGGAGATGGACACGTCGTTAAAGTGCTGGAAGGCCATGCATGCCCCCAGTGTGGCGCAGACAAAGTTCTGCGTCAGGGGCGATTTGGCATGTTCGTGGGTTGCAGTCACTACCCGGAATGTGATTACACCGAAACTATCGACAAGCCTGATGAAACAGCTATCGCCTGTCCGCAATGTCAGAGCGGTAAACTGGTACAGCGGCGCTCGCGCTATGGCAAAACCTTCTACTCTTGCGATCGCTATCCAGATTGCCAGTTTGTCCTTAACGCAGCGCCGGTTGAAGGCGTTTGCCCGCATTGCCAGTTCCCTTTATTAATAGAGAAGAAAACCGCACAAGGCATGAAGCGCTTCTGCGCCAGCAAACGCTGCGGTAAGCCCATTGTCCAGGACGCATCATCATCATGAAGCCAAGCCAGTATTCAGCGGGTAGTCTCGATTTTTGCATTGAGAGGCTACAGCAACAGGAAGTTATCGCCTATCCAACCGAAGCCGTATTTGGATTGGGCTGCGATCCCGACAGCGAGAATGCCGTAATGGCGCTTTTGGCGCTCAAGCAGCGTCCAGTCGAGAAGGGACTCATTTTGATTGCAGCCGATTACGCGCAGCTGGAACCTTATATCGCCGACCGTGAACTCTCTGTGCTGCAGCGCGAGCGTATGTTTGCCAGTTGGCCTGGCCCGGTAACCTATGTAGTGCCAGCTTCGCCACATACGCCGCGTTGGTTAACGGGGCGTTTTGACTCACTGGCCATTCGCGTTAGCGATCATCCGGACGTACAGGCTTTGTGTCGCGGTTTTGGTAAACCTCTGGTTTCGACCAGCGCCAATCTTTCCGGCGAACCGCCTTGTCGTAATGCGGAAGAGGTTGCTATGCAATTTGGTCCGCAGTTCCCGGTCTTACATGCTGAAACGGGTGGGCGACTGAATCCTTCTGAAATCCGCGACGTTATTAGCGGTGAACTTATTCGTCAGGGCTAACGCATGGAAAATTTTGCCGTATTTGGTCACCCGATTGCGCATAGCAAATCTCCTTTCATTCATAACTTGTTCGCTGAGCAAACCGGCATTGAGCATCAATATGGCAAGGAGTGCGCGCCACTTGAGGGTTTTCCTCAGTCGATCGCCGATTTTTTTGCGCATGGCGGCAAAGGTGCCAATGTCACGCTGCCTTTTAAACAGCAGGCGTGGGAATTTGCCGATGAGCTTAGCGAGCGAGCGGCATTGTCTGGTGCGGTTAATACGTTAAAGAAAGATGCGCAGGGCAAGATCTTCGGCGATAACACCGATGGCATCGGCTTGCTCAGCGATCTGGAACGACTGCAGATGATCCATCCAGGCGATCGAATTCTGCTGGTGGGCGCCGGTGGTGCTGCGCGTGGCGTAATCCTGCCGCAGCTCTCATTCGGATGTTCGCTGGTGGTAGTGAATCGCACCGTGGCACGCGCCGAGCAGCTGGCAGAGATTTTCCAGCATAGCGGGGATATCAAAGCGGCCAGCTTTGAGCAATTAACGGATCAGCAATTTGATCTGATCATTAATGCGACCTCGAGCGGTGTTGATGGCAAAGTTCCGGCGTTAGCCACATCGCTAATTAATGCGCAAACGCGGTGTTATGACATGTTTTATCAACAAGGTTTGACGCCATTCTTACTGTGGTGCCAGCAGCAGGGCGCGCAGCAGCTGGCGGATGGTGTTGGCATGTTAGTAGGGCAAGCCGCTCACGCTTTCCATTTATGGCATGGCGTGATGCCAGAGATCACGCCAGTGATAGCCAAACTAAAGCAGTCGATGCAGCAGGGATAAAATTGGCGATCAGGAATGAGATTGGCTTTCCTGAGCGAGATATTCATTCTTCCAACCGACATAGTTATTGGATGAGTAAAGCAGCCCGGCGATTTCCGCTTCACTGAGTGGGCGGACCTGCTTAACCGGGCTGCCTAAATACAGGTAGCCACTTTCCAGTCGTTTACCTGGCGGCACCAAACTGCCAGCGCCAATCATCACATCATCTTCAACGATCACGCCGTCCAGCAGAATGGATCCCATACCAACCAGTACGCGATTGCCGATAGTGCAGCCGTGCAGCATCGCTTTATGCCCTACCGTGACATCTTCGCCAACAATCAGCGGATAACCTTCCGGATTGCTGCTGGACTTGTGAGTGACGTGCAGTACGCTGCCATCCTGGATATTGCTTCTTTTGCCTATCACCACTTTATTGACGTCACCACGAATCGCAACCAGCGGCCAGATGCTAACGTCATCGTAGAGTTGTACTTCACCCACCACCACGCTGCTGCTATCGATCATCACGCGATCGCCTTGTTGCGGGAAATGGTTCTTATAAGGTCGTAGGGCTGTGGACATGATCTTCTCCTTTTACGTTTTTACCCAAGCCTGCGGCTTAAAAGGCGGATAAACAAGATGATTTTTGAGCGGATCGCTCGCGATCGCAGCGAAAAGAGTGAAAACTCGCCAGTCGATTAAAAAGATCAAAAAAAGGGGTTGTGCAAAAAATTCGGG
>NZ_JALMEU010000016.1:0-6199 GCF_028048155.1 Pantoea leporis
TCCACCGATGACACCACCCCAACCCTGCGCGGCACCGGTCCGGCCAACGGCACCATCACCCTGCGCTATAAAATGGACGGCGGCAGCTACGCCTCCACCACGGTGAGCGTGGACAATGCAGGCAACTGGTCATGGACGCCGGATACGCTGACAAAAGGCAGCTGGACCTTTGAGGTGCAGAAAGCCGGGCAGAACGACTGGAGCAGCTTCACGCTGACCATCGATCCGGACCTCGATCGCTACCCGACCATCGACAGCGCGCTGGATAACGCGGGCCCGGTGACCGGCAGCCTGAGCAGCGGCGCGTCCACCGATGACACCACCCCAACCCTGCACGGCAGCGGCCCGGCCAGCAGCACCATTACGCTGCGCTACAAGCTCGGCAGCGGCAGCTACGCCTCCACCACGGTGAGCGTGGACGGCAACGGCAAGTGGACGTGGACGCCGGATACGCTGGCAGAAGGCAGCTGGACCTTTGAGGTGCAGAAGGCCGGCCAGAGCGACTGGAGCAGCTTCACGCTGACCATCGATCCAAACCTGGATCGCAACGCTACCATCGACAGCGCGTTCGACAACGTCGGCCCGGTGACCGGCAGCCTGAGCAGCGGCAGCAGCACCGACGACACCACGCCGACCCTGCGTGGCAGCGGCCCGGCCAACAGCACCATTACGCTGCGCTATAAAATGGACGGCGGCAGCTACGCCTCCACCACGGTGAGCGTAGATGTTAACGGCACCTGGTCGTGGACGCCGGATACGCTGGCAGAAGGCAGCTGGACCTTTGAGGTGCAGAAGGCCGGCCAGAACGACTGGAGCAGCTTCACGCTGACCATCGACCCGGACCTCGATCGCTACCCGACCATCGACAGCGCGCTGGATAACGAGGGCCCGGTGACCGACACGCTGCGCAGCGGCGACACCACCGACGACAGCACGCCGACCCTGCGCGGCACCGGCGTGGCCAACAGCGTCATCACCCTGCGCTATAAGCTCGACAGCGGCAGCTACGCCAGCACCACAGTAAACGTGGACGGCAGCGGCAAGTGGACGTGGACGCCGGATACGCTGGCCAGCGGCAGCTGGACCTTTGAGGTGCAGAAGGCCGGCCAGAACGGCTGGAGCAGCTTCACGCTGACCATCGACCCGACCGTGGACCACGATGCCGTGATCACCAGCGCCTGGGACGATTTTGGCGCCGTAACCGGCACCATTGCCAACGGCGGGATCACCGACGACAGCACCCCGACGCTACGCGGCACCGGCCCGGCCAACAGCAGCATCACGCTGAAGTACAGCAACGGCGACCGCAGCATCGGCGTCACGATTAAAGTCGACGCCAGCGGTAACTGGACGTGGACCGCGCCAGAGCTGGAGGAGGGACACTGGACCTTTGAGGTGAAGAAGACTGGCCAGGAAAGCGCGAGCCGCTACGAGCTGACCATCGATGCCAACGCGGACCGCAACGCCAGCATCGACAGCGCGTTCGACAACGTCGGTCCGGTGACCGGCAGCCTGAGCAGCGGCGCGACCACCGATGACACCACGCCAACCCTGCGCGGTACCGGCCCGGCCAACAGCGTTATCACCCTGCGCTACAAGCTCGGCAACGGTGGCTACACCCTCGACAGCGCGAGCGTGGATGCAGACGGCAACTGGTCATGGACGCCGAATACGCTGGCGAAGGGCAGCTGGACCTTTGAGGTACAGAAGCCCGGCCAAAACGGCTGGAGTAGCTTTACGCTGACCATTGATCCAACCGTGGATCGCAATGCGACTATTGACTACGCCTATGATAATTATGGGGATGTGAAAGGCTTGATCGCGCGTGGTGGTATCACCGATGACGCCACCCCAACCCTTTCCGGTACCGGCCCGGCCAACAGCGTGATCTCCTTACGTTATAAGCTCGGCAGCGGCACCTACACTACGACCAGCGTCAGTGTCGATGCCAGCGGCAACTGGAGCTGGACGCCGGATGCGCTGGCGAAGGGCAGCTGGACTTTTGAGGTACAGAGGGCCGGTCAGAGCGACTGGAAAAGCTTCCAGCTCACCATCGAACCTACCGCCGACCGCAAGCCGATCATTGAAAGCGCATGGGATGACTTCGGTGCCACCACCGGCCTTATTGCCAATGGCGGCACCACCGATGACAGTACGCCGACCCTGCGCGGCACCGGCGCGGCGAACAGCACGATATTGCTGCGCTATTTCCGCCTGGCCACCATGTATGAAGACACCATCAACGTTGACGCCAGCGGTAACTGGACATGGACTGCGCCAGAGCTCATTGACGGCCAGTGGACCTTTGAGGTGAAAAAACAGGGGGATTACAAATGGAACAGTTATGAGCTGACCATTGATTCCAACGCGGACCGTGACGCCACCATCGACAGCGCGCTCGACAACGCGGGTCCGGTGACCGGCAGCCTTGCGAGCGGCGCCACCACCGATGACACCACGCCAACCCTGCGCGGCAGCGGCCCGGCTAACAGCGTCATCACGCTGCGCTATAAGCTCGGTAACGACAGCTACGCCTCCACCACCGTAAACGTAGACGGCAGCGGCAAATGGACGTGGACGTCGTCCGCGCTGGCGACAGGCAGCTGGACCTTTGAGGTGCAGAAAGCTGGCCAGAGCGACTGGAGCCGCTTCCAGCTGACCATCGACCCGACGCTGGATATGCAGCCCATCATCGACGATGCCTGGGATAATTTTGGCGCGGTCACCGGCAGCCTGAAGAACGGTGACACCACCGACGACAGCACGCCTACCCTGCGCGGACGTGGCGTGGCCGGCACCATCATCCACATCGAGAGATGCCTGTCGGGTATGCAGTGGGCGAGCGTGGGCAGCACCGTGGTGAAAGCCGACGGCACCTGGGAGTGGACCTCACCGGCGCTGAGTAGCAGCAATACGTGGAACTTCCAGGCCCGCGCGCAGACCGGCGATCATTACAGCGCGTGGAGCGACGAATTCGTAGTGGAATACGTCGCGGCAGCGCCTGGCGCGCCTGTCATCATCGATGCGTTTGACGATTTTGGTACCGAGACCGGCAGCCTCGCCAGCGGTGATACTACCGATGACCAGACGCCGACCCTGCGCGGCACCGCGCTGGCAAACAGCGTGGTGATGATCCGTGCACAGCATGCGGCGGGTGAGAAAATCTTCAGCGTGAAAGCCAGTGCGGATGGTAACTGGAGCTGGACGCCGTAAAAGACGCTGGCGAAGGGGGACTGGGATTTCCAGGTAAAAAATTCTGGCGCAGAAAGCTGGGGTCAAACATTCGAATTGAATTTGGATAGAGGTCCTGTTAAAAGTTCAATAATTGATTTTGAGAGATTTGATGCGGGTGATGTTGAACCTGGAAATATATATTTTTTTGAGGATGATTATATTTTCCGAGTATCTGATTTTTGGGGAGATTATAAACTCTCTCATGTAGTTGACACGCCAGATGATGCTCCTGATATGTTTGGAGATAAATGTTTTGTTATAGGAGAGGCTACTAAAGCCATCGTAGGAAACAATCTTGTCGGAGATTTTCTTCTGTTCGATAATTTCAAATGTGACATTTGGAACAGAGCAAATTATGACGTTAGAATAGAAGGCCTTTATATATCAAACAAAAAAGCGGGTAACCCGCAGGAATTTACAATTATCATAAAAGCTGGAGAAGTTTTGTCGCTAAATATGCAAGATTATTTTGAAGATAAGTCCCTACAGCCTGAGATATATCATATAAGTTTTAAGTTTCAGCAATACATGCATGATCTTTATATAGATAATTTAACTATTGAATACAGCCCTAACGCAATCGAACCTTCAGCGGATAAAGTAGAAAACCTCGTCCACGTCCTTGACGGCGTCGACGCATTAACCGAGCACGCCATCATCGGCAGTGAAACGCAGGTGGATACCTTGCAATTAACCGGCAAAGATCAGCTGCTCGATTTATCTCAGCATAAAGCAGAGATTCAGTCGGTGGAGATCTTTGATATTCGCGGCAGCGGGGATAATACGCTGAAAATCGATCTGAATGCGCTGCTGCATTACGGCGAAAAAGATCTGTTTATCGAAGACGGTAAAACCCAGCTGATGGTGAATGGCGATGCCGGCGATGTGGTGCAGCTGAAAGATATTCTGCCGGAAGGCAGCGATATCAGCGAATGGCAGCATCAGCAGGGCACCGTGACGGTTGCGGGCGTGGAGTACGAGGTGTACAGCCACGGCGACGACGCGGAACTGCTGGTGCAGCAGGGGGTGAAAACCGAGCTGATTTAACGGTTAGATCCTCTATCATCTGTCTGGAAAGCCACCGAAGTTCGGTGGCTTTTTTTTGCTGTTTAGCCACTCAGAACGTGCCGGCACCATGTCTTGGCGGGTATTACACGGCCAGCCTCTGCGGCTGCGGTTAACTCATGTGGTCGTATCCGCCCGCCCGGCCCTTCTCCCCTTTTCTCTCTCTCCGTTCCTCCAGGAGTTTTCCTCCTTTGCAGACGGTTCTTGATACAGGCCCGTAACACGCTGCTCTACCATTCCCGCCGCTGTGCGATGTCGTGTAAACCGCGCCGCACTTACATTGACAACACATTATGGACGATCCTTATGATTGATTTATTTGCACGCAGCCAGACCCTTTACTTTGAAAACGCCGACGGCAAGCTGGTGTTTGGTAACAAAGAGAAGCTGGAGCCCGGTGGCTTTATTGAGCTGGTCATCGGCACCGACACCTTCCGCGTCCCCGTAGACGACAAAGGCTTTTACCGCTGGGAAGCGCCCTCCGCCTACGCCGACGGCCACTACAGCTTCTCAATCCGCCACTTTGATAACGCCGGCAACCGCAACCCGCCGACGCTCGGCACTGTGATTGTTGACACCAGCGCCCCCGCCGCCCCTGAACTGCTGAACCTCTACGACGACCAGGGCGACAAAACCGGCAGCTTCGACGCCGGCAAGTCCACCGACGACAAACGCCCGACGCTGACCGGCATCGCGCAGAAAGGCAGCACCGTTTACCTGCTCAACGACAAAAATGAAAAAATCGGCAGCGCAGTGGCGGACAAGGTCACCGGCAAGTGGGTGATGGAGCCGGCGCAGGACTTAAAAGACGGCAGCAACAGCCTGCGCCTGATGGCCGAAGAGACCTTTGGTAAACAGCTGCGCGCCGGCACGCCGTCTGCGCCGTTCAACATCATTACCGGCAACGGCAGCGCGCAGGTTGAACACACCGGTGACGCGGCCGCCGCGCCGGTCAGCGAGGCCGCACCGGCCGCCACCGAACCGCTGGCCCGCAGCAAGACCCTCTACTTTGAAAGCGCCGACGGCAAACTGGTGTTTGGTAACAAAGAGAAGCTGGAGCCCGGTGGCTTTATTGAGCTGGTCATCGGCACCGACACCTTCCGCGTCCCGGTAAACGATGAAGGCTTTTACCGCTGGGAAGCGCCGACGCCCTACGCCGACGGCGAGTACAGCTTCTCCATCCGCCACTTTGACAACGCCGGCAACCGCAACCCGCCGACGCTCGGCACCATGATTGTGGATACCACCGCGCCGGACGCGCCGGAGCTGATTAACCTCTACGACGACCAGGGCGCCGTGACCGGCAGCTTTGACGCCGGCAAGGCCACCGACGACAAACGCCCGACGCTGACCGGCATCGCGCAGAAAGGCAGCATCGTTTACCTGCTCAACGACAAAAATGAAAAAATCGGCAGCGCGGTGGCGGACAAGATCACCGGCAAGTGGGTGATGGAGCCATCGCAGGACTTAAAAGACGGCATTAACAGCCTGCGCCTGATGGCCGAAGAGACCTTTGGTAAGCAACTGCGCGCCGGCGCGCCTTCGGCGGCGTTTGACATCGTGATTGCCGGCGACAACGTCACGGTTACCATTACCGATGCGTTTGACGACGCGGGCAGCTTCACCGGCGCGCTCGGCAACGGCGCGCTCACCGATGACGCCACGCCGACCCTGCGCGGCGAGGTCTACGCCGCTGAAACCGTTATCGTCTATTACCGCCTCGCCGGCAGCCCGACCTGGGCCGGCAGCGCCACCGCCACCCTCAGCGGCGACACCTGGAGCTGGACGCCGGGCAGCAACCTGCCGGCCGGCCGCTATGAGTTCCAGGCCAGCACCGGCGACGTCGCCTCGGCGCTGTTTGAGCTGGAGATCGTCAGCCCGGCCGATATTGCCCTGCGCA
>NZ_JALMEU010000017.1:0-4825 GCF_028048155.1 Pantoea leporis
GTCTGTACATGAGCAATTTCCCATCAGAAATAAGAAAACATCAAACTCGCAACCTACCGATCAGGTAAACTACGGTCAGATTAATCAGTAAAGGCCGTGAAATGTCCAGCCCCAATACATCCCTGAAAGCTTTCAACACTCTTGGTCTTACGATCAATGCACAAACGCTGACCATCGCTGAAACTCCTGACGCTATTACTTTGGCCTGGAAAAACAGTCAGCAATCAAATCTGCCTTTTATTGTATTAGGCGAAGGGAGCAACGTACTCTTTCTTGAAGATTTTAGCGGCTCGGTGGTAATTAATGCGATTAAAGGCATCGCTATCGAAGAGCATGACGAAGCCTGGCACTTGCATGTTGGTGCCGGCGAAAATTGGCATGCTTTAGTTGAAAAGACGCTAAAGAAGGGTATTACAGGGCTGGAAAACCTGGCGCTGATTCCTGGTATGGCCGGCTCAGCACCGATTCAAAATATCGGTGCATATGGTGTCGAATTTAAAGATATCTGTCACTACGTTGAAGCTATACATCTCCCAACGCAACATATGATTCGTTTGTATCGAGAAGAGTGCCAGTTTAGCTATCGCGATAGTATTTTCAAACATGCAATGAAGGATGACTATGTCATTGTTGCAGTGGGATTACGTCTGGCAAAACAGTGGAAACCTGTTCTAACTTATGGCGAGCTGACTAAGTTAAACCCAGCAACAGTGTGTGCCTGGGATGTATTCAATGCTATTTGCCATATGCGCCAAAGCAAACTGCCCGACCCAAAAATCACAGGTAATGTCGGTAGTTTCTTCAAAAATCCGCTGATCACAGCTGAGCATGCAGATGCGCTAATTAAGCAGTGGCCATCCATTCCTCATTATCCACAGGCCAGTGGCGAAGTGAAATTAGCAGCTGGCTGGTTGATCGACCAATGTGGTCTTAAAGGCTTCCGTGTAGGTGGCGCCGCAGTTCACCGTCAGCAGGCTTTGGTACTGATAAATGAAGATTATGCCACGCCACAGGATATTGTCGATTTAGCGCATCAGGTTAGAAATAGAGTCGGACAAAAGTTTGATGTTTGGCTGGAGCCAGAAGTGCGCTTTATCGGTGCTCGAGGCGAGCGTAATGCCGTTGAGGTAATTTCATGAAAGATAATAGCGTGCCGTTAAAGTTAGTGGCATTGGTGGCCGATGGTGAATTTCACTCTGGTGAGCAGCTGGGCGAAGCGCTTGGTATGAGCCGTGCTGCCATTAATAAACATATACAGACTCTCAAAAGTTGGGGTCTGGATGTATATACGGTAACGGGTAAAGGCTACAGCTTACCAGAGCCAATTCAGTTACTGGATGAAGAAATCATTCTGTCTCTCCTGCATCAACCTAATCTGGCGGTTATTCCTGTTATCGATTCTACCAATCAGTATTTGCTGGATCGGATGGATCAATTGCCGTCTGGCTACGCATGCATTGCCGAGTATCAGCAAGCAGGGCGCGGACGTCGCGGGCGTAAATGGTTTTCACCGTTTGGCTCCAACCTGTATATGTCGATGTATTGGCGTCTTGATCAGGGGCCAGCTGCGGCGATGGGCCTAAGTCTGGTGATTGGTATCATCATGGCAGAAGTGATTCAGTCATTAGGTGCTCCGGATGTCCGGGTTAAATGGCCGAATGATCTCTATCTTAACGATCGTAAGCTTGCTGGTATTTTAGTTGAGTTAACTGGAAAAACCGGCGATGCAGCTCAGATTGTTATAGGTGCTGGTGTCAATTTGCTGATGCGTTCAGAAGGCACGGCAGAAATTAATCAGGGTTGGATTAATCTTCAGGAAGCTGGTGTTGATATCGATCGCAACGAGTTAGCTGCGAAGTTGATCAATAGCCTGCGTGAAGCGTTACCTATTTTTGAGCGCGATGGTTTGGCGCCATTTGTCTCCCGCTGGGAAACCCTTGATAACTTCATTAATCGCCCAGTGAAGCTTCTTATTGGGGATCGTGAGGTACATGGCATTGCGCGAGGTATTGATAAGCAGGGTGGCTTATTACTGGAGCAGAATGGAGTCATTAAATCCTGGGTTGGGGGTGAGATTTCTCTTCGTCCAGACAATTAATGCATCTGAGCTAAAAAATTAAAATGCCCACGATCTTTTATGGGCATTTTATAAAAAAGACTATTTCCTCAAACGTACACTTTGCACCGCATGATCAGCCGACTTCGTCATAATAAGACTTGCTCGTTCACGTGTAGGCAGGATATTTTCCTTTAAATTAAGCCAGTTGATCTCTTTCCACAGACCATGCGCAATATTGAGTGCATCCTCTTCGGGTAATTGCGAATAATGATGGAAATAAGAGTCCGGATCGCTAAATGCGCCCTCACGAAATTTCAAAAAGCGATTTACATACCAGCTCTCGAGTAAGGACTCTGGTGCATCGACGTAAATTGAAAAATCCACGAAATCAGACACAAATACATGGTGAGGATCGTGAGGATAGTCCATACCGCTTTGCAGCACATTCAATCCTTCAAGAATAAGAATATCAGGCTGTTGTACGACTTTATCGCCATCCGGAATGACATCATAAATCAGATGAGAATAAACCGGCGCTGTCACCTGGCTAGCACCCGATTTTAAATCAGATACGAAGTTAACCAGGCGATGCATATCGTAAGATTGCGGGAACCCTTTTTTCTTCATCAAACCGCGTTCTTTAAGCACGGCATTAGGATGCAAAAAACCATCAGTAGTGATCAGTTCTACTTTGCGGTGTTCTGGCCAGCGGCTAAGAAGTGCCTGAAGCACACGAGCAGTTGTGCTTTTTCCTACCGCAACGCTGCCGGCAATACTGATGATATAAGGGATTTTCTGCCCATTAGTGCCAAGGAATTGCTCAAGCACCGCCTGACGACGCAGATTAGAACTGATATAAAAATTAAGCAGACGCGATAGCGGCAGATAAATCTCGGCCACTTCTTCTAATGAAAGATCTTCATTGATACCACGCAGACGCTCAATTTCACCTTCAGCCAATGTCATTGGTACTGAATCGCGTAGTGCTGCCCATTGCTGGCGATTGAACTGCAAATAAGGCGTAGTAAGAGGTGTCGTTTTTTTACTCATAAGCATGCATCTGAGTGCAAATTCTGATTAATCAACACCTTGCTGCATTAGGCATACGAAGATGTATCAAACTCAATTGCACGTCACAGGGGTAATTAACGAGAACAATGGGCAGGAGGGTAACACCAGTGTGACTTTAAAAAGAAGTAAAATGATAAACAGGAGCACGCTTTCGCAAGCGTGCCCGCATTTTTCTTGTCGGTCAGTAGCTTGTCGCTACATTTTCTGCTGGGCTGGTACGCAGACGTTTATAGTAAATCGCGCCGGGATGAGGATGCCCATCCGCGCATAATGCATAGTCGGGCAATTCCCCTAAATAGCGGTAGCCATGTGCCCGATAAAAAATTTCTTCTGCAGAACCTGCAATGACATCTAAATAAAGCAGACCACGCTGATAGCTTTCTGCCTTGTGCTCAAGCGTCTGCATTAATCTGCGTCCAATCCCTTCTCGCTGAGCATTTGAATGCACAAGCAGCTGTAAAACTTCCGCGCGATTTTGTCCATCTGGACGCTGACAAATATTGAGCTGCACGCTTCCCACCACAACCGAGTCGATGACGGCAATCCATAGCAGCAACTCATGGCGTGCCATTTTGTTGCGCAAGCTATGAAAATAGCGCTCGGCATCCTGATACTGTTGCATCTTTTGCGAATGTTGAAATGCCGAAGTCATATTGTTTTTTACCGCTTCAACCATCAGGGCAGCCAAAGCCTGACGATAAAGGGGTAATGTTTCTGCAGTGAGCTGTACAATATTCATGCGACATCCTCCATTTAATGACCCGATTAAATAGATAAGCAAAATGCAGGCCAGCAGAAAAACGAGTGTAGCGGGTAGTTTCAAAAAAAATTTTCTGCAATTTGCACAGCAGAAAGGCAGTGTGCTTCAAATATGTGCATTGAAAATGATGGCGGTTCATAGCAATCAATCAATGTGGTGGTGTAAAAACGCACAGGTTTAGGGGGATTTTACTGCGACTGATGGCTGATTTGAGATGATTTGCACAAATAGTAAGCGATAGAGCAATTTTGACGATTTTTTTGTTGCATCCTTCTTCGGGTATTCCTAGAATGCGCTCCACTTGATGCCGGCTTAGCTCAGTTGGTAGAGCAACTGACTTGTAATCAGTAGGTCACCAGTTCGATTCCGGTAGCCGGCACCATCAAGTAGGTGGGATTCCCGAGCGGCCAAAGGGAGCAGACTGTAAATCTGCCGTCACAGACTTCGAAGGTTCGAATCCTTCTCCCACCACCATCTCAACCTCCTGGTTGGGCGTCAGATAAAGTCTTTATCTGATGGGTGAGTTCTTCATCTCTCACCTTCGAATTTCAGATTGCGCATTAGCGCAATCAAAGTTGGTCAGCAACTCTGACCGGCTCGAATAATAGAAGGTCTTCTTTTATTATTCATAAGCTACAGAAAGAACAGGTAGCCGAGTTCCAGGATGCGGGCATCGTATAATGGCTATTACCTCAGCCTTCCAAGCTGATGATGCGGGTTCGATTCCCGCTGCCCGCTCCAGATGTGCTGATATGGCTCAGTTGGTAGAGCGCACCCTTGGTAAGGGTGAGGTCCCCAGTTCGACTCTGGGTATCAGCACCACTTCCTTTATCTCTCTCCTGATTCTCTCTCTGTAAACCAAACAGTCAGGCAATGCCTGGTTGATATGACGATATCTTCGATATATCCGTGTCTTAGAGGGACTAGCGATGGCT
>NZ_JALMEU010000018.1:0-3298 GCF_028048155.1 Pantoea leporis
GCGGGAGATGGAAGTGTCCTTACCGCGTATGGGGACGGCTCACACCTATTCGGCAATTTATCTGCTGACTGATGAGCAGGGAAAAATACTGACCGGAACACCATGGCGCATCACCACACCTTCCGGCCAGGTCGCAACTGGTTTCAGCGATGAGCAGGGATTTACGCTGCCAATTTATACCCGGGCGGAGGAAGAGGCTGAATTGCATATCCTCCAGAAAAAGCCACAGCTTCAGGAACCACTCTGGTTTATCGGTGATGTCAGTGAGGAATCCTTCGAAACTGAATACAGGGAGAGCAAATAATGGAACTGCCCGATTTACCCAATTCACCGGGGCTGGACCTCCCCGGCAGCCAAAGCAATCAGCCTTGGGAATGCACCACCACCGGCATTGAAATGGTGGAGAAGCAATCAAAGCTGCCTACTTCTTCCAGCCGACAATATCTGCATATTAAAGTGGAATATGCTATGCGTTTTCCACGCCTGACGGCACAAATCCGGCGCAATGGCTCGAGCTACCAGATGAGCCTGAAGCAGGTGATGATGAGCGGACTGATCCGCGTGGATGAGATCGCGGCGAACTATCGCTGGTGGTACAAAGCTGAAGTGCCGTTTGATATGCGCACCACGCCGCCGCGCCCGTTTCTCAGCAGTTCACTGCTGGCTGACGGTGCGGAGCGGCGTCACACCACCAATCCATTCCCGGTACCAGGTAAGGGGATCTATCGCCGCCCGGACGTGATCATTGTTAAGAATAAGCAGGATCGCTGGCCGGGACTGGCGGGAACGGATACGGAAGGTGTGATGCATGCGGATAATCTTGAGCGACTGATAGAGGTGAAGTTTCCGGGGGATAAACTTGATCGTGAACAATACGAAGAATATATGCTTATCGTTGGTGGAACCGGCCAAGAAAGACGCATGACAATTTTGGAAATCTATGATTGCCGACCCGAAGAACATAAGTGGAGTGATCAGGTAGTCAACGTCACGATGCAAGCCTGGAAAACAAGCGGAGAAAAATACTGGCCGCTGGCGATTTATCCACCTATTTTCATACCACGTCCGCCAACGTCTCCTTCACCCGCTAAAATCCAGCCATGGACACATGCGGGCAAATCGGTTGCTGACCTCAGCGAAGGCGTTATCAATAATCTCTCTTCTGGCTGGAATGCGTTATCGACTGAGATGCAGCAAAAGTTGCAGTCGGCGTCAGGCTGGCTGAATGACAGCGGCGAATGGGTGTATACACAGGGGCAACAAGCCTGGCGCTGGGCAAGCAAAACCGGAAGAAGTGCCGCATCCTGGAGTGATGAACAACTGCGTGCCGCATGGCACAGCATTCAACGCGCCACCGATATGTCACTGGAGATGCTCAGGCGTGTTAACTGGGTGCAGGTGCTGACCGATGTGGCAAAGACGGTTGGTGTGATTCTGGTTGTGGTTGGAGTGGGCGCATTGGTTGTTACACTGGGCATCCCGGAAGCGCTGATTGGCGCATTTTTAATAATCATTCGCCTGGCAATTAGCGCGTGGGGCACCCTTTCCACCATTCTCGGTGCTGGCGCAGTGACTGCTACAGCAGTAGCCGGTTAAACAGGAGCAGGTATGAAATTACAGGATTACGAGCTGGATTATATTGAAAAATGGCTACCCGAGGCATCAGTAAAATATAAAGATGGTAGCCAAGCAGTGAATCTTGGTATAATTATTACCGTATTTTTCAAGGACGGCCATCTGCCTGAAGTACGTCGCAAGATGGTTGAATGTGTAGATCGTTTTTACGACCAATTTAAACCCTATTTAAAAAAAACACTAGCACCAAAATGGGTGAGTATAACAGAAAAAAACTATCAAAAAAAACGTCAAAAAATTATAGAGCTGTCTTCAGAAGAAATATTCTCGTGGTATTTGGGGGGGGAGGAAACAGATTACCATTCTCCAGATTATGAAATTCTTATCATGGGCAAAAGAATATTTAATAATGAGGATAATCGCTCTGTCATCAAGCTCTGCTTTCCATTTTCTCTACTGAAAGAATCTGGGGGTAAGCAACGCTATGAATCATGGATAAAATGGCTGTGCGATACTTTTAATGTTGAAAGTGGCTATGCAGGGCTTTCCTTTATTCTGCCATATGCGTTTGAACGCATGTTTCCTTATGAATATGCACTATCACAACGTTTTCCTGGGGTTATAGTCGACTCGCTCGGTACGCTGGAAGGCGGCGCGGCAGTTCTGGGATTAAAAGGTGCCTGCTGGTATACCATTATTGGTAACCCGTGGCTAAATGAACTTGGTGGTCAACAACGCGTTGAGCATCGCCTTTCAAATACTCCAGAAATTAAAGTTCTACCATACAGTAATGGTATTATTCTTAAAGCTGGAGAACTTCCACCTGCGCTTGGCGAAGTTAAAACTGAAGAGCTTCCTCCGCTGCTAGTCAAAGTGAACCAAATCGTTAAGCCTGTTCGCTTAAATATTACACGTTCACTGCATTTCTATTCCGAATATGAAAACCTTCAGTTTGAAGAAGAATCAACAAAAAAGTGGTATGAACGTTTTGATGAAGCCAGTGCCTTACTTGACGACGAAAAAGATAATTCTTCATCTGAGCTAGTTCGTATTACTGTCTGGAGCGATCAGGTCGCCATTCATTCCGGGCAATGGGCCGCAACCGTAGACGGAACAACGCAATATATCCAGATTTTACAGGGGCAAAGATTGCCAGAGTTTGAAGATATTTATGGCGTTAAACACCACGCTTGCTGGTCGCTATTAAAACGAGATGACAATGGTAGCGTGTTTTTATTGTCTGAGTGATTAAATTTTCAATCCTGTACTGCTCAGCAAAATCGGGTGCAGCGTAGCCTCCTGGAGTGATGTTTTGCTTCCGCCCGGCGGCTGTGCCGCGCCCGGAGATTGTCGGCACGCATCCGGCGCGCATTGAAAGCCGCAACGCTGATGATATCTATGCCCATCTCGACGAGCTGGGCCGCTGCCGGGTGAAGCTCGACGTTGACCGCCTGTTCAGCGAATCCGGCTACAGCTACCTGTGGGTGCGGCTGGCAAAACCCTACACCGGCAGAGATTACGGTTTTCACGCGCCGCTGATTCAGGGCACCGAAGTCGGTATCGCCTTTGACGGCGGCGACCCGGACCGCCCGTACATCGCGCACGCCTTCCACGACTCAGAACATCCCGACATCGTCAGCCGCGACAACCGCAGCCAGAACACTCTGCGCACTCCCGCCGGAAATGAACTGCGCATGGAAAGACAAACGTGGCAAAGAACATA
>NZ_JALMEU010000019.1:0-2853 GCF_028048155.1 Pantoea leporis
GTTCGAGTCTCTCAAATGCTTGCAGTCTGCACGCGTTGCAAAACGCCTGTGGGTTGTGAGGTTAAGCGACTAAGCGTACACGGTGGATGCCCTGGCAGTCAGAGGCGATGAAGGACGTGCTAATCTGCGTAAAGCGTCGGTAAGGTGATATGAACCGCTACAGCCGACGATGTCCGAATGGGGAAACCCGGTGCACCCAGTGCATCATCGCAACATGAATACATAGTGTTGCGAGGCGAACCCGGGGAACTGAAACATCTAAGTACCCGGAGGAAAAGAAATCAACCGAGATTCCCCCAGTAGCGGCGAGCGAACGGGGAACAGCCCAGAACCTGAATCAGTTTGTGCGTTAGTGGAAGCGTCTGGAAAGTCGCACGATACCGGGTGATAGTCCCGTACACGAAAGTGCACAGATTGTGAGTTCGAAGAGTAGGGCGGGACACGTGGTATCCTGTCTGAATATGGGGGGACCATCCTCCAAGGCTAAATACTCCTGACTGACCGATAGTGAACCAGTACCGTGAGGGAAAGGCGAAAAGAACCCCGGCGAGGGGAGTGAAACAGAACCTGAAACCGTGTACGTACAAGCAGTGGGAGCCTCTTTAATGGGGTGACTGCGTACCTTTTGTATAATGGGTCAGCGACTTATATTCTGTAGCAAGGTTAACCGTATAGGGGAGCCGCAGGGAAACCGAGTCTTAACTGGGCGTTAAGTTGCAGGGTATAGACCCGAAACCCGGTGATCTAGCCATGGGCAGGTTGAAGGTTGGGTAACACTAACTGGAGGACCGAACCGACTAATGTTGAAAAATTAGCGGATGACTTGTGGCTGGGGGTGAAAGGCCAATCAAACCGGGAGATAGCTGGTTCTCCCCGAAAGCTATTTAGGTAGCGCCTCGTGAACTCATCTCCGGGGGTAGAGCACTGTTTCGGCTAGGGGGCCATCCCGGCTTACCAACCCGATGCAAACTGCGAATACCGGAGAATGTTATCACGGGAGACACACGGCGGGTGCTAACGTCCGTCGTGAAGAGGGAAACAACCCAGACCGCCAGCTAAGGTCCCAAAGTCATGGTTAAGTGGGAAACGATGTGGGAAGGCACAGACAGCCAGGATGTTGGCTTAGAAGCAGCCATCATTTAAAGAAAGCGTAATAGCTCACTGGTCGAGTCGGCCTGCGCGGAAGATGTAACGGGGCTAAACCATGCACCGAAGCTGCGGCAGCGACACTATGTGTTGTTGGGTAGGGGAGCGTTCTGTAAGCCGTTGAAGGTGTGCTGTGAGGCATGCTGGAGGTATCAGAAGTGCGAATGCTGACATAAGTAACGATAAAGCGGGTGAAAAGCCCGCTCGCCGGAAGACCAAGGGTTCCTGTTCAACGTTAATCGGAGCAGGGTGAGTCGACCCCTAAGGCGAGGCTGAAAAGCGTAGTCGATGGGAAGCAGGTTAATATTCCTGCACTTGGTGTTACTGCGAAGGGGGGACGGAGAAGGCTAGGTTATCCGGGCGACGGTTGTCCCGGTTTAAGCGTGTAGGCTGATACCTTTGGTAAATCCGGGGTATCTTAAGGCTGAGGCGTGACGACGAGCCACCACGGTGGTGAAGTAACTGATGCCCTGCTTCCAGGAAAAGCCTCTAAGCTCCAGGTAACACGAAATCGTACCCCAAACCGACACAGGTGGTCAGGTAGAGAATACCAAGGCGCTTGAGAGAACTCGGGTGAAGGAACTAGGCAAAATGGTGCCGTAACTTCGGGAGAAGGCACGCTGTCATCAGGTGAAGTCCCTCGCGGATGGAGCTGAAGGCAGTCGAAGATACCAGCTGGCTGCAACTGTTTATTAAAAACACAGCACTGTGCAAACACGAAAGTGGACGTATACGGTGTGACGCCTGCCCGGTGCCGGAAGGTTAATTGATGGGGTTATCCGCAAGGAGAAGCTCTTGATCGAAGCCCCGGTAAACGGCGGCCGTAACTATAACGGTCCTAAGGTAGCGAAATTCCTTGTCGGGTAAGTTCCGACCTGCACGAATGGCGTAATGATGGCCAGGCTGTCTCCACCCGAGACTCAGTGAAATTGAAATCGCTGTGAAGATGCAGTGTACCCGCGGCAAGACGGAAAGACCCCGTGAACCTTTACTATAGCTTGACACTGAACATTGAGCCTTGATGTGTAGGATAGGTGGGAGGCTTTGAAGCGTGGACGCCAGTCTGCGTGGAGCCAACCTTGAAATACCACCCTTTAATGTTTGATGTTCTAACGTAGGCCCGTGATCCGGGCTGCGGACAGTGTCTGGTGGGTAGTTTGACTGGGGCGGTCTCCTCCCAAAGAGTAACGGAGGAGCACGAAGGTTGGCTAATCCTGGTCGGACATCAGGAGGTTAGTGCAATGGCATAAGCCAGCTTGACTGCGAGAGTGACGGCTCGAGCAGGTGCGAAAGCAGGTCATAGTGATCCGGTGGTTCTGAATGGAAGGGCCATCGCTCAACGGATAAAAGGTACTCCGGGGATAACAGGCTGATACCGCCCAAGAGTTCATATCGACGGCGGTGTTTGGCACCTCGATGTCGGCTCATCACATCCTGGGGCTGAAGTAGGTCCCAAGGGTACGGCTGTTCGCCGTTTAAAGTGGTACGCGAGCTGGGTTTAGAACGTCGTGAGACAGTTCGGTCCCTATCTGCCGTGGGCGCTGGAGAATTGAGGGGGGTTGCTCCTAGTACGAGAGGACCGGAGTGAACGCACCACTGGTGTTCGGGTTGTCATGCCAATGGCACTGCCCGGTAGCTAAGTGCGGAAAAGATAAGTGCTGAAAGCATCTAAGCACGAAACTTGCCCCGAGATGAGTTCTCCCTGAC